>DASZRW010000029.1:0-121916 GCA_035549015.1 Kapaibacterium sp. (SeqCode)
AAAGCACTTCGCTCGATTGACTATCGAGCGGATGTTGAACGATCGCCGCTTCACGCAGCGTGAACGCGAGGTGATAGTACTTGCCTTCATGGGGCTTACCTATGCCGGCATTGCGGAGCGGCTCTTCATCACCGAGCACACGGTGAAGAAACGTCTGGAGAGCATCCGGCGAAAGACCGGTACCGGAAGCTTCTTCGAGCTCTTCATGCAGCATGTGCCGAAGGAGGAATGAGGCATGGTGCCTGCACGAGGTGATGTAGCCATGGGAACAACAGGAAGAGAGAACCGGAAGAAGGGAACGCCGGCACCTCGCAAGTCGGGCGCCGCTCCGCACGTGGCTGCGAAGCAGAAGCCCGGCGCCGCGGCCGTGCCGGCGGTGGATGCCGAACCGCGGGAGCCACTGATCCCTCCGCATGTGGCCCGCTTCCTGGCCTCGATCCCGATGACGCCCGATCCGGTGGAGTGGATCCTCGGCTTCCGCGCGGCGCTTCAGGAACTGCTGGGGGATGTGGACCGGATTGCCATGCAAGTGGATACGTATTGCCCGCTCGATGATATCTCTGGAGGGGAGGCATGGTTCCACTTGTATCTGGATCATGCCGTACATGGCAGCGGTACTGGAACCATGATCACACTAAGGCCCGGCGACGAGCAAGAACATCATGCGCGTCTGCTCATGCGGCTTCAGCATGCCGGGCATGACCTCGGCATCTATCGACCTCCGATCGGGACAGACTTTGCGTTCAGGAATGCAAGGTATCTCGCCTCGATACTCCTGTTCAGAGAACGGCATCGGCCCGCGATAACAGCAGGTACCCAGGCCGCGTTGGAGGTGCTGCGCCCGTTCATCGTATACGCCTGCTCGAGTCTCGTTGCACGCTTCATGGTGACGCAACCGGCAAAGCACCTTGGGTCACGGATGTTCCGCCGGATATTCAACGACTATGGTCTCAGCGAAGGTGAGAAGCATGTGGTCGCGTTGAAGGCGATTGGCCTGACAAGTGCCGCAATTGCCACCCGGCTCTATATCACGCAGCATGCCGTGAAGAAACGTCTGGAGAGCATCCGGCGGAAGACCGGTACGGCCGGCATCTTCGAGCTCTTCATGCGGCACCTGCCGACGGAGGGGGCGTGATGTGTTATGATGGCACGCAACCGGCGACGAGTGAGAGGGAGCCCCGACGCTCATCCCTGGAGGCTCCCGGCACCCGGCCACCACCGTTCCCATGGTGGCAGTCGATGACATGCGGGCAGTGAAGGGGTCCGGGGTCTCCGGGGCACGGCGGTACGGATGGTTTGGAGTGAGCGGAGGACGAAACAGACGGGAAATCGGCTGCCGGCGCCGCGGCGGATCGCACCGCAAACTATTCGGGAGCCTGCAACGTTATGGTGGGATGCAGGTCCAGATCGCGCTGCCGGCAAGCCGGACCGGGCCACAACGGATTGATAACTCTTCACACCCGGAAAGTTTGGTTGGCGCAGCCGATCTTCGTAACATTGACGGCGTTTGGCGCCATACGACTCTTGCGGCTTCGCATGGCACCCGGCCGAAACTTCCCTGGCAGCTTCGGAACAGTACTCTCACACGTCTGCCGTTCCATCGGCAGTTGTTCCCTCGGTGCCGGCCGTTGCGCATAGCTCTCCCCACCTGCACATCCTGAATACCGTGCGGGCACCAGCGTCTGCGGCGCGTGTGCCATGATACTTGCATGCGCCACTAACACCAGTGGCGGGCCTCGCCATTGGCGTGGTGCGTCCCGTCCATGAGGTAAAGAGTTCTATGCCACGAATCATACGAAAGACTGCCGACGGCGACATCGCCGAACTCCCGGAGCGCCCCGCTGCCGTGCGCCTGAATGCGGGCCTGTCCGGTGGATCACCCGGCACACCGCTCCTCCCCGATCATGTGGTGGAATTCCTCAACGCATTGCCGATGACCGGCAACACCGTCGATTGGATCAACGGATTCCGCGATGCTCTCCGGAAGCTTCTTGGCGATGTCGACCGGGTGGCGGTGAAGATCAATGAGAACTGCTATCTGAACGATCCGGGACGCCATCAACCGCTTGCGGTTTCGATGTTGCGCACGGGTTCAAATAAGGTTGCTGAGACAGCAGTGATGGCAATGGCTATTGGTGGTACTGCGCCGTCGCATGCATTTATCGAGGAGATCCGTTCGATCGGGCACAACTTGGATGAATACCATCCGCCATTGTGTTATGACTATCACTACGATGGCACAGCCTATCTCGGATCGATCCTCCTCTTCCGCGAACGCGTGAAGGCGCCGATCTCCGAGCGGTCAGCGGAAGCTATGCAGGCACTGGAGCCGTTCATCATCTTCGCCCTCTCGGACGTCGTCACGCGGCATCATTACGAGAAGCCGATCGATCGCGTCTTCTCCGAGATCCTGATGCAGGTTGCACGCGAGTCCAATCTCAGCACGCAGGATATCCGCATCCTGACCCTGATGCTGATGGGGCTCTCCTACAAGCAGGTGGCGGACCGGATGGAGCTCTCGATCGACACCATTCGCAAGCATACGAAACGAATCTACCGGAAGACCCGGACCGGAAGCCTTCCGGAACTCTTCGCCAAGTACTTCACGCCGCGCATCGGCATCGAGGGGCTGGGCGAGGACGACGGCCTGTAGAGCCCGGGTGCATTTGCGGCAACCACGGGCTCCGCAACGCGGACGGTACATCCCAACGACTCATCCATACACTCTGCGGCGTTGACGGGTGTGCCCTTCGCACACCGAAGGCTATGCCGTTCGTGCCCCTCTGGCGCGTGCAGTGAATGCGCCGTTCGGAGGGGAGGTGGCCGATGAAGGTTGCATGCGGGAAGGGCGCCACGCTCCGGTGTGCCGGGCGTTGTTCCGCCAATGCTTCATCCGGGCATCGGATGCACCGGTTCGGCAATGGATGGGGGAGGGGATTGTCCGTTCGGCAGGATTGCGCGGAGGAGGGCTTGGTGAGCCTCGAACACCGGCGCGTTACCTCTACGCAATGTTGCATTGCAGGTGCGGCCATTCGCAGTGAAAGGGGCATCGAGGCAGACGGTACACAAACATGTACTGTTCCTCCGGCGCCCCGGGCGCGTATGTTTGATGGCCGTGTTATATCCGCACGTACGGCGTCGGCTTCCCTGACCCCAGACACCCTTGCGGCGTGTCGGAAGTCTGTCCCGGCAGCGGATATGGTTTGAACGAGTGGTACTGCGGGCCGTTGCGTCCTGCCACGGTGCCGTTGCATGGGCCCCGCGCCGTCTATGACGGCATCCATGCCGGTCGGAACGCTATACATCCCTAGGGCGTGCGTCCAGAACCACGCTTCAACCAGCAGGCACGATTCGCCGCCATATCCCTGTTTCGGACAACCGCGGTGGATCGTTGTCTCCAATCCAGAACAACTTGAATCCAGAGAGAGAAGCGTATGCGATGTCATCTTACCACTACACTGTTCTGCCTGCTGTTCGCGATTACCGCCGCGCAGTCGCAGAGCATATCGGCAACTCACCCGAACGATCCGAACGCAGTACCGCTGGGGACATTTACCATCGGTGTTTCCAGTGGATCCTCAGCATCGAATTTGAAACAGAAGTCGGTTCTATCGAATGATCCAGGAATGGGAATTCACATTGGCGTTTTCCGCGTCGGCATTCGAACGGACATCTACGTGGACCTGGACTCCACCTACTTCACAGAGGACGACGGCTGGGACAACATGAGCACGAAGGAGATCTTCGACCTGATCGGCCAGGTCGCGGTTGCGGAAACGGTGCAGAAGGGACTCCTGAATTGCGTGACAAGCTGCGTGCTTGGGCAACCGCTCACACGCGTGATCGTTCCGGCCTGCGTGCATCGCGACGGCAAGGGCATTGAAACCCACTTCAAGGCCTGTGACGAGACGAGCGCCTGCATTCGCGAGTACCTTGTCTGCTGCCCGGTGGATGCTCTGTTCCCGACGATACAGATGACGCTCTGCAGTATCGTGAACGGCATTGCCGGCGGATGCAACGCCGACGGCACCGGGTGCGAGAGTACCTGCTAGCGTGCCCGCCCGCACGCCTGAATGGAAAGCATGGCCCCAATGCCGCGGCACCCGGAGCCGGGCCGCAGCCTCTACATTCTTCAGGACGGCGCAAGGAAATGGCGCGCCGCACCGTTATCGACCAAGGGTGCCGATAACGGGGCGGCGTTGCGTTCCGTGCAGACGGGCGTCGTGAAGAAAACCAATGTTCCTTTGCGAGATGAGCCCCGCAGGATGGTGGTGCATGCTTCTGCTTTCATTCCCTACATTCGGCCTGCTTCGTGCTTCAGACGGAATGAAGACGAGCCACGTTCACGGCGAAGCCTCAACGGCCGCGCACCGCGCGCAACGTTCTCATTCCAGCCCGCCCCGTTGGAGTCTGATGATCCCGGTCCGCCTGCCATATTGGTTCTGCATGGTTCTGCTGATCTGCGGCACCGCCGTCTGCAGCCGTGCCACCGCGCAGCTTATCAGCACCGGTACATCCGTTCCGATGCCGAGCGGCCCGATGATGCCGAGCGGGCCGCCATCGATGCCGCCGCAGTCCGTCCAGATGTTCAATCCCAACACCTACTCCATCAATGTTGCCTTCTCGCAGGGGCTCTCCAGCAACTGGGGATATGGCGATCAGAACTATCTGGCCATCCGCTTCGCGTCGCAGATCTACGATCAGCGCACCTCGGAGTACGTGAAGCTGCGGAGCAGTCTGCAGTTCGCTCTCGGAGCAACATACTCGGACAACGGAACGTCCGGTGATGGTGCGTCCGGCGACGCGGTGCGTGTGGGAGACAACAACTTCTTCGTCGAGGAGGTGGTGCTCTATCCGCTTGGGTGGATGGTTGACCCCTACATTGCCGGGAGTCTGCAGACGCCGGTGACGGAATCCTTTGCCGTGGACTATTTCACCAAGCTTCTGGTGCGCCGCGCAAGCCTGTGGGACCCGGTGACGGCGCAGTACGGCACCGGATTCAACTACACCCTCACGCAGCCCTCCGGCATGCTGAACATGCGGGTGGGATTGGGCCGGCGCATCACGCGCGCGCACTTCAACACGCAGCTTACCGATGACTGGAAGACGCCGACAGTGGTGGAGACCTACAAGGAAGAGTCCGGAGTGGACTTCAATGCGATGGCGATGTTCCGTTCCGATTCCACAATCAGCTACTCCGGGCGGCTTGCACTGTTCGGAACGTTCGAGGACCTGAGCGTCTGGACCGTCACGTGGAACAATACAACGGAGTTCAAGCTCTGGAAATCACTCGGGCTGATCTGGAAGGTGGACGTCATTCATGATATCCGCCAGACCAGACGCACGCAGTTCATGCACACGATCATGCTCGGTCTGATTCAGAACTTCTGATTCAGAACTTCTGGAGTGAATGCCGGCGGCCGCTGCAGCCGTGCGCGCATCGTGCCGAACGGGATGTGCCCTGTGTGGTTGCCCGCTACGGCCGTGTTGTGCGCTACCCTTTACCGGAACGCCGCTCGAGCGCCCGCACCTTCTCCAGGCGGCGTACATGCCGTTCCAGGCCGGAGAACCGGGCAGCCAGGAACAGATCCACCAGCACCTTCGCAATCTCCAATCCGATCACGCGCGGGCCAAGGCAGAGCACGTTGGCATCGTCGTCGTACACGCACTGGCGTGCGCTGAACGCGTCGTGTGCCAGCGCGGCGCGGATGCCCGGGATCTTGTTCGCTGCGATGGAGGCGCCGACGCCGCTGCCGCAGAGCAGAATGCCTCGCTCCGCGCGGCCGCCGTGCAGGGCTTCGGCAACGGCTGCGGCCATGTCCGGATAGTCGCTCGGGGCGTCGTTGTAGGCGCCGAGGTCGATCGGCCGGTGCCCGCTCTCGGACAGCCATGCGCAGAGCAGCCCCTTCATTGCGTAGCCGGCGTGGTCCGCCGCAATGGCGATAATCATCAGCGAATGCTCCAGGATCTCTTCGGGGCAAACATGTTGTTCCCGTGTGGACGTGGACCGTTCAACGCAGCAGATGATGCCGCAGGTCGTGCAGCACACTCTTCAATGCGCTGGCGCTGACAAGCGTTTCACCATACCGGGCATGCCGGATCTTGAAGATCGCGCTCCGCCCGCCGCGTGCATCGTACGGCTCGATGGAAAGCTGGCCGTATCCCATGTCGTAATGCTCGCCGTGTCCATCGAGATAGGCGCGCAGCTCCTCGATCTCCGGAAGTGCAAGTTCACTGGAGAGCATCTTCCAGAGCACATCATCGGTCTTGTTCGGCTTCTCCGGCATGCGGCGAATATACAGCGCCGTTCAGAATGGTCCCGAGAGCTTGAGCACCGCGCCGAAGTTGCCGGCCCCAAGCGGGCCGATGCCCCAGCGTCCCTCCAGCTCGAGATAGAACACATTGCTGATGAAGGTGGGGATGTGGCCGATGCCCGCACCGAGTTCCGTGTACCAGATTCCGTGTGTCGATGAATAGCCGGTCGGGTTCGCATTCTCGAAGATCCCCGCCGCACCCGATACCGAGAACTCGATGCCGCGCCCGTCGACCGTCGGCAGATCCAGTGCGCGCCAGATGATATCGGAAAGCGTCTGCTCGCCGGCGAGAGCCAGATATCGCGTGCCGCCGTACACGCCCGTCGGTGCGGAGTAGAAGGAGGAGAACGCACCGATGGGGCCGTTGGAGGTCGGCATGCGGAACTGATACTCGACCGGGAGGTTGGCGCTTCCGCTGCCTGCATCAACGTTGATGTTGAGCAGCATCGGCGTGTAGCCGGTTGGGATGGTGGGAATGGCGATGCGGAAGGAACCATGCGCCAGGCGGAAGGCCGTTCCGGTCTCCGTCTGTTCGCCATAGATGCCGGCCGCCGAGAAGCCGAACTCCCAGGCGGGGTTCGACGTGATCGTGATCGCATCCTCCCGCTCCCCCAGCCCGAGCGTTATCGTTGCCGTTCGATAGCTCCCGTCGATAACCGCAGGGTTGGTCCGGAACGCCTCGTTGGAGAAGATGGAACGGTTGGTAGCAACCGGCAGCGTGAAGTGCCGCGCCATCTCCACGCCCGCCCCCAGCCGCATTCCGCCGGACTCCGCATCCAGGCCGCCGCTGAAGCCGTCGCTCCGGTAGTAGTCGAAGTAGTCGCGATGGAAGAGAGCGGCCACGATCGTGTTGATGATGCGAGGATAGCCTCGGTCGTAGGCGTTCGTGGTGATCGCGGAGAAGAGCGATCCTCTGAGATGGAGGGTTGGCATTCCGTCGCCGCTCAGCAGACGGAGCGTTCCGGTGAGGGTACCGACCGGCCTCCGAAGCCCGAAGCTGTAGGCCGCTGTGGCCTTCGCGGCGAGCGGGCCGATGGAGGCGCTTGCGTTGAGCCCGAGCGTGACGCTGCCGGCCCGGTTGAAATCGATGGAGGGCCCGTCGAACGAAACGTCGCCGCCCTCGCGCTCGCCGAAGTCGTTCGGAGTTGCGGCCACGGTGCTGTCGATCAGGTGATAGGTCTCCTTCTCCTGCGGCGTCAGCTCGCTCAGATCGTTCCCCTCCCAGAACTCCGGCCGCGCGGAGTCCGCTGCCGGCGCCGCGGTGACGATGCGCCGGTCCGCATAGACCGAATCGGGAATCGGTGCGTTCACCTGCAGCTCGGTGAAGATGCTGGTTGCGTTGATGGATGCACCAACCTCCGCGAACCCTTTCACCAGTTCCACCCTGCCGCGGCCGCTGATGTTCAGGTAGGTCGGCTGCCAGATATCATCCTTCACACGATCGAACTTCTGCTCCAATCGCAGGTCGCTCACGAAGGGAATGGCGGTTGTTCCGGACGGCCGCAGGTCCACCGCGATCAGGTTGTAGTTCTGTGCCACGATCGTCATCGTTCCCTCGAACGCGGGGAACAGACGTGTTGCGGCCTTCACGCCGATCACGTACACGATGTCGTTGTTGATCTGCTTGCGATCGAGCAGGGTGAATCGATAGCGTGAAAGGGTGGAGGGATTCAACGGCGACGGCACGTTCACGTTCAGCAGCTGGAGGTCGTCATCGTAGAAGCTGACGAAGTCGCCGATGGCCAGCAGGTTGCTCTGCGCGGGAATGTTGCGCGTCTGGCGCCGTTGAATGACAACCAGGCGCGGCCCCTTGTCGCTGTAGTATGCGCGGGAGAACGTCTCGAGGATGGCGTGGCGATCCTCGTCCTTGATCTTCCCGAATGCATTGCCGTCGATATCGAACGCCATCTTCGAATAGAGCAGGCCCTGTACGGTCTTCGCCCTGCGCCGGTTTTCGTCCCGACGTTCGATGGTTCGCTGGATGATCTGATCGGCGCTGAGGCCGGCATTCACTTCCACGCCCTGCATCCTGATTGCCGACGCGTGCAGCCGCACCGCGATCGGCGCCATTCCCTGCACCGCGTCGACGGAGATCGTGGTGTCGGTGTAGCCGATCGATGAGACCGTGAGCTGCTGGAGGCCGGCGGCCAGCGGGATGCGGAACCGTCCGGAGCCGGACGTGTAGGTGCGCGCGTTGCGCTGTTGCAGGCGGACCACCGCGCCGCCGATCGGGGAGCCGGTTGCCGCGTCCGTCACGGAGCCTTCGGCAGCGATCGTGCCCTGTGCGTGCGCACATGCGAGGCTGGCAAGGAGCAGGACAAGTGCGGTTGGGAGAAGTCGCTGCATGGTTGGTTCCAATTGTTCTGTTCGGCCGTGCCGGTATTCGGAAGGCGCGGCATGATACCACCGATTCGTGTATGGACGAACGACGACGATGCCATTGAGATGAAACGTGCTTCTCGGTTCCTGCCCGACAACGAACGCGGCCCGCGCGCATTGGAAGCAGGCGGGCCGTGATCGCGATACGATGGGAGCAGGCGGGCATCACAGCCGGGCAACGCCCGCGCCAGCGGAGCGATGTGCTAGAAGCGCATCGTCTTCTCGATGCTCGCCGCAATGCTTCCGGGAGTGGGGACAACGGACTCCATCAGCCCGGGGTTGTACGGGATCGGGCAATCCGCCGTGGCGAGCCGTTCGATTGGGGCATCGAGCCAGGCAAACGCATCCTGCGTGATCGTTGCCGTGATCTCCGCACCGAAGCCGCACGTCCAGTTGTCCTCGTGCACCACGATGCAGCGATTGGTCTTGCGAACGGAGCGGAGCACGGCCTCGCGATCCCACGGCACAACCGTGCGCAGGTCCAGCACCTCCACGCTTGCGCTGGTCATCGAAGCGGCCTCGAGCGCACGGTGTACGGTCTCCCCCCATGTCACGATCGTGACGTCGGTTCCCTCCTTCACCACATTCGCAACGCCGAAGGGAATCATGAAGTCCCCGCCGGGATAGGGGCGCCGTCCCTCCTTGGTATCGAGGAGGCCGCGATGTTCGAAGAAGAACGTTGGATCGTTGCCGCGCAGTGCCGTGCGCAGCAGGCCCACGGCATCGGCGGCATTCGAGGGATAGGCGATGCGCCAGCCGATGAGGTGCGCATAGATGGCCTCGCCGGAGACCGAGTGCCACGGGTCACCGGTCTTCTTGCCGAATCCCACCGGGATGCGCACCACCATCGGCGCGGCGAACGTTCCTGCAGTGCGCCAGCGCATGGTGCCGCAGTCGTTGATCTGTTCGTGCGCGGGATCGGCATACTTGCGGAACTGGATCTCCGGCACCGGCACCAGGCCGGCCATCGCCATTCCAACGGAGCGTCCGATGATCCCCTCTTCGCTGAGCGACGTATCGAACACGCGTGCCTCGCCGAAGCGGCTCTGCATGTCGATGGTTGCGCCATGCACCCCTCCCTTCAGGCCCACATCCTCGCCGAAGACGAGCATGCGGTTGTTGCGTGCGAGCTCCTCGTTCAAGGTCTGCCGTACGGCATCCACCAGATTCATGCGCGGGCCGCTCTGGTTCGGTTCATGCGATCCCCGGAGCGTTGCGGCAACTGCCTCCTCGCCGATCTCCGGCATCATGCCGCCAACGCGCTGCGGGCTCCCCGCCTCGTAGAAGACATTGTCGCGGGCATGACCCGGATCCGGGTGCGGGGCCGCCAGCGCCCGCTCCGCGGCTGCCTCCACCTCGGCGTTTGCTTCCGCCTCGAGAGCGGCCCACTCCTCCGCGGTGAGGATCTCCTGCGAGATCATGAAGTCGCGCACCTTCGGCAGCGGATCGTCGGCGCGTTCACGCTCCAGGAGGTCGGCCGGCTTGTAGGCCTGCGTGTCCACGAACGAATGGCCGCTCAACCGCGGCACATTGAGATGCAGCAGCACCGGTCCCTCACCGGAACGAACGCGCGCAACGGCATCGCCGATGAGAGCGGAGGTGGTAAGCGGATCGGTGCCGGTGCCGCTCGCGATATGAAGGTTCTTGAACGATGCCAGGTTCTCCGCAATGCTCGCGCCGGGAGTTTGAAATCTGCTCGGCACGGAGATGCCGTATCCGTTGTCCTCGATGAAGAAGAGAAAGGGGAGCTTCCCCGTTGTGACGATGTTCAGCGCGGCCCAGAAGCCGTTCGTTGCACACGATCCGTCGCCGCCGAGCGCTGCGGCAATTGCGCCGTTCCAATCGTTCTGCCGGAGTACTTCCGCCCGGTAGCGGATGGCCTGTGCCCATCCGGACGCGGGTGTGTACTGGGCTCCAACGTCGCCGCTGGTTGGAAGTACCGTGGCGCCGCCGCGCGAGGGGAGGTTGTGTACGACGCCGATGTCGCGCCCCTCGGAGACGCCGCCGGAACGTCCCATGGTGCTGCGAAGCGCCTCCTCCGGCGTAAGCCCCTGCGTAAGCACGAACGGACGCGAACGATAGTAGAGCCCTGCGGCATCGTGCGGATGCTGCATGGCGAGGCCGAGAAGGATCTGCGCCAGGTCGTGGCCGCGTGAAGAGAACTGATAGGTGACGAAACCGCCCGGCACCAGACGTTGCTCTTCGGTCCGGTCCAGCGCGCGCGATACCAGCATCAGCCGTGCAACGCGCCGCCAGTCCACACCGCCGGTCTCCGCCGAAGCGATCGTGTTGTTCAACTCCTTTTCGGGGTTCGCTGTCTTGTTCTTCGCCATGTGATCTATTGAAACGGGGATGTTGAATAGCCGTGCGGAATGTATCGTACTGAAGAGAGCAAAGATAGGGATTTGCCGAACGCCGGTGGTCCGGGCTATGTGCGGGGAGTGGTGGGCGGGTCGAGAATGCCGGCATGGTGGAAGGAGGATCCGCCGGGGGTGGTTCCGGCACGATGGCGCGTGGGGGTGATGGCGCACGGTGCGATGGCACACGGTGTGATGGTGCACGGCGGGAGTTTGCCGGCGGGGGCGCATTTGCATGGAGGCGGCTCCGCCGGCTGGCTCCGTCACATCATGTCGTACGTGTGGCCGCGATGCGGCGGCCAGTACGTTCGATCCGCTGTGCGATCAACCCGTCGAGCGATGCCGCGCCGCTTCCTCTGATCATGATGACAAGGGCGATCGCAACGAAGAGGATGTGATACTCGAAGCCTTCTCCCTTGAGCTGGCCGCCCCAGTTCATGAAGAAGCCCACGTTGATATGCGTTGTCATCACCGCTACCACCATTACGCACGCAGTGCCGAACGCCGCGATGCGCCCCAGGAAGCCGCCGATCAGCGCCAGACCTCCGAAGAATTCCGCGATGATCGCAAGCCATCCGAGGAGCGTGGGGATGCCGAGCGATGCGAAGTAGGCCAGTGTGCCGTCGGGGCCGTAGCCTCCAAACGCGCCGAGGAGTTTCTGGGCTCCGTGCGGAAGGATAACGATGCCGATGGCCAGCCGGAGGATAAGCAGGATGACGTCATCCTGTGTGTTGAACAGCCTGGTTCCACGTGCCGATGTGTCGTTCATGAGTCACCTCGTGTTGATCGATGCTCCCATGGGAGCGGGATCTGTTTGTCTGGTCGTATGTTGATTAATCAAGTATTTGGATAAGCGTCTCTCTCCGCTCCGATGCCGGGTGCTTACGCGGCGCAGGCGGCGCGAACCGCGTCGAGGGAGCGAATGAACCCGTCGAGCTGCTCCGGGCTCAGTCCGGCAAGCGCTGCCAGATCGGCATCGTTCACCGGGGCGTCGAGTGCCTCCACCAGGCGCAGGCCCTCCTTGGTAATGGCGCACTGTACCTGCCGCCGGTCCGTGCTCTGGCGCGTCCGTTTCACGAGATTCTTTTTCTCGAGCCGGTCCAGCATGCGGGTAACGCCCGGCGCCTCCTCGATCATTCGCTCGCCGATTTCCATCGTTGGAAGCGCGCCGCCAGCTCCTCTGAGGATGCGCAGCACGTTGTACTGCTGAAGCGTGATGCCGTGGGGATCAACCACGCTCGAGAGGTGGCGGCGTAGAACGTCGGTGGTGCGCAGCAATGCCACAATCGCCTCCTGCTCCCGGTTGGCAAACGGACGCGACTGCTTGATTTCCTGCTGTACGGCGCTGGCTCTGCTTTTCATGCGGGCAAAGATAGCACCGAATGGTTGACTAGTCAAGTATTCACTTTGCGAAACCGACCTCTTCTCCGACAAGGCGGAGTCGGGGAAAAACGGAGGAATCGCGCGATACGATATAGCCGTTATTCCTCATGAAATCTTGATTCCCATTCGCCGGGCAAAGCGGGTATATTCGCCCGCTAACTCCTCGACGCTGAATGATCAATTCGGCGTCCGCTTGCCGCAAATTGTCGTCCCGGAACAACCGTATTGCTGTTATGGCACATCGATGTGCACACACGCTCACGGAGCGCGCGTCGTCTATGCAGTGCAGGCAGGGATCCGGCTCCAGTGATGAATGAGGTCAGCGGCAAAAACGATAGAGCCCTCATAATAAGTCAGCCAACCCAGCCGGAATACGAACGCCGGATTGAGACACTCCGCGAGCGTAACGAGAAGTGCTCGATGCACCTGGCACTGAGCTCTTCTCGATGCGGTCCCCGGTTCCCTCGTCCTCTGTGCGATCGTCTGCCGGACTAGCACAACAGCCCTCTCATGCATGCCGAGCCTGCGCCGGCCACTGGTTGCCGCAGGGAGGCAGCACGCAATTCTGTTAGGAGAACCGCTCCATGAAGATCAACCGCCGCTTTACGAAGACAGGCCAGAACGTGTATGACATGTTCGACTACACGTACCGTTCCTCCGTTCTCCGGAACCCCGATGGATCGGTTGTCTTCGAGATGCGCAACATCGAAGTTCCTGCGGCGTGGTCGCAGGTGGCCACAGACATTCTTGCACAGAAGTACTTCCGCAAGGCGGGCGTTCCCCGGTTCGATGAGAAGGGGGAGCCGGTAACGGACGAGAACGGCAGGCCGGTGCTCGGTCCGGAGACGAGCGTGCGCCAGGTTGTTCATCGTCTCGCCGGATGCTGGGCTCAGTGGGGAAAGGATCACGGCTACTTCGACAGCGACGAGGACGCTGCGGCGTTCTACGATGAGAACGCATTCATGCTCCTGAAGCAGATGGCCGCTCCCAACTCGCCGCAGTGGTTCAATACCGGCCTGGCCTTTGCCTACAACATTACCGGCCCTGCGCAGGGGCACTACTACGTTGATCCGGTAACCGGCAAGCTTCATCGCTCCACCGATGCCTATACGCATCCCCAGCCTCATGCATGCTTCATCCAGTCGGTCAATGACGATCTGGTGAACGAGGGAGGCATCTTCGATCTGGTGACGAGGGAGGCGCGCATCTTCAAGTACGGGAGCGGCACCGGCTCCAATTTCTCCGCGCTGAGAGCGGGCGGCGAGCCTCTCTCCGGTGGCGGTGTATCCTCCGGTCTGATGTCGTTCCTCAAAGTGGCCGATCGCGCTGCCGGCGCCGTCAAGTCCGGCGGCACCACGCGCCGCGCCGCCAAGATGGTGATCCTCAACGCCGATCATCCGGACATCGAGACCTTCATCGATTGGAAGGTGATCGAGGAGCAGAAGGTTGCCGCTCTTGTTGCCGGCTCCAAGGTCTGCAACCTCTTCCTCAACGAGATCATGCACGTTGCGGCCTCCGAGGGGCCGGACTATACGCAGCCGGGAACAACCCTGCACTCGCTTGTGCAGCGCGCGTTGAATCGCGGCGTGCCGATGAACTATATCGTTCGTGCGCTGGCACTGGTGGAGCAGGGATACGATGAGTTCGATTTCGATACCTACGATACGCACTACGAGGGGGATGCCTACGTGACGGTATCGGGGCAGAACTCGAACAACACGGTTCGCGTCACCAACGACTTCATGCATGCGGTCGAGAACGATGGGAAGTGGGATCTGGTTCGCCGTACCGACGGCACGGTGGCTCGTACAATGCGTGCGCGCTACCTCTGGGACAAGATCAACATGGCCGCATGGGGGAGCGCCGATCCCGGGCTCCAGTTCCATACCACGATCAACGAGTGGCATACCTGCCCGGCCGACGGTGAGATCAACGCCAGCAATCCCTGCTCGGAATACATGTTCCTCGATGACACGGCATGCAATCTGGCAAGCATCAACCTGGCGCATTTCTACGATGCCGAGACGCGTACGTTCGACACCGAGGCCTTCAGGCATGCATGCCATATCTGGACGGTGGTGCTGGAGATCTCCGTGCTGATGGCGCAGTTCCCGTCGCAGTTGATTGCGCAGAAGAGCTACGACTTCCGCACGCTCGGCCTGGGATACGCCAACCTGGGGACCGTGCTCATGATGGCCGGCATCCCGTACGATTCCGATGAGGGGCGTACCTGGGCTGCCGCGATAACCGCCATCATGACCGGTGAGGCCTATGCAACATCTGCGGAGCTGGCCGCGGAGCTGGATCCGTTTCCCGCCTACGACCGGAACGCCAAGAGCATGCTGCGCGTGATTGCGAACCACCGGCGTGCGGCCTACAACGCGCCTTCCAGTGAGTACGAGGGGCTGACGATCACTCCGGTGGGAATCGAGCACGAGATCTGCCCCGAGAACATTTCCGCGGCGGCGCGCGAATGCTGGGACCGTGCGCTGGAGCTGGGTACGAAGTACGGCTATCGCAATGCGCAGGTAACCGTGCTTGCGCCAACCGGCACGATTGGCCTGGTCATGGATTGCGATACCACCGGCATCGAACCGGACTTCGCCATCGTGAAGTTCAAGAAGCTCGCCGGAGGCGGATACTTCAAGATCGTGAACCAGTCCGTGCCGAAGGCTCTTCATGCGCTGGGGTACTCCGATGCGGAGATCATCGAGATCGAGCGCTACATCAAGGGGCATGGCACGCTGGTTGGATGCCCGGTGATCAACAGTGCCAGCCTGAAGGAGTGCGGCTTCACGCAGGAGAAGATCGATGCGATCGAGGCGCAGCTGGATGGCGTGTTCGATATCAAGTTCGCGTTCAACAAGTGGACGCTGGGGGAGGAGTTCCTGCGTGGTCTCGGGATTACCGAGGAGCAGATGAACGATCCGATGTTCGATCTCCTTACCGCATTCGGATTCACCGCGCAGCAGATCGAGGAGGCGAACCGGTATGTCTGCGGCACGATGACGATCGAGGGGGCGCCTGGCCTGAATGAGGAACATCTCCCCGTGTTCGACTGCGCGAACAAGTGCGGCAAGTACGGTCAGCGCTACATCGACTACATGGGGCATGTGCGGATGATGGCCGCCGCGCAGCCGTTCATCTCCGGCGCCATTTCCAAGACGATCAACATGCCGGGCCATGCCACGGTCGGTGAAGTGGCCCGTGTGTACACGGAGTCCTGGAACCTGATGCTGAAGGCGATCGCACTCTACCGCGACGGATCCAAGCTGTCGCAGCCGCTCAACTCCACCAGCGGCACGGATCTGGTGGAGGAGGTTCGCATCAGCGATCTGGTGGGGGACGAGGATGATTGGAACGAGAACATCGGCCCCGCGCAGGTGCACGAGCGCATTGTGGAGAAGGTCTATCACCGCGCGGAGCGCCGCCGTCTGCCCAAGCGCCGTCACGGCTTCGTTCGCGAGGCTACCGTTGGCGGCCACAAGGTGTTCCTGCGCACGGGAGAGTACGAGGATGGAACGCTGGGTGAGATCTTCATCGACATGTACAAGGAGGGGGCGAGCTTCAAGGGGCTGATGAACTGCTTCGCCGTGCTTGCCTCCAAGGCGCTGCAGTACGGTATGCCGCTGGAGAAGATGGTGGACACGTTTACCTTCACCCGCTTCGAGCCGGCCGGACCGGTGTTCGGGCACGAAGCGATCAAAAACGCAACGTCCATCATCGACTACGTGTTCCGCGCAATCGGCTACGAGTACCTTGGGCGCGAGGACTTCATCCATGTGAAGGCCGTTGATGAATCGAACACGATGGAGTCGCGTAACGGCGCCGGCGAAGCCCGCAACGGCGGCGAGTCGCATGTCAACGGCAACGGAAAGCTGAAGCTCTCCCCCGGGCAGGAACTCTACACCAAACAGTCGCGTGCGGTGGACACCACGGTTGCGCCTCCTGTGCGCCCGCTGGGCGAGAACCAGAAGAAGGTGATGACCGCCAAGGCTCAGGGGTATACCGGCGAACAGTGCGGTAACTGCGGGTCGATGCGCGTGAAGCAGAACGGCGCGTGCCATGTCTGCGAGGACTGCGGCACCACGAGCGGCTGCTCGTGAACGGTTGCCCGTGAGCATCGGACCGATGAAGGCTCACCGAATGAATTGCTCCTGATGGCATGACCGACGCATGCCCGCAACACACGACGGGGAGGCGAAGAAATTCGCTTCCCCGTTGTCATGACACACATATCGAATCGTGCGAATGTTGTCGCTCCTGTGATGCGAATTCAGTTTCCCGTGTCAGCATTGTACGAGCCATCTTCTACCGCATGCCGTGTATCGCACAACCGTATGGCTGGGAACCACAACGGAGGCAATCACAGCTTCCTCGTTGCCATCGGTTCCCACGGCGTCAGCAGCAGTCGTTCCCAGCCGTGTGATGATTCGGAACCGCGGTGTGCTACGTAGATGCAGGATCGTGCTATCAAGAAAAACTCAACCTATAACAAACCACGGAAGACAACATGAACAACGCCTTTCGTCCCGTGGCAATCATTGCGGCGTTTCTACTCACCTTCTTCATGATCGGTTGCAACGGGTTCCTGGACCCAACCGGTCTTCTTGGAGGAGGGGGTGGCAACTCCGGCGGTGGTGGCAGGGACAGTCTGAACAATGGTGGCAATCACGGCGGTCCGAAGGACAGCCTGGGTGGCCATCATGGGGGTCCGCAGGATAGCCTGGGCGGCAATCACGGCGGTCCGAAGGACAGCCTGGGTGGTCATCAGGGCGGTCCGAACGACAGCCTGGGTGGTCATCACGGCGGCCCGAACGGTGGTGGCCCGGCCGACAGCCTGGGTGGCCATCGTGGCGGCCCGCCCGACAGCCTGGGTGGTCATCATGGTGGTCCGCCCGATAGCCTCGGCGGTCATCATGGCGGCCCGAACGGTGGTGGCCCGAACGGTGGCGGCCCGAACGGTGGCGGCCCGCATGGTCCGAATGACAGCCTCGGCCATCATGGTGGACCGCTCGACTCTCTCAAGCGTAATGGCTGAGAACGGTTAACGTCTCTTCCGATGGCAGCGTACCAGACGTCGGCGCTGCCATCGGGAGTTCTCGATCGCGGATGCAATGCCGGCATTACCGGGTTTCCCGTGGCGGTGATGCCGGCATTCCTATATCCCGATCTCACGGTCGCCGGCCGTGATGGTGCTTCTGCATATGCAGCAGACATGTGATGGTTTCAATTGCCGTTCCCGGCATACCAATGCATGTGCGTCCCAACCCGGGCCAATGCTCGGCACCGATCCGATTGTTCGTGCGGGTTCACAGCCGGCACGACGAGCCGGCGGGGTCCGGGGCCGATGCTGGTGATCCCCTGACGCTCTGCATTCTCCGTGCTTCGGATGTTGAGACGCCGGGGAAGCGTGCCTTCTCCTTCGCCAGTGCGCGGCAAATGCTCATCGATGCGCCGGGCCCGGACGCGCAGCCGCATTATTCATCTTCGTGCTGCCGATCTTCGTGCTGCCGATCCGCTGGCTGCTGATCTTCGGCTCCGCTCTGCGGCCATGCGACGCGGACAAGCTTCTTCTCCTCCTGTTCGAACCACTCACAACCTCGAACCTTCAGATCGATCACCGTGATTGCGGCGTCGCGGAACTTGTTCTGTGCCTGCCGGATCTCCTCCTCCAATGATCCTCCCTTGAGCGTGAGGATCTTGCCGTCGTAACGGAGAATCGGGCGGGCCCACTTCATGAGATCGACAAGCGGTGCGGTGGCGCGCGAGACAATGAGATCGTACGGGCCGCGCAGCTTCGGGTGATTCGGTAATTCCTCCGCGCGCTCACGCACAGCCTGCAGGCCATGCTTCGTGATATGGCCCGCAAGCATGCTCACGGTCTGGACCTTCTTGGCGATCGAGTCCAGCAGCGTGATGTCGAACTTCGGATTGATGATCTTCAGCGGGATGCCCGGAAGCCCGCCTCCCGTGCCGATATCGAGCACGCGGCCCGACTTCGGGAGTTCGCCGGTGAATGCAATCGCCACGCAATGCAGGATATGGCGAAGCCAGATGGAATCCGTATCGCGTCGCGAAATCAGATTCACCCGCTCATTCCAATACAGCAGATCGCTCACATAGCGTTCGAACTGATCCATCTGCTCGTGCGAGAGCACCAGACCGTTGGTAGAGCATATCGACCAGAATTCCGTTGCGTCCACGTGAATAGCGTGATGTTGATGTTCCGAACATCCGGCACCGCGGGCGTCCGGGCAGGTACCGCGATCCGGTGCAAAGGGAACAGTTGAAGGATGCAGGGATTGTACAGCCTTGAAACCATCTGCGCCGTGCGCCTTCGCCGTGCGCCTTCCGGAGAGAAGTGGGGGAGGACGCGCCGGGTGCTCTTCGGTGCGGCAGGAGCTACAGCAATCCGAGTTCGGCGAGCCCGGCGCGAAGCTGTGCACGGTTCCCCTCCTCCAGCGGAACCAGCGGTGCGCGGAACGTGGCGGACTGGAACAGTCCCATCATGTGCAGCGCCTCCTTCACCGGGACGGGGTTTGTCTCGATGAAGTTGAGCTTCATGAGAGCGAACAACTTCATGTGCAGTGCGCGTGCAGCGCTGAAGTTGCCGGCCAGCGCCAGGCGGACCAGGGAGCCGAACATTTCCGGCACCTCGTTGCTGACCACGGCGATAACTCCCTGGGCCCCGAGAGCGAGGAGCGGAAGGGTGAGGCTGTCCTCGCCACTGTACAGAACGAAGTGCTCCGGCGCATCGCGAACGATGGCGCTGCACTGGTCCATGTCCGCGGAAGCCTCCTTGATCGCGACGATGTTTGCATGGCGGCGCGCAAGCTCGATCGTGGTCCGGGCCGTCATGTTGCTGGCCGTTCGAGCGGGCACATTGTAGAGTACGATGGGAAGATCGGGGACGGCCGCTGCGATGGCACTGAAGTGCTCGATGATCCCACGCTGCGACGGCTTGTTGTAATACGGCGATACCAGCAGCACGCCATCTGCGCCCAGCTCCCGGGCCTCCCGCGTCAACTCGATCGTTGCTGCGGTGACGTTCGATCCGGTGCCGGCCACAACAACGGGACGCCGGCCATCGTGCGCGCGCACGCGCTCGATGGTGAAGCGGATCACCTCCAGCTTCTCATCGTGCGTCATCGTGGCGCTCTCGCCGGTGGACCCGCAAGGAATCAGTGCCTCCACGCCGTTGGCGAGCTGCATGTCGATCAGCCTGCCGAACGAACCGAAGTCGATGGAGCCGTCGGCATTGAACGGCGTTGAGAGCGCGGTGCCGGTGCCGCGAAAGAGAGGCGTGGACATGTTGATGTTCTGTATGAATTGCCAGAGGAGTTTCCGGAACGATGCCGAACGCGAGTCATCGCACGCTCTGTGCCGGTCGTTCAAAAATGTCTTCGAACCGGTAGAGCCCGGCCGGCTGCGCAACCAGCCAGCGGGCGGCGAGCAGGGCCCCGAGTGCAAAGCCGGTCCGGTTCTTTGCGCGATGTATCAGCTCCACGGTATCCGCCTCCGAGTCGAACGTCACGGTATGAGTCCCCACGGTGGTGCCGACGCGCTGGCTGCTGACATGCAGATCGTGCGGATCGATCGGGCCGTGAGCCGGCTCCGCCAGCATTCTGGATTTACGCTCGAGCGTTGCCAGGAGTACCTCGGCAATCGATATCGCGGTGCCGCTCGGCGAGTCCGCCTTGCGGGTATGGTGGATCTCGTGAACGGCCGCGTCGTACATCGCATACTCGTTGAACAACGCACCTGCGGTGTGAATCAGCGAGAGGAATATGTTGACCCCGATCGAGAAGTTGCTGCCGTACAGCAGGCGCCCGCCGTGACGTGCAACATCTGCGCGAACGCTCCCGAGTTCTCCAAGCCAGCCGGTGGTTCCCACGACAATCGGACGCTCCCATTCCAGCATGCGCCTGATATTTGCGGGGGCCGCGTCCGGGCGGGTGAATTCGATGGCAACGTCGAAGTCCGCTTCGGGCTCGGCTCCAAGGGGCGTGTCGGCATCGAAGCGCGCCGCGATCGAAACGTCGTGATCCGGTGCAAGGCCTGCTATCTCGCGACCCATGCGGCCGTACCCGATCAGCGCCACACGAAGGGTTGATCTGCTCTGCGGAGTGCTCATGGTAGCCGCGAAGATAGGGAGAAGAGAAACGTCCATGTGTGATTGCTGGCAATAGGGGGATGGATTCTCGTGGACGAGTTCTATATTTTCATCCACTATGCCAGTTCTGACACCCACCGACCAGCTCAGGCGCATCCTTGTGGCCCGCACAGACGGCCTTGGGGATGTGATCGTAACGCTGCCCATTGCCGTTGCATTGAAGCAGCGGCTTCCCGGCGCCCAGGTTGCGTTCCTGGTGACGCCGTATACCGCGCCGATCGTTCGTCGGATCGCCGAGGTGGACGAGGTGCTGACGATAACGGAAGTGCGGAGCGGCCTGCACGTGCTGAAGGCCTACAAGCCCAACGCCATCATCTTCGCCAAGCCGGACTTCCGCCTGGCTCTCGAGGCCGTGATCGCCCGCGTGGATGTGCGCGTGGGGACGGGGTATCGATGGTACTCCGGGTTGTTCACGCGCTGGGTGTACGAACACAGGCGCACCGGTGCCAAGCACGAGGCCCAGTACGGCGTGAATCTGCTCTCGCCGATATTGAACGGCGAGTTGACGGTAACGATGCCGAAGCTGCCGATTTCCTCTCCGGGCATGTCCGAGTATCAGCAGCGTCTTGCGGATGCCGGGCATGTGGGTGAATTCATGGTGCTGCATCCGGGCAGCCGGGGTTCCGCGGCGCTCTATCCACCGGATCAGTACGCGCGCGTGGCCAACACATTGCTGGCTGAACACTCCGGCCTTTCGATCGTGATAACCGCTGGTCCGGGGGAGGATGAGCTTGCTCGGAGCGTTGCGAACGGGATTGTCGCGCGCGAACGGGTGGTCCTGCTGGATAACCTTTCGCTGGATGGCCTGAGCGAGCTTCTGCGTGCGGCGAACGGTTTCCTTGGCAGTTCCAGCGGCCCGGCGCACCTGGCCGCATTGGTGAACACTCCGGTTGTCGGGCTGTATCCGGGACTGCCGCCGGTCTGGCCGGCACGTTGGAAGCCGCTGGGCGATCATGTGACCACGCTGGTCCCCCATCCCGATGAGCCGTTTTGCCCGGAGTGCGGAAAGAAGCACCAGCCGGAGAACTGCGTCAAGCGGATAGCCCCGGAGCGCGTGATCGAAGCCTGCCGCGGAATGCTGATCGGCAAGGACGCCGGCACCACCGACTACATCTCGTGACGCCCGTTTCGTTGAAATTCATCGAATTCTGCCGAGGCCGTCAAACCTTCCCCCTGTCGGGACGACAAACTGCTCGAATCGCAATCAAGGTTCAGATAACGGATCAACAGGTATAGTATGAAGATGAATCTGAAGGGAACGTTGCTTCGGCGTGCGGGGTACGCAGTCTCGGCTCTGGCAACAGGTGTCGTGGTTGTGGCGCTGATGTCGGCCGGGCCGGAATCGACGCCGGCTCTGGAGGCCTATGCTGACGGCGCTCTCAGATATGTACCGAATACGGCCTATGGCTTCGACGAAAAGCTACAGTTCGATGTCGGCTACAAGTTCATCACGGCCGGGACGGCGGTCATGCAGATCGGCTCGGCGCCGGTAGCGGTAAGCGGGCGCAATTGCTATGATGTTCGATTCGATGTGCGCACGACGTCCGCGTTCGACAAGGTCTTCAAGGTTCGCGATCGCTATCAGACCTATATCGACATCGACGGGATCTTCCCGTGGCGCTTCGAGCAGAGCGTACGTGAAGGAAACTATTCGCGGGACTTCTCGGCGATCGTCGATCAGCGTGCGAACGTTGCCAAGACCACCGAAGGGAGCTTCAAGATTCCTGCGTTCGTGCACGATATTCTGAGCGCCTTCTACTATACTCGCGCACTCGATCTCCACAGCCTGAAGAAGGGGCAGAGTTTCACGCTCAAGAACTTCTACGGGAAGAACACCTACGATCTTCGTATCCGGATCCTCGGGAGGGAGCAGGTCGAGGTGGACGCCGGCACATTCGATTGTATCGTGGTGGAGCCGCTCGTGGTGGAAGGGGGGCTGTTCAAGAACGAGGGGCGCATCGTGGTCTATCTGACCGACGATGACCGGAAGATCCCGGTGAAGGTGAGCACGAAGGTGGTGATCGGCTCGATCGACGGCGAGCTCACCGGATATTCCGGGACACGGGGCCCGATCGCTGCGAAGAGAAACTGATCCGGGCAGGCGATTTACGCTCGAGGCGACAGGGCCAGAGGGTGTTTCGAATTGCGCCCCTTCCTCTAACAAGGGAAAGGGGCGCCTCATTTGCACTGGGAGGAATGAATCAGAATGTGAATGCAGGGCGTGACGAATCGTCACGGTGCGTGCAGGTGAATCACCTCCAGACAGCGAATTCCATAAAAAAGGACGGATTTGGCCCATTCGAAACGTGGCACCCCAATTGCTTTGAATCACCCCGGATCGTTTCCCCCTTTACGAACGGACGGGAGCGATTCATCAACGGTTCTTTGACAGGGATAATGGATCGATGAAGCCGCGGTGGGTGAATGTGATGATTGCAAGATCGGTGAGGTAAGGATATATTTGGGCCCTCCTACAGGGGGCGGCAAGCGTTCTTCTCCCGGTATGTGGCAGGAAAATAAAGTGGCAAAAGAAGACAAGTCTATTGACTTCAAGTGCTACTTGAATATATTGCGCCCGTGGCTCAATGGATAGAGCATCAGATTCCGGTTCTGAGGGTTGGGGGTTCGAGTCCCTCCGGGCGCGCAATGCCAACCAAATGCTCCTGTATCTCTTCGGTCCAAGGGATATGAAGCCGATCTTCATGATCTCTGCTCCCTGAAAAAACTCTCCGAATCAATACACAGCACTCTTGCTACTTGCTACAATCAGGAATGGCTACTCGGCAGTCGAACACTGATACGATCGATACGCTGGACGGCGAACGTGGTGGGAACTTTCTGACGGACAACCTTCGTCAGATCGTGATCGCCGTTGTGGTCGTCCTTCTTATTGTTGGTGGAGTCGTATACTTCCGTTCTCAGGGAGCTCAGGCGAATGAGGAGGCAGCTGCCGCACTCAGCGCCGTTCGCCCGTACTACGATCGTGGAGAATATGAGTCCGCAGTCCGTGGCGACGCCACCAAGACCATCAATGGCCAGAAGATTCGCGGGTTGCAATCGATCGTTGAAGAGTGGGGCTCCACTTCCGCAGGGAAGGTTGCCGCACTTCTTCTGGGGAACTCCTATATGGCAATGGGCCAGCCGGCGAAGGCTGCCGAGCCGTTCGAGACGGCCGCACGTGCTGATGATGACCTGGTGGTTGCTCCCGCTCACGCCGGGCTCGCCGAGGTGAATGAGGCTGCCGGGAAGTTCGAGGCCGCCGCAAAGGAGTTCGAGGAGGCTGCTTCGCACGACCATGTCGAGCTGAACACGCCTCAGTATCTGCTGGGTGCCGCTCGCAACTACGAGCGCGCCGGCAAGAACGATGCGGCGACGGAGAACTATCGCAAGGTCGCTACGCAGTTTCCACAATCTCCGGCCAATGCGCAGGCCAGGTTGGCTTTGGCTCGGCACAACGTCGAGCTGTAACAAAGAACAGAGCGATTCACGGCATGGCTCGTGAGTCGCTTCGCTGTTAGGGCGGATCCCCCGCCTGGAATCGGACTAACGCTGAATCAAGGATACGTGAACAATCTTAAGACGCTCATGATGCTTGAGACTCCCTGCGAGTCGCCGCGATGCGATTCCAGCGCTTCGAACAGAGAAAAATCGCAGAACAGAATACATCGGTTACTCATTGATTCTCTCAATGCAGGAGGAACTATGCAACGTTTGCTAAGGGCGTTACTCCTGGTAATGGCGTTTATCGTTGTTGGTGATCTGGCTACGGCTCAGGTTGCCAAACCGATCCGCATCGTAAGCGGTCGCCTTGCACAGGGAGTACACCGGGTCTTCATCAAGGACACGCTGTATCAGATCTCCGGAAACTACGTCGTTGCCGGCCAGCTCATGATCGAGCCGGGAACGACGGTCGAGTTTCTTCCGAACGGACGTCTGATCGACTCAGTCGGTGGTAAGATTATCGCCGACGGTGAGCTTCAGGCTATCTGGGACCGTAATACGACGGATGTGAATTCGTATGCGGATCGCTATTGCGATCTGAACTACATGCGGGCACACGTTACCGTAGGCGGCAAGCCGGAGATCACGGCTCCAGGTCCGAACTGGACCTTCTACGTCCCGTACATCGAATTCTACTACGCGAACCAGCGCGACAACTGCGCTACGGACAACAACAAGAAGAACGTTCCGTACGCACGCGACGTGGTTCGTAACCCGATCGTCTTCCGCGGTCGGCCGGTAAACCAGTTCTCCACTGAATGGGGCCACATCGTGGTGCTTCCGGGTGCCGACACGGCAATCTTCCGGAACTGCCAGTTCGTGAACTTCCGCAAGGATACCCAGGTGGTGCAGAGCACGCAGTACTACCAGCCGAGCGCGCTGGCGGGTTACAGCGGTACGCAGATCCTTGCCGGCTTCGACATGAACCGGAAGATGCAGATCCTTTCGAGCGGTGGCGGTGGCGCCATGACGGTCTTCTCCTCGAAGACCTGGATCCTCGATTGCCGCTTCGACAGCAACTTCGCCCGTTATCACGGCGGTGCAGTTCAGTTCCTCCAGGCTCCGTTCGACGCTACCGGACAGTTCTATCAACCTGCTCCAGGCGTTCCGGTGGCCTCAACTGCCTATCCGGCGGTCGACCCCGAATCCTACGATCTCTACGGAGGAGCAGTGGTTACGCCGTTCGGCAACTTCCCGGCGTTTACCGCCACTCCGCCGCTCGGGCCCAGCTCGCAGTATCGTCAGGCCTATGACGACGGCCGTATCGCCGTCAACAAGGGCCGCGTTCGCCGCCTCTACTTCCGCGATAATCGCGTGGTTGTGGGCGCGGTGATCAACGACGTTCAGAGCTATCGCGACAACGAAAAGGTTGTTGCGCCGATCTACCCGGTTACGGCTACCTCCACCAATACCGTTGCGAAGAACGAAGCGTACGGTGGTGCGGTGTACGTGAGCGGTCGTCGTTTCGTACAGGTGTTCTTCGGCGGCGGCAGCGCTCTGCGCAACCTCGGCCTCGGCACCGACCCGACCGACACGATCGTCTGCGAGCGTAACTACGCAGTCAACTACCAGGATACGAATGCGGTGACGTTCAACATCAACAACGTCCCGACCACTATCCGTACCAGCGGCGCCAAGGGTGGTGCCTTCTTCATTGGTGATTCCAGCTCGATGGTCTTCGAGCTGTCGCGCTTCAACGACAACTTCACGGCGGTTCCGAACATTCCGGATCGTGACTACATCGGCGCATCGAAGTACTCGCAGGGCGGCGGCATCTATATGTCGACGACCTCGCCTGAACTGACGATCAACGACAACGTCGCGATGCGGAACAACAAGTCGGGCCAGGGTGGTGCGATCTATGTCGCTGCAGTTGCTCTGCCGACATCCGATCCGTTCCTCTCGCCGAACCTGCTCGGTGACAGTGTCTACTTCACCGGCAACAAGGCCGAGTACGACGGTGGTGCGATCTTCACCCAGCGCAACACGCGCATTCAGGCGAAGTATCTCACCCGCGTTCATACGGATGCCCCGGGCAACCCGTTGATCGATCATCGTATCCTGTTCGACAACAACGCCGCAGGTCTTTCGGGTGGTGCTATCAGCATTGACAACCGCACCAACACCACGAACAGTCTTGCTCGCGTTGAGCGCGTTCTGTTCAGCAACAACATCGTTGGTGACTCGGCGCGCGTTGACGCCATTCGTCAGATCAAGCTCTTCAATCCGGTTGCGAGCCCGATTCGTCCGGGGAACGAGCACGGTGTCTATACCGTACTCGACGAGTATCACATGCCGATCCTCCTCCTCTCGACGGAGGTGCTGGGTGGTGGTGCTCTCTTCTCGTACAACGGCAACACCAACTTCTTCCGTTCGGTTGAGTTCTTCCGGAACGCGACCGAGGGGGGTAACGGTGGTGCAGTTTCGCTCGTTACGCCGGTTCGCGTGAATCGCTACTTCGTCTCCGAAGGCGATGTCGCCTATGACTTCGTGACCGGAGTTCCGGTGGCATTCGATGACGGTCCCGAGCCGACCGATCAGCGCCAGATGACCCGTTTCATCCAGAACGTGGCCGTCCGTGATCTGACCAACCCGCAGACGTTCAACCCGAATCCGTCGTCGTCGCGCGGTACGCTCCTGGATCCGAACCGTAACTACACCGGTCTCGGTGGCGCACTCTACATCAACGATCGTCAGCCGCCGGGCCCGAACCCGGGTACGCCGCGTGTTGACTCGGTGATCTGCCATCGCGTTCGTATCGAGCAGGACAGCGCATGGTCCGGTTCGGCCGTCTACTCGGCCAACTACGAGCTTCGCGTTCTGTTCAACAAGTCGCTCATCGCCCGCAACGTTGCCACCTCCACGGTTGGCCGCACTGTGGACTCGATCGACAACTATCGCACGTCGCCGGCTGCTGACAGCACTGCCGGAGCGCTCTTCTTCGCCGATGTGGAAGGTCCGTTGCCGACAACGTCCTACCATGTGAACGCGAACTCGATCTATGACAACGAGGGTCGCTTCCTGGTGCGTGCACCGGATGCACCTGCAGGATCGGTTGGCTTCGGCCAGAGCGGTGCCGACACGCTGCGTGGCAACTACTGGGGCCGCACCGAGGCTCCGGTGACGACGATCCTTCCGAGCGGAACGGTGCAGAGCACCTTCTACGTGGATGGGTACGGCTGCACGCTCCCGCTGAAGAACGCGGCGAACGTGAACGAGCAGGGACCGTTCGAGTCCATGCGTCGCCCGGGCGATGGTAACAACTACTACGTCTACACGTCCGTGCCGATCTACACGATCCCGGACACGCTCCTCATGGAAGGTCGTGTATACGACATCTTCGATAAGGGCGTCGATATCAAGTCGGTTGATTACTCCAACCGTCGTATGGCACCGATCGAGGATTTCTCGGTTGGTATCCCGAAGCGCCTCCGTGTCTATTCGAGCGGCGTGTATCAGGGCAAGGTGGTTCGTCGTCTGACTCGTGATCCGTTCGATGCGGAGATCGACAGCAACATCAACAAGCTCCAGCGTGAGTTCGTTGGCAACCATCCGATCGGCTACCCGCTCTTCCTCGAGGCCAATGCCAACTACATTGGCAACATGGACACGGTCAACGATGACCATTACGCTCTGAACAACACCGTCTTCTTCGTGATCAACGTCGAGACCGGTGAAGTGATCCGTTCGGTGATGAAGCAGGTCCGTGAGGGCAACGGCAACGAGCTCTATCGTTCGCGCGTTGAGTTCGTGGCCGACTCGATCAATCGTGATCCGCTTGCCCGCCGTACGCGTGAAGAGCGTGCACAGTTCTCGATCGGCGAACTCTATCGCCTGACCCCGCGCTTCTACATGGAGAACCCGGGAGAGCTTGCACTGTGGACGGGTCCGCTTGCGACCCATCTGGACAGCCTGCAGGCAGCACGCTATCTCGCTGCACAGTTCGAGGATTCCGTTGCGCTTGCCGGCCGTCGTTACGGTGGCAACGTGACCGCCGCGAACCTGGAGCTCGGTGGCAACGGCTTCACCTACATCAATCGTCCGAACGGCGTTCAGTTCGCCGATGTCTACGCAGGTGAGCGCTATCGTGCTCTGCCGGTGAAGACGGGCGATCGTATCTGGGTGATCTCGCGTACACTCCTCTGGAACACCGACAACTCGCTCGTGCAGGTGCTCGACGAGTCGCGCTTCCGCGGTCTGCAGTTCATCATCGATACGTTGGGGAACAGCGTTCAGGCGCCGATCCTCTTCGGTCAGTACGACTCGCTGCAGGCACGCACGCCGGTGGAACTTCGCAACGACCGCTTCCTTGTCGAGGACAAGGAGTACAAGAGCGATCCCACCGGTCAGGATACCTCGCGCATCTTCGAGGCAACCGCATACGATCCGAATGGATTCTATGATCCGCGCTCGCTCTTCTTCCCCGATCGTTACACGGGGTTGAACTTCGAGTGGACTCCGCTTCGTGAGTTCTCCAACGGCACCACTGCCGAGACCAATGACCCGCGTCAGGTGCGTCTCGGATCGTGGCTGAAGTCGGAGTATGTGTACCCGAATCAGCCGGGCACTCGCGACAGCGCATGGGGCTTCCTCCGCTTCTGGGGTACGCCGCACAATCCGGACGTCGTGCCGGGTGGTGAAGTTCTCCAGATTCGCGTGTCGAACTACCCGCCAAGCCAGCGTACGATCGATTCGTTGAAGGCTCTTGCGGACTCGCTCCGCCCGGGTGCAGACGTGATCGCACGCTACATCTACCTCTATCCGCCGTACTTCAACTGCCAGGTATACGATCCGGTCAACGCTCGTTACCTGCAGCAGGACACGGTTGATGTTGGTGGGGCCTCGACGACGACCTATCGTCTCCGCATCTTCGTTCAGGATACCCCGCCGGTATTCCAGGGTGACAGCATCTTCTGCGGTCGTCCGGGTCTGCCAGTGGCCAACCTGACCAACAAGCTCCGCTTCGATTACGACGTGAATACGGACGACGAGGGGGAGGATGCGAATGCGGACAGGGAAGGCTGGGACTTCCGTTATGGTCGTACGACGTACGGCTTCGTCTTCACGGATCGTAGCTATATCGACAACAACAGCGTCATCGGCGTCGATGACATCCGCGATATCCGTCCGGTCTGGCTGGCCGATCGCTTCCTGCGTGACACCAGCAAGACACTCGATCAGGGCGCGGCCCTGATGCGTACCGGACGTCTGAGCGTTCGTATCGACTCGCTGGAGGCGATCAACCTCCTGCGTAACCCGGCTCAGGCCAACAACGTGTTCAACCTCGACTCGATCTTCACGATCGTTGCGAACGACGGGCACACGGGCCAGAACCGTCGCGATCTGCGTGTCCAGGTGAACGTTGCTCCGCAGCTGCTTCCGGTGCCGCCGGCACTGGCAACGCTGCCGGGCGCGAAGGAGGACTTCGATTACAACCCGCAGCTCCTCGACTCGACCCGCCGGATCGTTGCTGTCGATCTGAACTACAACCAGCGTCTGCGCTACACGCTCATCTATCGTGACGATGCGCTCAACGTTGGCAAGTATCAGAACGGCCAGCAGGTTCTCGATAGCAACAGTGTCACGCGCGTCAACAATGCGGACACCGCATTCGTTCGCCGCGATGCATGCTACGACGAAGCCGGTCTGTACTACGCTCGCAAGACGACGCCGAGCTGGCTGAAGGTCAACCCGTTCTCGGGTCTGCTCTACGGCACGCCGGGTCTGAACGACGCTCCGCATACCAGCGCTCTTGTTGGTGGACCGGACACGGTTACCGTGGTGGTAGAGGATGAGTTCGGTTTGACGGACGTTCGCCAGTACATCCTGGAGACCGATTCGACGAACCATCGTCCGCGCCTCTTCGGCCGTCCGCCGATCCAGTGCGTGGAGGCGAACAAGCCGTACACCGATACGGTCAACGTAACCGACGTGGATCTTGCACGCCTGAAGTACAGCGAAACGCTGACATTGAGCGTCATCGAGCCCGCCGGCTTCACGGTGACCCCGGCAACGATCAACGGCCCGGGCAAGGATTCGGTGAAGCTTGCCGTGAACGGCACGGTTCCGAACCAGCAGGGTAAGCTGAAGATCAAGATCCGCGTGGTGGATGCAGTTGGCAACGCCGACACCCTGATCTACGAGATCTCGGTCTCCGATCTCCTGGTGTTCAGCATGCCGGTGCGTGTCCGCAACACGGTTGTCGATCCGAACAACGGTAATACAAGCAACGCATACCAGGATCTCTGGTTCGGTATTGGCCAGCGCGCCACCACCGGCGAAGAGGCCAGTGCTCTTGGACGTCTCGACTCGAACTACTGCGAGTACGAGCTGCCGCCGAAGCCGCCGACAGACGTCTTCGACGCACGCTGGACGATCATTACGACCAACGGTACGTTGAGGAATATCTTCCCGGATAATCCTGCATCGACTGACTCGGGTAAGATTGCATGGAAGGGCACGTTCCAGGCCGGCAATCTCAACAACACGAGCCCGTACTATCCGGTGGTCTTCAAGTGGTCGTCTGCAGACGCCTACAAGTCGCCGCACGATATCTACTTTGAAGACCAGTTCTTCAACGACAACGCCAAGACCGGTCTGTTCCGCGTGAACATGAAGACCGGTGCATACCAGGCGGGTACGGGTATCACGGTTCAGAAGAACGGCGACACGATCGCGGTAACGATCAACCTGACGACGCTGGACGGCTTCAAGATCGTCTACGATCTCACGTCGGGTGTCGAGACCGATCCGGGTGTGGCCGGCAGCTACAGCCTGTCGTCGAACATCCCGAATCCGTTCACCAATTCGACTCAGATCAACTTCTTCGCTCCGCAGCATGGAGCTGTGAAGCTGGAGGTCTTTGATGCGAAGGGTGCACTCGTGAACACACTGGTTGACGGTGTGGTCGAGGCCGGAGCGCACACAGCGATCTGGAGCGGCGACGATCAGAAGGGACGCGCGGTCGCAAGCGGTACCTACACGTACCGTCTGTCGGCAGGCTCGACTGTTCTGAGCAAGACCATGGTCTTGGTGAAGTAGGCGGACAGGTGCTGCAATCAGGACCTGATCCAGGCTGATACTGAGCAACCCCGGTGGCTTCCTCGCAAGGGGGCCATCGGGGAGCTCGAGAGAGGCAGGGGCAGGGAATGAACGTGGCAGGTAGCTATGGGTACGCAAACAATACAGTTGAGATATAAAACAGGAGACAGAGTATGAAGCTGCGTCGAACAATCTTCGGAGCCGTTGCCGGGGCTGCACTCGTTGCCCTGGCATCGACCGGAGCTGTTGCGCAGATCGATGAGGAATACACGATCTCGATCCAGCCGCGCTTTTACCAGCCGCAGACGAATCAAGGTATTCAGATCACGCGCAGCCAGTTCCACGACAATTTCGCTCCGGGTGTTGTCGATCCCGACAATGGCACAACGAACGCAATTCCTATCGGCTTCCCCGTGCAGTTCGATAATCAGGAATACACGCAGTTCTATGTGTCGGTGAACGGATGGGTGAGCTTCCTTAATCCGGGAGCATTCATCACCGATGACCCTTACGCGCTATTCACTGATGCGCCGCCGAACGAGACGCTTGCTCCGTTCTTCGGCGATCATTACCTCCGCACCCCGGGCTTCGACGATACCGATCCCCAGGGCCGGTTCTATACGCCGAGCACGATCCGCTACGTGAGCCTTCCGCCCGATTCGGCCGGACGCTCCACGTTGATCGTGGAATGGCAGGACTTGAACATCAACTATCGTTTCGATCCGACGCAGCCGGACAATCCGTATGCGCCGGTGGCAAACGTGAAGCCGCAGGCACCGTCGGTCGGTTCGTTCCAGCTCTGGGTCATCCAGGCTTCTCCGACCGCGTCCGTCCAGCAGCCGAGGATCGAATTCCATTACGGTCCGGTTGGCCCGCATCCGCCCATTCCATTCCCGGATACGGTCGGTTCGGTAGTCAAGACCAGCGGTGCCTCCGTCGGCATCGAGGGACGTCCGGGAGTCAACGGCGGACAGCCGAGCTTCCTGAACGGTGTGGCGTACGCAGAGTATGGCAGCCTATCCACGCAGTACCGTATGGACAGCACCAAGCGCAGCCGTCGGCTTACCCGCATTTGGCCGCCGACGGACAACCCGGGTCTGGCCTTCGTATTCGAGCCGAACGGTGTTGGCCGCATCCGCGACTGGGGTGATGGCGATGCCGATCTCAGCCAGCTTGACAACACGCTGCCTGCATATATCCGTGAGGACCAGCGTCGCTTCGTGAGCTTCCTGGATGTTATCCGCATCCTTCGTCACGATGCATCGCGCACCACGGTTCCGTTCGATTACAGCTTCGGTCGCCATGGCTACCATGGTGACGTGAATCATAACGGACGCTTCTACTTCTCGACCCGCAACTCGACGAACACGGCGGACTCGCTGGATTCGTTCGGCCGCGTGGTTCGTTACCAGGTGAAGTATCCGATCAAGAGCTCGGACTATCAGACGCCGTTCCCGAACGATAACTCGTTCAACGGCTTCCTGTTCGATGCCGATGCATTCGATGCATCGCTCATCATGCTCTACCTGGCCGCCAAGCTTCCGATGCTTCCGTGGCTGCCCGATACGCTGCCGCATTTCACCGGCAAGTTCGCTCCGACGAACGTGGCCAGTGATATCCAGCTCGCACACAGCACGGTTACCGGCACCCACACGATCGAGATTCCCGTGACTTTCAACGGTTATCTGAGTGGTGCCATGGGTGTTGGAATGGAGGCTACGAACGGTACCCGTATCGTTCGCGTCGAGACTCCGGAGAAGACTGATAACGCATGGGTTGAGGCAGTTGCTACGGATAACCGTCTTGCCCTTGCCGCAGCCGGCAACTTCGGTCCGAACGATGTCATTGCAACGCTGGTCGTAGAGGCCAATAACGACGGCGACGTCACGTTCAATAACATCCAGGTTGGTGCGGACAACAAGGCGATGCGCAAGTTCAACATCTTCGGTGCTACCACCGGAGATGCGAACAGCGTCGGCCTGACGCAGAACTTCCCGAACCCGTTTGCTCCGAACAGCACCACGACCCTCGGGTATGCGGTGCCGGCGGATGGTAACGTTGTCATTCGCGTGTACGATGTTCTTGGCCACGAGGTCAAGACGCTCGTCAACGCCGAGATGAAGAGCGGTACCTACTCCGTGGAGTGGAACGGTGTAGACAGCTTCGGCAAGCCTGTCGAGTCGGGAGTGTATTACTGCCGCATCGAGTCCAACGGCCAGAGCCGTACGACCGCGATGCAGGTCCGCAAGTAATGCCCGGCAACGGCATCACGAACAGATGAATTGTACCTCGGATAATGAGTAAGAGTGAACCAGGGAGCAGTAGAGTGCGGTATTGGCTTACAATAGCACTGACGACAGTTCTGATCTGTCTCTGCTCCCTGGTTGCTCAGGCTCAACCGGATCGGCCTTTGACAGTTACGATGGACACGGTGGAGTTCAACGTTTGCGATAACGTGAAGACTTTTCTGATGCCCATCAATATCGGGGACCTCAAGACCGCGGACAGTGTCTACAGCGCACGATTGTATCTGAGCTGGGATACCACTGCCATCGATCTGGAGTATCTGGTGATCACGAGCACCTCCACGCTGGGCTATCAGTTCAGCGAGAAGAATGTTCAGCACGACAGTGTGAGCATGGTCATCGAGATGGGGACCCCGACCACCGACGCGGTACCGGTTGTCGGTACAGGCAAGCCGTTATGTTACCTGAAAGGGTCCGTAAAGGCATCGGCCGACGTGATTGGTGGAAACTATGGTTGGATCAGGGTGTTGTCGATGGTAGTCGATAATCATCCGGTCAACATCGAAAGTGCCGGGATGGTTCGCGTGGTGAGGGATACGACACCGGCATACACCGGCGCGCTCAGTATATCTGCGGCAACGTTCGATACTGCGCGAGTCGACACGGTGACGTTGACGGTTGCAAACCTGAAGAACCGTCGTGTGAACGAGGTGGAGTTTGCGGTAGGGCTCGATACGAGTTACGCCGCGTTCGTTGACACGATAACGGCGGGTACGATTGCGGGGCAGGGGATCTGGAGCACGAAGGATATCCACGTTACAGCGGACTCCGTCTGGGGAACGTTGGTGGCGCAATCGAATCTGGCGACCGATGGAGCACTCTTGAAACTGGTGCTTCGCCGCAAAACCGACAGCGCTTTCGCGAGTGCCTTCACGGTGAAGCGGTTCGTGGTAAACGATCGGTCGTGCCTTGGCAAGCTGGTGACGCAGTCCGGTGAGATGACTGCCAAGGCGATCAGGAAGGACTCCTCATCGGGAGTTGCCGAAGATCGAGTTCGAAGTGGGAGCGAGGCCATTCGAGTGATACCGGAGCTTGCCGATGCAAGCCTTCGGATTGAAACCGGTGGTGAGTTCGGGGGGGAGGTGATGATCTTCGACGTAACCGGCAGGATGCTGCTACGGCAGCAGGGTGAGCGTATCGGCGCTTCAACACTGAGGGTACGATTCTCGGAGGTTCCGCCCAGCGGAATCTATTTCGTGGGGCTGCGCGGCAGGAATGAAATTGTGTATAAGCAGTTCACTATAAAGAAGTAACATCTCTAGCAAAGGAGATACGATCCATGCGTAATCGGTATTGGTTCGTGGGAGCGAAAGTACTCCTGCTAATGGCGATGCTGCTGGTTGCCGCCAGCACTAGCCAGGCGCAGGTGTACAAGCGCCTTCCCATCCTGACCCTGGTCAAGGCCTTGAGGGTCGGTACGGACGACGTTACCTCGCAGGACACTCAATATGTGGCCGAAGCGGGGCCGGGCGAGAAGCGCTACTTCTTGCTCCCGGTTTACATCAACAACACACTGGACTCGATTCCCAACCCGGTGAAGGGTACCGGGCAGGAGCCACTTTACAGCTTCCGTTTCAAGATCCAGTACAACCGTACCCTTCTGCGCGCCGTTGGCGTTCAGAAGCGTGGTGTCCTTCCTCAGGACACGAACGTCGCAGCGAAGAACTTCAATCTGAGCTGGGATATCGACGAGGACAGCACGTACAAGCTGCAGACGATCGGTTCGAAGTCCGCCAACGGTGAGCGCATCATGATCACCGGCAGCTCCTCGCTGCCGCTGCCGCTGCCTCTTCGTTCGGACGCTCCTCCGGGACGTACGGACGATCGTTTCCGTGATACGGCGGTGTTCGTGTACGTTCTGTTCGAGGTAGTCGGTCGTGCGCAGCTTTCGGGCGGCGGCGTCGGCAACCGCGATCAGATGATCATCACGAACGACACGCTGCAGTGGAATGCATATCCGTGCACCGGCCCCTTCGTGAAGGTGGTTCCGCCGGACATGGTGGCTCGCGGATTCGATCCGAACCCGCGTGCACAGCAGGGCATCGCCCCCACGCCGATCTTCCCGATCAACTATCCGAACAACTACGGTTCGTCGGTGATCGTGATCACGCAGCAACCCCGTCTGGAGCTTTTCCCGCCCGGCCAGGTACAGGTGGTCAACAGTGACCCTTCGAAGTATGAGCTCTCGTCGCTCATGACGACGACGTACGGTAACAACAACTTCGTCTTCAGGAACCTTCTCCTCCGCAACAGCGTGCCGGGTGCCATCCTGCGCAACGTCGAGGTGGCGACGGATCAGCCCTGGCTGCGTGTGGATACGAACGCACCGGCCCAGGTTGGTGCAGGCGGCACGCCTCCGGGCGATCGCGGCCTCTTCATCCGTGAGGTTCCGAACTCGCAGATCAACCTCAATATCGTTGCCAACCCGGCACTCCTGCCGACGTTGGATGGAAGTGGATATCCGACCCCGGGTCTCTACACGGGCTATGTGACGCTCCGTTCGCCGGAAGCATCGAACAGCGCCGTGAAGCTGAAGGTGACCATCATCGTCTTCCGCAACCCGCTGGAGCCGAGCCTGAACTCCGGCACCGAGCCGGTCAATTCGCACGGCATTCAGCTTCTGGTTCGCAACTCCGCTCCGTCGCCGGACACCACGTTCCTGACGTTCGGTACCGGCATCGGTGCACGTGACAGCATCGACCTGCTCTTCGGCGAGGCTCAGGCCGGAACGCCGCCCGTACCGGGCACGTTCTACGCCCGCTTCTTCCCGGCTGTCTACGACAGTGCCAATCCGCCGTTCAACGGCATGGTTGATATCCGTGGCGTGACGCCGCATACAACCAACGGCGAGTCGAGCATCGACATCCGTGACTTCAAGAGCAATACGACGCTGGTCTACTGCGTGAAGTTCAGCGCGGGTGCCCCGCAGAACTATCCGCTGATCGTCGAGTACGATACCCGTGACTTCCCGAACGGAGCACAGATCTTCGTACGCGACAACATCAACGGCCGGTTCCTCAGCACCAACCTGCGCAACTCCACCTCGCTTGGTGGTACGCGCCGGTATTTCACGATCCAGGACCCGAACATCACGGGCTTCTGCCTCGAGTACACGCTCCCTTCGATCGTGCAGTTCCCGGAGATCGGTACGGGATGGAACTTCGTCTCGCTGCCGGTGCTCCCGTCGGATGCGCGTTCCTCCGTTGTGTTCCCGAACATCTCTTCGGTGAAGCCGGCACGCTTCTCCCAGAACCAGTATCAGTTCGATGATACGGTTCAGGTGGGTATCGGCTACTTCGTGAAGTACGGTCCGCTGCTCGACAAGACGGTGGCCGGTACGCGGGTTACGAAGATCGACGAGCTGACCACGCCGTTCGTGGTTCGTCTGTACAAGGGTTGGAACACTGTCGGTGGCCTCTCGGTTCCGACGACCATCGACTTGATCACCTTCGGCCCGATCGGAGCGCTTGCCACTCCGAATCGTACCGGTGAGGTGTACCGCTACGTTACCGATCGCGGTTACGAGCAGGCATCACTCATCGTGCCTGGATATGGTTACTGGATCAAGGTGGACAACGACGGCTTCTACCGTCTGAGCGCACCGCCAAGCCAGCTCCCCCCACCGAAGGCGATCCCGGCCGATGATCCGTACAAGGCGCTCAACCGCCTGAGCATCAACGACGATGCACAGAAGCTGGGCACACTGTACTTCGGCCAGACGACCTCGAACATCGACAATGCACAGTTCGAGCTTCCGCCGACCCCGGCCAGCGAGATGTTCGACGTCCGCTTCGACAACAACGGCTTCGTGAGCGCATCGAAGGATGTGAAGGCGGCTCGTGTTGTCAACATGCAGGGCGTCCAGTATCCGGTGGTGTTGTCGGTGCAGAATCCCGATGCCGACTACGTCGTGAGCGACGCGGTTACGGGTCAGGTGCTCGGCACGTTCCATGCCGGCCAGTTCAACACCGTTACGATCTCGAACTCGCTGACGAAGTCGGTTCGTATCGAGGGTGTCGAGTCCGCCGAGATGAGCCTTGGTTCGGCCTTCCCGAACCCGGCAAGCACCAAGTTCAGCTTCGACATCAATGTTCCGAACGAGCAGAATGTGAGCGTTGCTCTCTACAGCCCGCTTGGAGTTGAGGTTGCACGTCTGTTCAACGGCGTTGCCAAGGGCAAGCAGACGGTCGAGTTCTCGACCAACGGTCTGCCGGCTGGTGTGTACTACTACAAGATGACGACCGAGGGCTTCTCGCAGGTCCGCCAGGTTGTGATCTCGAAGTAATCGAGAGAGAGTACACAGGTCATTGAATCGAATACGATGGGCGGGCTCTGCAAAGAGCCTGCCCATCGTTTTTCGAGCGAGGCTGAAAGGGTATGAATGCAAGGGTGCGAACAGGGAGGCGGAACGATGTTCACATATTCGAGGTACATACGCACATGATTCGTCAGGCTCTATCCATTGCGGCGGTGATGGCGCTCGCGATCGCTCCGGCGATTGCACAGCCCAAGGTGCAGGTGATCGACGGCATTCAGTTCAAGACCGATGTGGAGGCGGACGGCACGCAGTCGCTGACGTTCGGGTTCGGCTCGGACTATACAGACAGCACGGATTTCGACAAGGGGGAACAGATCCTCCCCCCCTTCTTTCCACCGGACGGATTCTACACCTACTTCGGCATCAAGGATGCCACCGGTGGTGAGGACTTCGGGACGAAGGATATTCGCGGCGTTCCGGACTCGGTGAAGTCTGGAACGGCGAACTATTTCTCGCAGCAATACCTCATCCACATCCAGCGATACGCCGGCCAGAACGTCTCCATCGTCTACCCGTTCCCTCCATTGCGCGGAATCGATTCTCTTGTGTTCGAGAGCACGCAGGCCGGTGCGGACTTCCACTACACGTTCATGGATCGGGGGGCCGTTGTGATCCCCAATCCGAATATCCGGACGTTGAGGATGACGGTATACTACAACTACAATCGTGCTGCCGCGGTGCCGGGTATACGTGCCGATGCACCTGCGCAGCTCGCGATTGCTCCCAATCCGCTTCGCTCCGGAAGCGAGCTGCATCTCGCAGGTGCATTCCCTGCCGGCTCGCGCGTGATGGTGCACGATCAATATGGCAGCCTGGTTTCGGAGAGCGATCTGGCAGAGGGCTCCGATGGCATGCGGGTGAGTATGGCCGGGCTTCCCTCCGGCGCATACAACGTGCGCGTGCTCGGGCACGGCAACGCAGTGATCGGTCAGGGACGGGTTCTGCTTGTCCGATAAATATTCATAGCGATTGAACGATACGCATGAAGGCGGGCGCAGTCATGGAGATCATGATTGCGCCCGCTGCCGTTGTGAGCCATAGCCGCGCCCGGCATTGCTGCAATGTTGTGTCTGAATCCGGATGGACCGAATTGCCGGTTCGCCTGATGCAATTCCAGTAAGGTGGAGGAAGAATATGAAGAGGCCCGGCTGTATCTCCCGTTCCAGGCTTCCGGGAGAACGTTGTCTCTGCTCCCCGTGCTTCATGCCTCCGCCAATGCATGCGTCCGATCTCTCTCTCGTGTCCGGTCCTGCGGCATATGCAGGGGACTGCCATGATGCCGTGTCAGCAGCAGCGTGGTTCGGGTGTTCACTACGGAATCCGCTCGGAAGCATCATCGGCGAAGCGGTGCCGATTCCCGGCGCGTGCGCCGGCGAAAATCGGCCGCTCCGTTGTTCGTCAACAACGGGAACCGTAGTCACGATGCATCCTTCCCCGATACTCCACGAGTAGCACCGTTGTGAATCATACCCCCTGGATTCGACTCCGTCGATCGCGCCTGACGATCCTCCTGCCCGCGCTCGCTTCGGCGATCCTCTCCGTCGCGATGAGCGGCACGGTGTGCGCGCAGACCGGTGCAGTGGAGGGAAGCGTGCGTGACGAGCATGGCGAGGCGCTTGTCGGCGTTACGGTGCAGATCGAGGAGACGCGTCTCGGAGCCGTTACGCGAAAGGACGGCAGCTTCCTGATCGAGAACGTGCCGGCCGGCGATCGCACGCTCGCCGCACGCGCGGTTGGCTACGAGATGGTTCGCATGCACGTTCCGATTCGTGCCGGCGATCGCGCGCGTCTGAATGTGGTGCTGAAGGAATCCGCCGTGAAGATGCAGGGGGTTGAAGTACATGCCGAAGGGAAACGGCAGCTGCAGAGCGACACGCGAACCAGCGTAACGAAGATCGATCCGCGCGATGCGAAGTATCTGCCCGGTGCGGGGGAGGACGTGATGCGTTCGCTCCGCTCGCTCCCCGGCGTCGTGGCGCCGAACGACTTCAGCTCGCAGCTTGTCGTGCGCGGCTCCGGGCCGGACCAGAATCTGATCGTGATCGACGACATCGAAGTGTTCAACCCCTATCGGCTGTACGGGTTCGTCTCCATGTTCAATCCGGAGACGGTCTCCGATATCACGCTTCTGACCGGAGGTTTCCCGGCAAAGTATGGTGACCGGCTTTCCGCCGTGCTGGATGTCACGAACCGCGAGGGGGGAGGGAAGGGAAAGCTGGTGACCGGGAAGCTGAATGCCTCGATGACCAACGCGAACCTCGTGCTGGAGGGAGAGTTGCCGTCGGCCCTGAACGGAGGCTGGCTTCTCTCCGGACGCCGCACCTACTACGATCTGATTCTGGGGCCGGTGGCGCGTTCCGCAAAGCTGGTTGACGGCGACGTTGCCTTCCCCAACTTCCGCGACCTGCAGTTCAAGGCGGTGCTGAGCCCGTGGCCCACGAGCAGTTTCGTGCTGGATGCGATGACGAGCCGCGACGCTACCCAGTTGATATCGGGATCGGAGCGGACCAGCGTGGACTCCTTCAGCATCGACGACCGCTCCACCAATTCACTTGCCGGGGTATCGTGGCGTTATACACCGAACACGAATGTCCTCTCGAAGACAACCGGAAGCTGGTACGAGAACACGGGCGAAACGGAGTTCGGAGGAGAGGGAGGAAGCCGGCTGCTGTACGGCGATGCCTCGCGTGATTCCGTGGGAGCGATGATACGCGCGTTGCCGCAGGCCGTGCAGGATTCGCTCAGGAAGCTCGGCATCACCGCGGAGAGCCCGCCTGCGCTCGGCATCAGCGACGGCAATGCCGGGTTCTCCTTCAGGAAGTTCACGCTGCGCAACGAGACCAGCATCAGGAGCGGCGCGCATCTCTTCGAGTTCGGCGGAACGCTGGACGAGATACATACCGCGATCACCTTCAAGTCCACACCGGACTCGCTGCTGAAGGCGATCCGCATGGCCACGCGCCGCGTTGCCGTTCCGGACAGCATCGTCTCATCCATCGACTACTACCGGACCAATGCGTTTGCGCAGGACAAGATCAACTTCTCCGACCGGTTCTATCTGCAGGCCGGGCTCCGGTTCGACTACTACCGCCTGATCGATCGGTCCTATCTCGCGCCGCGGCTCAGCGCATCGTACGCGATCGATCCGCTGACAACGATTCGCGCGGCATTCGGCATCTACTATCAGTCGCCCGGCTACGAGAAGCTGCTGGATCGTGCCACCTACTTCGATCTCACGTCGCCGGCCGTTGCGGACCTGAAGGCGGAGCGGGCCACGCACTATGTGCTCGGCATCGAGCGGATCCTCACGGAGGACTGGCAGGTACGGGTGGAGGGATACTACAAGGACTTCGGCGATCTGATCGTGCAGCAGAAGCTGACCGGCGTGAAATATGTCAGCACGCCGAAGCCGGGACAGAGCGTACGCTATCCCTCCGGATGGACCGATCCCGTAGCGGTTGCCGGCGACTCGCTGACGCCGATCCCGGTGAACGACGCAACGGGCGCGGCATACGGTGTGGAGGTGCTCCTGCAGAAGATCGGTACGCCCGGTACGTCCAGGTGGAGCGGCTGGCTGGGATACACGTTGTCGTTCGCCAACCGATATCGCGACGGGATCACGTTCCCGTTCGACTACGACCAGCGGCATACGGTGAACCTGGTGATGAACTACCGTGTGAACGACTGGCTGGAACTGGGCTCCAACGTTCAGTTCGGCAGCGGGTTCCCCTATACACCACCGGTTGGGTTCTACCCGGTGGTTGTCATGAACACCGATTCAACCGGCACAAAGAAACCCGCCGTGGCAACGAACGTGTTCGGCGAGACGCTCTTCACGATCGATCGCGGCGGGGTTGCCAACATCAACTCCGCACGGCTGCCGGCCTATCATCGTCTGGACGTGCGGGCAACGTGGTATGCGGACTGGTGGGATCTCAAGTGGTCCATCTATCTCGATGTCATCAACATCTACAATCACAAGAACATCCTCTCGCGCAGCTATACGGTGGACAAGACTTCCGGAACCCTCGTGGAGCACGATGTCGGCATGCTTCCGATTCTTCCCACGCTGGGGCTCAGTGTGGCCTTCTGACGGACATTGCGTATCTCCGGCGGCGTGGGTATTCTTGTAGCCCTGCGGATGCCGTTAAACCCATTGCATGCGGCCATGAACTAAGAGGTCCCGGCATCTGCCGGTGTCCCGGCCGGATGAACGCGGGCAGCGGCTCCGGGCGAACCGGAACGCATCAGATGTGCCGGTGCGGCATCCGCATCCAATTGCACGATCTTCAACAGGAACCGATATGCGCATTCGAACCACATTCCTGATCGCATCTCTCCTTCTGGTGCCTGCGGCACTCCAGATGCAGGCGCAGAAGCTCTCCTCGCTCACAACACAGCTCACGTCGGTAACCGGAGACCAGACTTCCGTGGCAACGCTTGGAACGGGACGCGTCACGGTTGTGAGCTTCTGGGCGACCTGGTGCAAGCCCTGCAAGGAGGAGATGAAGGCGATGCAGCCGATCTTCGAGAAGCTGAAGGACAAGATCACCTACGTTGCCATCTCCATCGACAACACGAAGACGATGGCCAAGGTTGCTCCCTACATCAAGTCGCAGGGCTATACGTTCAATGTCCTGCTGGATCCGAACAGCGAGTTCTTCAATGCGGTGAACGGCACCAACGTGCCGTACACGCTGGTGTTCAATGCGGACGGCTCGCTGCATTCCAAGCACGATGGCTACTTCGAGGGGGACGCCACGAAGCTCGAGGAGGAGTTGAAGACGATGATCGGCTCCAGCGGACAGTAGCTGCTTCTGCCGGCATACGGTGCCGGCTGTTGAAACCCCAAGCTGCACGGGATGGGGCGCTCGTTGCGGCAGGTGCGTTGTCTCGGCGCCTGCGCACGAGGCGCGTCTCATCCATTACCCGGCCGGCGCCGGAATGCGGTCTCCGTATTCCGGCGTCCTGCGTTTGGGGCAATGCGATGTGTCCCTGCGTTGCGCGATGGTGGTAGGGGGCATTCTTGTTATTTTGCTCACCGCTTTACGGAACACTGACCCCGCAAGCAACAGCAACTCCTGTCGAATCCTTGTTGCGCCCGATGCCTACAGGCCCTGGTGCGCCGGTTGGTAGGAACTTCACACCAATTCTTGAACAACGTGCGCCGACTTCCCTCGACCCAGCGCTTCATGTGGCTGCCGACACTCACAGCGCTTCTGATGATCCCGCTTGCGACGGTACATGCGCAGCAGGGTATCGACTATTCGATCTCCAACGAGTTCCGGTATGGTACCGGCGAACGTTACGAGCAGGAAGTGCCGATCGGGAAGGAATATCTGGAGAACATGTTCAACACCCGCGTCTACGCCGGTGACTTCACGCTTGGATTCCGGCTGGAGGTGGACAAGCCTCGCGAGTACGGACGCGACACCATCGGTCTGAAGGAATATTTCGGCGAGTTCCAGCGGGACAACCTTCGCGTTCGCGGCGGCATGTTCTACAATCTCCTTGGCCGTGGCCTGTTGATGAACACGTTCGAAAGCCGGCCGCTGGGATTCGATACGGAGACCGAGGGGGTCAAGATCGACTACAGGAGCCAGGATGTCAGCGCGCAGGCCTTCGGCGGCATCATGAACTACACGGACATCCTCACCTTCACGCGCACGGAGCAATATCTGCTGCGCGGAATTTCCGGTGAGGTGCATCCGTTGAAGGAGATCGGTGTTGGCGGTTCGTTCATGACCGCGAGCGGCCGCAAGACACCGAGCGGCTTTACCCGTCCGTTCGATGCCTACATGCGCGAGGCCTTCCTCGATGCGAACTACTCCGGCCTGCGCGCCTATCTGAACTATGCCGACAAGCGCACGCAGTTGGACAGCGCCGATCGCGCCCGCACCACATCGCTGCGTTACGGTTATGCCACGTACGGCCTGCTTGGCTACAGCAACTCCGACGTGGGCGTTACTGCGGAGTACAAGAACTATCGCTACGATCTGGTGGAGCCGAACGAACAGAATGCGAGCGGCCGCGCAACGCGCGCGCTTCCGTTCCAGAACGGCCCCACGCTGATTCTGGAGCACGACAAGACATTGCTCGCCCGCAATCCGCATGCGATCGACTTCAGCGACGAGCTCGGCTTCCAGCTCGAGACGCTTCTGTATCCGAAGGATGGGCTTACCGTCACGCTGGTTGCGAACGGCGGAAGCCGCCACAATGCCTGGCAGGCGAAGCTGGTGAAGGATTCCGCGGGCGTGAACAAAACGGTCTACGAGCGGATCAACGCGGCTCCGCTCTCGTTCCCGGAGCTGAAGGATATCCGGTACTCTCCGTTCTGGGAGGTGTTCGCCCATGGCGAGTACGAGGTGAGCGATCGGCAGACGTTCGCGATCGGCATTCAGCGCAAGGACAACATTCTTTACGGCGAGGGGAATGGCGATGTGGCGCCGTCGTCGGAGACGTACAAGGCCTCCACATTGATGCTGGAATCGATCTCCTCCGTGGGGCAGGCCGACAATCTTCACGCCATCCTCGAGCTGCAGCAGGTGTACGATTCAAAGAAGGCGCTTCCGGCCACGGACTCCACCGCCGAGTTCGACGGCATGTACAAGAACGTGCTCCTGACACTGGAGTACACGCATTCGCCCCGCTGGGCCGTGAACGGACGGCTGGAGTGGACCACCACCGATCACGAGCAGGGGGGGCGCCGTCTGTGGCCGGTGCTCGGCGCGACGTATCGCATCGGGACTGCGCACACCGTGGGCCTTCAGTATGGCGCGGAGCGCGGCGGCGTTGTCTGCACCGGCGGTGTCTGCCGCCTGATCAATCCGTTCAACGGTGTTCGTCTCACCGTGACCAGCAAGCTGTAGCGCCTCCGGCAGTGCCTCACAGCATGAGTGCGAGCTGCGGATAGCCGTGGCGTCCTGCGGCCGGTCTGTTCCAATCGAACGTCGCACTGCGATACTGCGGCTTGGCGGCGGATGCTGGTTGGATCGTATCCCGGATCACGTCGGTGTGGGCCGATGCTTTCGAGTGGAAGCATCGGCCCACTGTTGTTGATGGAGGATGTGGTTTGCGTTAATCCATGACGTGCCGGATGGGTCTTCAGTGGCACACGCTTCGAGTGCGCGGCCCGAGCCGCGAAGCCCTGAACAATCCAGCACGCCAGGTGAGGTGTACCATGATCCCTCGATTGATCCTACTCGCGCTTCTTTTCGCTCCCATCACGATCGGATGCGGCTACACGCAGGATGTCGTGCGCCCACCGGCGCCGATTACGTCGTTCAAGGATCCGGATTTCTCCGGCACGGCGTTCCGGCAGGTTGCGGTGTTCGTGGATACGGCCGATCTCGAATGGCGGCACACGCTGGAATCGCAGATGGTGGTTGCGATGCGGAATCGGGGGATGAACGCGATTGAAAGCTTCAGGATCGCGCCGCCAACGCGTTCCTGGACGGAGGCGGACGTGCGTGCCGCCCTTGCGAGGAACGGTGTTGATGCATACCTTCGTTTCACGGTTGCGTCCCTGACGGTCAACCAGAAGGTCACGCCCGTTACGTCCACGACGACGGTTACGCACGAGAAGAAGGAGCGTGCCGATCGGAAGGACGTAAAGGATTCGGTGCAGCAGGAGACAACGACCACAATGATTCGGCAGGCCGGCGGCGACACGGTCACGACGTACCACATGGGGTATCGCGTGACGCTTGTCGAAACGGCGGGAAGCCGTGTCGCCTGGCTGGCAACGAATTCCATCGACTGTGATCCGGCAGATCGTGTTGGTTCGTTCTGCGACGAGATTGCATGGCAGATGAGTCGTGATTCTCTGATGGTGCGTACCGGGGCGTAATCGCGTGCCCGCTCGATATTGCACATCAACCTCAGTTTTCGAGACGTCATGAAACGTGCTTCACTGTACCCCGCCCTTGCACTGTTGCTCCTGTTTGCGGCGCACACTCATGGGTTCGCTCAATATCCCCGCGTTGTTCTCTTCGAGGAGTTCACCAATCTCACCTGCAAGCCGTGCACAACGGCCACGCCGATTCTGAACGCCCTGGAGATCGCGCACGCCAACCATATCGCGATGATCCGGTTCCATCCGAATCTTCCGCTCAGCGGCGATCCGTTCTACAATGCCAACAAGCCGCAGAACGATGCCCGCCAGACGTATTACGGTGTGAGCGCCCTTCCGCATGGCCGCGCCGATGGAATAAGCTCCGTTGTCGTGACGCAGGAAGGGGAGGTGCAGGACAAGGTGAACGAGCGTCTGGCGATGGAGTCGCCCGTGAAGGTGGATGTGACACAGTCGCGCGAGGGGAACAAGGTGAATGTCTCTGTCGACGTAACTGCCGGACCGAACGACGGCCTGAGCGGCGACTACCGGCTTCGTGTTGTTGCCGTGGAGGCACATATCCACGACGCATCCTATGTCGGCAATCCGCGCTACAACGGCGAGTCCGACTTCTACGATGTCATGCGCACGATGGTTCCCGATCCGGACGGAACCACCGTCACGCTGAACGCCGGCGAGAAGAAGAGCTTCCAGATGAGCTACGATCTTCAATCGGGATGGCAGCCCGACCAGATCTATACCATTGCCTTCGTGCAGAACGAGGACAGCAAGGAGGTGGTGCAGGCCGGCTCCACGCCCCGTCCGGTTGCGGGGATCACGTCGATTCCGGTGATGCGCGGCTACAGTCTGGCGCAGAGCGCCCCGAACCCGGCGGGCGATGCCGCGGCGATCTCCTATGTGATCGCCGGCCCCGAGCATGTGGCGGTCACGCTCTACGATGCGGCGGGCCTGTTGGTTCGCCAGAGCGACCTCGGGCTTGTGGAGCCCGGCGAGCATTCCACGACGCTCGACCTGCGCGGGCTCCCCTCCGGAATGTATACCTACACGCTTCGTGCCGGCGCGTTCATCGCCTCCCGAACGATGACCGTGGTGCACTGATTCCCACCCGGCCCGGCTCGGCTCAACTGCCTGTTGATGAAGCGGGCGTATCGCAACGCGATACGCCCGCTTCATCGTGACGGAGTTCTCTCTGCCGTGGGACGGGAGGCTACGGCATCGCCGAGGGGCAAAGCGGGGCAATGGGGCATTCCGGGCACTTCGGACGCCGGGCGATGCAGATCGCGCGGCCGTGGTCCGCCAGCAGATGGCTGAACAGCACCCACGACTCCTTCGGCACCACCTCCATCAACTCGAACTCGATCTTTACCGGATCCTCGCTGTGCACAAGCCGCAGCAGATTGCTGATACGTTTCACGTGCGTGTCCACCACGATCCCGGGCGTGCCGAAGCAATGGCCCAGCAGAACGTTGGCCGTCTTCCGGCCGACGCCCGGAAGCGAGAGCAGATCATCCATCGTGGAAGGAACGTCGCCGCCGAAGCGGTCCATCAGCGCCGCGCATGTGGCGCGGATAGCTTTTGCCTTGTTGCGATAGAACCCTGTGGAAAAGATGGCCTGCTCCAGTTCCTCCACCGGTGCATCCAGGAACGCCTGCGGCGTGGGATACTTCCGGAAGAGCCCCGGCGTTATCATGTTCACACGCACGTCCGTGCACTGCGCTGCAAGTATCGTTGCGATCAACAGTTGGAACGGGCTTTCGAAGTTCAGTGCTATGTGGGCGCCAGGGTAGGTCTCGGAAAGAATGCGGACAATTTCCGCCGCACGCTTCCTTCGTGCACCCAGCGTCTCGTTCTTCCTGATCATATGGCAGCCCGGGCCTAGTAGTTGTCGATCTGCGCCCGCTGCAGCGAGCCGGAGTAGTCGATATAGACCGTCTTCCACTCGGTGAAGATGTCGAACACCGTCCATCCCCCCTCACGATGTCCGTTCCCGGTTCCCTTGATGCCGCCGAACGGCATATGCGCCTCGGCGCCGATCGTGGGAACGTTGATGTAGGTGATGCCGGCCTCGATGTCGCGAATGGCGCGGAACGAATCATTGACGTTGGAGGTATACAGGCTGGACGAAAGGCCATACGGGGTATCGTTCAGGATATCGATCGCCTCGGTGAGGTCGCGTGCCTTCAGTACGGAGAGCACCGGGCCGAAGATCTCCTCGCGGGCGATCCGCATGGTGCGCGTCACATCGATGAAGATCGTCGGCTTGAAGAACCAGCCGCGTGCGGTGGCCGCAGTATCGGTGGCGCGGTCGCCTCCGATCACGCAGAGCGCGCCATCCTCCTCGCGGCCGATGCGAACGTACTCCTCGATGCGGGCAAGCTGGCGCTCGTTGATCACCGGCCCCATCTCCGTTGCCGCATCCAGCCCGGGGCCGATCCTGAGCTTGCCGGCGCGTGTGATGAGCCGGTTGACGAAGTCATCATGAATACTCTCGTGCAGGATCAGACGGCTGGTGGCGGTGCAGCGCTGTCCGGTTGTTCCGAAGGCGCCCCACAGCACCCCCTCCAGTGCCAGATCCAGATCCGCATCGGGCATCACGATCTGCGCGTTCTTTCCCCCCATCTCCAGCGACACCTTCTTGTTCAGATCGCCGCATCGTGATGCGATATGTTTCCCAACCGATGTGGATCCGGTGAAGCCGATCACCCTGATCAGCGGGTGCTCCACGATTGCCGACCCGCATCCGGCGGCGCCGTGCACAACGTTGAACACACCGGCCGGCAGCCCCGCCTCCGCGAGCACCTCGGCCAGGAGATTTCCCGAGAGGGGTGAATCCTGCGAGGGCTTGTAGACGATGGTGTTGCCGCAGGCGAGCGCAGGGAGGATCTTCCAGCTCGGCACCGCCATCGGGAAGTTCCACGCCGTGATGATGCCGCAGACGCCGATCGGCATCCGGAAGGAGAGGTTCACCTTGTTCTCCATCTCGCTCGGGGCGTTGTAGCCGAACAGGCGGCGCGTCTCCGTGGCGGAGTAGTACGCCGTGTCGATCGCCTCCTGAACATCACCCTTCGTCTCGAAGACAGGTTTTCCCATCTCGCGTGTCATTGCCTGGGCAAGCTCCTCCTTGCGTTGATTCAGGATATCGCCCGCCCGGCGAAGGATATCCCCCCGCTTCGGCGCCGGAACCAGTCGCCATGTCCTGTATGCATCGGCCGCGGCCTGTGCGGCGGCGTGAACGTCTGCGGCATCGCTTTCGGGGAACGTGCCGAGCAGATCGTCGTGATCGGCCGGGTTGCGGTTTTCGAACGTCGCGCCGGCGATGGCATCTGTCCAGTTGCCGTTGATATAGTTCTTGTAGGTCTCTGCCACGCTAGAGTCTCCGGGAATTGGATGGAGGATGGCGCGCAATTTAGTGCAGCGTGCCCACCTCCCAAGTAGATAATTGTCATGCGGGAACCCTGAAAACCTCTCGAGAATCCGCGTTCGAATGGTTTGATCGCCCTTCGAGATATTTTTTTGGTGTAACCGTGATGTTCCTGGGTTGTTATGGTTCAAACACAAACAAGGCGATGGGCCCTCCCCCCATCTCATCGTACTTCTATGACGACGACACGAAGCGTACTGCGCCGCGTACTTCCGCGCAGTCTCGGCATGCTCTATCTCGCGGGGAGTATTCTGCTTCTCGCAGTGCTCGCCGGCTGTGAGCTGCTGGATCCGAACCCCGGACCGCCGGGCATTACGGCGCCCGTCTCCGGCGGCAGCGACACGACCGTGAATCCGGGCGTTGCCAGCGATACGATCCCGGCAACGGTGGAACGAGGCTCCGCGCTCTACATGCAGTACTGCGCACGGTGCCATGGCGACAGTGTCCAGGGAACATTGATATGGCCCGCCTCGCTGAAGGGGCATCTGGCCATTCACGACATCGTTCGCACGGGGCGCAGAGCGATGCCTTCCTTCCCGAATCTCTCGGACAGTGCGATCGCCTCGATCCAGCTCTACCTGAGCTCGTTCAAGGTGGACGTCGCCGGGAAGACCGGCCAGGAACTGTTCAAAGCCTATTGCGCGTCGTGCCACGGCGATTCCGCCACCGGCACAACAATCTTTGCCGGAAGCCTTCAGGGGCACGACACCATTGCGAACGTGGTGCACAACGGCAAGGGAGATATGAAGCCCGTTGACATTCCGGACAGCGTGATCGCGAAGATCCAGGAGTATCTCCTCAGCTTCAACGTGGACGTCACGAAGCTGACCGGCCGCGAGTTCTATGCACGGGAATGTGCCCGCTGCCATGGCGCCGACGGCGAGGGGACAACGCGCGGCTACGAGATCCGCAACCCCGTGACCGGTTATGCAACCTACGTTATCCGTACCGGCAGGCCCGGATCGCCGTTCGCGAACGCGATGCCCTCGTACACGACCTCGCAGCTCTCCGATGCACAGCTCGGCGAGATCCTCGAGTGGCTGCGCAGCGCAACACATCCCACGGATGGGAAATCGCTCTACGGGCGGTTCTGCCTGAACTGTCATGGCTCCAATGCGCGTAGCGGACCCGCCGGGAAGAACATCAAGAGCGAACTTGGCGATATCAATGAGAAGGTGCGCTCCGGCGAGGGAGGCACCGCCTACTCGAATCGCAGGAAGTATATGCCGAGCTGGTCGACCACGCAGCTCAGCAGCCAGGAAGTGAACGCAATAGCGGCATACATTCGAACTCTCTGATAACGGGAATCGGGGAGTTCATGCAGGAACCCGCCTCTCCTCCGTACAAAGCCGATATGGAGCTGAGGCGGGTTTATTTTTTCGCGGTGCGTGCAGTCCCTTCCGAGTGTGATGCGCGACACTTCCTCCCTCCATCTCCTGCCACAGGCTGCGATGCCCGGTTCGGTGCGGCTTCCTCCGGCAGCAACGCGGAAGCGATTGCCCGCGTGAGCCTGCGGATGGAATCCCGTGATGCCGCCGGCCTGCCGTCGCCTGCACTGCTGGTGCGAATCTGAACACCACCCGCCCTCCGGCATACACGATCTGCAACCCTTGAACGGCCGGAACCGTCCGCCGGGCCGGGACCATTTTCGTATCTTCATCGGCAATGAGTGCCAATCAGTACGTTGTTTCGCTCTCGAACTTCGAGGGCCCGCTGGACCTGCTTCTGTTCTTCATCAAGCGGGACGAGCTGGACATCTATGACATTCCGATCGCCCGGATCACCGAGGAGTTTCTTCTCTATACCCAGGCGCTTCAGGCGCTGGATCTGGAGCAGGCCGGCGAGTTCATCGTGATGGCGGCGACACTGATGCAGATCAAGGCCAAGATGCTCCTTCCGAAGCCGGAGCGTGGGCCGGATGATGAGGACGAGGAGGATCCGCGGATGGAACTGGTGCGCCGCCTGCTGGAGTACAAGCAGTACAAGGAAGTGGCCGATGGGCTGCGTGAGCGCGAGGATGACCAGCGCTTCGTCTACTACCGGCAGTACTTCCGGTCCGATGAGAAGATCTTTCCGGAAGAGACGCCTGAGGAGGCGTTGAAGAACGTGACGCTCTTCGATCTGCTGACCGCCTTCAAGCGCGCGCTGGATCGTGCTCCGAAGAAGACCGTCCACGTGGTGGAGCAGATCAGCTACACCGTGGAGGAGCAGACCGAGTATGTTCTCTCCGTATTCTCGCATCGGGCGCAGGTCACGTTCTTCGAGTTGGTGGACCGTCTGGAGCGGATCGGCATCATCGTTACCTTCCTCGCGCTTCTGGAACTGATCAAGAACAAGTTCCTCGCGTTCCAACAGACCGACTCGTTCGAGGACGTGCTGCTCTACAAGCTCTGAGGCCCTGCCCGCGTCTTCCCTTCCATTTGTTGCATATCCATTCCGCATTCACGTAGCAGAGAGAGATGTCCAAACAGTTCCGTGTTGCCATCGACCCGCAGTCGTTCAAGCCGGTTATCGAGGCGATGATCTTCGCCAGCGAGGAGCCGCTCCCCGTGCGCACGTTGATGCGCCTGCTTGCCGGTGAGCGTGAGGAGAAGGAGGCGGCGATTCCGCCGTTGACGGCGATGATGGCAGCGAGCGAGCATGGCCTGGACCCCGAGGCGATTGCCGATGCGATGGTGGAGGATTCGGGGATGGAGCCGGAGCCCGCGGACGATGCGATGGAGGAGGAGATCGTGGTGCAGGTGGCTGCCGCTCCGGAGCCGGCCGCCGAGGATCCGAACGCACTTGCCGAGGCAATGCAGGAGGTGGATGCGCGCAATGCCGGCACGCAGGTGATCGACCAGGCATACGTACGCACACTGATTGCGGAACTCAACGAGGAGTACGATGCTACCGGGCGAGCCTTCCGGATCGTGGAGGTGGCCGGTGGATTTCAGTTCGCCACCACGCGCGACTTCGGTGAATACGTTGCCCTGCTCTCCAAGGAGAAGCTGCGCCGCCGCCTTTCCCCCGCGGCTCTGGAAACGCTGGCAATCATCGCCTACCGGCAGCCGGTTGCCAAGCCGGAGGTGGAGGCGATCCGCGGCGTCAACTGCGATCAGGTGCTCCTCTCCCTGATGGAAAAGAATCTGGTGGCAATCACGGGACGTTCCGAAGGAGTTGGGCGCCCGCTGCTGTATGGCACCACCGAGGACTTCCTCCGGGTGTTCGGGCTGAAGGGATTGGGCGATCTGCCGAAGCTGCGCGAGATCGAGGAGCTGATGGAGGAGGGGGCGTTCTCACCGGAGAAGGCCGAGGTGATCACTGTGGATCGCGATTCCGATGCGTCGGAAATCGAAGCACTGGTTGGCGCGGCCGGCCATGCCGGCGACGAGGAGCATGGGAGCATCGAGCTTGCGGACGATACGATCGTTGAGCCGGGCACTGAGGCGCTGGAGACGGCTTCGGAAGAGTCCGCCGGGATTACTGCCGGTGATGAGGCCGATACTGCCGGGGATGCGGAGGGCGATAACGAGGAAGAGGAAGGCGAAGAGGGCGATGAAGACGAAGACGATGCCGGCGATGAAGGTGAAGACGATGGGGATTCCGATGATGAAGGTGATGATGAGGAGGGCGTGGATGTGAGCGGCGATAGTGAGGAAGAGGATGATGGGGAGGAGGCCGACGATGAGGATGGTGAGGAGGAATCGGATCATGAGGAGGAACCGGAAGAGGAAGAGGTGGATGAAGTGGAAGATGGAGATCCGGATGAAGCGGAGGATGCGCGTGGAGAGGAGCCACAGTTCGCGAGCGACGGTGCCGGCGAAGACGCGGAGGAGGTGGGCGATGAGCTGCATGATGCCGGCAACGCTGCCGGTGCGCATGTGGATGTGCCGGAGGTAGGCGAGCGGATCGACGCGCACGAGTAGCGGCTTCCGGTGCCGGCCGGGACCCTCCCGGCAGGGGCTCTGCGGTTCTCGACAACGAATTCTATGCAAACCAACATGAGAACGTTTCAGGCGATTGGAGTTATCACGTGCGCGGCTGCGATCGTTATGGCAGGCTGCAACGGGTCCGATCCGGAGATCAGGAAGCAGGCGGCCTCCAGCGGCTTCTCGGAGAACGCCGCGAACGAGTTGAGCTCCATGCACCTCAACGGCGACGAGATGGCGTCCGTCGCGGAGGCCAAGCGCGGCGGCATGGAGGACAGCGTGGTGCTGCACATGGTGAGGAGCCTGCACGATCGCGATCAGAAGTTCGACATCGGCTTCGCGCTGCAACTGCTCAAGCAGGAGGGAGTGGCCTCCGATGTGCTGGTGCAGCTTGTGGACATGGGCGCGATCCCGCGGATGGCCGATGATCTGCGTGCCCTGAAGGATGCCAGGGTAGCCGATGCGACACTGGTGGAGGTGGCCAGGCTCCGCTTCAACGAGAAGAAGACCCTGCTCCCCGGACCCGAGTACGGCCAGTTGAAAGCCTTCGGTATCTCCGACGCCGGTCTGGTTCAGTTCATTCGGAAGGGGGGAACGGAGGCTCAGTTGCAGCAGCTGTCGCAGGATCTTGCGCTCGGCACGCCGGAGGCCGATGCGTTGAAGAAGATCGGGATGTGATGAGGTGGTGCGGAGAGCGGCATGGCGTTGCCGCATCTGCGGCCCGCGGGAGTGCGGCCGGGCGCGGCGAAGTGCCTCCCGGAAGCGGGCTTCCGGTCTGGCGTGATCGATGCAGCGGACATGGGTAATGCCTGTAGCGCGATCGGAGCCCGGGGCGGTTACGGCATGTACTGCAGCGGGTAGGATTCAACCTCGTCGCCGATGATCAGGTAGAGCGCGTAGTAGCCGGCGTCCAGGCCATCGAACACAACCTTCGGATCGAACTCCGCACTGTGAACGCCTGGCTGGCACCGGCCATGAAACACATCCGCCACCACGCGGTTATCCACCAGGTCGCGGATCTGAATCAGGCACTCCTTCTCGCTCCCGTCAACGGAAAATGGAATCGTCATCATCGTCGAGTTGCGTCTCCTGTAGATAGTCGGGCAAAGATACGACATCGTGCGCCATGCTTCGTAACCGCATCGTGATCAATCGGTGCCGTGAACATCGCGCAGTGCCTGTGAAACGTGTTGCCGTTCCGATTTGCTAGCGGACGGTACGATTACCATGCCATGATGTTCAACACGCTCCGTTCATATCTCGGTCTGCTCGGCGCGTACATGCGTGTCAACTGGCGCAGCGCGCTGGAGTATCGAACCAACTTCGTCTTCGAGGCGCTCCTCTCCGTGCTCGAAGTCGGGATGTATCTCTTCTACTGGAAGATCTTCTTCACCATCTCGAACGGTATTCCCGGCGCAACCTATCAGGAACTCGTGGCTCTGGTAGCGTTCAATCACGTTATCTATGCCGGAGCGGATACGCTGATGGGGAACAATGTCTGGGATGCCGGCGAGCACATCGTCAAGGGGCGCCTGGACATCTTCCTCACGCAGCCGAAGTCCGCCATCTATCAGCTCTTCTTCTCCGGCGCGCAGCCGATGCGTGCGATACAGATTCTGGTTGGATCGGCTGTCTTCTTCATCGCCCTCCCCCCCGAGCCGGGCACCGTTGTTCTGTTCATCGTGGGCGCGATTACCGGCACCAGCATCTTCATCTCCTGGGTAATAGTGGTGCAGGCGCTCACCTTCCGTCTCGGCAACATCACGCTTATCTACAAGCTCCTCTCGGTGATCCTGCACTTCTCGAAGAAGCCTGCCGCGATATTTTCCGCGGCCGTGCGATTCGTACTCTACACCATCATCCCTGCGGCGTTCGTTGGCTCTGTTCAGGCCCGCCAGTTGTTTCATCCAACTGCGGCGACGATTGCAGGACTCCTCGGGCTTGCGGTTGTTGCTCCGGCGATTGCCGTGCTCTTCTTCCGGCGCATGATGCGCCACTACGAGAGCGGGAATCTGGTGGGCGTTCGGATCTGACGGCAGGGCGCTGTGACTATCACGCAATGCCGCACATCCGTTCTATATTTGGCGACCGGCCAACGTTGGATTACTCGCGGAATTCCGTTATCCTCGTTGCATTGTGATCGACGAACGTCAGGCGAATAGAGGGGTTCGGGACATGCAATCATCCCAGCGGAATCTGTGCTGCGCCCCGTTGGCGCGCCGTTTGCAGGCCGCGGCATGCAGAAGAACGTCATCCACGTATCAGATCGGAACCGTATGATTCTGAAGCGCTCGCCACAACGGCTACTGCAACTACAGCGCGGATCGCTCCTCGCGATCGCGTTCGCCCTCTTGGCGCTGTGCGTCGCGCACAACACGATGCTCGCCCAACCGACGGAGGTTGCTTCCGAAGAGGGAACATCGCCTTCCGATACAACGGTGCCCAGAACCCCTTGGCTGTACATCGGCGGCTTCGGCGGCTTCTCCTTCATCTCCTACAGTGCCGCGCTGCCGCCGTCGTCGCTCACAACCGTCTCGCTTCCGTCGGCTCCGGACTTTTCGTCGGGCAGCGGCACCGGTGGGATGATCGGTGCGCTCGTGGAACTTCCGCTTGGCGAGACGTTCAACATCGGCGCACGCCTGAGCTACCAGTTGCACAGCGGATCGCTGGTTCAAACCTACACCTCCACCGATCTCGCGGGCGCGAGCAGCGGCACCGTGCAGGGAACCGTCTCCACGTCGTTCAGCCATCTTGCCGCAACGCTCTACGGCCGCGTTGCTCCGTTCTCCTTCCCGCTCTATGTCTATGGCGGCCCCACCCTGCTTCTCCCGTCGCAGGGAACGTACAACTACATTGAGCGTATCGGCGGGCCTACCGGCGCGCAGTTCAGGGCTCCGTTCAAGGGGACCTCCCGCACGCTCGCCAATCGGTCCTTCACCAACACGGCCACGCTCTTCGCGGCAACGGCCGGCATCGGGTACGAACATCCGTTGAGCAGCCGCCTGGGTCTGTTCGGAGAGCTTCAGTTCCAACCCCTGCTGGGGGATTACCTGAGCCCGCTTCCCAGCGGCAAGTCCTTTACCGGGGCCACGCTCAGCATTCTCGTGGGCCTCAGGCTGGGCCTCGTTCATTCGCCCGCACCCCCTCCGCCACCGCCTGTGAAGAAGGACACCACGGTGGCGCGCAAGCCGGAGACCGGTCCGTTCGATGCCAAGGGCGTCACCAGCGGCGGCCTTGCCGATACGATCGTGGTGAACAAGAAGACCGTGAAGGCAACGGAGGTGCATGCCCTGCTCCCCTACATCTTTTTCGATCGCGACTCCGCGGAGATCCCGAAGCGCTATATCAGGCTGGATGCCAAGGGACGGAAGAACTTCCAGGTGGAGCGTCTGCCGCGCGGCAACACACTGGACATCTACTATCAGCTTCTCAACATCGTCGGCCAGCGCATACGCGAGGACCGGGTGCAGGAGGTGACGATCACCGGCTGCGTGAGCCAGTTCGAGAAGGATACAACGCTTGCCCGCCGCCGCGCAGAGGCGGTACGCAGCTACCTGATCACGGCATGGCGCATTCCGGAAAAGCGTCTGAAGCTGGTTGTTCGCGGCCTGCCGGCAAACCCCTCGCTCAGCGAAGTGGATACCGCCGAGGCCGCGCGCGAGAATCAGCGCGTGGAGATTGCCTCCGAAGGCTATGTCGTGGAGCGACCCGTGGAACTGCCGGACACGACGTTCCTTGCGCCGCTCGGCACGATTCGATTCCTTCCTCCCCCCTCGAAGCCGGACACCAGCGGCCTGGTGGACGGCTGGTCGCTCGATGTGAGGATCGGCGACTCGCTCATCAAGAAGGCGGTGACCGGCTCCGGCCAGCCTCCCAAGCAGATCGACTACCAGATCGTCAACCGTCCGGATCTCGATCTTCGTGCGCCGCTGGAGATCTCCTCCACGCTCACGATCCGCGATACACTCTATCAGGATCTGGCCCGGCTCAACAGCCGGAAGGTTGTGATGAAGAGCGAGGGAACGTATGTGGAGGAGAGGAATGTGGAGGACGGGCGGTATGTGGATACCTACAATCTGCTTCTCTTCAGCTTCGACAGCTCGCAGGCCACGGCGTTCTCGCAGCAGGCCTCCGGTGTGATGAAGCAGAAGATCGATTCCACATCCAAGGTGTTCGTGGTGGGGCATACGGACCGGATCGGTCTGCCGTATTACAACAAGGCGCTTTCGCAGCGCCGCGCAGAGTTCGCCGCGCAGCTTCTGAATCTGAAGGGGGCGGAGGTTGTGGGCATGGGTGAGAAGAATCTCCTCTACGACAACCAGTTCCCCGAAGGGCGCTACTACTCCCGCACGGTGACGGTAACGGTGGAGACGCCGATTCCGGGCGGCGCAGCCGCGCCCGAGGGATCATCCCGCACCAGGAGAAAGGCCGCGCCGCAGAGCGAGGAGATGAAGAGCAACGGCGAGGCGCCGCAGTCGAGTGGGAAGCCGTCGGAGGCGAAGCCTGTGCAGGCGAAGAAGAGCACAGCGAAGCCGCAGGCATCGGGCGCATCCGCTCCCGCTGCCACGGAGCCTGCGCCGAAGCCGGCGGCCGCACCGAAGTCCAACGCCGGAACGAAGCCGGCGACCTCCACGAAGGCCGTGAGCGATTCCTCGAAGACCAGAAAGCCGGTCGGCACCAAGCCGTAGGAGTGCGGGCCGCCGTGATGAACGGAGAACGCCCGGACGATCGCTCGATCGTCCGGGCGTTCCGATTATGGAGCGGCCGGCCCATGCAGCAGTGATGGGAACGCAGACTGCAGGAGAGAGCGTGTGCGTGTGTGGAGAGAGTGCGCGGCCGGGAACGGCCTGCACCAATAAGAGTATCTGCGTGGCAGGAAGTGGACATGGCCGATCGGGGGTATGCGATCGGCCGTTCCATTCGGAACTGCTGCGTGCCCGGGCTACGGTGATTCCGGGAGCGCCACGTACAGGTACAGCGTGTGCGTGCGCGAGCCGCTGCGGCCGGACATCACGAATGCAAGCTCGATCGACTTGTCGCGCAGACGGGTGCGGCCATTCTCCAGCAGATCGTAGTCCGATGCGATGACGCTCAGGCGGTATCGCCTGCCGCCAAGCGGTATCAGTTGCGGCTTCAGCTGGAATGCTGTGCACTCCGCGCATTGAATGCTCGCCGTGGCAGCGCTGTCGCGGGGGTCCGCCATCCATGAAAGATCCAGAGGGGGCGTGCTGCATGTTCGTGCGGTGGCGTTGAACGAGAGCACGAATGCGGAGGGCATCTCCGCCGGCGCCTGGGCCGGAGGTGCCTCGATGCTCATACGCCTCGCCTCCAGCGGGATAACCGGCTGGGGTGTTACGCCCGGCTGATTGCAGAGGAGCAACACCCAGCGTGATCTCTCCCCCGTCCCTCCCGGCTTCCAGTAGACCTTCGTAACCACGTCCTCGGGACGCAGATCGGGGGTGATGGTCAGCGGCGACTTCTGGTGCGGATCGCCGGGAGTGAACGTGGTTCCCTCGCGATTCAGTACCTCCGCTCCCTTGAACGTCACCACCGTCTGATAGTCCGCATCCGGGATGTATGGCGTGTACAATTGCGTGGATGGGTCGTAGACCTGACCTATCACACCGCGGAGTGCCGGCCAGCGGTCGGTGCCGTTGTTGATGACGGATCCATCCTTCAATCGCGCACCGGACAACAGGGGATGGCAGACCGAGAGGATACGTTCATCCGTCGCAACTACTCCGGCGACGACTGCCTTGATCCGGATGCGGGAATCCCCCACCTCCGGCCGGTCCACGAATCCCACATACATGTTGTCTCCCTCATCGGCGGCAGCCATGCGCATCGGGGCGGAGCATTCCTTCGATGCCGTGCCGGGGCCTATCAGCATGCGGACGGCCAGCGGAGCCGCATCCAGCCAGCGGATGGTGTCGTGCGGGAAGAGAAATGCCGCGAACGGCGCTTCCTTCCCCGTCCGGGTCTGCCGGTGATGTTGTGCGGCCAGCGGTGCGGGGGCGAACACCAGTACGAGAGCGAACAGCAGTACGTGGGCGAATGGCAGTACATGCGCGAACAGCAGTACATGCGCGAACAGCGCAGCCCGTCCGTGCCGTCTGCGCATGGGGTACGCAGGGAACATGGAACATCCTGGTTACGTGTGTCGATCCGGATGGCGTGCGTCCGTTGCGCAGGAACGGGACGCGGGTTGGGGGCGCCGGGCGAAACATACGATCTTCGTGCACGGCGCGCCAGTGCCCGGCTCCGTTCAATCGTCCGATCGTCGTTCGTTCGGCAGCCATCCTTCTTTCATGGTTTATGGAGCGATACGATTCAGGACGTACGCACGTGCGGAGCATTCCGTAATTTGACCCCTCATATATGATTCCATTCTCCCGTACCCTGATAACGTTCCTCCAGCAGATCCGGCGATTCATGCGCCAACACGAGATGCTGCTGGGGCAGGAAAAGGTGCTCGTTGCTGTAAGCGGCGGCATCGATTCCATGGCGTTGCTCGACCTCATGGCGCGTCTGGCACCGGTTATGAAACTGGAGCTGGCCGTTGCACACTTCGATCATGGACTTCGCGGCGAGGAGTCGCAGGAGGACGCCATGTTCGTGGTGGAGCAGGCCAAGGCGCGCGGTCTGAAATCCTATGTCGGCCGTGGTGATATCCGGAAGCTGGCCTCCCTTCAGAGCCTGTCGATCGAGGAGACCGCACGGAAGGCGCGATATCAGTTCCTCTCCCGCGTGGCGCGCAAGCATGCGTACGATGTTGTCCTGACGGCGCACAACGCCAACGACAACGCCGAGACGCTGCTGCTGAACCTGCTTCGCGGCAGCGGCGTGAGCGGGCTTGCCGGCATTCCGCCGGTGCGCCCGCTTGTTGAAGAGGTGATCGTATGCCGCCCCCTGCTCGGCACGGAGCGGAGCGAGATCCAGAAGTATGCAGACGAGGTGGAGCTGAAGTGGCGTGAGGATGCCACCAACGCCACCATGAAGCATACGCGCAATCGCGTCCGTCACGAACTGCTTCCGCTGCTGACGCAGTACAACCCTGCCATTCTGAATACACTGAACTCCACCGCGGAGATCATGCGTGGCCTGGATCAGTACCTGAGCCACTCCGTGGATCTCTCGATGCGGAGTGTGATTCTCGCAACCACACCGGAGCAGGTGGATCTGGATATCAATCACCTGAAGCATTACCTGCCGGCCATCCAGGCGGAGATCGTGCAGCGCATCGTTTCCAAGGTGTTCGACATCCCGCCGGTATCGCATGGCGCGCTGGAGCGCACGCTTGCCCTGATCTGGAAGGAGACCGGATCGAAGGCGGAGCTTGGCGGCGGCCTGACGGCCCTGCGCGACCGCGAGCGGATCCTGATCCGCTGCGAGCCGCCCCCGATGCTTCCCGTGGAGCGTGGGTTCGCCGTGGGTGCGGCCGTGCAGACGGAGCTCGGCGTGCTGAACACGGAGCTGATGGAGCGCGCGAGCGTTCGCTTCACGCGCAACAGCCATGTGGAATTCGTTGATGCGGACAAGCTCCCCGAGACCCTGACGCTTCGTACGTGGCGGGAGGGTGACCGCTTCCATCCGCTCGGCATGACGGGTGAAAAGAAGGTGAGCGACTTCCTCGTGGACAGCAAGGTATCGCTGGACAAGAAGCGCGAGGTGCTTGTGGTGGCCGATGGCGAGACCATCATCTGGGTATGCGGGATGCGCCTGGATGAGCGCTACAAGGTTGCGCCGCAGACCCAGCGCGTGCTTCGTATGGAACTGCGGGTCTCCAAACCGGGAAAGCCGGCCGATGAGCGCAAGCGCTGAACCACGAGAAGGCCTGATGATCGGCGGGCATCGGTTCGTGCCGATGATCGATGCCGCCGCGATAGCCGCCGCCGTCCGGCGTATCGGCAGTGAGATCCGGGCCTTGTTCCGGAATACCGATCCGCTGGTGGTGTGCGTATTGAACGGAGCGGCGTTGTTTCATGCCGACCTGATTCGCGCCATCGGCGGCGAACTCGAGGTGGATTATCTCCGGGTTGGAAGTTACGATGGCGGTATGGCTTCCACGGGTCGCATAAATTTTACTGCGGCTCCCGGCACTTCGCCGCGGGATCGAAACGTCATACTGGTCGAGGATATCGTCGACACCGGAAGAACCGCTGATCATCTTCGCAGGTATTACCAGCAGGAAGGGGCCGCATCGGTAGCGGTGGCGGCACTTCTGTACAAGCGCGAGGCCGACCTTCTGGGCCATCCTCCCGAGTTTCTCGGGTTCGAGATCCCCGATCGTTTCGTTGTGGGATACGGGCTCGATTATCGACAGCAGGGGCGAAATCTACCCGCTGTCTACGTGCTCGAAGCCGGCGGTGCGGCATGAGGAGCAGGCCCGACGGCAGGGCTGTCGAAGAATGTTGTCTGACTTGATAAGGATCGATACGTCCGATGAGTGATGATATGAATCAACGGAAGCCCATGCGGCCGATGCCGCAGCGGCGCCCTCCGAACAACAGCGACGACGAAGGGAACATCAACCGCATCGTGAGAACCGTTCTGATCTGGTTGATGATTATCCTGGGCTGCATCGTGATCTACATGCTCGCGCGCAACAGCGGCGCGCAGCCGGTGCCGGTTACCTACAACGAGTATCTGCGCCTGCTCCAGACCGATCAGATGAGCCGCGCCACGGTGTACAAGGGGCAGCTGGATGATTACGAGTTCCAGAGCGAACTCCGTTCCCGGCAGGAAGTGATGAGCGACGCCGGCAAGAAGGTTCCGGCCGCCATGATCTCCACCAAGCTGCTCGTGATCGACAGCGACGTGCAGAAGCAGTGGATGGATCACGGCCTCACCGTCAGTGTACAGCAGCAGGGGAACGAGCTGATCACCGCACTGCTGAGTTCGATTCCCTGGATACTGCTGATCGGTGCATGGTTCTTCCTCTTCCGCCGTGTTCAGGGAGCCGGCACCAAGGGGATCTTCTCCTTCGGCAAGTCGCGGGCCCGCATGCTGAGCGAAACCGCTCCGCGCGTCACCTTCGCAGACGTGGCCGGCGCCGACGAGGCCAAGGAGGAACTGCACGAGATCGTGGAGTTCCTTCGCGAGCCGGGCAAGTTCCAGCGCCTCGGCGGCAAGATCCCGCGCGGCGTTCTGCTGCTCGGGCCTCCGGGAACCGGCAAGACCCTGCTTGCGCGCGCCGTTGCCGGCGAGGCCGGCGTGCAGTATCTCTCGATCTCCGGTGCGGACTTCGTGGAGATGTTCGTGGGCGTCGGCGCATCGCGTGTGCGCGACCTGTTCGAGCAGGCAAAGAAGATCGCTCCCGCCATCATCTTCATCGACGAGATCGATGCCGTTGGCCGCCAGCGCGGCGCAGGCCTTGGCGGCGGCCACGATGAGCGCGAGCAGACGCTGAACGCGCTCCTGGTGGAGATGGATGGGTTCGAGCAGAATGTTGGCGTCATCATCATCGCGGCAACCAACCGTCCCGATGTGCTCGATCCGGCGCTGCTGCGTCCCGGCCGCTTCGATCGCCAGATCGTGGTGGACCGTCCGGACCGCCGCGGACGCGAGGGGATCCTGAAGGTGCATACGCGCAACATGCCTCTCGCCGAGAATGTGGATCTGATGACGATCGCGCAGGCCACGCCCGGTTTCTCCGGCGCGGACCTCGCCAATCTCTGCAACGAGGCCGCCATCTACGCCGCTCGCCGGAACGGCGATCGCGTCACGATGTACGACTTCGAGATGGCGAAGGACAAGCTGATGCTGGGCCTCGAGCGGCGTACGATGGTGATGTCCGAGGACGAGCGGAAGATGACCGCCTATCACGAGGTTGGCCACGTGCTGGTTGGACACTTCATGCCGCAGGGCGATCCGCTCCACAAGGTCACCATCATCCCGCGCGGCCGCGCGCTCGGCGTGACCGCATTCCTTCCGAACGACGATTCGCATTCGCGTTCGCGCGAGTGGTTCGAGGCGAAGATCGCAATGGCGATGGGAGGCCGCGCTGCGGAGCTTCTGATATTCGGCAACTACACCTCCGGTGCACAGGGGGACATCAAAACCGTCACGCAGCTTGCACGGCAGATGGTGTGCGAACTCGGAATGTCCGAGACGCTTGGCCCGATCAACTACGCATCGAACGACGGCGAAGTATTCCTTGGCCGCGACTTCGCAACGCATCGCGACATCAGCGAGGCCACGGCGGAGATCATCGACAAGGAGGTTCGCCGGATCGTGGATGATGGAATGCGCCGCGCGCAGGATGTGCTTCGGGAGCATATCGACATCCTCCACAGAATGTCGCTGCTGCTTCTGGAGCGCGAGACGCTGGATGCCGAGGAGATCGAGGCCGTTGTGCGCGGTGAGGAACTTCCACCCATGGAGGTGAAGAAGATGCTTCAGGCGCGGATGGCTACCGGCCAGGCGGCGCCCGAGAAGGGAGCTGCCGCCGCGCCGCCGCCGCAGACCGTTGGCCCCGCACCGGGCGGCAGCGCTCCGCCTCCGCCATCACGCGATGTGAACGCCGGCGCATGACCGGGGTGAGCCTCCAGGCAGATCGTTACCCGGATTCCTTCGGGCGGATCGGTCCCGTTCGTTAACAATACGTTATGTTAGCGCCCGTTCATGGTCACATGAACGGGCGCTGTTCATTATCCTTCCATGTTGCCATGCGGCCGGCCCTTCATCGTTCAGATCGCTCGCCTTCATGCATCAGCCGAACCAACACGTAGAACCGCGGACACGTCCCGTTGCGAGCTCTCGCATTTCGATGCGTAGCGAGATCCAGCGAAAGATGATTCATCTCAGCTCCATCTCGATACCCGTCCTCTATGTGTGGGCAACACGGCCGTTGATGCTCTGGATCTTCATCCCGCTCACCATTGTCGCGTTCGCAACGGAGTACCTGCGCCTGAACGTGCCTGCGGTTGGTAACTTCATCAACACATGGTTTGGTTCGATGCTTCGAACCCACGAGCTTGCCTCGGAGAATTCCAGGCTGAGCGGTGCAACCTATGTGGTGCTGTCTGCCGCGCTCTGCATTCTGATCTTCCCGAAGGTCGTGACCATTGCAGCGTTCGCCGTGCTCATCATCAGCGACACCGCATCCGCACTCTACGGCCGGCGCTTCGGTCGCCGCAAGTTCCTCTCCAAGAGCCTGGAGGGCTCCTCAGCGTTCGTGGTGACGGCCGTTGCCGTGGTGCTGGTGGTTGCCGCCGTCTTCCATGCATCATCGGTCTTCGTGATTGCGGGGATCATTGCGTCGATCGTTGCGGCCGTGGCGGAGGCGATGAGCTACGGCGTGAACATCGACGACAACCTGACCATCCCCATGGCCTTCGGCCTTACGATGTGGGGACTGCTTGTCCTTCTTGGCGGTGCGGATACGGCAGCGCTGCTGGCGGTACAATAGCCTCCCCTGCCGGCCTCTCTCTACAGCCCGGGCCGCCCGCCTCTGTGCGTTCGCAATGCATGTCGCCCGCAGGTTCGCCCCGGTCGGTTGCGAGCACCGATGCGCGGCACCGTGCGAGTATCCCGAGAACCAAGCCCTGATCACCGTGTTTGCTACGCCACAGGCCACTGCCCGCTATCATGAACGCTTCCCCGGGTATTACCGGTCCGTACTGGGCCGCACCGGCCTGGCCGTTTCCGGAGCCGGGTTCGGCGGATATCGTGTAAGCGCCGGCATTCCGTCGCACGGCGCCGCGCTGGAGGCCGCGCTCCGGTCCGGCGTCAACCTTGTTGATACCTCCGCCAACTATGCCGACGGGGGAAGCGAGCGGTTGATCGGCGAGACGATCGCGCGGCTCGTGGCCGAAGGCTCCATCGCGCGCCAGGAGATCGTGGTGGTGACCAAGGGAGGCTACATTCAGGGGAGCAACTATGCGATGGCGCGCGAGCGCGTGGAGGCAGGGAGCGGCTTCCTGGAGGTGGTGGAGTATGCGGAGGGGCTGTGGCACTGCATCTCTCCGGAGTTCCTGGAGGATCAGATCACGCGGTCGCTGGATCGCCTCGCGATGCCCGGCATCGATCTCTATCTGCTCCACAACCCCGAGTACTACCTTTCATGGGCCGCGAAGCACCGCATGCCGCTCGATGAAGCGCGCGCAGAATACTACCGCCGCATTCGCAATGCCTTCGAGTACCTGGAGAGCGAGGTGGAGCGCGGACGCATCGCATGGTACGGCATCTCCTCCAACAGCATTCCGCATGCCGCCCGGGATCCGGACTTCACATCGTTGGAGGAATGTGTTCGCATCGCAGAGATGCGTTCGCTGATCCATCACTTCGCCGCCGTTCAGTTGCCGGCCAATCTCGTGGAGCGCGGTTTCGTTACGGAGCAGAACCAGTCCGGCGGCAGAACCGCGATCGCGTATGCACGCGAGAAGAATCTGGGCGTGCTGATCAATCGTCCGTTGAATGCCATCACCGGGAGCGGGCTTGTACGGCTGGCGGATTTCCCGTCCGCGAACCAGCCGTTCAACGAGGGCGACGTGCAGCCCCTGATTATGCGGGCCATGGAGCTGGAGGAACATTTCAGGAGAGATATCCTGCCGGGGCTCGGTCTGGATGCGGAAGCACACGAGACCGTTGCCGAGTGCGCCACGATCGGCGGGGTGCTGGATGAGCACTGGCAATCGTTCGGCGGCATCGAACGATACAACGATCTCCTTGCCCAGGTGTTCGCGCCGCGACTGAACCTGCTTGCGCGTCTCTTCGGGGCCGGCGATGCGCGTGACGGTGAGGATGCGGAGGAGACAGGAGGGGAAGTACGGGAGTGGAGCGGGGAGTACCTGCCGGCGGTGCGTGAGCTCCTGCGCGTTGTCGGGCTCTACTATGCCCGCTCGGCGCAGAGGCGCTCGGACAGGATGCGTGCGCAGTTGCATCGGGATCTGAGGAACGCGTGGAGCGCCGGCGGCGCGAGCGTGGAAGGAGCGGCAACGAACGGCGAGGCCGCCGCGCTGAGGAATGAGGCAGCGGCGCTGAGGAACGAGGTGGCGGCGCTGAGGAACGAGGCAGCGGCGACTCCCGCCGGAACACTCTCCTCCCTTGCAATCCGGATGCTGCTTGGCGTTGAGGGCGTCGATACCGTGCTGGTGGGAATGCGGCGCCTTGACTACGTGGAGGACGTTCTCGCCGCGCTTGCTGCGGGGCCGCTGGGGGGTGAGGCCGCCTGGCGGGCGGGAGCGGTGTGAACGACTGCGTCCCGCGCCACCGGCCGGCCGATGCTGCGGGCGCCGGCACGGTGAGCCGCCGCGACGGCATGGAGGAATAGCAAACGGGAGGAGCCGTGCGGCCCCTCCCGTTCTGTTCTCGAGAATCGGCGTCTGCCAAGTACTTGCGAAGAAGTATCCTGATATGCTCTGAAGAGCACGTTGGGCCGGAGTTGTACTCCGGCCCCATTCTTCCGATGACGATCGCGGAGTCACACTCCGCGATAACAGATCGATGTCCTATCAGAAATCAATGCCCTCTGTACGTAGTGCACCACGGTGAGCGGGACCATTACGGTCACGTCGCCCGGTATTCCGTTCCGGGCCGGACACTCGGGGAGTGCAGCCTGCAGTGATGAAGAGGCCTGGTGCCGGGCCGGTGAAGTGCGGATTGCCGCATGGCTCCCGGGTCTGGTGGGGACCATGCGTACCGTGGCAGGCGAGCCTATCTATCGTACCGGGATATAAATCTCCGTCAGCAGATCCTCCGGCTGCGTGGTCCACTTGTTGTTCAGATAGACTTCGAACGGTGCGGTATCGCGAAGCTGGGCATTGCTGGAGGGGAGCCAGTCGCGATAGGCCGCTCCCCACGTCTCTCCGAGGGTGTTGTATGGCCCCTTGTGCGTAAACACCGCCCACCGGCCTCCGGGGATGGTCTCGATCGTCACCTCGCCGTCCGTACGCGCATCGCAATCGAGCACCACGCCGGCGATGTAGCGGGCCTCGGCGGCCGGAACGATGTCCGGATCGTCCGGGCATATGCCAAGGCACATGCGAGTGTGGGAGAGCAGATCCCGTTCCCTGAGCCACGCGAGGAGCGCATCGAACGCCTCATCGGCTGCCCTGGTGAAGTTCCCATCCACCACGCCGCGCCGCGTTACGCACAGCACCGTCAGATCCTCCAGTTCGCGCATCTCCGGTTGCATCGCCATTCTCCTGATGTAGGGTTTGTTGAGCGGACGTTCGGGATGGTGGAGCATTCTCCTCTCACCCAGCATGCGATAGGCAGAGGGGGTGATCCCGAAGTACCGTTTGAAGGCTCGAGCGAACGCAGCCGGTGTATCGTAACCGCTGGCGAGGGCTATCTCAGCGATCGCTTCGCCGGTCTCCGCAAGGCGGGCCGCCGATGCCAGCAGGCGCTCGCGACGCACATACTCGCTCAACGGCTCGCCGACGTATGCGGCGAAGACACGGTGGAAGTGGTGCGGCGAAAAGCAGGCCACCTTCGCCACCTCCGCCAGATCGAGCCGGGTTCCCAGGCGCTCGGCGATGTAGCTCAGCACGCGCCCCATCCGCTCGCGATGATCGCGATCGGTGCGCTTTCGCGCGCTTCTGTTCTCACTGCGTTCGTTCATCGGTTTGCAATCTACGGGCCGATGGTGGCTGCAGGCTATTCCGCGCTTGCGATTTTGATGATGATGGTGTAGTGACGCGCCGAGCGTTTCGCCGCGCTATCTTTGGCCGGAACATCTTCACTGCTCGCCGGAATGAGCAACTTCAGATCCAGGTATCGTGCATGGCGGTCGATCATTGTATCTGTCATAAGATTCCATTCGCGTCCGCGCTTGCGGTGGCGCGCACGAACGGCTGCGCGCAGGTTGCCGCGCTTCAGCAGCACCTGCCGCTCGGCACCGGCTGCGGGCTCTGCATTCCCTACATGCAGTGCGCTCTCGAAACCGGTGATACGGACCTGCCGGTTTTCGACGAGGCGCAAACTTCCTACTGGCTGGACCGCTCCGGTCGTATCTCCGAGGGGGAGCAATGAGCGTTGCGTTCGCAATGTGGTCCGGAGGGAAGGGATGCCAGTATGCGTTGCAACGTGCCATGCAGGCGGGGATGGAGTGCGAGCTGCTGGTGACCGTGATCGACGAGGAGACGGAACTGGTGATGTCGCACCGGCTTCCACCGGAACTGATCGAGGAACAGGCGCGGCTGATCGGCATACCGCTGATGAAGGTACGGGCACGCTATGCCACGTACGAGCGCGTGCTCCGCAATCTTCTGTTCGATATCCGCAGCGACGGAATCGCGCGCTGCATCTTCGGGGACTCCGCGCGGCGCGATCGCCGCGATTGGTACGAAATGCTCTTCGCGGATTACTCCATGCGGGCACTCTATCCGTTGTGGGGAATCCCACCCGCCTTGCTCGTGGAGGAACAGCGGCGGCTGATGCGCTCGGTGATCGTGCAGATCGATCGTTCGCTCAGTGAATCGTATCTGGGGAAGGATCTCTCCGCGGAGTTCATCGAATATCTCGCCGAGCGCGGCATGGACCCCGCCGGCTCCGGCGGCGAATATCATACATTCGTCTGTCGCGGACCGTTGATGGATGGAGAGATCGTTCTCACGCATGCGGAGCGTCGCGCCACGCCGGAATCGATCAGCCTCGAAATCGATTTCTGGAAGGTGGAGCTGTGATGTATACATTCCGCATTCCGCTCCGGCATGCGGAGTGCATCGATCGCTGAGGGCCGCAGCCGGAATATTCCAACCCACTCCCTGCCAACTCTATTCCGCACGTGCATTCACTCTACGCAGAGTCCCGAAAATACTGGGCGGTCTTCCGAATCGAACTTCGGCAGCAGACTACCTATTTCTGGGATTTCGTTCTCGGGAATGCCGTCATCGTTCTCTTCCTCTTCGTGCTGATCCAGGTATGGCAGGCAACGGTGAAGCCGGAAAATGTGGCCGGGCTTCGCGGGGAACACCTGAACTGGGCGGAGTTGATCTGGTTCCTCGCCGCAGCTCAGACGCTCTATTTCGCGGTGCATACGGAGGCGCAGATTGAAATCGAACACGATGTCGTCTCCGGGAACATCGCGGTTGTGCTTGCGCGCCCGTACGACTATCTGATGCTTCGGTTTGCCACCTCGATGGCGCACACCGTTCTCTCGCTCGCCGTTGCCCTTCCCGCGGCCGTGGCGATCGCCTGGATCGTCTCGGGAACGGTTGCGGTGACGCCGCTCGGAGCAGTTGCGTTCCTGCTGGCGTTCGTGATGCGCACCGCGCTCTTCCTCGCGCTGCAGGCAATTGCAGGGCTTGCCACCTTCTGGGTGGAGAAGGCCACCGCGTTCGTATGGATACTCAATCTCCTGATAATCACCTTTGGCGGTGGCGCGGTTCCCATCGGCTTCTGGCCCTCGTGGGCGCGCACGCTGGTGGAGCTGACGCCGTTTCCCACCATGATGTATTATCCGGCGATGCTGCTGGTGCGCCCGGAGCCCGCCCTGATCGGCGCAACGCTTCTGCGGGCGGCCGTCTGGACCGTTGTGCTGGGCGGCGGTACCGCCTTCATTTATTCGCGGGCGCTCCGGCGGCTGGACGTGAACGGTGGTTAAGCGGAACTTGCCCCCGGCGGTGATCGTCAGTATATTCCGTCCGTTGTATTCCCCGTGGGTCACTCTCGATGTATTGATGGAGGGCGACATGAGAGTTCGTCTCCTGCGCCATGTTTTGGTTTCGCTTCCGGCATGGATTGTCTGTATCACCGTATGCCACGCACAGCCGGTTGTTCCTCATCCGGATGATCGCCCTGATCTCTATGCACGTGTGCAGGATCAGAACGTATATCTCGTTGTCGGCAACGACACAACACCCCGCTGCGCCGTTGCTGCCGGATACACGTTCGATATGCTGTATGATTCGCTGTGCCGTGTCTCCTATCTGCTCTCGGAATGGCGTCGCAATGGAGAGAACCTGAATCTGCCGAAGTGGTCGCTTCATCGGCGGGTCAATGCGGACGCACGGCTTCTCAGCTTTAATACCACGACCGATACGTTTACATGTGCCGCCGGCGATACGTTGAGTTTCTACCGCGAGATATCATGGGCCAATCCTGTAACGTTTGTTCGTGACACGGACAATTATGCGTCGCTGGATACGCTGGCTTTCTGCGTTGAACTGGTCCGCGTTCTCGACTCTGCAAGGATTGCCGTTGTCGACAGTCTTGGCCTTCTCGCTCAGCCTGTGCCGGGGCGTCCGGTCTTTCACGGCAGTCTTCCTCTTCTTGCCGTTGCCCACTACGTTGTTCCGCCGGAACTCGCCGGTACACGAACATTCATGCGTCTTCTGGTGTACCATCGTGGGACCGGTAAATACTGGTTTACCCGGGCGGATGAAATCACCATCGGGATTTCGGAGCGAATTCATGATTCCACCTTTGTGGATTGGATCAATCTGTTCGATGCACCGGTCATGGCGCGCACCGTGCGCTCACTGAGTGATGCTGTACACGTGCCAGCCAACACAGGACATGTTTTCGTCCAGAGGGTGAACGGGACGGGCAATGAATACCTGATCACGTGCCGGCTTGGGCAGTCCGACCTTCAAACCACCGTCGCGATATATGATGCGCTCGGGAATCTGATCTACATGCCGTATACCTCCCCAGGTGCCTCGGGAACGATAACCCTTGTCCATCGTTTCCCTTCAAGTGGATTATACTATGTGGCATTGTGTCGTGACGGGCGCATGACACATGTTGAAACCGTGACCATCGCGAGGTGAATACACATGGCGTCGATTCTCTCCCTTCTTGGTGCAATTGTATTGATTCCATTCTGTTCGATCATGGCTCATGCACGCGGAGCTGTTCCACCACCTCCTCCTACTGTCAACGGGGGGATCGGAGACTGGCTGGGGAGCGGTCCTCTGTTTGGATTCGACGATCCACTTGGGCATGATTTCTATGGAGGGGACGGCGAATCGGGAGGAACCGATGGATTCGAGTGGGACCCAACGGGGCTTATGAGCGGTGATGGCGGCGACAATGTTCCCGCCGGGAGTTGCGGCTCATGTACGTTCGACTGCCAGTTCTACAATCGGAAGACCCACGTCTGCGACCAATACTGTTGCTGTCGCATCATGGTGCCGAATGGATCGCCACATGGGATTACCATAAGCGGCTCCTGCATGAAGACCTCGAGCAAATGGCGAAGCGGTGTCTGCTGCAAGGTTGGTGATCAATGCAGCGGCGATGTACCGTAACCTGGTATTCCTCCTCGGTCCGTTGTAGCATGCGCTGCCTGCGGTGACTCGCAGGCACCGGTCCACCGGGCCGGTGCGTTGGTGCAACATCCTACCCCTCCAGCAGCCCGAGCGCATTCATGCAGCGATGCAGCACCGGGCGCACGAGCCGCTTCAACTTCGGGTGCCGGGGTATCCGCAGATAGTCCTCGCAGTAGTGCAGCAGGTAGCTGGTAAGCCCGGCGAGATTGTACTCCGTTGCCGCCTCCTCGAGATTCCGGAAATATTCCTGCGAACGAATAACCAGCAGACGATAGAGCGCTGCTGCCGCGTCGCTGTCCGGCGTCTCGAGCTCCGTCCCGGCATCCGGTGCGATTGCATTGCACCATGCGCCGGCAATGGTCCAGCCGGGATTGTCCGTCTGCACGAGCAGATCCCACGAGAACTCCATCACCTTCATGTGCGGGCGGCAGAGAAAGAAACTCTTCACCACGATCGAGGCAACCGTATCGCGGTCGATTCCGCCGCCGGCGCATTCCACCAGCGCGCCGATCTGGGGAAGCGCAACCAGCTGATCCAGAAGATCGTCGATCAGCACCGCCTCGCCATCGCTCGAACTCATCTTCGCATCACGCAGCGTCACCATGCTGTGGAACAACTGCACGTGGCGCACGTTGGGGCGTTCCGGATGAATCTTCGCCATCAACTCCATGTGCATGGCGCTTGCAGCGTGCCACTCCGTGCCGGCGAGGTCGATGTACGTCTCGTTGTCGCGCCGTTCGTCCAGCTGCCGGAAGTATACTCCCAGCAGGCGTGCATGCTCGGTCGGGAAGCCATCGTTCCTCACGAGGATCATCGTCTCGAACTCCTCGCGGCCGCTGCGGTAGACGATGGTGCCGTCCGCCTCGCGGTCCAGCACGCCCAGTGCCAGCCCGCGCTCCATCAGTGCCGGCACATCCTCCATCGCATCCGCCTCGAAGTCGTGGCGCTCGATCGCCACGCCGAAGCGGCTCAGCGTGAGGGCATGTCCCTGAATCACCCACTCCCGAATCGTGCTCCAGAGCAGCCTGGTATCCGGATCGCCCGCAAGCCAGCCCTGCATCAGCCTGTCCGCCAGGTCGCCATTGTTTGCCAGCTCGCGCTGAATCGGATCGCCGGTGGCAGCCGATGCGCCCTGCGCGTAGTGCTCGCGGATGAACCGCGCGTAGCACTCGCCGATGAAGTGGTCATGCTTGCGGCCGAGCACCGCGGGGTCATCACCATCGTGAAACAGCCTGTAGCCCGCCATGGCCTCGCAGATATTCCTGCCGATATCGCCAACCAGGCTGCCGCGTTCAACCTCGCCGCCGGCGGCGCGCATCGCTGCGGCCAGCGCATTGCCGATCGAAACGTTCCGGAGGTGACCGATATGCAGGGCCTTGGAGGTGTTCGGGCCGGCGAAGCCCACAACGAATCGCCGGCCGGCGAGCAGATGCGCGGTGGAAAGGCCGGCGTCCTGCCCGTTCGCAATCCGGTCGCCGAGCTCCTCGATGAACCGCTCCGTGAAGCGAAGTGAAACCGCCGGACCCTTCGCGCGCAGCTCCGCAACGTGATCGTGCGCTGCGATGCGGTCGAGCGTCTCCCTGCCGGCCGCCGAGCCAAGCCACGTCCGGTCGCGAAAGAAGAAGCGTGCATCGGCCGGCGCATTGTCGCGGCGGCGTATCTCGACCGTCTGGCACCCGCCATCCTCCGGAATCAATGATTCCAGCGCGGCGACGAGATTGCCGGAAATATCTGCAAGCATGGTGGTTGGGCTTTCCATGAGGATTGGAACCTGGTTGTTCCACAGGAAAAACTCCGCGCGAAACGAATGCTCGCCGGAGTTCTTCCGAAGGGATTGATCCGATGCCGCCGTACAATCAACGGCACCGCGATCGATGTTGCGCGCCCGATGGGACTCGAACCCACACCTGCGGTTTAAAAGACCACTGCTCTTCTAGGCGTGTACCTTGATAGGGCTACTAACGGAGTTTCCTCGAGCTTCCGGGTAGACCCGCGGCATTGCAACGATGTTGTCGAAGAGGTTTGTGTAGTTGCGGCACAACTGCCTAGGATTGTGTTGCACCGACGCGCGCGATGTTACCACCCTCTTCTATTGTTTCGTTACCACCTCGGGTCACAGGAGGCGAACCTCCCTGGGACATTTTTCTGGATGCTCGGCTCCGCTCCGCCTTCCTCCTATCTCAGCGTTTTACCCATTGACCGGTTGAGCTACAGGCGCAAATGGTATTCTTCGCGAAATCTTCCGATGAATATCGGCACGAATGTCCAGTTGCCCGATTCAATCGAAAGTTGTCGGAAGATGGAAATGAAATATGCTGTCTTGCTTGATTTTCGAACGTCGAGTTCGTTCCTGGGGGGCGATCGATGACCGCGATAAAGATAGATGATTGTCGCTCCGGACGCAAGAAAAAGATGCGATCGCGGCGGAATATTTTCGCAATCCCGATTCCCGCAAGGCCTTGCCCTGCAAGCGTTTCAGGGGAGTCGCCAAATTCCGGACGCATGTGGGCACGCGTGCGTGCACGCTCCGCATGGCGTCGTGCTCAACGCCGTAATTCGCAACCTCCCGAATATCTTTGTTGCGTCTATGATACCGCCATGCCGTCCGGTTACACCGTCTCCGAAACAGCCTGACGCCTGGCCGCCGATGCGCGTGCGTTTCGGAAATATTCGCCGGGGAGTGTGGAGAGAACCTTGCCATTGAACGTGCGGTCCCATCCGTACACGATCCATGCGGTGACAACCGCTCCGATATACTTCCTGAGGCGATATTGACCCGGGTAGTTCGTATAGTTTTCGATATGAACGATTGCCGCGTCCACCTCGCCGGCATGCAGCAGCAGGGCCGCCGCCGGCTTGGTGGGGACGAGCCGCGTTTCGGGATATTCGATTCCGTCCAGATATCCCTCGCAGGCCGGCATCAACGCCATCGTCCTCGGGTGCTCGACATCGATTCGCTCGAGCAGCACCATCTCCCTTGTCGGGTAGATGAAGGAATCGATAACGGAAATCTCCTTGAAGTACCGTTCCGTGATCAGATGTACCTCCAGGTGAGCGCTGTTCTGCACCAGATAATCCACGTCGCGATCGTGCAGCAATTCCAGCCCCGTACCGAAATCGTCGAAGAGCACGATCTCCGCATTCTCGATGCCGAAATGGCGGGCATAATTCAGCGTGGCATTTTCGTGACACGTTCCGTGCGGTCCAAGCGTTGCGAATCTCATGTCATCTCCCTTGTGCAATCCCGTTGCGAGCCGGTCCTTCGGGCACGTGCTGCAGGCACGTGCCGGCCAATCGGCAGTTACGGGTTTCGTTCGATCCCAATCAGGCTGCACGCTTCAGGCCGCGTGCTGCTTCTCCGGCGTGCCGATGATCTCATCCTCCACGCGGCAGCTCTCACCGATGATCAGCGTATACATCTCCACAACCAGTTGCGGGTTCACGCCGTGCTCCGCGCCGAGCTCGGCGCAACGGCGCTTCACTTCCTCCACGCGTCCCGGCTGCATCATCGGGACGAATGCCTCCTTCTTGAACTCCGCGATCTTCCGGCAGAGCTCGAACCGCTCACCGAGCGTACGGATCAGCGCCGCATCGAGAGCATCGATCTGGTGACGATAGGTGTCCAGGGTATTCATCGTCTGGATACTCCTCATGCTTGATTCAATGAATCGGTAACGGGGGAGTAACGGCCGGCATGCACATCCTCGTGAAGAAGACCGCTGCCGTTGGGGTGATGCCGGTTGACATGCATATCGTGCGCGGCTCGATCGCCGGCCCGTTGTTCCACGGCACAGAGAAGGCCGCTGGCAAAGTGAAAGGCGCATGCCGCAAGGCGTTCCGGGTTGTAGCCGCCTTCCTGCACAATGCAGATCGGGACGCCGGCATGGGCGAATACCATCCCGACCTCTGCGAGCACCGAAGGGTCCAGCGTCCAGATGCCATGGGGATCGTCCGCAACAACGTCGTAGCCGGCCGATACCACCAGCGCCGTGCAGCCGGAAGCGAGCGCGGAGCGCACGAGCCCGGCCACTGCGGCAACGAACTCCTGCGGCGAGGGAGGATGGCTGAACGGAACGAACGCCTGCATCCGGTTCGGCGGGTATGTCGGGATATAGGGGTAGCTGATGTCCGTTGCGCCGTGCACCGAGCCGAAGAATGCGTTCGGAATCCCCTCGATCAACGCCGAGCTGCCGTTGCCGAAGTGGATGTCGAAATCTATCAGGCCCACACGCCCGTGGCCGCTGCGCATCACGGTCTGCAACGCCAGCACGCCGTTGTTGATGTAGCAATGTCCGCCAAGGAATGCACGCCCGGCGTGATGCCCCGGCGGCCTGCAGAGCGCATAGCTCATGCCGCCGCTCTGTGCGGCCAGACGCGCGGCGGTGATGGCCGTGCGGGCGCTCTCGCGTGCGGTGTGATAAATGCCGCCGATGATCGGGGTGTCCGCCGCGATATCCTTCGGGAGATAGGGATGATCCAGGAGAATCATCTCCCCCTCTGGAAGCGATGCGCTGCTCTGTTCCAGGAATGCGAGGTACTCCGCGTCGTGGGTCTCGTGGATCGCGGCATCCAGCTCGGCATCGCCGGCCGCGGGTGCCAGGAATCGAACGCCCGGCACGCGGCCCAGGCCCTCGGCCAGATGTGCAATGCGAGCCTCCGTCTCGTTGCACGGAATTCGATTGCCGTGCCGGTCCAGAATCAACGGCAGCTCGCCGCGAATGTCCTGCTGCAGCACAACCTCCAATGCAGGTGCGGCCTCCATCTTCCTCATGAAACCTCCTTGCGCATGCGGGGACCCAACTCGATGAAGCCGCATGATTGATAGAAGTTGTGGGTGCGCGGCAGACGCGGGAAGCGATGGCTTGGGAGGCATACCTCCATGCTGTTCAGCCGGTGCTCGCGACAGTAGTTCTCCGCGGCCGCAACCAGCGCCGCACCTACCCCGTCGCTGCGGTGTTCGTTGCGCACCCAGAGATCCTGGATCAGACCATAGGCGCCGCCAACGTGAACGGACTCCAGAACGTTGAGGCAGAGCAGACCAATCAACCCGCTGCCGGGGCCGTTCGGAGCGGCAACGAAAATTGCGCCGCGCGTGCGGCCTTCGATGGTGCGTGCGCAAACGGTCTCGGCACCGGCGGGAAGTTGAATGCCGGGCACGCCGCGCAGTTCCTCCAGCAGCAGGCGTACCCCTTCCACCACTGCCGGGATATCCTCGCGCTGTGCCGGGCGCACCCGAAACGTGGCCGGGATATGGCCGTTGCCATTGCCGTTGCGGGCCGCGGAAGGAATCGTGGTCACCCAGCGTCCGTCGCTCTCGCTCGGCGCGTCCAGCATCTGCTCGTAGCGCCTCTGCAGCGCCAGCGTCAGCGGGCCGGGCGTGGCCAGCCGCGGCGCTGTGCCGTCGATGGCGCTCACGGGACGGAGGCCGTGGAACGTGCCGGTGATGAAGATCTCGTCAGCTCCGGCGAAATCCTCCAGGCGAAGCGGCCGCTCCTCCGTGGCGATGCCGATGTCGGCCGCAAGCTCTATCACGAGCTTCCGCGTGAGCCCGTCGATGCTGTCCGGAATGGTTGGTGTGGCGAGGCGCCCGTCCCGCGCAAGGAAGATGTTCGCGCCGGTCACCTCGCATACGGTGCCGTCCGCATGAAGTACCAGGGCATCGTCGAAGCCCTCGGCACGCGCGGCGCTGTGGAGTGCCGCGTACACGCCGTACATGCCGGAATGCTTGGCAAGTGGAAGGGAGGTGAATGCCGGCGGGCGCCGCACGTCGGCAACACCGAGCGTGAGGGGGGGAGAGAAGCGGGCGCCGTTCACGCGCCAGGCAACGATCAGCAGATCGGACGGCTGGGCCGCAGGATCCAGCCGTGTGCAGTTGCCGTTGGGATAGGCAAGCAGCCGGATGTACCCATCCTCCAGTTCGTTCGCGGCGATAACGTCCAGCAGAGCCCGGCGCACCAGGGAGCGATCAACCGGCATCAGGCGCAGTTGCTGCATCGTGGCCTCCAGGCGATCCAGATGCCCATCGAGCCCAACCAGCCTGCTTCCTATCGCAGTACGATATATGCGCAATGATTCGAACGCGGCGCTGCCGTAGTGAACCGGGTGGCAGTCCGCGGGCAGCACGGCCCGTTCCGCCGGCAGCAGCCTGCCGGCCACATATGTCCATCGGCATGGTTCCAACACGATGCTCATCGTTTGCCCTCCTTCACGATGCGCTCCATCGGCTCTGATGTTGTGCTATATTCCTTCGATCGAGTAGTTCGTATCGTTCAACGATCCGTGCGCCGCAAGAACGATTGCGTTCATCTGCGCCCGCGCCTTCACCAGCGTCTCCTCGAATTCCTCCTCCGGGTCCGAAAGCGCTACGATCGCCCCGCCTACCCCCATCGTGGCCAGGCCCGGTGTCATCACGATCGTGCGAATCACGATGTTCAGATCGGCCGTTCCGTTTACGCCGAGGAATCCGATCGATCCGGAATAGACGCCGCGCGCGCGCGTCTCCAGCCGGTCGATGATCTCCATCGTCCGGAGTTTCGGCGCGCCGGTCATGGAGCCGCCGGGAAACGCCGCCCGGATGCAATCGATCACGCCGCGATCCTGCCGCAGATGGCCGCGGATGGTGGAGACCAGTTGATGCACTGTTGCATAGCTCTCCACGTTCATCAGCTTCGGCACATGCACGCTCCCCACCTCGCATACCCGACCCAGGTCGTTGCGCAGCAGATCCACGATCATCAGGTTCTCCGCACGATCCTTCGTGCAGGTGCGCAGCTCCTCGCGTATCGCCTCGTTCTCCTCCTCCGTGGCCGCACGCCTGCGCGTTCCCTTGATCGGCTTGGACTCCACCCATCCCTCACGATCGCAGAGCAGAAAGCGCTCCGGCGATGAGCAGACGATTGCCATCTCCTCGAGGCGGATGAACGCGGCGTACGGTGCGGGGTTGATGGAACGAAGCGTGCGATAGGTGAGCAGCGGGTCGGGTGCGGTTGTCGTGGAGATCTGATTCGTGAGGCAGACCTCGTAGGTCTCCCCCTCGTGGATCTCCCGCAGACACTCGCGGATGCTCTCGAGGTATGCGGCGTGATTCCGCTCGAGATGGAATGTGGTGGGCTGCGTGCGATTCTCCGGCACGAGATCGGGAAGCGGCGCAAGCTCCTCCAGCTTCCTCTGGGTCTCGTCGAACCATTCCTCTGCCCATGCGCCGCTTTCCTGCGGTACCAGCGAAACGAGATAGGTGGCCTTCTCCTCGTGATCGAATGCGATCATCCTGTCGGCGAAGATGAATGCTGCATCCGGACATCGCGACTCGTGCTCCACGGACGTGCCGCATTCCTGCTTCAGCTCGTAGCCGAAATATCCAACGAAGCCGGCGTTGAAATCGAACGGCAGATCGTCGGCATAACATCGGCGGCGCGCAAGTTCGCGATCGAGATACTCGAAGATGCTCTGGGTGCGGCGCAACGTGGCGCCTCCCTCGTCGATGGTGAGGTCGCGACTCGCGCTGGTGTAGCGAATCGTGGCGCTGAGCGGTCCGGTGGGTGCGCCCATGTAGGAGAAGCGCGAGAGGCCCGGCTCCGTTCTGCTGCTGTCCAGCCAGAATGCGCGCGGCTCGGCCCCGAACAGATTCACGAACACCCGTTCGGAGTCGTGGAACGTCTCCAGCTTCCGGCTTCGGATCTCGAACTCGCCTGCCTGCTCGCGCCGGCGCGGCGTGAAGGAAACGAATGCCTTCAGGCCGTTCCCGTTGCCGTTTGCGCCGACGCCGTGCGTGATGTCGCGGAAGTTCTCGAGAAGCTGGCGTCCGTATTCCGTGCAGATCGATTCCGGGTGGAACTGAACGCCCCACATCGGCTTCGAGCGGTGGCGCAGCCCCATCAACACGTTATCGCCGGTCCATGCGATGCGCTCCAGGCAATCCGGTAATCCATCCGCCACCATCAACGAATGGTACCGCACCACCATGAACTCCTGCGGGATCCCCTTGAACAGTGCGGAGTTGTCGTGGTAGATCGGGCTCAGGCGCCCGTGCATCACCTCCGGAGCGTGCGCGATCGCCCCTCCGAACAGATGGCCTATCCCTTCATGCCCGAGGCAGACGCCGAGCAGCGGCACCGTCGCCTCCGCAAGCGCGCTGCGGCAGACGCCGAAGTCGCGTTCGTTCTCCGGACGCCCCGGGCCGGGCGAGATGACGATGTTGTCGAAGCGGAGCTTCTTCAGCTCACTCCAGGCAACTTCGTCGTTCGCAACCACAATGGGCTCCTCGCCGTTCACCTCCGCAATCATCTGGAAGAGGTTGAACGTGAACGAGTCGTAGTTATCGATGATCAGCGTCTTCATGGGCCGGAGAATACCCTTGGAGCGTCGGATTGATTCAGCATTGGTTCCGGGCTCGCGGCGTTCGGCACCGCAGGATGTGCAGGCGTCGAAGCGCAGCCCGGCATGGCCGGAAACCGTACGTTGGCCGCAGAGCCGCAACCGCCATGACCACGGGGCATGGCAAACCGGACTGCGTGACAACATGCCCGAAATTAGGGCCGGGACGTTTTCTGAAGATATCGGCTTCGGAGCATCGTATCGGCTCCGGAGCAGATGTTGTTGTCGGGGAGAGTCTGTGAATACGTTCTCGAAACCAGAGACGGCGAACCGCCCGGGGAACTATGTCATCGGGCGGCGCAGGTCAGGAGCCGGCGACTGATCGTAAAGCGGTCGTGAAATTTGTGCCTGGGCTGCAAAGAGTTCCTCTCAATAGTCGCTGCAAGACCGGCAGGCAGGCTATTGCCGGCCGGTTCTGTTGGGAACTCCAGACCCGAGGGGCGCTCTCCGAGAGCCGGGGTCCCCTCTGCGTGCGGATGATCGATCGATATCCGATGCGGCGCAGATTCCGTGGAGCCGGGAATTCAATGGCCTCTCTTCAATCTCGCTCAAGATAAGATCGGCCCTCCCTCGTGGAGAGTACATCTTTGTGTACCCGGCAATGTCACCCAAAGAAACGGGGCACGGCCATCGGGCGGCGGCGGCTGCCAAGGTGATTACGATGAAGTCCGTCTATTGGATGTTTTGCGCGATATCCTTTGATACCCTTTCTCTCCGAACTTCCGGCGGCGGCCGGCGTAGGCGGGGCGCAGCGGGATGGCAGAATAATCCTCAACTCCGGAGAATGTGATGAACGACTTCTTCTTCGCACGCTCGCAGATGGCGGTGTCGCTGGCGTTCCACATCGTCTTTGCCGCCATCGGCATGGGGATGCCGCTGTTGATGGCGATCGCGGAGTGGCGCTATCTCCGGACCGGTGACGCAGGCTATCTGGATCTCGCAAAGCGATGGGCGAAGGGAACGGCCGTCTTCTTTGCCGTGGGAGCGGTCTCCGGCACCGTGCTCTCCTTCGAGTTGGGACTGCTCTGGCCCGGCTTCATGAAGTATGCCGGGGCCATCATCGGCATGCCGTTCTCGCTGGAGGGTTTTGCGTTCTTCACCGAAGCCATCTTCCTCGGGATCTACCTGTACGGATGGAAACGCATCTCGCCGAGGATGCACTGGCTGGCCGGAGTTATCGTGGCGGCAAGCGGCATCTTCTCCGGCATCTTCGTTGTCACCGCCAACGCCTGGATGAACGCGCCGGCCGGGTTTCGCGTTGTGAACGGGGCGCCGGTCGACATCGATCCGGTTGCGGCGATGCTCAACCCCGCAAGCCTGCATGAAGTGCTGCACATGACGCTCGCGGCCTATGTCGCAACCGCGTTCGCCGTTGCCTCGGTGCATGCCTTCTTCCTTCTGCGCGATCGCGGCAGCCTCTTTCATCGCCGTGCCTTCACCATCTCGCTCGCCGTAGGATGCATCGCCATCCCGCTCCAGCTGGCCAGCGGCGATCTCTCCGCCCGGGTCGTTGCATCGCTTCAGCCGGCGAAGTTCGCCGCGATGGAGGGACACTATCATACCGGACCCAATGCTCCCGTGGTGATCGGCGGCTTCGCGGACGACAGCACGCGCACCGTGCGCTACGGCCTGGAGATCCCCGGATTTCTCAGCTTCCTCGCCCATGATGACTTCAACGCCACCGTGACCGGGCTCGACGCATATCCACGCGACCAGTGGCCGAACGCACTGCTGGTGCACCTCTCGTTCGATGCGATGGTGGGGTGCGGCTCTCTGCTGTTTCTGCTTGCCGCCGCTGCCGCATGGAAGCGATGGAGGAAGAGACCCGTGGCCGACGGGCGGCGATTCCTGCTGGCCGCCGTTGCGGCCGGTCCGCTGGGATTCATCGCGATCGAGACCGGATGGATGGTGACGGAGCTGGGGAGGCAGCCGTGGGTTATCTACGGCGTGATGCGCACGGCGCAGGCGGTAACGCCCATCACCGGCCTCGTGATCCCGTTCGTCTCCTTCACGGTTCTCTATCTCCTTCTCTCCACCGTTCTCGTCTTCCTGCTCCGCCGCATCTTTCTTGGCGGCGCTGCGGACGATGGGTCCGGGATGCCTGCTGCGACGGCTGAAACGGAGGCCCGCCATGCTGCCTGAGTGGATTGTTCTCATCGTGATGATTGCCGCGCTCCTCTTCTATGCATTGCTCGGCGGCGCGGACTTCGGCGGAGGCATGTGGGATCTGCTCGCCATGGGGCCCCGCGCCCGCCGGCAGCGCGATGCGATCGCGGAGGCGATCGGCCCGGTGTGGGAGGCCAATCACGTCTGGCTGATCCTCGTGATCGTCCTGCTCTTCTCGGCGTTCCCATCGGCGTTCGGCGCCATCATGACGGCACTGCATATTCCGCTGACCCTTGTGCTCGTCGGCATCGTGATGCGCGGCGCGGCCTTCGTCTTCCGCAAATACGATGCGCAGAACGATCGCGTGCATCGCCGCTGGAGCACGCTTTTCGGTATCGCGAGCTTCCTGACGCCGTTGATGCTCGGCGTCACCGTTGGTGGGCTTGCAACCGGTGCAATCGTTGTGAAGGACGGCAGCCTCACCAGCGGCTTCGTTGCCGGGTGGACCACTCCGTTTGCGCTCGCATGCGGACTGTTCACGCAGGGGCTCTTCGCCTTCCTCGCCGCCGTCTATCTCACGCTGGATACTGCGGACGATCCGCCGCTGCAGAACGACTTCCGCCTGCGGGCATTGTTCAGCGGCATCACGCTTGCTCCCGCCGCGCTGCTCGTGTTCCTGCTGGCGCGCTATGAGGCGCCCGCGCTGCATGGGGCAACCTCCTCCTGGTGGGCGGCTCCGCTCTTCACCCTCACCAGTATCGCCGCGTTGACGGCGCTGGCCGCGCTCTTCAGGCGCCGCTTCGCAGCCGCGAGGGCCGCGGCGATTGCGCAGGTTGCGCTGGTGATTCTCGGCTGGACGCTCGCGCAGTATCCCGATCTCATCCCCGGCAGCCTCTCCTTCGATGCGGCAGCCGCTCCGGCAAACGTGCTCTGGATCCTGATCGTATGCCTCGGGATCGGAGCCGTGCTTCTGATTCCATCGCTCTACTATCTCTTCAAGGTGTTCAAGGCGTCCCGGACGCAGGCGGAATGATGGCGCCGGCGTTTGAGGAACGGCCGCAGAGGACGCCGAGGCGCGTACGTCGAGGGCCGATCGTTGTGTCCTGCACGGTCTGCGCGCCGCCGCATCGGGCATATCTTTGCGAAAATGGCTCGATGCTGTAGATTCCATGGCGCGTCGGGAGTTGGCTGCTACACTTCGCCTGCTCCGGAACAATGACAATGGACCACTGACCGTCGATCACCATGCAGTCCCCACACGGTTCGCGTTACTTCGGCCTGCGCTCGCGGCGCATCCACGTGCTTTTGCTGACGTTGTTCGTCCTGCTCCCGATTGCTGCTCACTGCCGGGCTCGCGCGCAGGAGCCCGGACGTCTTCGCCTGCTTGCGGGCACCGATGAGAAACTGTGGCGCGCGGACAGCGTGCACTCGCCGAGCGGCACGGCAACGGGATCGTGGACCGTGCGGTTCCGGCACGACGGCACGATGGCGATCTCCGAGGGGAGCGATGAATGGCATGGCTCCTGGACGTTCGATGACGACGGCTCCGCCATCATCGTCACCGGCCTCACCTCCGGTACGTTCCGCCGGAAGGACACGGTCTGGATGGACGTGGTGGCATTGAAGGAACGCTCGCTGGAACTGGAGTACCGGAACAGCTTCGGCCTTGTGCATGCCCGCTATGAGCCGGACGCGGGCTTCAGCGACGGGAGCGATACGGCAGGCTTCGCCGCGTTCTGGAATACATTCAAGATGGCCGTGGCCAGGGGGAACAGGAAGGCCGTTGCCTCGATGACGAGCTTCCCGTTCTTCAGCCACGATCTCCCCGGCTTCATTCACCGGCCGAAGCATGGCCCGGAGTTCACGCGTGCGGAGTTTCTCCGCTACTTCAATCAGCTCTTCGATCGCACTGCGCGGAGAACCTTCCCGGTTGCGGTGCCCACGCCGATGATGGATGCGGATACGGTCTCGAATTTTGCCGTCGGTATTCGCAGCTTGAAGGGGGCGACGGTATGGGTGGAGTTCTGGCGTAACGAGAAGGGGGAGTGGAAGCTCACGCGCACGGATAACGTTTCCTACTCATCCGGCGATGACGATTAGCGGCCACCCGGTTCCGCTGCAGTGACGGCGCGCACGTGCGCCGCAGACGCATCAACGTGTACGTTCAATACGCACAGGCAGTGAAAGCATTTCTGTTGCTGGTTCTCCCGGCACTCCTTCATACAGCGGCTCTGGCACAGACGGGACGTCCGGCCGATCCCAGGCATCGGATGTTCTCCGGTCGCATCACCTATCAGGTAACCAGCGAGAGCCCGGACTCCTCGATGCTCGAACTCTTCCGCAGCTTCGCCCCGGACAGATATGTCGTTCTCTACGACAGCACCGGCCGGGTGAGGGTGACCGAGGAGGGGGCGAATGCACGCGTGGACATGATCGTGGATCGCAACCACTCCCGCTATCTGCAGGTGGAGCGAAGCGAGAAGCTCGCCTATATCCTGACGCGGAACAGTGTGGATAGTGGGCTTGCCCCAACGCAGCTTCGCGAGAGCGGCGTTACCGATACCATCAACGGCGTGCCGTGCAGGCGATACCTGGTGCTCGCCTCTCCGTTCATCCGGAAGAACGCGATCGCCTACGTCTGGATCAACGACTCCGTTCGCGTGCCGATGGAGCGCGCCGAGTTCGACAACGACGAGAGCGGCTTCCGAGGCTTCTTCCCGCTTCCTCTGGTGATCGGCGGCGCCAACGGCCTGGTGATGAAGCTCGCCGTGACCGAGCGCTATGTCACCTCGTCGTATACCGCCACGCTGGAGCCCGGGCCGGTGCCGGGGGAAGCGTTCTCCATCCCGGCGGACTACGCCGTGCGATAGCCGCTGGGGGCGTTCGGCTTTGCAGAGTGCCCGGCGGCGTTCCGGTTCCGATCCGAACATCTCCTCAGCATGCTTTGCGTTGCGTACGTTCACATGCGTGCGCATCGTCGCTCCGTATATTCTCCGCATAGCGAGCAACGCAACGGCTGCCATCGGAAACGGCTGAACGCCGTTGCCTGCAGGACCATGCGGAGCTCGACGTTCGAAGCTTCAACAACAGGAAGATCATTGAATGGCGCGACTACAGGACAGGGTGGCGATCGTTACCGGCGCTGCCGTTGGCAATGGCCAGGCATTCTGCCAGCGGCTTGCCCGTGAAGGGGCGCGTGTGATGATTGCGGATATCGCCGATGCATCGGAGGCGATCGAGAAAGTGCGCGAGCAGGGGGGGGAGATAGATGCGGTTCACGTGGACGTGACCAGCGAGGAGCAGACGCAGATGATGGCACGCAGAACCCTGGAGCGCTTCGGCCGCATCGATATCCTGGTGAACAATGTCGGCCTCTATCACGAGGAGCCGTTCGAGCTGATCTCCTTCGACGAATGGCGGCGGATGCTCTCGGTGAATCTGGACAGTCTGTTCCTCACCACGAAGGCTGCGCTGCCGGCAATGAAGTCGCAGGGGTTCGGCCGCATCATCGCGCTCAGCTCCGATACCATCTGGCTCGGCACGCCGTATCTTGTGCATTATGTGACGTCGAAGATGGGAGTGATCGGCTTCATCCGGTCGCTCGCGAGCGAGGTGGGGAAGTATGGAATCACAGTGAACGCCATCACCGTTGGCCTTACGGCAACGCAGCGCCCTCCGAACGAGAAGCTGGTTGGAAGCATACTGGAGCATCTGCTGCCGCAGCAGGCCGTGCACCGCGCGGACGAGCCGGAGGATATCGCCGGAGTGGTTGCGTTCCTTGCGTCGCCCGAATCATCCATCATCTCGGGCCAGACGTTGAACGTGGATGGCGGCATCGCGAGACACTGACGGAACGATGAGAGAGGAACGATGAGATAGTGCAGCGCGCGTTCGGCGGATTCAGGTCGGGGCGGCGCAGGTTCATGTGGTATCGGTGGGGCCAATACATGATACATGGCCGGGAGTACATGATACATGGCCGGGAGTTCGGGAGTGCCGTCGGCGCAGGGGGGCGATGCAGGACTTCGGCGCGCTCCCACGGCAACACCGCGCGCATGGTGCCCATCGCATCACGGCCAACAATCGATCAACAACCATCACCGCAATGCCCATTCGAATAGTCGTGAATGGTCGCGAGGTCAAGAACCCGCATGTGAAGCGCCTGCTTGCGCCCATGGTACTGCTCATGGTGTTCATGCTGATGGTGCTGGTAACGTTCGTCCTCCTTCCGCTGATCGGTCTGGCTGTTGGTGCCGGTCTGGCGCTCGCGGCGGCCGGTGCAGGAACGGTGCTGATCGGCGTACCGATTGCCCGGGCGCGGATGCGCGCGCCTGGCCGGTCGAGCGCAAAACATACTCGTGCCGTGGATGTTCGGTTCAGGGATGTTCGCAGTTCGGACGGTGGCGAGCCGGATGCGGAGAGGTCCGATGCCGACGAACCGGATGTCCGGGGGGAGCTTCCCGAATCGCGCAGGAAGGAGACCGGGGAGGAGGAAACTTTTTGACGATGACTCCGTAGGAAGTCAGGCGCATGCTGTATCCGCTCCGCAGCATGCGCCTTCGCGTTTCTGCCGGACGCGTTACCGCACAGAACACCTAACCCGGAGTTTCTCAGATGATCACCAAGAACGACCTGCTCGAATCGATGATTCATGAGGCCAATGTCTGCAAGCATCTGCACGGGAAGATCCCGCCGGATGGCTTCGACTTCAGGCCGACGCCCGGGCAGCGCAGTACATTGGAGCTTCTTCGCTACCTCTCGCTTGTTGGCATCGCAGCCACGCGTTCGATAATCGAGGGGAGCTGGGATGTATGGGGTGCCTATGCCGAGGCAGCCAGGCAGATGGCGCCCGAGGATTTTCCTGGAGCAATGGATCGCCAGATGGAGGAACTGCGCGCTCTGTTCGCCCGCTTCAGCGACGAGGAGTTCGCCACACGACGCGTGCAGCTTCCGTGGCGCGATGACGTGACGCTGGAGCATGCCGTCTTCGATACGGTATACAAGTGGTTCGTGGGATACAAGATGCAGCTCTTCCTCTATCTCAAGCTCATGGGACGCGCGGAGCTCGGAACGTTGAACTGCTGGCGTGGTTCCGATCCGATATCCCGTCCGGAACCCGTGGAGCCGGCCGTGGCCGGGTAGGAATGCCGGCTGCATTGAATCGATCGGCATGCCCGGTTGATCGCTCGAACACGATGCACGCGCCGGAGCCGGACATGCATCGCAACGAGACTTCGGCCGCGAACGCCGATCACGATCGTGAAAAGAATTACACTCACCCGCTTGCACAACCGTACAGGCGGGTTTTATATTCGCAGTCCTCTTTTGAGCGGAAGTGGTGAAATTGGCAGACACGCCATCTTGAGGGGGTGGTGCCCACAAGGCGTGCGGGTTCAAGTCCCGCCTTCCGCACTCGCAATGCCTCGGCGCAAGCCGGGGCATTTGTATGTTCGGCCATGCCGGAACCGATCGTTCGTATGCTCGTCGGCATCGTTGCCGCAGGACTGATTGCCGCGCTCGCGCATCGCGTGCGATTCCTCAGCACGTCCGGTGCGTGGGCAACCTTCGCGCTCGGTGCGCTGGTCTTCGGCACGGGCGGCGTGGCGTGGAGCGTTCCGCTCATCACCTTCTTCATACTCAGCAGTCTTCTCTCGCGATTCGGCCCGCGGCGCAAGCGGATGATGGCGCAGCGGCTGGAGCGTGTGTTCGAGAAGGGGTCCACGCGCGATGCCGGACAGGTTGCCGCGAACGGAGGCGTTGCCGGAGTCATCGCTCTCGCCAACCTGATCGTACCCGATCCGATCTGGTTTCCTGCCTATCTGGGGGCGCTGGCCGCGGCTGCTGCGGATACGTGGGGCACGGAGATCGGTGTGCTCGCAACCGGACGCACGATATCGATCGCCGGCTTCAGAGTTGTCGAGCCCGGCAGCTCGGGCGGAATATCGCTTCCCGGCACGCTGGGTGCATTCGCGGGCGCCTGCTCCGTTGCGCTTGCCGGCATGCCGTGGGAGGGATTGCCGCTCCGTGCGCTTCTCATTGTTCCGGCCGCCGGCATGATCGGCATGCTGGCGGACAGCCTTGCCGGTGCGATTCTTCAGGCACGCTATCGCTGCGGGACCTGCGGCATCGTCACCGAGCAGCGCACGCACTGCGGCAGTACGCCAACGCTTGCGGCGGGCCGCGCCTGGATCACCAACGACGTCGTGAACCTCCTCTGCTGCGCCGTCGGGGCGCTTGCCGCCGCGCTCAGCTTCCTGCTTCCGGGCCTTCGCGCACGATAGCGCCCCGCGCGGACCGCTCCCGGCGGGTCCCGGGGGAGCCGGATCGGCCATCCCGACGGCCGCCGTCCGCGCCATCCCCGCTGCCAACCAGCGGCCGCCATCCACTGCATAATCTTCCGCATCCCGTCGGCGGGGCCGATCGTTCGGTGCGGCGCTCCGTGCGCGCCGCGGTGAGCGCTCCATGCAGCGCGCTTCCGGAGATGGAGCCGGCCGGAATACGTGCGAAGGCCCCGCACTCCGGATCGCCATACAGGCCTTGCCCCGCAAGGCTTCCGTGCCGGCAGGCCGGTGCTCCGCCTGCTCCGCGCGGGCGCCTGCCTCACGCGGCCGCTGAACTACCCTCAGGCCCACCCCGAACGCGGACTCGCGTTCACCATGAAGTTCATGTAAAGTCGTGTGTATTAATATGCAGACTCTTGCATTTATATGCCGAAGGCTCTATCTTTGCACCTGAGAGTTCAATTATCCCGGGAGATGTACAGAGGCGTGTCGCAGCAGATCACGGTTTCCATCATTGGTGCCACGGGCTACTCCGGAACGGAGTTGCTCAGGATCCTGGTGCGTCACCCTCGGGTGGCTCTTGGTGCGCTCATCGCTGGCAACTCGGCTGGCCGGAAGATCTGCGAGGTCGTCCCTGCCCTCTGGGGAAGGTTGGACACCATGGTCCAGACCTATTCTCCCGATGCCGTTGCCGAAAGCGATCTGGCTTTCATCGCACTCCCCTCAGGCGAAGCGATGAGGATCGTGCCGGAGCTGCTGGAGCGCGGTGTGCGGGTAATCGATCTGGGGGGTGACTTCAGGCTTGCAGAAGCCGGGAGCTACCGCGAATACTATGGTCGTGAGCACACTGCGCCCGAACTGTTGCCGGCGGTCTACGGGCTGCCGGAATTGCATCGCGATTCGGTGCGTGGGAAACAGCTGGTGGCGAATCCGGGCTGCTATCCCACAAGCGCAATCCTCCCGCTGGCTCCACTGCTCGGGGCCGGCGTTGTCGAGCGGGATGGGATCGTGATCTGCTCCATGTCCGGCGTTTCCGGCGCCGGACGTACCGCATCGCAGGACTTCTCCTTCTGCGAGGTCAACGAGTCGGTCCGAGCATATCGGGTCGGCCGGCATCAGCACATTCCGGAGATCGCCGCGGCACTCGCGGCTTCGGCCGGAGGCAGCGTGGCGATGAGCTTCACACCCCATCTGGTGCCGATCACACGCGGCATCCATACCACTATCAGCGCGCGTTTATCGAACGGCGTGGGGGCTGCGGAGATCGAGAATGTGCTGCGTGAGAGTTATGGCTCCGAGCCGTTCGTACGGCTTACCGGCTCGGTGCCGCCGGAAGTGAAGAATGTTGCCGGCACGAACCGGGCGGACATCGGGTGGCATGCCGACGAGGCGGCCCGCCAGCTGACACTGCTCTGCGTGATCGACAATCTCGTGAAGGGCGCGGCCGGCCAGGCGGTGCAGAACATGAATATCCTGTTCGACTACGAGGAAAGCGAGGGACTGCTATGAATATCGATGATGGGATGATGGAACTGACGGAAATCAGTGGCGGCGTGACCGCCGCTCTCGGTTTTGTGGCTGCCGGTATGCATTGCGGTATCCGCAAGAAGAAGCTGGACCTCGCGATTCTGCGTTCAAGGGTTCCCGCTTCCGTTGCCGGCGTCTTCACCATGAACAAGGCGCAGGCCGCGCCGATCATCGTGGACAAGCTGCAGCTGAAGCGCACCGATTGCTGCAGCGCGATCGTGGTGAACAGCGGCAATGCCAACGCATGCACCGGCGAGCGCGGCCTGAACGACGCCTGGCACATGGTGCGCGTGGCCGCTGCCGCGCTCGGCGTTCCGGCCGATGAGGTGCTCGTCTCCTCCACCGGCGTGATCGGCCAGTACCTACCCATCGAGGCCATCGCCGACGGCATCACCCAGCTCGTTCCGTTTCTGGAGCAGGAGGGGGGGCACGACGCCGCCGAGGCGATCATGACCACGGACACGTTCGCCAAGGAATTCGCGGTCAGCTACCAGATGGGGGAGAGGACCATCACCATCGGTTCGATGGCGAAGGGTTCCGGGATGATCGCGCCGAACATGGCGACGGTGCTCGGCTTCGTCGCCACGGATGCGGCCATCTCCACGCCCCTTCTGCAGCAGGCGCTGCGGGGCGCCATCGCGCGCTCCTTCAACCGCGTGAGCGTGGATGGCGACACCAGCACGAACGACATGGTGATCGCGCTCGCCAACGGCGAGTCCGGTACGCCGATGATCGCCGAGGGGAGCAGCGAGTACGTGGCGTTCTATACCGCCCTGGAATACCTGTTGACGAAGCTCGCGAAGATGATTGCCCGCGACGGCGAGGGGGCAACCAAGCTGATCGAGGTGGTTGTTCGCGCCGCCGCCACGGAGGAAGAGGCGGAGATCGCGGCGCGGGCCATCGCCAATTCCAATCTGGTGAAGACCGCCATCCACGGCGAGGATGCCAACTGGGGGCGCATCATCGCGGCCGTTGGATACTCCGGCATCGAGTTCGATCCGGAGGCGATCACGATCGCGCTCAACCAGGTGCCGGTGCTGCTGCCGAACTACGAGATCGTGATCGATGAGGATCGCGCCAAGGCCGCGCTTGCATCGGAGTGTGTGATGATCGAGGTGAACCTTGGCCGCGGAAGCGACGAGGCCACCTTCTGGACGTGCGATCTCTCCAAGGAATACGTTCACATCAACGCGAGCTATCGTTCCTGATGGAACAGGGCGTACACGATAACGGCATCGCCGGCGCACATGCGCTTCCGGAGGCAACGGAGCGTGCCGGCCTGCGCGGGAAGACGGTGGTTGTGAAGTACGGCGGTGCGGCCATGGATCTCGCCGAGGCGAAGGATGCGCTCGCCGCCGATGCGGCCGCGCTCCGGGCCGCAGGCGTGAACCTGGTGATCGTACACGGCGGCGGCAACGACATCACCGATCTGGCCGCGCGCCTCGGCATCGAGACGGAGTTCGTGGAGGGGCATCGCGTCACCAGCGCGGCAATGCTGGACGTGGCCACGATGGTGCTCGCCGGACGCATCAACAAGGATCTGGTTCTGCGCCTTGCGAAGCAGGGAGGCCGGGCGATCGGGCTGAGCGGTCTGGACAACAACCTCATCACTGCGCGCAGGCGCGCGAGCGGCCCGGATCTGGGGCAGGTTGGCGAGGTGGCCGGCGTGAACGCCGGGTTCCTTCGGATGCTCCTCTCTGCCGGGCTGCTGCCGGTTCTGGCGCCGCTCGGCATCGGCGAGGATGGGACGGCGTACAACATCAACGCGGATCTCGCGGCCGGTGCGGTCGCCGCGGCGCTGGATGCCTCCGTGCTTCTCTACATGAGCAACGTGGATGGCGTGATGGCGAACGGCGTGAAACTGGATGCGCTGAGCGAGAGCCGCGCGCTCGGGATGATCGCGGCGAAGACGATCGCCGGCGGGATGATCCCGAAGGTGGAGGCCGCGCTTCATGCGGCAAAAGCCGGTGCGCGCTCCGTGCGCATCGTTGATGGCTCGCAGCCGCACGCACTTGCTGCGGCGCTTGCCAATCCGGAATCGGGAACAACTATCCTACGGGAACAACAGGCCCCTGTCTATCAGGAATCGTAGTACGAGAGGAGACGCACACGTGAAGAACGACTTTCTTTCGCTGACCGACATCACGAGCACCGATCTGATGGAGCTCTTCGAACTCGCCGACGAGTTGAAGATGAACACGCACGCCCGCCCGCTGGAGGGGAAGAGCATTGCGCTGATCTTCCAGAAGCCGTCGCTGCGAACGCGAGCATCGTTCGAGGTGGGGGTGTATCAGCTCGGCGGGCATTCCGTGGTTCTCCTGCAGGAGAGCATCGGCATCGGCACGCGCGAGAAGGCGTCGGACGTTGCCCGCGTTCTCTCGCGCTATGCCGGCATGATCGTTGCGCGCGTGTTCGATCACGCCGTGTTGACGGAGATGGCGGAGCATGCCTCGGTGCCGGTGATCAATGCGCTCAGCGACATGGGCCATCCCTGCCAGCTGCTGGCCGATCTCTACACGATGCGGCAGCACAACCGGCTGTGGCCGGGAGTGAAGGTTGTCTACGTTGGCGACGGCAACAACATGGCGCATTCCTGGCTGGAGGCCGCGACGCTCTATCCGCTGCATCTGGTGATCGCCACGCCGGAGGGATACGAGCCGGATGCCCGGTTCGTGGAGCTTGCAACCGAAAGCGGGCTCAGCACCGTGGAGATCGTGCGCGATCCCGTGGCCGCCGCACAGGATGCGGACGTGATCTATACGGACGTCTGGGCCAGCATGGGGCAGGAATCGGAGGCTGCGGAGCGCCGCCGGGCGTTTGCAGATTATCAGGTGGATTTTCGTTTATTGAACGTCGCACAGCCCAACTGTGTGGTGATGCATTGCCTTCCGGCGCATCGCGGTGAGGAGATCAGTGCCGAGGTCATCGAGGGCGGCCATTCGATCGTCTTCGATCAGGCGGAGAATCGTCTCCACGTTCAAAAGGCACTCATGACCCGGCTCTTCGATCGCTGGACCGCCATGCGCGCCGCTGCTGCCTCGGAAGAGCAGTACGCGCTTTCACTATTCGGTCGATGTTGATATCCCATGAGCAAGTCCAGCCGTCACTTCGCCATCAAGCAGATCATCACATCCAATGTGGTCTCCAGCCAGGAGGATCTGCGACAATATCTCGAGCAGGATGGATTCGATGTGACGCAGGCAACGCTCTCCCGTGATATGAAGGAGCTGGGCGTAGCGCGCGCCAACACGTCCGATGGTCTGCGGTACGTGCTGCGCCCGGAACTGGAGGAGCATCGCCTGAAGGCCCTCCTCAGCTACGAGGTGGAGTCGATAGAGTCCAACGAATCCGTGATCATCGTGAAAACCCTGCCGGGCCGGGCCCAGGGGGTTGCCGAGCTGATCGACACGTTCCACGATATCGACGTTATCGGCACGATCGCCGGCGACAACACGATCTTCATCGCGCCGGCCTCCACAAAGAAGATTCCGCGCATCGTTGCGCGGCTCCGCGAAATAATCGCCGAGGGAGAATAGGATGCGCTGATCGCTTCGCGCCGCCGAACAGTTCGCCCCGAGGCACTCAGAGTTCCCGATGCCCAACGCTGCACGGCCGGCAGGCACTGAACGCGATCCGGTGTCCAGAGGAACTGTTCATACAGCATCCCTATTCCGTTGAGACCTATGAAGATTGCACTCGCCTTTTCGGGCGGACTCGATACCTCGGTGATGGTGAAGTGGCTGCAGGAGCACTACGACGCCGAGGTTGTGACTGTGACCGGTGATCTGGGACAGCAGAAGGAACTGATCGGCGTCGAGGAGAAGGCGAAGACGCTCGGCGTCGTAAGCGCACACATCCTTGATCTGCGCGACGAGTTCGTTCACGGCTACATCCTTCCGGCGCTGAAGGCCGGTGCCCTGTACGAGGGTTCCTATCCGATGGCCACCGCGCTCGGGCGCCCGCTGCTGGCGAAGGCGCTTGTGGATGTGGCGCGCCAGACCGGCTGCGATGCGGTTGCGCATGGCTGCACCGGGAAGGGGAATGACCAGGTTCGCTTCGAGGCATCCGTTGCCGCGCTTGCTCCGGAGCTGAAGGTGCTTGCGCCGGTGCGGAACTGGGAGTTCCGTTCGCGCGAGGAGGAGATCGCCTACTGCCAGACGCACGGCATCCCCGTTGCGGCCACCACGGCCAATCCCTATTCGATCGACGAGAATATCTGGGGCACGAGCATCGAGTGCGGCGTGCTGGAGGATCCGATGGCGGAGCCGCCGGAGGATGCATACCAGCGCACGGTCTCCCCGAAGAACGCGCCCGATGAACCGTGCTACGTCACCATCGAGTTCGCCGCCGGCATCCCGGTTGCGCTGAACGGTGTTGCGATGGATGCTCCGGAGCTGATCGCCGGCCTGAACACGATCGCCGGCGCCAACGGCGTGGGGCGCATCGATCTGGTGGAGAACCGCCTGGTTGGGATCAAGTCGCGCGAGATCTACGAGGCCCCGGCTGCGCTGGTGCTCCACAAGGCCCACCTGGAACTGGAGCGCCTCACGCTGGATCGCGAGACCTTCCACTACAAGGCGAAGATGGCGAACGACTATGCGGACCTCGTGTACAACGGTCTCTGGCATTCCCCGCTCCGCTCCGCGATGGATGCGTTCGTCGACAGGACGCAGAGCGTCGTGAACGGGCTCGTGAAGCTGAAACTCTACAAGGGGAATATCGAGGTCTCCGGGCGCACGTCGCCGAACTCCCTCTACGATACCGGCCTTGCCACGTACACGGAGGAGGATGCGTTCGATCACAAGGCGAGTGAGGGCTTCATCGCCATCTACGCGCTTCCGCTGAAGACGTATCATCGCGTCAACAGCGAGGCAGGGAGCGAGGTTCTAAAGTAAGGGCGGAGCTTCGCGCGATCACGTTGTGATGGCCGTGAGCCGATGGCGGGCCGCTCGCCGGGCCGCTCGGCCGCGGATGGGATCGCGATTCGGTTCGATCCCGAAGCGCGGAAGCGCTTCAGTATGGAGATTCGTAATCCACGCGATCCCGGCACGGTGCCGGGATCGTTGTTTTCAACCATGCCGCAACGATGCCGCGATGCCCATGTGCATCGGCGATGCAGAGTATCGAACGCGGCGCGCAGACTGCAGAGCATCATGGCTTCGGAGAATCTTTGGGCCGGACGGTTTCGCGAGAGCCTTGCGGAGATAGCGCATCGCTTCTCGAGTTCGATCGCGCTGGATGGCCGCCTCTACCGGGAGGATATCGCCGGCAGCATCGCGCACGTACGCATGCTTGGTGCAACCGGCGTGCTTGCCGTTGACGAGGCCGCGCGCATCGCGACGGCGCTGGAGGAGATTCGCGGTGAGATCGAGCGGGGCGAACTGCAGCTCGATGCGCGCCACGAGGACGTTCACATGGCGATCGAGGGGCGGCTGATCGAGAAGCTGGGTCCGGGCGGCGGCGCGCTTCATACCGCGCGCAGCCGGAACGACCAGGTTGCCCTGGACGAGCGGCTGTACCTCCGCTCCGCGCTGGACCGGCTTGCCGATGCCGTCACCGGGCTGCAGCGTGCGCTGGTGAAGTGTGCGGAGGAGCACGCCGGCACGTTGATGCCGGGCTACACGCACACGCAGCGCGCGCAGCCGGTGCTGCTGGCCCATCATCTGCTGGCCTATGCTTCCATGTTCGATCGCGATCGCGATCGGATGCTGGATTGCCGCCGGCGCGCCAACCGTTCGCCGCTCGGTGCGGCGGCGCTTGCCGGAACGTCGTTCGCGATCGACCGGATGATGGTGGCGGGAGATCTCGGGTTCGACGGCATCGTGGAGAACAGCATCGATGCCGTGAGCGATCGCGACTACATCATCGAGGCCGTTGCCGCATGCTCCATCACGATGATGCACCTGAGCCGCATCGCGGAGGATCTCGTGCTCTGGTCCACGCCGGAGTTCGGCTTCGTGACCATCGGCGACGCCTTCACCACCGGCAGCAGCATCATGCCCCAGAAGAAGAATCCGGACATGGCGGAGCTGGTGCGCGGCAGAACGGGGCGGGTGTACGGCTCGCTGATCTCCCTCCTCACGATGATGAAGGGGCTGCCGCTGGCATACAACCGCGACATGCAGGAGGACAAGGGGCCGATGTTCGAGGCGATCGACACCACGTACGACGCCCTGGCGATCATGGCGCCGATGCTTGCGAGCAGCACCTTCCATGGCGCCAGGATGGCGAGCCAGGCGGATGCCGGCTTCTCGCTTGCAACGGAGGTGGCGGACTATCTGGTACGGAAGGGCATCCCGTTCCGCGAGGCGCATCACATCACCGGCCGCGTGGTTGCGCACTGTGTGGAGGTGAGCTGCGCGCTGCACGATCTCGATCCCGCGGCGTTCCGTACCTTCTCACCGCTCTTCGACGACGACATCGCGGAGTATCTGCGGCCGGCCACCAGCATCGCGCTGAAGGGATCGGCCGGAAGCACGGCGCCGGCGGAGGTGGAGCGGCAGCTCGCACACTGGCGCGGCGTGCTGGGCGCCCGCCCGTAACGGGCCATCATATCATCCTGTTCGCACTACATCGTGGCAACCATACACATCCGGAAGGAACACGCACGCGGCCGTGAGGCGGCACGCGCAGCCGTGGAGGATATCGCCGCCAATCTCGGCAGGAGCCTGGGGATTGCGTCGCAATGGGAAGGGGACACGCTCCGGTTCCATCACACCGATGCAACCGGCACCATCGTTGTCGATGAGACATCGGTAACCGTCGATGCACAGCTCGGCGCCATGCTCTCGCTCTTCAAGGGCTCCGTGCAGTCGCAGATCATGGGCTATCTGAACGAGAAGCTGTAGCAGGGATGGCCTGCAACGGCGAACATCGCCCGCTTCCCTCCCCGTCGGCCGCCCCCTCGTTGGAAGCGGAGGAGAAGAATTGCTACCACCGCTTCACGTAGCTGATCACCGGCGCAATCTTCAATGACGGGGCGTCGCCGTCGCCGGTGGTGATGCCGAGATATCCCAGGCCGGCATCGACCGCCCATGTCTCGCCGAAGTAGCGGGCGGTGACCGCCACCGGAACAAATCCGAGCGTCTGCATGCCGAGCACTTCGGCCGCAACCTTCCAGCGATTCGCGAAGCGATAGTCGCCGCCAAGGGAGACGATGGCCGCGTTCTTCGTGAACGTGCCGGCGTCGATCGTGGTATGCTGCTTGAACGCATAGCCGGCGGTTACCGAGATGCGGCTGTCGTCATCGCCATAGCTGGCGGCAACGTACGGTGCGTGCACCACGATGCTGGACTCCAGCGAGTCGTGCGTCTCCTCACGATCGTAGATGCTGCGGGCGAACTGATATCCCGCCGCGACGTTCAGCCTCTCATGCTCCAGAATGCCGACCTTCAGGCCGAGGGAGTACGCGCCGTACATCGTGCCGTGCACGCCTCCCCAGTCATCCGGGAAGGGGATGCCGCCGCCGGCGATGATCATCACGCGCGGCACCGGAACCCATCCGGCCGTCACGCCCGCAACATCGTAGACTCCCAGCACGATCGTTCCCTTCTTCGGCAGAATGGCATTCGGCACGGCAATGGTGCGGAAGGTCGTCGGGTCCGTGTAGGCGATCGAGGGCTCCGCCTCGCCGCCGCGGCCGTAGAGATCGGCCTCCGCATCGCCCCCTACGCCGCTGTGCCGGAACGTGATGCGCGTCGAGGTGCGTCCGGCATGCTTCGGCGAGAACCGGAAGGTCATGGCATGCGATGCGTTCGGCGCCAGCGTGAACGCGCCGCCGCCGCTCACGATCGCGAACTGCGATGTGTCCGGGCCGGTGATCGAAACGCCTGCAATCTCCACGGGGCTGCTGCCGGTGTTCCGCAGCATGGCCGTTACGACGGTGTCGCGGTTCGAGCCGACCTCCACGTCGCCGAAGTTGATCTGCGATGCATCCATCCGCAACTCGGAGCGGGCACCCTCGCCGCGCAGATTCTGCCGCAGCGTGCGGCCGCCGGCTTCGATCTCCGCCGTTGCCGTGCGCGTTCCGGTGCTCGCCGGTGTGAAGCGGAACTCCACATTGCGTGCGCTTTCGGGAGGAACATCGAAGGGAGGAATCCCGGAGACGAGCGAGAAATCGCGTGCGTTTGCTCCGCCGATCGCAATGCGGTCCACGCGCAGCGGCGCCGTTCCGCTGTTGCGAATGAAGCCGGCGACAACGGAGTCGTTCTGCGTACGCACGGCGCGCCTGCCGAAGTCCACATCCACGCTCGCCGGGTGCGAGTCCGCGATCGCCCAGAGCGAATCGCTCCGGTCATCCTGCAGCGTCGCGGGGTCCACACGCCAGAGCCGCGAGGTCCTGTTGTCGCTTGCGGCGACTCGCGATCCATCCGGCGAGAAGGCGACGTAGGACATCTGCGCGTCCCACGGGAAGGAATGGGTTTTCCGGTGCGAGTCGATATCCCACACGTCGACGGACGCCTCGCGCACGGCGATCTGAGAGCCGTCCGGGCTGAACACTGCGTAGCCGACCGATGAGCGGGCGTCGTTCTCGTGTTCCTCCAGCCGCATGATCTCCTTGCCGGTTGCCAGATCGTAGAGTCGCGGCGCGATATCGACGCCGGCCCATACCAGGAGAGTGGTGGCGTCCGGGCTGAAGATGGCGCGAAGGTCCGTGCCGCCGTGCCGCTCCTTTACCGGGAACGATGCAAGCTGCTCGCCGCTCGCGGCGGACCAGACGCGCACGACGTTGTCGTAACCGGCCGTTGCAACGCGTCCGTCGTTGCCGAAGGCCACGGACGTCACCCCATCGTGATGTTCGTTGAAGCGGCGCAGTTCGCGGCCGGTGGCTGCGTCCCAGATGCGGGCCGTGCTGTCGCGGCTGCCGGTAAGAACGTAGCGCCCGTCCGGGCTGAACGTTGCCGCGTCCACCCAGTCCGTATGCCCGAGCAGCTTCACGGCCGTTCCGGTGGAGACGTCGAACACCATTGGGTTGCGATCCGAGCGGGCGAGCACATGCCGCCCATCCGATGAGAAGACGGGATCGGATGTGACATCCCCATCCATCCGCGCTCCCTCCACATCCGGCTTCTGGAACAGCTTGCCGTTGAGCCTGCGCACCAGGCGACCGCTTGCCGCGTCCCAGATGCCGATGTCGTTCCCATCCGCGGCGGTCACTATCCGTTTGTTGTCCGGGCTCATCTCCGCGTAGTAGACACGTTTCGGGCGGCCGCCGTTCGCTCCGGTGGAGACCGTGAGCGTCTGCAGCAGCGTTCCCCTGCGCGCATCCCACACGCGTGCGGTGCCGTCCCAGCTTGCGGTGATGGCGCGCGAGCCGTCGCTGGAGAAGTTGGTGGACATCACATAGTCATCGTGAGCGGCAAGGCTGATGGCGTCGTCCTTCTTCTTCTCAACGCTGTGGTCAACCAGTGCTACGCGGGCGCGGCATCGTTCGCTGGGCGTTGCCGGCACGCGCCATCGGAAGGTGCCGCCCGTTGCGCGATCGGTGATGGTGTGCCAGGATGCGCCGTCGTTCGTGCTGTAGTCCAGACGCACGGTGTCGCTGGGGAGCACGCCCTCCCAGGTAACGGAGGTCTGCTCGCCGGCGTTGAATCGCTCGCCGCCGTTCGGTGCAAGCAGATGAATCGTCGGCGCGGCCGCCGCGCCCGATCCGGCGGAGGCGGCGATGGAGTTGCCGCTGCATGCGTCGCCGCGGACCGCCCATCGCGCGAAGGCATAGGTGGTATCCGCCGCGGTGTAGCGCACGGTGAGCGTACGGTGTTCGCCGGCTGCGAGCGTGAACGGCGTGGATGTTCCGCTCAGGGCAAACGCGCCGGCGCGTCCCACCGGATCGATTCCCTGTACCGTGATCGCGCGGTTGCGTGCGGTGAGCGTGATCCGCATCTCCTTCGATGTCCCCGGCGCTACCACGCCGAAGCGGAGCGCCGGAGGATCGAGTTCGATCGCCGGCACGGATGTCTTCGGAGCCGTGTAGGCAACCGTGGTGGTAAGGCCCTGCGCGGGGAGCGCGATCGTGACGTTCCGCCCGGTTGTGCACGAGAGTTCGCTCTGCCACACCAGCTCGCATGGCTCGCCGCCGAGAGCGCGGAAGAGTATCGCCTGATAGATCGCACGCGCTTCGGCGATCGTGGTGACATTCTCGTAGTATTCGCCGCCGGTCTTCCGTGCGATCCGCTTCAGTTCCTCCGGCGCAGGCATGCCGAGCGTTACGCAGAAGATCGCCACATTCGCCCTGCGTGCGGAGTCGATGATCGCAGACTCGTTGCCGTCGCCCCGGCCGTCGGTCAGGAACACCACGATATGTTTCTGCTTCCCCTCGGCAACGATTGGAATGCCGCCGGCCGGCGGTATCATGAGCGCCGCGTTGTAGTTGGTTCCTCCCTTCGGCGCCAGCGCGGCGATCGCTCCTACCAGCTTCGCGCGGTCGGAGGTGAAGTCGCTGACGATCATGCTCCGGTCATCGAAGGAGGCGATGGCGCATTCCGACTCGCCCTCCGGCAGCCCCTGCACCCACGCGCCCGCTGCGGTGCGTGCAAGCTCGATGTTCGGCGTTCCCCCCGATGTGCCGGACGATGCCATCGAGCCGGAGACATCGATTACCAGCACGCTGGATATTGCATGCGGCGGCGGAGCCGGCGTGCACGAGAGCGAGGTGAGCGAGCGCCGCACGCCGTTCTCGGTGACCACCACATCTCCCGTCCCGAGGCCGGTGAACGGCCGTCCGTTTGCATCCAGGATGTAGACGTGCGCTCGTATCTCGGGGAAGGCGGAGGAGTCGATGGAGGAAACGGTAAGCCGCTGCGCCTGCGCCTGCGCGGCTGCGGCCATGATGAGAAACGGAGCAAGGAGTGGGCGGGGGAATCGGATCATGATGCCTGCAATCGTGAGAACGAGAGGAAGCTGGGGTGAGCGTTGCCGGTGAAGCCGGTAGCGCGATGTTGTTCGCAAAGATGCTGAGGATGGCGCCAAGGGCCAAAGCGAACATTCCCCTGCGCCGACATTGTGTTACTGTCCCCCCCTGGGTAGTTTCGCTCTTTCTGCCCGTCGGCCCGCATGCGCTCACGTCCGCATGCCCCCGCACGCTGCGGAGCCAGCCGGGTGGCTCCGCAGCGTGCATGGCGTACCGGCGCGTGCGATACGATTACGACATCAACGGAGACTTCGATGCGCGAGAAGCTGCGGCGTAAGCTTTCCGGCGGCGACCGGCGTTCCACAGGTCGTGCAGACGAGGTTGTTCGCGACGTCCTTGCACGGCCGGAACTCTTCGCCGATCTGATCGAGGGGCTGGACGATGCTGACCCGTTGGTGCGCATGCGATGCGCCGATGCGGCGGAGAAGGTCACGCGCGAACATCCGGAATACCTTCTCCCGCACAGACGCCGCTGCCTGCAGTTGCTCGGGCAGAGCATGGAGCAGGAGGGGCGCTGGCATCTCGCGCAGATGGTTCCACGCCTGCGGCTTACCCGCGCCGAGTGTGTCACGGTCGTCGAAGCATTGTTCCGCTGTCTCGCGGACCGGAGCAGTATCGTCCGCACACTGAGCATGCAGGCGCTGGCCGATCTTTCCGCGAACGATTCCGAACTGCGCGCACGCGTCCTCCCTCTGATGGAGCATCTCACGGTTACCGGCACGCCGGCCATGCGTGCCCGCGGGCGCAGGCTGCTGAAGCAGTTGCGGGAGCTCGACGTTCGGACCGGACGATGACGGAATGAGGGGTGCCCGCAGATGATATCCGCAGTTGCCTGCCGGTGCTTTCTGCATCGGGCTCTCTTCGATTCACGAAGGATCAGCATGGCCTCGGCATTCACACATGGTTTCGTCGGCCTTGCGCTCGGCCGCCTTTCAACCGCGGAACCGCAGCCGCGCCGCTTCTGGGTGCTCGCCGCGCTCTGCGCCATCCTGCCGGACATCGATGCGATGGGCTACATGATGGGCGTGGACTACGCCAGCATGTGGGGACATCGCGGCATCGTCCATTCTCTTCTCTTCGCTCTTCTTGCCGGCGTTGCCGTTGCGTTGCTGGCGTTCCCTTCGGTTTCCCGGTGGTCGCGTGAATGGTGGAGGCTGGTGCTCTTCTTCTTCGTTGCGACCGCATCGCACGGCCTGCTCGACGCGCTCACCACGGGCGGGCTTGGTGTCGCTTTCTTCGCACCCTTCAGCGGGACGCGCTACTTCCTTCCATGGCGCGTGATCCGCGTCTCGCCGATCGGTGTGGGCTCCTTCTTCAGCGCGCGTGGTGTTGCGGTGATTGCAAGTGAGGCTCTCTGGGTCTGGCTTCCCACGCTGGTGCTTCTGGCGATCGCCTGGCTGGTTCGCCGCCGGCGCAGCTTGCCGTGCTGATGCTGCATTTCCTGTTGCCGGCTATCTCCCGACGTGCTGCGCCGCGCATGCCTCTGCCACCCGAATGCCGTCCAGTGCGGCCGAAACGATCCCCCCCGCGAACCCGCCTCCTTCGCCACAGGGATACAGTCCCGCAACTGTTGGATGCTCCAGTGTGGCTGCATCGCGCGGGATGCGCACGGGGGAACTTGTACGCGTCTCCACGCCCACAACCACGGCATCCTCGGTCAGATAGCCTCGCATGGAGCGGCCGAAATTCCTGAGGCCGTCCTGCAGGCGAAGTGCCAGCGCGGGAGGGAGCAGCCGATGCAGAGGTGCCGGAGTAAGCCCGGGCTTGTAGCTGGAGGCGGGAAGGGAGGAGGGAGCCCGTCCCTTGATGAACTCCGTCATGCGCTGTGCCGGGGCGCGCTGCATGCCCCCTCCGGCCTCGCTCGCCATCACCTCCAGCGACTTCTGATAGTACATTCCGGCCAGCGCCCCATGCTCCCCCCACGGCGCAAGGTCCTCCGGTTCCACCGAGACCACCATGCCGGAGTTCGCGAACGGCGAGTCGCGCCGGCTCAGGCTCATGCCGTTCACCACCACCTCGTCTCCCTCCGTTGCCGAGGGAACGATGAACCCGCCCGGACACATGCAGAAGGAGAAGACGCCGCGTTCGCGAATCGTGCAGGCAAGCCGGTAACTGGCTGCCGGAAGCCGTTCGTCGCGGGCCGCCGTGTGGTACTGGATGCGGTCGATCAACGGTTGCGGATGTTCGATGCGAAGCCCCATGGCGAACGCCTTGGCCTCGATCAGCACGCCGCGCCGGCCGAGGAGCCGGAAGATGTCGCGGGCGGAGTGTCCGGTAGCAAGCACCACACACTCGCCGGTGAACTCCTTCGCGTCCGCCGTGATCACACCATGCATGCGGCGCCGGTCATCGATGATGAAGTCCGTCACCCGCGTCTCGAAATGAATCTCGCCCCCCGCCTGCAGGATGCTCTCGCGAATCGCCGCAACAACCTTCGGGAGCCTGTTGGAGCCGATGTGCGGGTGAGCGTCTATGAGGATATCCTCCTTCGCTCCATGGGCAACAAGCGTGCGGAGAACGGCTTCCACGCTTCCGCGTTTGGTGGACCGGGTGTAGAGCTTGCCGTCCGAATAGGTTCCGGCGCCCCCCTCGCCGAAGCAGTAGTTGCTGTCGTTGTGGACGATGCCGAAGCGCTGGATGGCGGCGAGATCGCGTCGTCGTGCCCGGACATCCTTTCCGCGCTCGAGGACGATCGGCTTTATCCCAAGCTCGATCAGGCGCAGCGCGGCGAACAGCCCTGCCGGGCCGGCGCCCACGATGAGAACCCGGCGGTCTCCGCTCACGGAGCGATAGTCGGCATGCGGCGTCTCCAGCTCGGGCATCGGCTCGTCATAATAGATCTCCGCCTGCAGGCGGACACGCACCGGTGCGTGGCGGGCGTCCAGCGAACGCTTGCGAATGCGGACTCCCCTCACACGCTCCGGCGTGATCTCGAGTTGCCGTGCTGCGAGTTGGCGCTGCGTTTCCAGGTTGTCGGCATTGTCCAGGTCGAGCTGAAGCTCCAGCGAGGTAATCATTTGATATATGGGGAATTCGGTCCGTGCTCGGAAGCCGCCGGAAGGGTTGTGCCATGGGATCGCGAGTGCATCGACCTACGAAATTAGAGAAGCGATATGGATCGGAGTGGGACGGAGTATTACAGAACATCTCTGGGAACCAACCGAATGCAGCCGTCTCTAACCCCCAGAACGCGGTACTCAGGGGCTCTGATGAACATGATTCGACTGGATGCAGCCCCGGTTCCGCAACCTGAAGGGTTGGCGATGTGGGAAAGGCTGCCGGCGGAACAGATGCCCGACAATGGGCCAACGCCGGCGCCGCTGAAAGGTTAGCCAATCAATGCAGAGCAAACCAACGAGCGATTTCAACAGAGCAGCATAATCTCAAGGAGTGAGAGCAATGAAGACGAGAATGATGAACAGTGTGGTGGCATCGGTGATTCTTGGACTGGTCGTGATGGCATCTGCCGCCTTCGCGCAGGGCCCAACGCCGAAGCAGGTCGAGCGGCGCCAGGCAATGGCCAAGCATCTGAAGGAGAAGCTTGGGTTGAGCGATGATCAGGCGAAGCAGATCAAGGCGCTCCGCGACCAGTTCCGTAAGGACAACAGCGGTGCGTTGCAGGAGATCAAGGCGCTCCGCGACCAGTTGCGCGATGCGATCAAGAGCAACGACAAGACCAAGGCGAAGGCCTTGAAGGATCAGCTCAAGGCCAAGATGGAGTCGCTGAAGCCGGCCCGCGAGCAGCTTCGCGCAAAGGTTGGCGCGATCCTTACGCCGGAGCAGCGCGACATGCTCGAGAAGATGCGCCAGGAGCGCAAGCAGCGTCGCCAGGAGCGTCGTGAGAAGTGGCGCCAGGGGGGCAATGCCAGCGGCACCTCCGATGGCGGCATCAAGTAGCAGTCCCTATCAAAACCGGGTTGTGTTTCAAAGGCTACAGGCCTTGCAGCGCCGAACGTTGGGAACTCCAGGAACGGATTGATCGATCGGTGCTCCGGCATGTTCGATTGCTCCCCTACCTCGCCGGGCCGAAGGATACTTCGGCCCGGCATCGTTTTTCGAAGTGCCGGGAGCAGTCTCCGCACGAATTGCGAGTGCACCGCGCCGCGCGGGGAGGCAGCGCCCGCGCACGGCGCGCGAGCAGTTTTCGGCACGCATGGTTGCGGTACGGTCCGCTACTGGAATTCCCCGCAGGCGGCTACACGGCAAGCCGTGATCGGCTCCCGGCCCGTTGAACGCACGCAGAGCACGGCGTATCTTCCCGGCATGAGCGAGACCTTCGACAGCTTGGGACGGCAGCCGCTGCATCATCGTATTCACTATCGATACGATGTCACGCGGTGCGATGTGATCGGCGATGTGCACGGCTGCTACGACGAGCTCGCCGAACTGTTCGTTCGGCTTGGCCATGAGGATCTTCTCGCTCCGGACGTTCCCGGCGCTCGGCCGGGCGAGAAGCCGCGGGTGGTGTTCGTGGGGGACATCGTGGATCGCGGCGACCGGATCGTGGAGGCTCTCTCACTGGTACATCGTCTCTGCGTGCGGGGACATGCCCTCACCGTTCTCGGCAATCACGACGATCGTTTCGTGCGATGGCTGCGCGGCCGCCCGGTTGAGATACAGCACGGTCTCGGTGAGACGGTGGAGCAGTTCGAGGCGATCGAGCCGGCCCGGCGCGAGCGATGGCGCGACGAGCTGTTGGAGTTCATGGGCGTGCTTCCATGGTCCGTGCATCTGGATGGCGGCAGGCTTATCGTGGCGCATGCGGCTTGGCACGCGGAGCTGCACAATGAACGGAGCGGCGATCGCCTCCGGGCCTACACGATGTATGGGCCTACCACCGGCCAGCAGACGCCGGAGGGGTATCCGGAACGGATAGACTGGGCACCGCACTTTCAGGGGCCGGAACTGGTGGTGTTCGGTCATCAGGTGTACGACGCTCCCTACTGGCACGACTACGCCATCGGCATCGACACCGGCTGCGTCTTCGGCGGCGCCCTCACGGCGCTTCGCTATCCCTCCATGGAGATCGTAAGCATCCCCAGCCGCGGCGCGCGCTGGCTGCGCCGCGGAGGCAAGGCGGACTATCGTGGATAACGTCCCGTTCGTACGTGGACGGTTCTGTCACCCTCAACGCAGTGCACATCGCAACCTCTCGCCGATCGCGGGGCCGGAAGGGCCCGCAGCCTGCACGCGGCCGGAACGCTACGTACAGAGGGAATCGCTTCCTGATAGCACATCGATCTGGTATCGCGGAGTGTGACTCCGCGATCGTCATCGGAAGAATGGGGCCGGAGTACAACTCCGGCCCAACGTGCTCTTCAGAGCATATCACGATACTTCTTCGCACGTACTTAGATCGTTCCCAGAAGATCGTTCACCTTCAGCGGACCGGAGACCGTGGTGAACGCTTCGCCGTAGCGCGCCCCGATCATGAAGCCCCAGTGACGCATGCGTCCCAGCAGCGACTCCATGTAGGAGGCCTCTGAGATGAATGTTCGCGGCTCGTTGCGCGCCGTATCGCTCTCGAAGCCCGGCACGGTGAACTGCGACGAGTATGCCGCAACCGCGGCGAGCTTCCGCTCGATCTGATCGCTGATATCCACGATGAAGTCCGGTATACGTTCATACGTGTGGAAGAAGCAGTACATCCGTTCGGGCCGATGCGGTTGCTGCGGTTCGCCGTCGTACTCGGTGCGCACCATGGTAAGGCCTGCGTCGAAGCAGGCGCGCCGCACCAGTTGATGGCATGCATCGTGGTCCGGATGCCGGTCGTGCTCCCAGGAGAAAACGAGAACGCGCGGACGGAAGTAGCGAATGGCCTGCACCGCCTTGAGAATGTTCTCGTCGTTGAGCGCGATGTTGCCGTCCGGAATGCGGAGGTTCCACCTCTCGGCGGCCGTGATGCCGAGCACGCGATTGGCGCGTTCGGTCTCGCGCCTCCGTTCCTCGCGCGATCCGCGCGTGCCGCGTTCCCCTTCGGTGAGGTCGCAGAGCGCTATGCTCTGCCCGGCGTCGTGTGCCTTCAGTAATGTTCCGGATGCGCTGAGCTCGATATCATCGGGGTGCGCAGCCATGGCAAGTATATCGGCCATTCGATCGGAGGGAGAAGAGGTTGATGAGAGTGCACGGCGGTTCGCCGGCGTTACTGCGTGAGATTCTTCGGCACGAGCATCGGATCGAATCGGAAGAGATTCGGATCGGCGGAGTCCGCCGTTATCCTGAGCCAGTGATAGTTCCGATCGCCGAACCCTTCGGCGCGCGTGAAGTTCGGCAGCCGGCGCCGCGTGGCGGAATCCGCGAGCAGCGGCTTGCCCATCATGAAATAGTGGCTGTCGCCCTGTACGAAGAGCGCCGGCCGGGCGAACGCAATCGAGAGTTCGCGCAGGGTTGCGAGCAGATCGTTGAACCCGGTGAAGTACCTGCGCGACTGCGGAGGCATACTCTCGCGATCGAACCCGGGGTCTGCCTGAACGAAGATTGCGATGCCGCGCATCTGCTTCCGCGCCGCCATCGCGAACCACTCGCGGAGCCATGCAAGGTTCGCCGGATTGCGTGCAACGTACTCCGGGCTTGGATGCAGTGAGTCCGGCCCCCGGTTGTTGTTCGAGCCGGGAACGTTCAGCCCGGGGAACAGAACATTCCCCATGATCCAGCGCACGCTCTCGCGATAGAGTGCGTATGTGGGATTGTTGCTCTGGCGTTCAAGCGTGAGTTTGCAGGAGCCGAGCGATTGGTCCCCTCCGGTGAATACCTCGCGCAACCTGGCGAGCCGCTCCGGCGGGTCGAACCCGCGGCGACGGCAGTTGGTCCGTTCGCTGTCGGCGAAGATGTAGATCAACGGATGCGCCATCGATTCGAGTTCGTTGCAGTGCGCGACGGTCACGGAGTCGCCGCGGTAGGGGCCGTTCGTGATGTCCCCTGCATGAACGATGAACGCCGCAGGGTGCGCGTTGATATCGTCCAGCACATTCCGGTACGAACGGAGAATCGGAGCGGGGGCCTTGTAGCCGGTGATGTACGGCATGTCGCCGAACACGGCGATTGAAAACGCATCGGGCGCCGGCGGCACCGAATCCGGAGCGGCCGTGCAGGGAGGGAAGAGAAGCGCGGTTGCTACGGCAAGCGCTGCAAGCGCCGTGTAGGGGCGTGCCGTGGGCATGGTGTTCCTCATGTGTGCCTGTGGCTCCAGCGTTGCGCGCCGAAGTACGCCGCCGAAAATAGCACGTGCCTCTGTAATGCCAAATCGGACGGACGCTTCCCCTGCACCCGCTTGTCGGGCACTGCGTGCAGGACGTATCACCCGCCACTACCTGCCGGCCTGGAGAGGTTCGGGTGCCGCGGAACTCACGATCCGGCATTCATGGATACTGCCGCAGGAGATGACCTCCCGGGTCTGGAAGTCCGGTGCCCTTCCCTCGGCCATGGGGGAACAGATTACGGGGCGGTGTTCAATTTCGCGGATGGATCCGAACGGTAACTCCGTAATTGCCATCCCCCGCGCAGGCGTGCATCCGTGTGGCACAAACTCTGGATGTTCGCCCCGCGGGGATGACAATGTCGGCTGTGTGCATTACCTATACCCAACCAACCCACATCTCGGAAATTCATTTCATCGAATTTCAATATCGAATTTCAATTCAGAATAATTCCGGGTCGCGAATAATCGCGACGCCCGGTCATCATGGCTTGCATCGAGGCGGCGTGTTCGGGTGCCGGCCGGATGATGCGACTCCGGCATCCGGCATTTCTCCGGCCGGCCGTTCGCTGCAGGCACCGGTTCGCGCCCCGGCCTCACATCCGTTCCCCGCCAATAATCCGCTCCGCCATTGATTCTGAAATAACAGGGATTGAGCGTGCCAGCGGGCGTGATTGCCCGCTCGTTCCCGATGCGGAGCAACGTGCGTGCATATCCGTAGCGCGTGTTCACGTCGGGATAATTCGGCATGAATTGGAATCATCATGGCGGATGTCTCCGGCTGCGGTATCGTCTGCTCGCCATCGGGCCCGGTTGAATGTGAACGGAAACAGAGAATGGGCGCTTCATGGGCCGGACTGCGATCCTCCAGTTCCGCGAGCAGTGCGCCGGCGTTGAACGAAGCTGGTATTTCACATAACCCGGGATTTCGCAAAGTGTTCCGGGATGCGGCAGCGGCGGTGATTATTCCATGCAGGCATCCCGATGCCGGCGTGTGGCTGCATCGTCGCGTACGATCATGTCGCGGCCAGATGGAATGATTCCAGCATCCAGCGCTGCGCCGGTTGATCGCTCGCAGCCGGCACCAGCTTCTGCACCAGCCCGATGCCGGTGGCCCACCAGTAGTCCGCGCCACCATCCAGCTTGAAGTGATAGCAGGTGAAACTGCCTGCCGGCGTGCTCACCTGTTCGCTTCCAACGCAGAGCAGTTCGCGAGCGAAACCGTAGCGGGTGTTAGCCTGGGGATGCGTTGGGACGAACGACGTGATGTACGACTCCGTGCCGTCGAGCACGCCGATCATGATCGTGTTGTAGGATACGATCCAGGCATGGGTGCCGTCGGTGAATGTCTCGGACTCGAAGCACTGGCGGCCGCTTCCGGGCGCCGTGGGATAGGAGTAGACGATGTCCGGCACGGAGGTAATCACATACGGATCGGCGGGAATGTCGTGGCGTCCGCTGCCGGCCTCCACGTACGTCCACGTATTGCCGGTGTGGAGCGGAAGCATGGTACCGGAGGTTTCCGGCTGGCGAATCGGTCCCTGCGAGACCGGCTGCGAGCAGGAGCAGAGGAGCACGATCGCGAAGTACAGGAGTATCAGACTTGCCTTCATCATGATCGTAGTAGGCTGCGTCACTCACGCGGATCTTCGCACCGGCGCCGGGCTCTCCTCGAGGTCCGCGGAAAGGCGGGCGCCGTTCCGGAACTCCGGGAGCGGCTATGACGGGATATCGAACCTGAGCGATACAATGATAGTGTGGTGGGTACGCATGCGTGCTACTCATTTGCTACGCATGTGCGTGACCGAACGTCACGCGCGATCGAGCAGTGGCCGCCGGGTCAGGCGGCCATCCAGCCGCCGTCCACAGCGAGGATATGGCCGTTCACATAGTTGCTCGCAGCCGAGGCGAGAAAGACGATTGCTCCCTGCAGGTCCTCGGGATCGCCCCACCGTCCGGCAGGGATGCGTGCAAGGAGCGCGTTGTAGCGTTCGGTATTCCGTTGCAGTGCGGCCGTGGCATCCGTATGAAAGTATCCCGGTGCGATGGCATTCACGTTCACACCGTGGCGGCCCCACTCATTGGCGAGGGCGCGTGTTACGCCGGCGATCGCGCTCTTGCTCGCGGTGTACGCCACCACATTCAGCCCGCCGCTGAACGAGAGGAGCGATGCGATGTTGATGATCCGTCCATATCCGCGCGCAATCATCTCACGTCCGGCCTCCTGTGCCATCAGGAATGCAGCGGTGGTGTTCACGCCGATGACATCGTTCCAATCCTCCAGCGAATACTGCTCGGCGGGACTGCGGCGGATGATGCCGGCATTGTTCACCAGGATGTCGATCGTGCCGAACCGGGCACGCGCCTTCGCAACCGCGGCGGGGATCTCCTCGTGGCGCCCCATGTCGCAGACGATCGTCATCGCCCCGGCACCGTGCGCCTCGGCAAGCGCAGCCTGTTCCTCCAGAGCGGCGAGATCCCGCCCCACGAGCGCAACGTTGGCGCCGGCGCCCGCCAGTGCCTGAGCCGCAGCCGCGCCCAGGCCGCGCGATGCGCCGGTGATGATGGCCGTCCGGCCCGAACAATCGAACAGAGTATGCATCGATGAGAATCCTCGAAGGTCCATCGGGTGTGTGCCGCCGGCACGAATATGCTGAACCGGGCCGGGCAACGCGTGCGATCCGAACGCGACGCGCGCGCAGAGGAGGCTACGCGCCGAATCCCCAGAACGCCTCGCGGCTGAGGATGATCTCCTCGTACTGCTTGCGGAGATCGTTGATCTCTCCACGCCAGTAGGTGCTGGTCCCGAATCCCGGTGCAACCCGTGCGAAGCCTCCATCGGCAACCTGCATGGCGCACCACGACGTGAAGTAGATATAGCGCATTGCCCGCAACGGCTCGATAAGCTTCAGTGCGCTGCGCTTGAACGATCGGAACGTCGTGTACCCTTCCAGGAAGAGATCGATCTCCAGCAGCGACTTGCGGCCGTAGTCCGGCAGGAGCATCCAGAGGTCGTGCACCGGCGGGCCGATGGCCATGTCGTCGAAGTCGATCAGGAAGAACGATTCCCCCGGCCTGTAGACGATGTTCGCACGATGCAGATCGCCGTGAACGCGAATCATCTCGGCCCCCTCGAACATCGGCGCTATCAGCTCCACGAGCTCGTGCGCAACACGTTCGTACTCCGTGCGCATGTCGCGCGGAAGCACGTTCGCCCGGAGAATCGCCGCGATGTTCGCCTCGGTGGAGCGGCGCGGCGCAATCGTGATCCGGTCGCGCACACCGTGCCGTTCGCCGATGTTGTGCATCTGCGCAATCAGGCGTCCCAGTGCCTCCCACTCCTCCATGCTCGGCTCGTCGCATGCGCGCCCGAGCTTCTTCGGGAACAGGGCGAAGTACATGCCCCGATGGCGACCAAGCGTATGCCCCTGCGAAAGTTCGAGCGGCGGAATCACCGGCAGTTCATGCTCGGCAAGCTCGGTGAGGAAGTCGTGCTCATCCTGGAGAGCCTCGGCACTCCAGCGCCCGGGACGGTAGAACTTCGCGATCACCCATGTCCCATCCTCGGCCTGCAATTCGAAGACGCGATTGATATAACTGTTGAGCGCGCGGCAGAGATTGGTCATGCGCCTGCCGAGTGCGCGCTCCGTTACGTCGATCACGATGTCCGGAGTCAGATCGCCGAACGTTGCCAGCGGTTCTCGCGTGTCGTATGTCATGCCCGAAGATAGTGGTTCGGGGTCAGTAGTCAGTCGTTAGTCGTCAGGAGGGTGGAGCGAAATGTCGACGTTCCCGATCTTCCGGGTGCGCACCACCAACGGACGAATGGCTACTGACAGCCGCCGATCTCCCGTCCCATGGTTCGTTCGAAGCCGGGAACTGGCGGCACCGGTCGGTTGCGTGCGTACCGGCCAGACGCAGAACAGCCCCGACACGCCTGGGCGCATCGGGGCTGCCTGTATGATTCGCTGGTCTCTGCGGCCGTTACCGGGCCACCACCACGCGTGCCGTGCTCCTGCCGGAGGGCGTGGCGACGGTGCAGAAGAACACTCCGGAGGGGAGCCCTGCCGCATCCCAGATTGCCACGTGGCTGCCGGCCGCGAGCGGCCCCTGCGGCAGCGTGGCGACCGTGTTGCCGCGGGTGTCCGTGATCGTGAGGACCACGTACTCCGCACGGCTCAGCTCGAACGCAATCCGCGCAACCCCGCTGGTGGGATTCGGAGCCAGGCTGTTGATCCGCATTCCCTGGCCGGTGGCGGCATTCTCCACGCCCGAGGTGGACGTGGTGAAGTTCCAGATGGAGCTGAACGGACCCCAGCCTGCGCCATTGCGTGCCTTCACGCGCCAGTAGTAGGTCTGGTTCGCGGTGAGGCCGTTCACCGTTGTGGACGTGTCGGTGATGGCCGTATCACGCTGCGCCACGTTGCCGAAGGCGGCGTCGGTGGCAATCTCCAGCCAGTACCGCTGCTCGCTCGGCGCACCGCGATGCCACCAGAGACGCGTGTTGCTGGTGGGGACGGTGGAGGAGGAGGTTGGCCCGGAGAGCGCCACCTGAACCGGCACCAGCAGCATGTTGAACTTCCGAACGCTGCTGTAGCTTCCCCATCCAACATTGTTCTTTGCGCGGACGCGCCAGAAGAATGCGGAGCCGGCAGGAAGGCTTGCGAAGCTCTTCGCGGAGTCCGTCACCGTGGAGTCGCTTGCCACGATCGTGTTGAACGTGGAATCGGAGGCCACCTGAACATGATACTTGGTTGCGCCGGTCACGCGGAGCCAGGAGAGGTTCAACGGCGTGGAGGAGACAACCGCTCCGTTCAGCGGCAGGTTGAGCGTAACGGTTGCCGGCACGCTCGGCTGGCCCGGAATGAAGTCCACCTTCACATTGATGTTGCCGGCGGTCACGCTCCTGGTAATGACTTCGGTGCCGAGCGGTCCGCCGGAGGCCGTGATATCCATGGTGCCGGTGGCCGTGATCGGAATCGCATACCCTCCGGACTCGGAGGAGACGGCGTAGTACGTCCCGGAGGCCGGTGTGATCTTCACGCCGGCAATTCCCTCGCCGACGTCGTAGAAGTTGTTGTTGTTCAGATCGCGGTACACGACGCCGGTGATGAAGTGATTTCCCTGGTCACCGTAGTCCTCCGTGACGATCTTCGGGCCGGTGTGGCTGCCGCCGGTGTTGTCCGTGACGATGCCGATGCCGATCTCCGTCTCGATGGTCTGCTCGAAGTTCATCACGTTCTTGCGATGCCCCAGATCGGCGTTCCCCCAGTCCACGTTGAATGCGATGTGGGCATACATCAGATCCTTCGCATATGCGAAGACGTTCTCACCGAGCGCGAGCCAGTTGAGGTAGTTCTGTGCCTCCACACGCTGCACCAGCGTGGAGCCGTTGCTGCCGTTGTGACCCTGGAAGTTGTTCGTGGACATGTCCTGGCTGTGCAGGCGGGCCGCCGTGAGGAGCTTGGAGCTGATGGCCAGCGGCGGGCGCACGGGATAGCCGGCGAAGTCACTCTTCAGCTTGTTGGTGTCGACGCTGTACGTGGAGTAGGCGAAGAGAATGTTCGGATCGGTGACGCTGGCAAGGCGGGCCCCCTCAGCCGTTGGATTGGCCCGCGCGCGGTTGATCAGCTCAACCATGTACTGCTCCTCGGCCGTCGGGTTGCCGTGGCTGTACTCCTGTGTGGGAATGCTCGAAAGCAGGGTGCGCGCCGTGCTGCCGGCCTTCTCGGAACCCGATGCCGCGCGTGTGATGCTGATTGCCTCGGGAATCAGCGTATGTGCCGCGCTTTGCGCGAGGGCGCTTCCGCCGGCAAGCAGCGCACCGGCTGCAACCAGGCTTGCAAGCGCTCGACCCCTGGAGGGTGAATCGATCTTCATGTTCAATCCAGCAGTGAAATGTGAGAGACTCCATGGACAACCGGCAAAAATAGGGAAGAGGATGGAGATAGGGGATGGAAAATCTGGTAGGGAACATCGCCGTGCTGCGGGCCGGGGCTGCTGCCGGCCATACCGCGGCACGGCGATGGCTCCGCCCGCGGGCCGGTCGCGCATGACGGATATCGGGAGATCACACCGGGGCGGCTTGCCCGACGAGGATTCGTTCGCTACGTTGGCCACGTCTCCCCAATGCATATACCACTCACCCCGTCGGCAGCCTGCGAAGCATCGTGAATCCGGAGGAGGGGGATGCCGGCAATCCTGTTGCCAATGGCAACCTCGCCGATTCCGATGGGCCATGCGGTACGCCCGCTGCGATGCAACGGCGTATGCCGGGAGTCCATTCCCAGATATCCATACCATTCAACACAATGTTCAGAAAGGACATCATGAGCAAAGAAATCCGATTGATTTTCTCCACACTGCTGCTGGCATTCGCTGCCGTCAATATCTCCTATGGCTGGGGGAACGTCGGGCACATGGCGGTGGCGGGTGCCGCCTACAACAGGCTGACCGCGAAGGTCCGCAAGCGGGCGGATGCGCTGATTCAACTGAATCCGAAATTTCACGAGTGGGAGCAGAAGATCCCCGGCGGCACATCACCTTCGCGGAAGGCGATGATGCTCTTCATGATCGCAGCCACCTGGGCCGATCAGATCAAGGGGGATCATCAGCATGTACCCGATGGTCCGGACGGCGGGAACCGCCCCCCCACCGATGGAACCGCGGAGCGCAACACCGGTTACGGCGATTCGGCGCTGCACAAGTACTGGCACTTCATCGACATGCCGTTTTCGTCGGACGGAACGGCGACGCAGAATCCCGATAACCCGAACGCGCGAACACAGATCGCGGCATTCCGTTCCGTCATCTCCTCGAACGCCGCCGATCCGCTGAAGTCGTACGACCTCGTCTGGCTGCTCCACCTCGTGGGCGATATCCATCAGCCCCTTCATTGCGTCTCCAGGTTCAGCAGCACGCTTCCCAACGGCGATGCCGGCGGCAACAGTGTGCTGCTCGGCGGGATCAAGCTCCAGGGGGTCACCATCAAGAACCTCCACTCCTACTGGGATGATCTTCCCGGCGTGGGGGATTCGAACCAGGACTATGTCAAGGATGCGAACGCCGCGCTCGCGCTGGTGCCCAACCTCCCAACCGCGCCGGCCGGTGCTGCTGCAAATCTCGATGTGGCTGCATGGGTGAACGAGAGCTTCGATGCCGCCAGAGGCAAGGCCTACGCAAAACTCGTGAAGACGGCGGACGGCAGGTTCACCTTCAACGCCGCCTACAGGAGCACCGCCCTCAGCACGGCGAGAGAGCGTGTGGCGCTGGCCGGTGCCCGGCTGGCCAGTATCCTGAACAAGGAACTGAAGTAGATCGGCAGGCTGATTGCGATGCCGCCCATCGGCGTCCGGTGCAGCGGCCGGCGGTCGGTACATGCGTTTCCGCCACTACAGTCCGCTAGTCGTTCGATTTCGGCGTGGAGCGCTTCGGCGTCTGGAACGGACGCACCGCCATCAACGCGTTGGAGACACGCCGCGTGGAGGGGCCCGATCCCTGGCGGCTGATCATCAGGCCGTTGATGGCCATGGAGGCGGAGCCGCCCCCGTCGAAGTTCATCGCCTGATAGGCGCCCTGCGACTTCATGAACGCCGCGAGCTGCGAAAGCGTCATGCCGCTGGTCTCCGTACAACTGCAGCCGCTGTTTACCGTGGCCAGTATCAGCGTATCGCCATCCTTCGAAATGCCGACCGCCGTTCGTGCAAGCTTGCCATCCACGAATCGCCGTGCCTTCGAGCCCTCCGTTTCGTACTCCGGATTAGCGATGCCGTCGCGCACCAGCCGCGGCGTGCCGGTAAGCATGTCGCGCACCGGCTTCGCCGGGGCGGGGGATATGGTGTAGAGCAGGCCGATGGTGTCCCCCGTCTGCACAACGGAGAACCACTCCGCCTGAATCCCCAGCGAGAGCACGTACCCGTTTTCCGGAACGGCCACGGCGCCGGTATCCACGGCCGTTACCACCAGGCGCATCGTGTCGCCGACAGCGGGGGCGGGGAGCGGATCGCGCCTGCGCCGCGGCCTGACCGGCTGGCAGGCGATCTTCAGGATGGAATGCTCCCGGTCCTCCAGCACCTTGCTCTCCCGGTAGCTCCGGATCACCGCGGCGGTATCCACGCCGGTCCCTTCGCTGTCGTCGCCGGACTCCGCCAGCACCCGATTTGCGAACGCCTCCGCCACGATGGCGCTGTCGCTCTTGCGCGAGCCCATCGGCACGGAGTCGCCATAGTGATGGTTGTAGACCACGATTCCCTCCGCTCCGCCGCGGCGGTTCACCGCGGAGACCTGGAAGTGCCGCGACTTCCAGAACAGATCGCCGCTCAACGATATGCGATTGATTGCGGCGGTGCCGTCCTGGAAGATCATCAACGACGACCACTGCTTGTAGCCGGGCATCTCCACAACCTCGCCGTTGGTGATCGTGGGTCCGATCGGCGAGTTGGAGCCGGCGCGCCAGAAGCTCGCATTGGTTGCCGCGAGCACGGTGTCGTTGGTGCGCTGCTGTGCCAGCGTGGCGATATCCGCCGCGTTGGCCAGGCCATCGTACCGGCAGAGCGCCTTGTAGGAGCAGAGGCGGGCGCCGGCCTTCAGATCGACCGTCACAACGTTCGCTACCTGGCTTCCCTGCGTCCGGATCCGCCGGTGCGTGATGCCGTCCGCCAGTTCCATGATCGTTGTGGAGTCCGCGCGTATCACGTCGTCCGTGGTCATCGCAACCCGGTGCGGGATCGGTGCCGGCGCCGTATGTGCCGCGCTTCCACGGCGCCCCTTGTGCGAGACGGATGCCGCCGTGGCGTTGCGTGCCTTCAACGGGTGCTTCGCAGCCGTCCTGGCGGAAGCTCTGCTTCGCGATGTGCTGCTCCGGGATGATTTGTTCTTCGCCGCGGCCGCCTTGTGCGCCGAGCTCCCGGCGTTCCCGTTCTTTGCGACGTTCCCCTTCTTTGCCGTGCTCCCCTTCTTCGCTGCGCTTCGTGAAGCGGCCGCCGCGCGTTTCTTCGGCGGCGTGCGTTCGGTATGGGCCTGCGCGCGACGTAGTCCGTTCGCCGATTCGATCGCAGGCATCAGTGCGAGCCACGTGAGCGCAAGGACCAGTGTGAACGCCGCACGAGTGATGTGCGCGAACCGTTGCTGGCCGTTCCGGATGTACGAGCGATCGGTTTGATTCACGAGCGACTGTGCGAAGAGAGGATTGGGGGACGTGTTGCGGCTGCAGAGGCGCCGGCCTGGGGATGTGTGCGTGCGTGTCTGAAGGAATGTCATGGTGATCCGGAAGAGTGCCGATGCTCGGACGTCGCGGCGCTACGCGACGTCATCGAACGATTTCGGTTCCCATCCCTCGCCGTGGCATGGGAGATAGTCCTCGGAGACAATTTCATCCAGCTGCATGCAATGCAGCCCTTCGGGATTGAAATAGCGGCAACTGGAGCAGAGCGTCTGTTCGATGAGCCTGCGGTTGATCCGCTTGAAATGGCTGTACTGAATCTGTGCGGGGTAGATGGCGATACCGTAGATCGCAGCGATCGTAATCCCCCACCACACTCCATACTCCGAACTGGGGATGTACTGGCGGATGTACCACGAACCGAAAATCGTCGCGGTGAGGCGGAGCATCGCAAGCCAGATCACCGGCCCCAGCGCATGCCGGTCCCCATGGCGCTGCGACCGTTCCCCATGCTGGGGATCGGAACCGTGCTGCGGATCGAGTATCCGGAATTGTATGGGGCGCCGTGTCACGCGACTGGCCTCGTTGAAATGCTCCGAACTGCCGGCGATATGTATCGCACCGTTGGCGGCCGGCAGTTCTACCGCATCACTGGACGTACTCGTTCATGAGCGGACCTGCCGACAGATGCGATGCCATAGACGCCAAGGGCTGCGTGATATTACAGCGCGTGCGAGTCCCAGGCAAGGGGCATGAGGACTGCGTTGGTGATTTTTACGATGAAGTTTTGTTCATCGTGTGCGGCAATACCCGGGTATCGCCGTGCAAGCGGGAATACCGTTGAAAAACAGAGGGCCGCGATGCGGTATGCATCGCGGCCCCAACAGGATCGGACTGTATGGACACCTACTTGCGCGTCTGCACATGCTTCCAGACGTAGTCGGCGATCTCGACACCGTTCTTCGTTCCGGACTCATTTGAATGGCGGAAGTGGATGCCTCCCCAAAGCCGGCTCATTGCGGCCTCGCGCGCTGCGGTCATGAAGTTCGGGAAGGAACGCACCGGCATGTACCCGTCGCGGTACTTCAGGTAGGTCTCCGTGTTGTCGTCGAACGGCATCTCGCCGAACAGGTGTGTGAGCATCTCGGCGGCGGCGGCGGAAATGGTGCTGTGGCCGCTGCTGTGCTCCGGGAACGGCGGCGTCTGGATCTCCGGAAGCCATGCCGTATCGATGTACTTGCGGATGTAGGTCACCGGTCTGATGCCGCCATCCTTCACGCCATACTTCTCATTCCAGCAACTGAGGAACGCATCGGCGATCGACACGGAGACCATCGCATAGGCCTGAAGCGACTCCATCATGCCGGCCCCCTTCTTCTGGCAGGCGATCTTCGTGATGTTGATCCAGTGCCCGGCCGGACTGATCTGCCGTGAGGTGAACATCACATGGCCGTGATGGAAGGAGTGGATCGGGTTGCAGTCCCAGAACGACGCCACCAGCTTCTCCGAGTCGTTCAGATTCTTATTGATGGTATACACCTCCATCGCCTGATTGTAGAACGCGGAGCCCTTCTTCGTGCTGTACGGCTTGGGCGGGTTGATCGGGATCTGGCCGGCGGACTTCAGGGCCCAGGGCTGCACATCCTTCCAGAACGGATCCACCGGATCAACGAAGTCCGGCGGCGTCGGCTCCCAGAGCCCCGGACCCTTCGGGATCACGTAGCGCTCGCGAGCCGTGTTCTTCACATAGCCGTCCGCCTTCGAACGCTGGATCAGGCGTCTGGCGACGCTCTCGCCGAATGCGCGGGAGCGCTCGATCACGTCCGCGGCAACGCCGGATGCCTTGAAGCGGGACATGTCTTCGTCGTACATGCTGTCCACGCGCCCGCCCGTGAACGTGAGCTCGTCGCCGATCACCTTGTAGGCGGCCACCATTGAAACGCGCCAGTCGTAGTGCTGGCCTGCCTGTGGCTGAGGCACGTCCGGAAGGCCGTTGACCTGGCCGGCGAAGGAGCGGAAGTTCGGGAAGCCGGGGCGTGCAGCCTCGTATCCCGCCACGTTGAAATAGGCGTACACCCGGCCGATGTTGCACGGCGTGCGGATCTCATCAACCATGATATCGGTGATGAACCAGTTCCACCGCTGCACGATTTCCGCAGCATCGTGGTAGAGCTTCGCGTCGCCATCGGCGCGCAGTGGCAGTACAGCTGCAGCAACCAGGGCAATCGATGCCAGGGCCGCACTGCAGAGAGTTCGAGAGAGATGCTTCATCGTTTGCATGAATGATGTGTGGACCACCCGGCGAGGAGCTTCAAAGGCGGGTGCCACGTACTGAGGGCCGTGGTTGCGATAACCGGCCAATATAACCCGCTCATCCGAACGGGGTTTCACGGGTCGCATCCTGACGAATGACAGACTCGACGTTTGGGATGTGACAGGGTTGAATGCGAACGGCGATGCGTTGAAGCGCTGCCGGACACATTCCGTTGTCGGGATACGATCCCTCCGAAGCGTTCGGCCGCGGGACTGGGGGCGCCGCGAAGCGTGCGCAATGAGCGGTTCCGTCATCATCCGTGCTCCCGGGTGCCGCTATCCCTTCACGCGGCCGTAGCTGCGCCCTTTCCACGATGCGCCGCGCCGCGAGTACGCCCAGCGGACGGAGTTGACGGCGATCAGGGAGATGGCGATCCCGGAGACCGGATGCAGGAAGGCCTGCTCCCACCCCATTCTGAATCGTATGGCGAGCATTGCGCGCATCACCGCCGCCAGCAGAAGCTGTATCAACGGAAGCCAGAAGAGAACGAAGGTGAATGTGCGCGATGCAATCGCAGCCGCGGCGAAGATGGCGGGCGCCGTGTAGAGAAGAAGCGCGGAGGCGATGAAGAATCCCAGGCCGGTAAGGCTGTAGTCGAATCCCGGAAAGAAGTTCTTCGAGAAGCCGGAGAGCACCTCGTGCGGGGTACGGTACATTCTGCACTCCACCGTTTCAACTGCCGTGGCGAGCGCCGTGCGAAGGCCGCGGCGCTTCGCCGCACGTCCCAGCCAGACATCCTCCACGAGCTGCGAGCGAACCGCCTCGTGGCCGCCGACGCCGGCGTATGCTCGGCGTGTCATGCAGAGCAACTGGCCGTTGGTTGCGGAAAACTTGGGGTCGCGCCGGTTGGTGATCCACTTGTTCGGGAGGTATGCGAAGTAGAGGAAGATCACCATCGGCACTACCGCACGCTCCCAGAAGCCGCGCAGGCGCTGGTGCGGAACGCCGGAGAGGAATTCCACGCCGGTACGCTCCGTGAATGCGATGCATGCCGCAATGCTTTCGGGGCCGTGCACCGTATCGGCGTCCGTGAAGATCAGCCATTCACCGTCGGCCAGGAGCGCAAGCTGATGGCATGCCCAGTTCTTCCCCACCCAGCCGGCGGGAAGCGGAGCCCCCGTCAGAACCCGGAGCTCGGGATGTTCGGCGGCGAGCCCGGCGAGGATGGAACCGGTTGCATCGTCCGAGGCGTCATTCAGCACGCATACTTCGAAGTCCGCGTAGTTCTGTGCCAGCAGCGATTGCACGCATGCCGCAATGGTACGTTCCTCGTTGCGTGCAGGAACCAGAACGGAGACACGCGGCGTCTGCGATGGACGCTCGTTCCGCCGGATGGTGGCAAAGGAGAAATAGTTCCATACCGCTATGCAGAACAGAAGCGTCAGAATCAATGTGACGGAGAGCTGGTACAGAAGCATGCGAGGACGCGTGACAAGAAAGGCCGGATATGGAAAGGCCGGATGCAGGGGTGATCGAGTGAGATGGGGAATTGAAACCGAACCCCAAGATACACGAATCCCCTCCCATTATCGAACAAAGATTCGTCCCGCCGGACCGGGCGCGCCGTGGATGCGTACAGATTGAGAGACATTACGCGATGGTAACTGGCGGTGCTTGACGCTATCTTGCCCGCCATTCCCTCAATATTCCTCGACGCATGATCGTTGATGCTCCATCGGAAGATCGTTTCCACGACCTGCAGGCGCCGGGATCGTACGAGTGGAGCTATTTCGACGGACTCGCCGACGACGGCGAAACCGGCTTCGTGGCCATCTGGTTTCGCGGCTGCCCGATGTCGCCGTACTACGGCGCCGCGATCGGCCGGGGAAGCCGCCGCCCGGAGAGGGCGCCGCTGCCCGCGGACCATTGCGCCTTCAGCATCAGCCTCTACCGGCGCGGGCGCCGTCTGTTCTCGATTCTGGAGGAAGGCCCCGGCCGTGAGTTCGTTCATCGTGATGCGGACGTGCGCTACGGAACGAACGCGGTTCGTTCCGATACGGCCGCGAACGGGATGCGCTGCCATATCATCAACGTAGATGCGGCGCTTGCATTGGGTCGGGCACGGCTGGTGGGGGATATCGAGATCAACGCGCTTCCATCCGAGCGCATCGCCGGCCCCGGAGGCCGCGTGATGATTCAGGAGCGCGGCGGGCACTTCTGGGTTCCGGCCTCGCTCGACGGGCGATTCACCGCGCGGCTCGATCTGTGGCGCGCAGGGCGGGGCATGCAGAAGCTCCGCTTCAGCGGCCGCGCCTATCACGATCGCAATGCCGGCTCCGAGCCGTTGAGTGCGCTCGGTGCGGACTGGCATTGGGGAAGGCTTCACGCCGGTGACCGAACGTTCGTCTGGTTCCAGGTGCGCCGGGATGATGCCGCATCGCCCTCCTTCGGCCGCCTTCTTCTCCTGGAGCGGGGAGCGCCGATTGCCGGCGCCGATGCGTGGCGGCTCGGGGAGCCGGCTCCGAAGGCGCACTGGTCAACGCTCCCGCGGCCGCGCTCGATTCGCGGCGTAGCTCATGATGGAAGGCTGGCGTTCAACGCCGTGCCTCGCTTCGTCGTGGACTCCGGACCGTTCTATCATCGCATGATCGCGCGAATCGTCGTGGAGCACGATGGTGCGTTCTTCGAGGGGGATGGCATCACGGAGTATCTGCGCCCTTCACGCCTTGCCGTTGCGGCCTTCAGGCCATTCGTTAAGTTCAGAGTGCGGCGAAGGAAATAATCCGGATCCCCCATCCCCGGGCCTTCATGCCGGGCCTTCATGCCGGGCCTTCATGCCGGGCCTTCATGCCGGGCCTTCATGCCGGGCCTTCATGCCGGGCCTTCATGCCGGGCCTTCATGCCGGGCCTTCATGCCGGGCCTTCATGCCGGGC
>DASZRW010000030.1:0-1727 GCA_035549015.1 Kapaibacterium sp. (SeqCode)
CTCCGTGGATGGAACGCTCCCGCCCGCTGAAAGCGGCGAACGTATCGGCCCGCGTGAACTGTTGTCGGAAACCCATCTACTCGCGGTTGGTGATTGGGACAATTCGGGAACACCTGACCTTTGTTGCCGGGTTCAGCTTTATAACGACACCTCCGCAGGAAACACGGGCTACGAGATTGCAAGGGTCGTAATCTTCTGGGCCGACTCACTTGGCCGTTACTCGATTGATGATACGACGCGTCTGGAGTGTGATGGGGAAATGTGGCTTGGGATAGGTGCCGCATTAGGTACCGATCGTAATAACGATGGTGTGGATGATCTGTTCCTCGTGAATGCATCATATGTGTTTTCAAACGGAGCGGTAGCTCCGCAAGCGGGCGGGCGCATCTACCGCGGTCATGATCACAAGCGATGGGGGCATGACGGAATCAGCCGTGCAGCGGATTTCCGGTGGTGGCATGCACCAAATCTCCGCTCCTCCTTCATCAAGGAAATCGATCAGGATGGAGACGGTCACAAGGACGTTGTGTGGTTCGGTGACAATCACGGCTATCAGACCGTTTCGGTCTGGTATGGTGATGGCAAACCCGGCATTCCCGACACTTCGGCGGTAGAATCGATCGACCTAACCATCACCAACGGTCATGCCGCGAACCTGATGGACATCTCCAACGACGGCGTGCCCGAACTGGTGGTACACTGCGGAAGCCTTGAAGAGCTTGCGATCTTCGTGGGCATCAAGGGACAGCGAATTGTGGAGCAGTTCGGGCCGGGCCTTGAGCGGCTCGATACGAACCGCCCGCCGGAACGATGGTGGACGAAGCCATTTGCGCGTGTGTGGCTGCCGTACCACATCAACGACGCATGGCCCGGTTCAACGTGGGATGCCGTATACGATCTGGGCGATGCGAACGGCGACGGTTATCGCGACATATGGATTCACGCCAATCCCTTCCTTCTCTGCTACTCCAGCGGCCCGGCACTCGATTCGCTCGTGGATGCCATGATCGATCTCTCGCCCTTTGGCGTCCCAACGAGTCTGCAAACACTCGGCCCTCTTGGTGGCTATCCCAAAGCCTTTGTCGTTGGTACAACAGATGGTGTTATCTACGTGCACCCGGACAACCAGATTCCTGCACGCTCCAACCGCACGCGGCGTTGGCCGGATGGGACGCTTGGCCCGCGTCTCGAAGCGAAGGGGGACAAGGGCACCGCCGCACCGGCGGCCCGGCTCGACGTGATACCCAACCCCTCCGGCGGTGACGTTGAACTGCGATGGAACCGGGACGTTGAGAACGGAACGCTGATCGTAGCAGATGTTGCCGGGCGTGAAGTGCTGAACGCACACATTGACCGTACTGCACGCAGCTACGTGGTCCCGTGCACCGGGCTCGTTCCCGGGCTCTACTTCGCTCTCCTTCGTGATGCTCACGGGGCGGCTACGGCACGGATGATTCTGCGCTGAACCGTCTTGTATGGCGGAAGTGGAAAGCATACGTTCGCAATGCTTCTCTTCATTGATACATAGACGATATCCATTATGATGCTATCGAACAGCACTATCCCCACCATCCGCCTCTCCCTCTCGGGCATGATCTGCACGGCCATGCTGCTGCTGGTGATGGTTGCAACGGCACGCTCGCAGGATTCCCCCTGCAATCAGGGCCGCGCCGTGTGGCCGCGTGTGGACCCGCGCTACGACTGGTTGATATGCGTGCCGGAGATTG
>DASZRW010000031.1:0-10855 GCA_035549015.1 Kapaibacterium sp. (SeqCode)
GCGATATCGGCAGAGGACATTGTACCGTCAAGCAGCAGACGGCCGCCTTCGAGGCGCCGTTCCTCCATCTGCTCCCGACTCAGTTTCTGAGGATGCCATGGCATCCGCTCAAATTAACCAACTACAGCAAGTGTCCATAAGTGGTTCCTCGATTCAACCTGGATCAAGAGCCCGGCGGAATTTCCCAAGTACGGTTACGATAGACAGCATTAGCCGTACGTGGTCCGAGATCACCTCGGCTCCGTGCGGGTGGTGCTGGACTCCGGCGGGGCCGTGCTGGACCGCTACGACCATGAGCCGTTCGGCAACGCGATCGCCGTGAGCGGAGTGGTGACGGGGGTACGGAAGGGCTACATTGACAAGGAGAAGGATGTGGAGAGCGGTTTGTACAATCTGGGGGCACGGCAGCTCGACGGTCCGCGGTTCCTGAACGTGGATCGGATGTGGGAGAAGTACCCGGCGTTGTCGCCATTCGCCTACGCGAACAACAACCCGGTCAACAACGCCGATCCGAGCGGTGATACGATTGTGTATAAACTCGATCAGGGAACGCCGGAGGCATACATGAAGCGAACCAAGGACCTAATGGCCATGCTCGCCAAGAAGGGCGGATTCATTGGGGATGTCATCGCGTATCTCGAAAACTCAACGAAGGTTCACACGATACTCGTCACATTTCACAAATCCTCCGAATCGTACTCGAACAAGCCGGATGCCGGCGATGGAACGGGATCGCCGACGCGGATCCACTTCAATCCCTATTACCACGAGGAATTTCAAAAGGCAGCCCAAGCAAATCCGGCTCTCAATAAATACGCCAAAGAGGTTGGACCTGATTTCATTTGTCTGGCTGCCGAATTGACACATTCGTACCGAGCCGACCAAGGAATTCAAGACCTGAACCCATAGTATACGTTCGTTGATGCAAATGGTAAGAAACGAACTGTGGATCAAGAAGAACGAATCAACCACGCCGACTACGAGAATCAAGTTCGGTCGCAATTTGGGCTCCCACTGCGTCAGACGTATGGAGGTATGAATCTGTACAAGACTACAGACGAGTCGTACAACGTGCCGAAGTCGGTACAAATAATGGTGCCATGATTGTCAACAATGGAATCGTGTATGTGAAACAATACCTGCTGCTGGCTATCTTCCTGGCTGGTTGTACGTTGATCGCGTGCGCTTCACACGGCGATCTCGGCACACGCGATTCGGCGGGCGTGAACCGGCGTGAAGCACCGGAAGAGCCGCATGTCGGCAGCCTTCTTTCAATCATCGACCTTGACAGCATTCCGCCCGTCGAATACCTCGAAGATAGCATGTACGTCGACGGCAAGATGGTGTATGATGGTCAACGCATCGACCTGCGGAAACATGATATCTATGGTCCCATTGTAGATGGATGGGGACATGGCCCTTTGGATCTGTTGCTGGCCCATTCCATTCGCCACGATAGCGCATCTCTCGCGCAGCGTTATTCCCGGTCCGCGTATGTCGTAGTAACGGGGTCGTGGATGTCGCTCATGCCGTCGGTATTTCTGGCCGCGATATTTACGAATGAGCATGCCGGATGCGTGTACTGCATTTACGCCTACGGCCACGACGATAAGAAGATGCATCCGGTACAACGCTACGATATTGCCGATGCCTCAGCTCTCGACCGCGCAATTTCCGACACGCTCCGGTCGAGTTATGAATACTTGACGGAAGGGCCGCATGCCGCGATTATTGTCACATACAATCAGGGAGTGCTACGGTCGGCGGCATACATGCATCTCTTCTCGGGTGAATCGATCGGAGCCATGGATCCGCCGCAATCCACTCCTGCCAAACTGGCAAATCGTAAAAATCTGAACCTCATTGTTGGTATCCCGCTCCAGGCAGCCGGAATAATCAAGCGAGCGGTGCGCTGACAACAACTGCGCTTCAAGATCAGGTATGAACCGATTTACAGAAATATTCTCCGCTGCGCTCATCTTTGTATGTACGTCCTGCATGTCGCAGGGGGAGGTTCGAGGGCCGGTTCCGGTGGTAGTGCATCAGCACGATTCATCCGCACGGGGATCACGTCATGACCTGTTCGCGATCTTCAACCTCGACAGCATTCCACGAGTTGAGCACCGTGAGGATAGCATGGACATACATCGGCGGCGCAATGTACTATTGCGGGCAGCGGATCGACCTCGGAAAGCATGAAACCATCGAACCGGATATATCATCGTACGGTGACAACGTGAAGATCCTTTCCCGCCAACCACCTACCGGAACTCGTACGTGGCCCGCAGCATGGCCAGGCGGCCAAGGGCGGGCGTGCCGACGAACTCCGCATGGCGAAGCGTGAACGGGCTCTCGCTGGATCCCTCCACCCACGTCAGCAGGTTCTGCACCGAAAGGCCGAGATTCATCCTCTCGACAAACGGGAGGCGGTAGCCAACATTCACGTCGACCACGGAGTACGACGGAACCGAACCGATGTAGACGCCGGAGTTCACGGCGAAGCCATCCACATGACGCAGGCGCGCATCGGCATTGAGCCCGATCGCGGGATTGCGGTACTCCGCGCCGACCGAGTATTTGAACTTCGGTGCGTTGAGTGCGAGATCGCTTACGCCGTCCAGGTTGTGAAAGAAGTTCTTGTCCACATAGGATGCGGTGCCGTTCAGCGTCAGCTCGCGCGTCACTGCCGCCTGCACTCCGATATCGTATCCGTAGATCGTGATGTCACCGTAGTTGCGGGAGGCGAAGAGCACCGCATTCGGATCGGTTGCCCCCACCGGCGATATGACGCCGAACGGAATCTTCGAGGCGGTATCCGCCAGCACGCGCGCCAGTTCCGCAAGCTGGGTGCTGTCTCCAACGTTCTTCATCCTGGACAACGCATCCAGCAGGTAGGCCGTGAGCGCCGTCCTGTTGAAGAACACGTTCGGCGTCATCGCCTGCAGAGGGCCGATGAAGTCGTGATAGTGCGAGCGATACAGGTCCACGCTGAGCACGATGCTCTTCTCGATCACGCCGCGATATCCGAGTTCGAACGTGGAGTTGATCGTGGGTCTGATGCCGGGCCGGTCCGCAGGTTCGCCGGTGGAATCGAAGCCGCCGGTCCCCGCATTCACCGTGCGCAGCTCAACGGTGGAGGCCGGCGGCGGGGCCACGCTGTCCAGCAGCCCGATCCCCGATGCGCGCACCAGCGCCTGCAGCGCGTGCCACGCAGGAGCAATGTCGCTCACGGGCCGCGGCGAGGCGTCGTAGCCGAACAACGGGTTGCCGTGCATCAGCGCATGCCCGTCCGTGCCGCGCTGGAAGGTGAACCCGTTTTCGGGAACGCCGGTTGCGCGCACGTCGAACACCGGCGTGTGCTGCGCGACGATATCGAGGAAGAGATCGTTCGTGGTTGGGGCGCTGTACGCCGTGTTGAACGTTGCGCGGATCGTCTGGTCCGCGGCGGGCGTGTACACCAGAGCCGCGCGAGGAGAGAAGATCGGATCCTTCAACCGGCTGTGCCTGTCCACCCGCCCCGCGGCAACCAGATCGAGCCTCTCCGGAATAAGCGTCGCCTCCGCCTGCACGTAGGCCCCCACTTCGGTGATATCGTCGTTCCCCTCGTTCCCGCCGGTGATCGTGGAGTCCGTGACTGGATTGGTCAGCAGATAGTCCACGCCGTAGGCAAGCCTTCCGATCCCCTCGAAGGTGTTGGAGTACTGCGCCTGCGCAACGAACTGCGTGGACCGGTCCACCACCGGCGCGCCGGTCCGCAGGAGATAGCTCTCCCCCGCATCGCTTCGGTTCAGAAATGCCTGCACGAACAGATCGCGATACAGCACGCGTGCCTGATAGTAGGTGTAGAGCCAGTTGCGCGCCTGCGCCCCGCCGACGCCGGTGATATCCGGGTTCCTGACGGCCATGTTCGCACCAACGGCAAGGATCGCGGTGAGGTCGTCGGTGGGAGCATAGTCCAGGCGCACCTCGCCGGCAACGCGCTCGATGCTGCTGTCGCGTCTGGCAATCCGGAGCGTATCGGGAAGGACGCCGCGATGCGCCGTATCGGCAAGGAAGTCACGCCGCGCGGCAAGCTCCACGGAATCGGTGAAGCCCCAGTCGGTGCCGCGCATGTACTGGGCCGAGATCTTGTAGCCCAGGCGTTCGCCGATGGTTCCGGCGTGGCGCATCATCCCCTGGAAGAGATCGCGCTCGCCGCCGGCAACGGAGAGCCATGTCCCCGTGGAGGAGAACGGGGAACGCGTGAGAATGTGGAGCACGCCGTTCGCCGTGTTCGGCCCGTAGAGTGCGGAGCCGGGCCCGCGGATCACCTCGATCTGCTGAATGTCCTCGTTGACAAGCGGGATGAAGTTGTACGCGTTCAACCGGAGCGAGGGGACACTTGCGATGCGGTTGTCCGTGAGCACCATCAGCGTTCCGGAGAAGGCGTTGTTGAACCCGCGCGCAACAACGTTGCTCTGCGTCAGTCCGGACTGCACGATGTCCAGCCCGGTGATCCCCTTCAGGTGCTCCACCGTTGTCAGCGCAGGCTGCTCCTGAATCTCACGCGCGCTCACCACGGAGACCGAGGCCGGCGCGCTGGTGACCTTCTCCGGACGCCGCGAGGCGGATACCACGATCTCATCGATCGAGAGCGCATGCTGCGCAAGCGCTGCCTCCAGCCTCGTTGTCTCCCCGGCAGCGATCTTCACGTCCGTTCTGTGGAACGTGGTATAGCTAACGTAGGAGATCTCCACCGTGTATGTTCCGGCCGGAATCCCCTTCACCGTGAAGCTGCCGTCGGAGTGGCTGATGCCGCCGCTCACCTGCGTTCCGTTGCCCGAGCCGCTGACGCGAATCGTTGCCCCGGACAGCGGCGCTCCCGATCCCTCCTCGGTCACGCGGCCGGCAAGCGCTCCGGTCTGGGCGTGCAGAGTCGGGGCATGCAGCAGGAGGATCGAGAGAAGCAGGAATGTGGAGCGAGGAATGCGTTCGATGCGAGAGAAGAGGCGCATGGTATGTCGTAGGCTGGCGCTGATTGCTGGTTGCGGGCGAGGCCTCGCCCTGAGTCGGCGTGAACATAACACACCCCGGCGGAAACGCCATCGGCGCGTGCTATCCGGTGGTGCGCGAAGGGTCATCCGCGAGGAGCATGAAAAGGGTCATCCGCGAGGAGCATGAACATGTCATGATCCTCCCAGACCCCGTTGATCTTCAACATCCGCGGCGCCCGGCCGATGTGCACGAAGCCGCATTTCAGGAGCACACGGCGCGAGGCGGCGTTGCACGGAAGGGCGTTGGCCTCGAGACGGTGCAGCTCCAGCACGTCGAACGCATGCCGGATCACGGCGCGCAGGGCGCCGGTGGTCACCCCGCGATTACGCTCGGCTGCGTCCACCGAATATCCCAGACACCCGTTCTGGAACACACCGCGAACGATGTTCGTGAGCGTGATCGTCCCGATCAGACCGCCGCTCACAGCATCGGGAGTTTGCATGCTGAAGACGCCGAAGCGATATTCCCTGTCGTCCCGCCGAAGTTCGGCCGAACGGATCAGCCGCTCGCGCTGCGCCTCCTCGGTAAAGAAGCCGGGAGGCGGCACCGGCGACCACCGGCGGTGGAATGGAATGTTCCGCTCCAGATAGGCCGCAAGTATGCCGGCGTCATCGGGGCCGAGCGTCCGCACCTGCAGTCCGGGTAGGGCATCGAGTTGGATTGTGTCGTTCATGGTTCGATCGATTGATCCAGGCGTACGTTCCGGCGTGGCCATTGTGTTCGTGCCTCGCCTCACCTTCGAGATTTCGCATGCCCAGCATAGATGCCGTCGGCACGGCCCTTCCTCCGTACACGCTCGCGCAGGATCGCGTCAAGGAATTCGCACGGGCGATGTTCGGCGATGCCTTCCCCGATATCGATCGGCTCATCGCCGTTTACGACAACTCTGAAATCGAGTGCCGCCACTTCTGCGTGCCGCTGGAATGGTTCGCCCGGGAGCAGAGCTTCGAGCACAGGAACGATCTCTATATCGAGAACGCAATCCGGCTCTCCACCCAGGCAACGGCCTGCTGCCTGGAGAACGCCGGGCTGCGCCACGAAGATATAGACTACATCCTCTTCGTCTCAACCACCGGCATCTCCACGCCGAGCATCGACGCTCATCTGATCGAGCGGCTTCCGTTCCGCCGGACCATCAAGCGCCTCCCGATCTGGGGGCTCGGCTGCGCCGGCGGCGCAGCATCGCTCTCGCGCGCAATGGAGATCGCACGCGCCGTTCCAACCGCCCGCATATTGATCGTGGTGACGGAGCTCTGCGGGCTCACGTTCCTTCGGAACGACCTCGGCAAGTCCGCGCTGATTGCAAGCTCGCTCTTCGCCGACGGCTCCGCTGCCGTCATCGTTACCGGCGACCAGGTCCCCTCCTCCCCATCTGCACCGCGTCTCCTGGCCTCCTACACGAACACGCTGAGGAATTCGCTGGACGTAATGGGCTGGGACATCGGGAACGAGGGATTCAGAGTGATGATCTCGCGCGACATCCCGACCATCGTGCGCACCTTCATGCGCGAATCCATCCAGGCGTTTCTCGCCGAGCAGCAGCTTGCCATGGAGTGCGTGGAGCATTTCATCGCGCATCCCGGAGGCGCCAAGGTGCTGGATGCCTATGCGGAATCGCTCGGGCTCCCGGAGGAGAGTCTGCGCCACACCCGCGCCATCCTTCGCCGGTGCGGGAACATGTCCGCCGTCTCCGTCCTCTTCGTGCTGGATCGATTCATGCGCGAGATCGCTGCCGCTCCTTCGGCTGAACGTCAGTACGGCCTGGCATGCGCGCTCGGCCCGGGCTTCGCCTCGGAACAGGTACTGCTTCAATGGAACTCGTGATGGACTGGCTTCCGGATATCGCTCTCGAGGAGATGCTGGGGATCGCCTATGCGACGTTCCTTGCAAACTTCGCGTTCGGCCTGCTGGTGAAGATGCATGCCATCCGGACCAGGCGCTTTCGCTTCGTTCATCATCTGCTCTATGCGCTGGTGATGGGAACGATCGTGGCCGCCACGGTAGTGGCCGTTGCACGCGCATCGTGGCCCGCAGCGCTGTGGCCCGGCATCATGGCATTGCTCCTCTTCGCGATGCCCGCATTCCGCGGCGCCGGCCGCGCCCACTCCATCTTCGCCACACTCTGCCTGCTGCTCTACACGGGGATCGCCGTTCCGATTGTTCCCCTTGCACGATTCGCCTCCGGACTGATTCACGCGGCTCCTGCGGAGCCCGGCGCCGGGGGCACCTCCGGCAATGCGCTGAAGGCATGCCGCATCAGACGCGCACGCCACTCCGTGCCGGACGCAACCAACGATTCATGTCCGCCACTACGCATCGCACCTCAATGGAACTACTTGACGCCATTCGCAGCCGACGCACGACGAACTCGCGATTCCTGGACAAGCCCCTGAGCGATGAGCACATCCGTGTGCTGATGGAGGCCGCGAGCTGTGCTCCCAGCCACTTCAACTCGCAGCCCTGGCGCTTCGTGCTGATACGCGACCGCGAGCGGCGCAACCACCTTGGCAGGATCGCCGGGCGTTCGATGGTGGAGGTGATGGGGAAGGGGCAGTTCTGGCGTCGCTATCTGAAATACTTCCGCTTCTCCACCGATGAAACCAGGAAGACGGGGGATGGGATTCACATCGACACCATGCCTGCCCCGCTCCGCCCCTTCATTCGCTTCCTCTTCTCGGAGAAGGGAGGCGAGGTGATGAACAAACTCCGCGTCCCCTACATCCTCGCCATCGACTCTCGAAAACTGATCACCACCTCACCGCTGATCCTCGGCGTGATGCTGACGCGCGAGGAGTACCGCAAGGGAGAGCTCTCGGGGATGTACTCCATGCTTGCGCTCGGCATGGCGATCGAGAATATCTGGCTCACCGCCACATCGCTCGGCATCGGCGTGCAGTTCATATCGCTCCCGATGGAGGCGGGCGGAAGCTACTGGCAGGAGTGTGTGGAGATGATCGGCGCGCCGGAGGAGTATGAAGTGATCGCCCTCTTCCGCCTTGGCTACATCGACCCAAACGCAAAGCGCCCCACGATCGACTGGTCAAGCACGCAGCGCCGCAATGTCCGGGACTACTGTTTCGACGAACGCTTCGGCAACGGATGGCAGCCGGGCGGCTCCCCCGTGGACGGAGCAGAGCCCTGAGCACCCAGGGAATATTCGGCCGGACGAAGGGCATATCATTGTACCGAGCCAATCGACGCGATACCCTCCCCGGCACGGATCGACCCTTGACAACAGCCCGTTGAAGGAAGAGAACACGATGAAGATTTCAGCCCACGCACCGGCGCTCCTGGCACTGATTCTGATAACCGCATGCGGAGCGCAGACCTCCGGCCGGAACTCCGCCGGTGAACGGCCGCAGGCCGTTGCCGCCACGAAGGCGAACGCAACGGCGCCGGCAACGGATACCGTTCAGAAGATCGTGAAGTCCGATGCAGAGTGGCAGAAGGTGTTGACGCCGGAACAGTTCGAGGTGATGCGCAGGAAGGGAACGGAGCGTCCGTTCACCGGAGCATACTGGAACAACCACGAGGCCGGGACATATGTATGCGCCGCGTGCGGACTGGAGCTCTTCTCTTCCGATGCAAAGTTCGAGTCCGGCACCGGCTGGCCGAGCTTCTTCCAGCCGATAAGCGAGACACATGTCATTCGCCAGCCCGATCACAGCCTCGGCATGGACCGCAACGAGCTGCTCTGCGCGCGCTGCGGCGGGCACCTTGGCCATGTGTTCGATGACGGCCCGCAGCCTACCGGGCTCCGATACTGCATCAACTCCGCATCGTTGCAGTTCCGGAAGAAGGCTTGAGGCCCCTTCGCTCCACAGACCGGACACAGCGCAACGGCGGACGAACAGTGAATGGAGTCCCAACCAATGAACGGCAAGACGGCGACTCCTGACAGAGCACATGAGCGAGAACGGAAGGTGGCGGCACAAACCGGTTGTGCAATCAGTGCATGGTGGTGATGACATGCCGTTCCCGGCACTTCATTCCACACTATCTGTAGCTCCCGTTCCCCCTTCCAATCTTCCGCTCCCCGCAGGGAGCGGCCTATCTGTTCCCGGCTGAAGACCGGCCGGAACAACCACCCGGCAACCAATCACGCTCCTGGGGAACTGACTACCAACAACTGACCCCGCATTAGTAGGTAAACAGATTCCGCGGGTGTTCCTCCGCCTTCTCCATGGAGATGATGTGCACCACCGGCACGCCGGCCTCCACGATGGCATCGGCAACCCAGAAGCGATGGCAGTGCGAGGGATTGGCCTCGGCACACATCAGCGCAATCCTCCGTTCCCCGGCCAGCGCCAGCACATGCTCCAGTCCACGCCTGAAGGGCGGCGTCTGCATATAGCCGGCGAAGCCGCGCGATCGTTCGCTGCAGGACTTCGCCCGCTCCACCACTTCCTGCGGAGGCCGAACCCCTCCAAGGTCATCGCAATGCTCGTAGGCGATCCCCGCCTCCGGCATCGCCCGCATCATATCCTCGCGATTGAACTGCGGATTGTAGCGTGAGTAGGGAATCTTCCTGATGTCCACGAGAAGCTCGATGCCGTAGTGCCGCAGCAGGTCCACGAGCTCGGCACGTGTGCGCGTGGAGTGGCCGATGGTATGGATCGGGGTGTTCATAGTCGTCAGTTGAAGAGAGCTTGGTCCCGGAGATGGATTGGCTCCACGTCTTATCCGGAATATCGCGGGCAGCACGATTGAATACAGGCGATTGAAATTCTCACCAGGGGTACGCACCCCGGCGATCATCGGTCGTTGAACATAGCGAAGAATCCATCGCCCGATGCGAACGATCTCGTTCAATACCCCGACAACGAACAGCAGAATGATTCCCGCCAGCGATGCAGAACCAGAAGTCGATGACCGTCACCCAACGCGGCGATGGTCGGTATCCTCATATTTGAATCTCCCCCATACCCCGCACGAGGGGGTACCGGATCATGTACCCGTCCCCTCTTTGATAACGCCCCCTCCCTGCCTTATCTTATCCCCGTCACTCTTCAACACACGTATGTTCACAGCCCCCTCCCGGCTGTCTCTGTTCACGTCATCGGAGGATCTGTTATGAGGCGATCACCAGCATTCGCCGCCATTGCGTTTCTTGCTCTTGGGTACGTCCAGGTACACGCACAGACCGCCGCGCAAGTGCCATCGAAGGCAACCCGCATCGAGTACGCCGCGCCGTATGCGGCAATGGACATTACCAGTCGAGCAATACTCACCGACGGCATTGCGCACACGCCGCTTGTATTCGCGGAAGCACCGGCACAGAAGCCATACTGGCCATTCTCGCAGAGCTACGTAACGAACCGCTTTGTAGTTGGCAGTGGTATGAGAATAGCAAGCGAGGCATGCACGGTTATGCGCGTCACAGGAATGCCACCGGACCCACATCGAATCCCACTTCAGGTTACGGGCAGTGTTTACGTAACACTGGTAGATGCGGTCAGCGGCAAAGTGCTCCTCTCGGTATTGCCAAGGATGTCCTGTGAGACAGCGAGCCCAATGGATACACTGATGTCGCACACAGGCCAGATCGACCTTTCACCATATGCAGGTCGAACTGTGTACTTGAATATCACCGTATGCCCTGACCCCACTGGAGCCATGACGGAATCGCGGCAAGTTACAATCCACGACTGTACTGAAACTCAGCCCCTCAACACTATCAAAGGGCATGTCCCGATCTCAGTTGAAAGTTTGCATGGCGATGCTTGACAAAGATCGGGTTATTCCGTGATTATTCTCGACAATGCTTCGATCAGCTTCGGCATTTCTTTGTGCCCTTTGATTCGACGGAACTTCCTCTCCG
>DASZRW010000032.1:0-5827 GCA_035549015.1 Kapaibacterium sp. (SeqCode)
GTCGGATCTGGCGTCGGGCGTGTACACGGTACGTGTGCAGGCGTCGACGGGAGCGATCCTGACGCAGAAGTTGACGGTACAGAAGTAGGCGGAAGCCTTCGATAGCATGATGAAGCGCGGGCCCTCGTTCAGCAATGGACGAGGGCCTGCGTCGTTCTCGGGGCGTATGAAAAAGATTCCGGTGCCGGTGATTACAGGCTCTTGCACCGGCTGCATGCGATCGTCTTGCCCATGCGCTCCGCGCGGAGTAAATTGGTCCATAAAAATTGCTCGCCTCTCCGTCCGCTCATGACCTTCCGGTCCTTGATCGCTGGGAGCCACTGAAGCTCTCGGTCCGCCATCTATTAGGAACATCACAGCTTTCGCGCGAAGACATCACAGCCATTTTCCACACCGCGCTCTGGATGCGGGATGAAGTGCTGCGCGCGCGCCGTCCCGTTGACCTGCTCGCCGGCCGGACTGTGGTGAACCTCTTCGTGGAGAACTCCACACGTACGCGTTCCAGCTTCGAGCTCGCCGAACGGCGCCTTGGAGCCAACCCCGTGAACTTTTCCGCCGAAGCCAGCTCGATCGCCAAGGGGGAATCGCTTCTGGATACGGTCCGGAACATCGAGGCGATGCACGTGGATGCCATCGTTATCAGGCACAGCGCCGCGCTGGTGCCGTGGTTCCTCGCCGAACGCTGCACGTCGGTGTTCATCAATGCAGGCGACGGCCGGCACGAACATCCAACGCAGGGCCTGCTTGATGCGCTCACCCTCTACGAAGTCTGGGCTCGGCGCGACACCGCGGCCGGGCGGCCGCTGCTACCTCCGGAGGCAGTATTCGCCGGCAAGCGGATAACGATTGTGGGTGATATCCTGCACGGCCGGGTTGCACTCTCCAACGTGTATGCGCTCCAGAAACTGGGAGCGGAAGTTGCGGTATGTGCCCCGCCAACGCTTATGCCGCGCGGCATCGAGGAACTCGGCGTTCGGCGCTTTCATCGGCTGGATGAGGCGATCGAATTCTCCGATGCCATGAACATGCTGCGAATACAGAGGGAGCGGCAGGATCGTGCGTTCTTCCCATCGATGGGAGAATACTCCGGATTGTTCGGGCTCAACCATCGCATGCTCCGCACCGTCCGGAAGGATCTGGTGATTCTTCATCCAGGACCGATCAACCGCGGGATCGAGCTCGACAGCGAGACGGCAGACGGGCCGCGTTCGGTAATTCTCGGTCAGGTGGAGAACGGTGTTGCGATTCGCATGGCGGTGCTGGCGATGCTGCTGCCCGGTAAGAGCGATGCCGTGAAGTTGGAGTCAATGTGAATCGCCGCGTAATAGTATGGCCGGCGGGACGTCAATCAGGACGTCGCAATCCTGCAGGATGCAGGGTTCTGCACATCGAATGATCATTCCGATAGATAACCCATGGATCAGCATACAGAACGGATGAACGGCGCCGGGGAGTCGTGGAGCGCGGCGCTGCAACAAAGAATTATCGAAACCGCTGACGAGTATCACTACATTGCCGAGGATCAATGGTCGCGGGTTGCCGATCTGGATCCGACGAACGATGAGCTGGTATTCGAATTCCGGCGCCTGATACGTGCGGCGCTCGTCCACTACATGCGCGCCTATCTCGAGTTGGACATGATCGAGACCGATGCCGAGCAGCAGCTCGAGGATCTCTACGAGATCGTCTGCGAACAGCAGCTGGAGCTGGCGGAGTTCTTCGAGCAGAACAACATGCTCGATGTGCTCGGCGAGGAATCGCACGCAAACCTCTCCAAGCTCTTCTCCGTTGCCGAGGCAATGCGAACGATTCTGCTGGATCGCTCCAATCAGCTTGCAGCGACACTCGAGGCTCGCTTCGCTGACCAATGACGCACCCTCCGCGGATGTCTTCAATGTCCTAACCAACAGTTCCAGTCGGAAGCAGGGTATGGCCGGCGCGGCCTCACGAGCCATGATGCGCCTGCGGCCGGGAACTACAACGACCAGACCATATCGATGCCCAAGCGCACAGACATCAAGTCAGTTCTGATCCTCGGTTCCGGCCCGATTGTCATCGGCCAGGCCTGCGAGTTCGATTATTCCGGCACGCAGGCCTGTCGCGTGTTGAAGGAGGAGGGATTGCGCGTGATCCTTCTGAACTCCAACCCGGCAACGATCATGACCGATCCGGAGATGGCGGACGCCACCTATGTGGAGCCGATCACGCCGGAGTTTCTGGAGAAGGTGATCGCGAAGGAGCGTCCTGACGCCATCCTTCCCACGATGGGAGGGCAGACGGCGTTGAACGCTGCGTTGGCGGTTGCTGAGAACGGCGTGCTGGAGCGATACGGCGTGGAGATGATCGGCGCGAACAAGGAGTCCATCAGGAAGGCCGAAGATCGCGAGCTCTTCCTTGCAGCGATGGGGCGGGCCGGGCTCGAGATGGCGCGCGGCGGCTTCGTGGAGAGCATCGAGGAGGGGCTGGAGATCATCGACCGTGTCGGCTTTCCGGCAATCATCCGTCCATCCTTTACACTGGGCGGTTCCGGCGGCAGCATCGCCTACTCGCTCGATGAATATCAGGAGAAGCTGCGCCAGGGATTGAACGCCTCCCCCGTACATCGCGTGCTCGTTGAGGAGTCCGTGATCGGATGGAAGGAGTACGAGTTGGAGGTGATGCGCGACCGGAAGGACAATGTGACGATCATCTGTTCGATCGAGAACTTCGACCCGATGGGCGTCCACACCGGCGACTCGATCACGTGCGCACCGGCGCAGACACTGACCGATCGTGAGTACCAGCGAATGCGCGATGCCGCCATCGCGATCATGCGCGAGATCGGTGTGGACACCGGCGGCTCGAACGTACAGTTCGCGCTCAACCCGAAGGACGGGCGGATGCTCGTGATCGAGATGAACCCGCGCGTCTCACGCTCCTCCGCGCTTGCGAGCAAGGCCACCGGATTCGCGATCGCGAAGATCGCGGCCAAGCTTGCCATCGGCTACACGCTGGACGAAATCCCCAACGACATCACGCGCCTTACCCCCGCGAGCTTCGAGCCCACCATCGACTACGTGGTGGTGAAGATTCCTCGCTGGGACTTCGAGAAGTTCAAGGGAGTGGATGATGAGCTGGGTGTGCAGATGAAGTCCGTCGGCGAGGCGATGGCCTTCGGCCGTACCTTCAAGGAGGCACTGCAGAAGGCGCTCCGCTCACTGGAGCAGGGCCGTTTCGGTCTGGGCGCGGACGGGAAGGATCGCTACGGTGTTCACCTGATGAGTACGGAGGAACAGGCCGCGGCGTTGAACGAGGTGAAGACACGGCTGCCGAAACGAACCTCCACATCGATCTTCGATGCGTACGATGCGTTGAAGCTCGGCATGCCCCATCACGAGATTGCCGCCGTCACCGGCTACGATCTCTGGTTCGTGGACCAGATGGCGCAGATCGTGGAGATGGAGAACGTGCTTCGCGAAGCCGCCGCGTCGCGTGCAACCATGGATCGCGAGGCGCTTCACGATCTCCTCTGGGAGGCGAAGCAGCATGGCTTCAGCGACCAGCAGCTTGCCTATCTCTGGAACCTCGGCGAGCTGGAGGTACGCGCCGTGCGAACCGGGGCGGGCGTGGTTCCCGTGTTCAAGACAGTCGACACCTGCGCTGCCGAGTTCCAGGCCTTCACACCGTATCACTACTCCACCTACGAGCTCGAGAACGAGTCGCTCCGGTCGGACCGGCGGAAGGTGGTGATACTTGGAGGCGGACCGAACCGGATCGGGCAGGGGATCGAGTTCGACTACTGCTGCGTACACGCGGTGATGGCGCTTCGGGAGCTCGGCTACGAAGTGATCATGATCAACTGCAACCCGGAGACCGTCTCCACGGACTACGACACCACGGACAAGCTGTACTTCGAGCCGCTGACGTTCGAGGATGTGATGAACATCGTCGACCACGAACAGCCGGAGGGTGTGATCGTTTCGTTCGGCGGGCAGACGCCGCTGAAGCTGGCGAAGGCGCTGGAGGCGGCCGGCGTGAAGATCCTCGGAACATCGTCCGAGGGGATCGATCTGGCCGAGGATCGCCAGCGCTTCGGCGATCTGATCACCGGTCTCGGCATCCCCGCGCCGGCCTGGGGAACGGCCACCAGCCAGGAGGAGGCGATTGCCGTTGCCGAGCGTGTCGGCTACCCGGTGCTGGTGCGCCCGAGCTACGTTCTCGGGGGCCGCGCCATGGAGATCTGCTATCGCTCCGAGGGAGTCAGGGAGTATATGCGCAATGCGACGCAGATTTCTCCGGACCATCCGGTGCTGATCGATCATTTCCTGGAGAAGGCGTTCGAGTTCGATGTGGATGCGGTATCCGATGGGAAGAACGTCGTGATCGGCGGCATCATGCAGCATATCGAGGAGGCGGGTATTCACTCCGGCGACTCGAGCTGTGTGCTTCCGCCGTACAACATCACGCGTGCGCAGTACGAAACCCTGATCGACTACACGAAGAAGCTTGCGCGCGCATTGAACGTGGTGGGCCTGCTCAACATCCAGTTCGCGATGCAGCGGGGAATCATCTACGTGCTGGAGGTGAATCCGCGCGCCAGCCGAACCGTGCCGTTCGTGAGCAAGGCAACCGGAGTTGCGCTTGCCAAGATTGCAGCGAAGGTGATGGCCGGAACGCCGGCGAACGAGTTCGGCCTGCGCGATATGCCCATGGCGATCAACCACGTCGCGGTGAAGGAGTCCGTGTTCCCCTTCAACAAGTTCCCGCGCAGCTCCATGTTCCTCGGACCCGAGATGCGTTCCACCGGCGAAGTGATGGGAATCGATTCCAGCACGGGGCCGGCCGTTGTGAAGGCCCGGATCGCCTCCGGCAACCGCCTGCCGACATCCGGTGCACTCTTCGCAACGCTGTCGGACAACGACAAGCGCCCGCGCGTGGCGGAAACACTCCGCGGCTTCGCCGATCTGGGCTTCACGATTCTCGCTACCGACGGCACCAGCCGCTTCCTTACCGAGAGTGGCATCCCGAATACCAAGATCCTGAAGATCGTGGAAGGGACGCCGAACGTGATAGACTACATTCGCAACGGCGACGTGCACCTGGTGATCAACACTCCCGCCGGCGAGGTTGCCCGCGAGGATGAAAAGCACATGGGCGCGGTCTCGATGGAGTACAAGGTGCCGTTCATTACCACGGCGTCGGCCGCGGCGGCGGCGCTCAGCGGCATCCGCTCATTGCTGGAACAGGAGCTGCAGGTGAAGTCGTTGCAGGAGTGGTACGTGTAGGATCGTTGCGGGCGGGGTTCCGTTGTTGCGCCCGATGTCTGGAGGCGCAGTTCGGCACCCGGCCGTTACGACGGCTGAGAGTGTCCGACGGCACCTCGCGATTATTTCGAGGGACGGGAATCATCCCGTCCCTTTTTCATTCCGCCCGCCGCGCGGGTTCTGTACCCGGGTAAAGAGCCTCTCGTGGTCCGCCCGGGACTACTACGAACGCGGTGAAGTCAAGCTGCACCGTACGATATCATGCGGGAAGCACTTGCTTTGCCAGCCGTGCGCGGTCCGGCGCGCGGGCTTCGGCGTAGTGCGCCAGGCATTGCGCGTGACTAGGGGGTGGAAGTCCCCAGCGGGCCGTGATGGTGGGAACGGCTAGCTGAACAGCAAGGGCTGTGTCGCGATGCAAGGTCTGAAGGAAGCTGTAGGCAAACCCTCGGCCTGAGGAACACGAACCGCATGTGAGGCAGCCAACGGTGGACGAGCGGGCTATGCGACGCAAAGTGCAATACCATCCGGAACAGTTGGTTGTAGATGCGGCGGGTATATGAGGTGAACGCCACGCGTCTTACCCT
>DASZRW010000033.1:0-4561 GCA_035549015.1 Kapaibacterium sp. (SeqCode)
AGGGTAAGACGCGTGGCGTTCACCTCATATACCCGCCGCATCTACAACCAACTGTTCCGGATGGTATTGCACTTTGCGTCGCATAGCCCGCTCGTCCACCGTTGGCTGCCTCACATGCGGTTCGTGTTCCTCAGGCCGAGGCTTTGCCTACAGCTTCCTTCAGACCATGCCTCGCGACACAGCCCTTGCTGTTCAGCTAGCCGTTCCCACCATCAGACCCCGCTGGGGACTTCCACCCCCTAGTCACGCGCAATGCCTGGCGCACCACAACGAAAACCGCCCCGGTGAATGCCGGGGCGGTTCGTTGATTCAGCATTGACCGGATACCGAACGCATCAATACCCGAAGATGTCGTTCAGGCTCAGGTTCACCACTCTGCCGTACTGGCCCAGCACCTTCTGATCCAGCTTGTCCTTGGAACCGATCACGCAGAGAGAATAGAGCCGTCCCTTGTAGCGATCGTCGTGGAACTTCTGCAGGTCAGCCAGTGTGAGCTTGTCCAGCGAGTTGTAGACATCCTTCCGGACGTCGTATGTCAGGCCGCGCTTCTCGGCTGCAAGGCAGCTGAAGAGAATGGCGCTCTTGGTGATGCGCTCCGTCTCCAACTGGTTCTTCAGCCCGTCACGAGCCGTCACGAATGCCTGCTCCGTCTTCGGCATGTTGTCCAGCAGATCCTTCATCGCGGGAACGGCATCGCCAAGCTTGTCCGCCTGCGTGCCGATGTAGGCGAAGACATACTCGGGATCGGTCTTCTTCGCCGGGATCTCATACGAGGAGAACGTGGAATAGGCGAGCGCCTTGGACTCGCGGAGTATCTGGAAGATGACGGACGACATGCCGCCGCCGTAGTACTCGTTGAAGAGCGAGGCCACCGGGATGACGCGTGCATCGAACGGATTGGACTTGCTTGTCCAGATCACCTCCGTCTGCACCATGTCGTAGTTCACGAAGTAGACCGTGCTCTCCTTCATGTCGTTCCGCTGGTACTGTACCGGAGGCGGAACGTCGCGCTGCGTCGCCGGGCTGTAGTGCTTGGCATCGAGCGTGGCGATCACGTCGTTCCTGGATGACGGACCGTAGTAGAGCACGCGGTGCTTGTAGCCGCTCAGCCCCTTGATGTAGCCAACCAGTTCCTCCGCCTTCAGTCCCTTCAACTCCTTCTCGCTCAACTGATCGGTGAACGGATTGTGCTTGCCGTAGATCGCATAGCTGTAGAGCGCGCTGGCCAGGATGGTTCGCTTGTCCTGCTTGGCATCCTGGCGCACCTTCAACTCCTGGGCGATCACACCGTCGAGCGCCTTCTGGTCCGGCTTCACATGCGTGAGGAGATGGTCGAACAGTTCAACCGCCGGCACGAAGCTCTCCTGCAGTCCGCTCAGCGTCAGCGTGGTCTGCTCGTCTGTCGAGGCCACGTTGAACTCGCATCCCAGCTTGAAGAACTCCTTCGAAAGCTGCTCGGCCGAGTACTTGTCCGTTCCCAGATACTGAATGTACCGGATGGCGAACGGCAGCTTCTTGTCGTTCCGCTTCCCCATGTCGAAGACATAGCTGAGCGTGAAGAGGCCGTTCTCCTTGTTCTCGAGATAGTATACCTGCGAGCCGTCCTTCATGGTACCGCGAGCGATGTCCTTGCTGTAGTCCAGGAACACCGGCTGAATCTCCGGTGCCTTCATCGCGAGCACACGCTTCAGGAAGTCGGACTGATCATCACGGTTCACGTCCACCGGCGTGATCGGCGGCTTCTCCACCTTCACCACGGACTTGTCCTCGCCGATTCGCTTGTACACCACAACGTAGTCGTTGCCGTAGTACTTGTTCGCGAATTCCACGATGTCCTTCTTGGTAAAGTGGCTCATCATATCCAGCTTGGCGCTGTACGTCTTCCAGTCCTGGCCAAGCGTGAACGCGTCGAGCAATGCGAAGGCACGCCCCTCGTTCGTCTCGTACTGGCGTATCTGGTCCACCTTCAGATTCTTCAGCACAGCCGCCATGGACTGTTCGTCGAACTCTCCCTTCTTCAGTTTTCCGATCTGCTGCAACAGAAGATCGCGCACCTGCTCCAGCGTCTGCCCCTGCTTCGGGACGCCGCTGAAGCGATGGAAGCTATAGTCGTGCATGATCGAGGGGGAGCTGCCGGCATCCAGCACCACCTGCTTCTTCTTCAGGTTCAGGTCGATCAGGCCGGCCGTCTTGTAGGCGAGCAGCAGATCGGTCAGCTCCAGCAGAACTGCATCGCGCGTCCCTGCGCCGGGGAAGCGATAGGCTATCGAAACGTTCTCCGCATCCGGGCCATAGACATTGATCTCCGTGGGCTTCGCGTGAGGCGCCTCCGGCTGGAAGGTGAATGCCGGGACCGGCTTCGACGGCAGCGCGCCCATGTACTTGTCTACCAGGGCAACGGCATTGTCGGGATCGAGATCGCCCACCAGGATCACCGCCATGTTGTTCGGCACGTAGTACGTGTTGTAGAACTTGCGGATCTCCTTGAGCGACGGGTTCTTCAGATGCTCCACCGTGCCGATCGTTGTCTGCGTTCCGTACGGGTGATGCTGGAAGAGCCCCGCCATCAACGCCTCATTGGCCTTGCGATCGTCGTTGTCCAGCCCGATGTTCTTCTCCTCGTACACCGCCTCCAGCTCCGTGTGGAAAAGGCGGAACACCGGATTGCGGAAGCGCTCCCCTTCAATCACCAGCCACTTCTCCAACTGGTTCTGCGGGATGTCGTTGACGTACGTGGTCTGTTCAACGGACGTGAACGCATTCGTTCCCTTCGCGCCGATGGCGCCGGTGAGCTTGTCGTACTCGTTCGCGATTGCATAGTGCGCGGCAACGCCGGACACCGAATCGATCCTGTGATAGATCGCGGCACGCTGCGCCCTGTCCGTGTTGTGGTTGTACTGCTCGTACAATCCCTCGATCTCATCCAGATACACCTTCTCCTTCGCATAATCCCTGGTGCCGAACTGATCGGTCCCCTTGAAGAGCATGTGCTCCAGATAGTGCGCAAGGCCGGTTTTGTAGGAAGGATCGTTCTTGCTTCCGCCGCGCGTCGTGATCAGGGTCTGGATACGCGGTTCGTTGCGATTGACGGAGATCATCACCGTCAGGCCGTTCTTCAACGTGTAGATACGGGCGCCGGTAGGATCGCCCGGTACCGTCGAGAAGGTGTACGCTCCCCCCGGGGCCCTGCCGCCCCCCTGCGCCGCTCCGCTCTCGACGTTCAACATGCCTGCCGCAATAACCAGCGGAAGCAGCAGCAGGATTGACTTGAGTTTCATGGATGGATGATGGATGTGGAAAGAATGTGCGAAGAAGTTCATGATCGATAAGCGCGCAAGATAGAGAGCTTGGCCGAGGGTCACAATCCCCAAACCGCACCGGAGGCGGGGAAGCAACGCTGAAGAAACCGGGACCCCACGATGCCGGGGCCGCTCACGCTCTCATCCCCGGATCACAACAGACCCTGGGGCCGGATGGTAGCTATCATCGGGTTGCATGAAAGTGGATGCGAGCGAATCAGCAGCATATACAGGTACTCCAAATCGCTATCTCAACGCCCACGCTCGCACTCCAAGATCCGTCAGCAATGCCGATTATTATACAAAGCGAGACTCACGCAAAGACATCTGCTGCTCCAGCCGGGTTCCGCTCATCGCCATACCGACAACTGTCCCCATACGTTCTCGGCGAGATCCTTACTGCCGGGTACGGCTCGTTCACGGTCACTTACGTTAACAGCAATCAATCCCATATTAGCGATGCTTACCACCGGAAGCGAAAAAGCATTCTCCTGTTGCATTGCTACCTCCATTGCCCGGGTTGTGTAAGAGCAACCGCGTTGCCGTCCGGATCCTTCACCTCGATCGACAGCCCGTGACCTTCACCAAGATCGAACGGCCCATCCGTTCGCATAATGATACCCTCGGCTTTACAGCGGGTCACCACCGCATGAATATCCGGCACGAAGAACGTGATGTACGGATCCCAATTCTCTCCAACCGCTCCAACCTTCGGGCACATGGCCCAGCCACGTTGTTCCGGCACGAAATCCTCCTTGTGTGCCAGGAGAATCGTCATGGGGCTGGAACCGTTCTGATATACGACACAGGGGTACAGCCTATCCCCATACCATCCTTCCGGCAAGCCAATTACTTCGGAGTAAAAACGGCGCATCGCCGGAAAATCAGCAGCCCAGATAGCAATATTCTGCAGATAGGGCTGCGGGACCGGATCTTCCTCTACTGAAGAGTCAACAGAGTCTGGTTGTGTACTCATAACCGTTATGTGAGTGAGATATCGAGGAGGGATTCACCCTAAATATACCACACTACACCACGTGCAACACAGACTGCTACTCCGGTAAATTGTAACCACTATGCTCCTCGCAGCATATGATCCCATACCATGCACTACAGATGCAATCGGGTAGCCGGTGGAGGTCACCCTCCCCCAGCTCCCACACCACCGTACGTGCCGTTCGGCATACGGCGGTTCGTTAGAGATGCTGAAGACGTTGATGTTCATCGAGCAAGCTCGGCAGACCCCAGTTGCGTAACAGCTT
>DASZRW010000034.1:0-11583 GCA_035549015.1 Kapaibacterium sp. (SeqCode)
AGCTTCAACGCAAGCCACTTGCCGGATGACGTCCACTCAATATCAATCGCGCCGCTGTTGATGGTGAGGTCCTTTTGCGTACTGCCATCGGTGAACACATCGGATCCATGCCTTACGATCCGGATGTTGTTCGTAGCGGCACTGTTGCCAATGTCCAGGATGCGGCAGCGATACCCGGCAGGCCCGCCTGGCGGCAGGGTGATGGTAATGCGTGTGAAACCGACTGGCAGCACGGATGTGTCCACATGGAGCGCAGCCTCGGCGCCGGTCATGGTATAGGTCGCGCTGAGACTGATCGTGGTAGGAGTGCATACCAGTGGGCCGCCGAGCTGGATGCCGCTGGAGAATGTCAGCGTGGCGGTGTTCACGTTTACCACGCCACCCGCATCGATCGTGAGTGTGCCGCCGATCTTGATATGGCCCAACTCGGTATCAGCAGCGTGCGCCTGTGTGTGCGTATAGAGTCCGCTGAGAGTGGCATCCGGAGTCGTGAGCATACTATCCGCGCCGATCACGGCACGGAACCGCTCACCAATCAGCGCCAGGAGCTCGCTGAGTGTGCCGGTGAGCATGGCATAGTCCAGGGCTTCGTCGATGGTACGGGTACCGATCGCATCATCTGTGACGGCTGCATCACGCAGATTGGGCTTGGGGTATGTACCGGAAAGCACGCCACCGGCAGGGCCGCTGGGTGCGGATGATCCGGTGGGCGGCATCTCCTGCAGCACGCCATTGGGGCCATCCTCCGAACTGATCAGGGATGTACGGTCGACACTGTGGCCAGGCAGGTTGATTCGCAGTGGCATCAGTAGTTCCTCAATCCATGGTACACACATTGCACCTTACCCGTCTTCGGATCCCGCTTACGTGATGTGAGCACGCAGCGCCCCGGATAGTCCAGCCAGGTCTCGCCAGTCGCCAGCAGGCCGGCGGCCGTTGGTACATCGCCAGGCCCCAGCGGAAGGGAAAACTTCCGGCCAACGGCACTCGAGCTGATACGCCCGGTATCATGCGTCCCCTGATAGAACGCCTGCTTGGGCTGTGCCAGCATCAGCCGCACCTCATCGATCAGGAGGGCGCTCATACCGTTGGAGCTTTGCAGGCCGGCGTTGATCACGCGCCAGGGTGCAATGAAAGACTCGAAGGTCGGCGAGGCAGGAGCTGGTAGCAGAACCTCAAAGCCCGTCGTGGATTGATAGGCGGTTCCATCACGATACTCGCACGATGGGTGCACCACCAAAGGCACAGTCGCACTGGTGCCCAGCGGGCTGCCAAAGTACGTCAGCTTCCACGGCCACATACGGCTGGCGGCAGCGTGCATGATGCCCACATCATCGATACCAGGCAGCAGGATCACATCGGCACCAAACCGTAGTTCCCACCAGTCGGCCTCTGCAACCGTTGGCGCATTATCCCAAATGGCTGGGACAGTGTAGGCACTACTTTTTGTTGAGGATCCGGATGCGGGCCACCGGACTGTTCGCAGATCCTTCCCCTGTGCGCCACGCAGGTCAACCCCAATAGCCTCGACGACCTTGCCGCCCAGAGTGCAGGGAATGATCGGTGCCTCAGATCGGCCGAAGCGGAAATCGGTCAACGCCAGCTGATCAGCATCACCCTCACCAAGCCAGCCCTCCATCCAGATATCAACCGCACCTACAGTGGACCGGTCAATGCGGCCGCGCACCCATGCAGCCTCGCAGGCAGTAGCCAGGAATGCACCAGCTGTGCCGAAAGTATAGAGGCTGTCACTACCATCAAGGCACAGGCCGGCGAAGGGCGCCGTGTCCATATCCACCCGTATGCCTGACTGAATCCCCAGCTCCTCGCGATCCAGCGTGCGATCGGCTTGATATGCAGTCCAGCCTGTATGGGAGCGGGCCTTGAACCGCCACATATCCCACGGCATCCCGCCGCTATCGGCCTGCCAGGTACGCAGCCGGACGCGTGCGGGATCATCATATGCCTGGCGTGTGAGCACTTTGTACGCATCATCCAGGAGCGACTCCACGGCCTCGAAGAGCTTTATCAACTGGTGGTATGCAGTCCAGTAGTCAGCATGCACCCATGCGTACCGAAACCGCGTGCCGGTGCCGTTTATGAGCTCGTACAGCCATTCGAATACCCGTTCATGCCACGTGTCCCATCCCCAGGGGGCGGACATGGTCTGGCCCAGGAGATGCTGGCACACGTCCGCCATGGTGATCTTCTCGGCTACCCAGGAGATCGCATCAGTCAGTACGTACTCACACTCGAATCCCCGCCCGACGTGGATGGAACCCTTGGATTCAGGATTACGCCCCTGGACGCCCTCGAACTCCACGAGAGTCGGGTCGCCTCCCACGCCGGCGTTCGTGCGGATCCGGATCACGTTGGAGAGCGCCAGGTCACGCGTCCCATCGGAACGATGCAGCGTACCGGTCTCGGTATCAAAGTCGTTCAGATAGCCACGCAGGTCCTGGAGATCGGCAGATGCGGACAGCTCCCAGGATCGTATCTGCATGGGCATGGTGCCGGTCTGCTGCATGCCGATCGCGAGCTGGTCTTTGAACGCATCCTCGCCCTGCTGGCCCAATACGACGGCTGCGGATGGTACATCGATGATGGTAGGATCGGCAGGCAACGGCGTGCCATCAGCCGGCAGGATATCGATCCACCGAGTCTCATGGCGCGGTCCCCGCTGGGTGATGCGATAGATAACATTCCTGGGCATCAGACTGCCCTCGCTGCTGTGAGGACGAACTCGCCTCCGACTGTGCCATCGTCGAACTTGGCCGATGGACGGAACACACCATCGAGCACCACCTCGACCGGGAAGTCGAACTCGGTAGTCCAGAAATCGTCGTCTTCCTCCCAGGTCTCCAGACTCGAGACCCGAGCACGTGGTATCGCAGGGCTACCGATCTCCGCCCCGGAGGCCGTGACGGCCATGATAAACAGGTACATCCCGCTGAGATGCTTCTGCAGCTCCCAGTTCACGCCGTAGCCCGGCAGATCGGGATCGGCGCCTGCCTGCACCGTATGCGGCTTCAGCACGCAGTGAAACTCATCGCGCTGATCCACGACATTCCGCAGCCTGTTCAGACCGTCCTTGTCGGGCTCACCCTGGCTTACACGGATCGGGAGGATACCCGCCAATGGGATCAGCACATCGACGTATCCATCAGCCTCTGGATCCTCATGCGGGGTGCTGCGCAGAATGAGCGTGTAATCATAGAACCAGTTCATCGCGGCCTCACGTTGTTGCGACGGTCAATCAATGCAAGCAGATCATCGATATCCGCATCGCCATGGCTGTCTCTGGCCGCGTTCCGCATGTCACGCAACCATTGCCGCAGTTCTGTGGCAATGGCGTGGCTCTGCCCGCGTACTGCGTTCTCCACGGCCACGAGGCGGCGCTCCATCACATCGGTCTGGTGGTCGATCGCGTCGCGTTGCGCACGAAGCTCGGCGAGCATCTCATCGGTACGGATTGCGAGCTCGTAGTTGTTGCCGGCCCGCATGGCATCGGGGAGCCCGTGAATCAGCGCCATCCGTGCATCGATATCGGCAATCCCCGCCAGCATGCGCTCGGTACGGTCCGCGACCATGGCGAGTGCCATCATGCCATCAGCGCCGAATGCCAGGCGGCCGCTGGCGTCCACATAGAACGAATCGCCATCGGTGGCAAGAATCTCCAGGGCATGCTCCCGGAAGTAGTTACGCGAATCGCCCTGCTCGGTATTGAGATACTCGAGGAGTGGCAACTCGCGACGGGTCACGCGCCCCTTCATCACATACTCAGGCTCTTCGTCCGGATCATCATTGAGCCAGGCCAGTTGCCTGCCACCATGTACCAATCCGCCCTCTGCGAAGTGCGCGGCATCGAGAGCATGACGCGCCGCACCGACAAGGGCGTACAGGGCCGCTGTGGCTACGCCTGCGATGATGCCGCCGAGGAGAGGATCCTTTGCCACATCCTCACCGAAGATGAGCGCCACCAGCGCCGGGATGAGCCCCTCGAGCGTCTTGGTCATCACATCCAGCGTCGCATTCGCGAAGCCGCGGAGCATGTTCTGCCCCTCCGCGCCTACCTGCAATGTGGTGGCGATGATGGATGCCCCGGCGCTTTTGAAGGCATCCGCGAGCTTGTCACCAGTATCCTTTCCGGCCAGGCTCAAATCGGAGAACTGTTCGGCCAGCTTCTGGCTCTTCTCCGCCAGCCGCCCTGCAGAGGTCTCGAACGCTTCAATCAGGCCCTTGTTGATCCGGTTCCAGAAATCGGCGGTATCCTGCCCAGACTGCTGCTCGATCTCCGCAGCCTTCTGCACGAGGCTGGCATGCTGCGTGAAGAAATCCTCCAGCGAAGCGGAGCGCTGGGCCAGGCTGACATCCAGATCGTTCAGCGCCGTATCGTTGTCCTGGCGCTGCTTGTCGAGATCGGCAGAACGATCGGCCGAGGTATCATCCAGGAACCCCTTGTAGAGATCCCGTGCAACATCCAGCGTCGTCTCCAGCTCGGCATTGGATTGATCCAGGAAGTCGGCCTCGGCTTTGCGCTTGGCATTCTCGAACTCAACCAACGCATCCAGTTCGAGCGCATGGTTGCCCCGTGCCGCCTCCATCTTCTCGTTGAATGCCTTCTGTGCGTCCGCCAGCGCCTGCAGGCGCACACGTTTCGCGGTGTCCAGTTCACTGCCGACGGCACGCTCCGCAGTGATGGCCGCTGCCTCACGGTCGAACCGTTCCTGCGCCTGGCGCTTCAGCTCGGCACTATCACCGGCCGCGCGCAGCTCGGCATCCAGCGCCTGTTGTGCCGCGAGCAGCCGCAACCCCAGCTCACGCTCGAGCGCGTTCGGCAGGGCCTTCAGACGGGCCTCCTCGATCTTACCGGCATAATCCCGCGTGATCTGCACCTCCTGCTCGCCAGAGGCGCGTGCGATCTCCTGATAGGCACGGGCAATCGGATCAGTGCCGCTCGAGAGTGTGGCCGCAATACGTGCGCGCTCGTCTGCCAACCGTTTGATTACCTCATCCGGCGTGATCGTGGGGTCAACCGCCACGGCAGCCAGCAACTTGTCGCGGAAGTCCGTGAAGGTCTGGGTCGCTTCGATCGCCGCCCGCTGCTGGTCCGCAAGTGTGCGATGCAGTACATCCAGCTCGAGCGAGCGCTGTAGCTCCACGGCAGCCGTGCTCTGCAACGCCAGATCCTTCAGCCGCTGCAGGCGCTGCTGCATCACCTGCGTGCTCGCATCGTTCGTGGCTTTCTCGGCATCGATCGCCTTCTGCGCATTGCGCGCAGCGATCTCTCCAGCAAGCTCCAGGCGCGCGTTCCGAGCATCCGCATGAGCCTGATCCCGCTGGTCTGCGGCCTGCTTTGCGGCAGTTATAGCGGCCTCCCGATCCTCCGCAGATACGGACGCCGCCTTGATCTTATTCTGATACTCGATCTCGATCGTGGCGGCCCGGACGGCGGCGCGCTCGGTCTCGTCGATCTGACGGCGCTTTTGCTCATCCTGATCCTTGATGCGCGCAATCTGCGCGGCGTTCAACCGCGCCTGCCGGGACTCCTGCAGCTCCTCGCGGTTCTTCTGGCGTTCCGCCGCGGCCTTGGCGATATCCTCCGGCGTGAGCGAGGCCACACGCTGTGCCTCGTTGAGCCTGGCAAGCTCCGTCTGCGCCTTGCGCAGGTTCTCGATGATGCTGGGATCGTTCTGCCCGGTGCGCAGCATCTCGGCATAGGCAGCCGAGAGACGCTGCACCTCCTGCTGTGCCACCTGCATCGCGTTACCGAAGGACTTCCCCAACGCGTCAATATCGCGTTTGCCGTCACGCGCGGCCTTCGGCGTCTCGCTCATTTGCTTGGCCAGGAGCCGGGCTTCATCCTCGCTGATGTTCAGCGCCTTGGCAACAGCCTTCACTCCCTGTTCGGTCACCAGGCCGGCCTTGCTGCCATCAGCGAACGCCTTCACCATGGCCTCGCGGGAGTTATTGACCGTCCCCACCAACTCGTTGAACCGGTCAATCTCCTTCTGGCTGGCTGAACCGTCGGAGATCTTCTTCTGCAGCGTCTCCACCTCCGCCTGCTGCTGCTGGTATGCCTGCGCCACACCGGCAAGCTGCATGCTGAAGCCGAGCACCTCGCTCTGCCCCTGCACGCCGAACGCCTTGCTTTGCGCATCGAGCTGCTTGCTGAGCGCGCCGGTGTTGATGTCGTAGACCGTGCGCAGTTTACCGGATGCCTCGGTGATGGTATGCACGCCGGCCACCGCGCCGGGAGCCTTCTGCTGCAGCTGGTCACCGATGCCGGCCGCGGCATCCTGCGCCTTGTGCAGTTCGGCTGTCAGGCGCTGCACGCCGCTGGTATCCCCGCTGGCCTTGGCCGCGCCGAGTTGATTCTGGATCTCCTGCACCTTCGTCTGGGCCGCCTGGTAGTCAGCGATCAGCTTCCTCGTATCGGCAATCGCCTCCACCTTCACCTTCATGGCACTCGCGCGCTCCACACCCTTCTGCAGGTTCCCCAGGCCCCGCTTGATCACGCCGTCGGTCACGGCATTCTCGAAGCCCTCGGTCACCTTGTCGCCCAGGGATTTCCCGGCCTCGATGGCTCCGCCGATATCGAAGTGCGCCAGCTTGTCAACGATATCCAGAGCACCATCCTTCAGAACCTGCAGCGAGGCCAGCATCCCATCCAGGGAAATCTTAACATCGGAGAGGATGGACCCGATCGAGGTGAACGACTTCTCGACCCCGGTCGATCCGGATACCAGGCTCACCAGGGCGTCGGCGCCGCTCGCAATCAGCTCGATGAACAGGCTCACAATATTGGCCGCCAGTTCAAACTGCGCGACAATCACCGTCCCCACCAGCTCGCCGGTGGTGAGGATGATCTGCCCGATGCTCGTGAAGATCGGCTTCACGCGGTCCCACAGCCGTTCGGCGCCCTGGCTGATGGAGTCCCACATCCTCCTGCCACGATCGGTGGAGGTGAAGAACCACGTCAGCAGTGCCGCAAGCGCGGTCACGCCGAGGATGGTGAGGCCGATGGGACCGGTGGCAGCAGTGAAAATCCCCGACAACGCCGGCCCCGCCTTCGATGCCAGGCCCGGCATATCCTTCAGGAATGCTCCAACCTTATCGAGCGGCAGGATGTCCGCCTTCGAGAGAAGCGAGAGTGCTGGCGCCAGCTGCCCCACGACACCCAACGCCCGGCCTGCCGCTGATGCGATTGGCGCGAAGAGCGCCGCTGCACGATCGCCCACACCTTCCCAGATGCGGCTGATCCGATCGGCGACCGTTTGTTTGACGGCATCGGCCATCTGCTGGCCGGCGATGGCACCCTGCTTGGAAATAGCTGCCGTATCGATCGGCGCGCTGAAGATGCGGCCGTAGAGGTCCGAGCCGATATCCTCTGCCGGCGTGCCGCTGATGGCAACCTGGAGCTGGCCGCGAACCTGCTGGCCGATCTCGCCGGCGTTGAACGCCCTCTCAATCTCCGCATTGCTGCGCTGCAGCACCTCCTTCACACTGATCTGCCCCTGCTCGCCGGCACGCGCAATCTCGCGGATGGTATTGGTGATCGGCGAACTGATACCGGCCAGCGCCGTGGTGATGTCACCGGCCTTCAGGCGAATGCCGGTCTCCTTGATAGCGTCACCCAGCTTGTCGGTATCACGAGCGCCCTGCTCGATGCCGCGCGTCAGGATACCCACGAACTCGGCGGCATTGAAGCCGGCCGCCTTGACGTGCTGGGAGTACTCGTCAGTCGTATCGAGCACGTCATCCAGACCATTGCCGGCGCGCTGCATGGCCAGGGCAATCAGATCACCCGCCTGCTGGCCGTCCAAGTTGAACTGCTTGACGAACGTCCGTGATTTCTGGATCACCTCCGGCACGTCCTTGTCGAACACCTTCGAGATCCCGCCGGCTCGCACCAGGAAGGCATCCATTCCCTTGGTATCGAAGGCGTCGCCCAACTGTTTCTCGGCGACCGCGGCGAACTTGGTGGTCTCCGCGAGGGACTCGCCAACGCCGGCATGGAACAGGCGCGTGGCGGATGCATTCACCTTCTCCAAGGCGTCACCCACCAACCCCGTAGCCGCCGGAAGCTGCCGAAGCTCCTGGCGCAGCTCCTTGCCACGTTCAGCTACCCCGTTGAAGAACTCACCGGCCTTCGAGAGTGCTTCACTCTTGAAGAACAGTTCACCGGGATCCGGCACCTTGGGCGCCGGCAATGGCTGCTTGAATGCCTCGTGAACCTGCGCCTCCGCCTTGACGATCTTCTCCAGCTCCTGCTGCGTCAGCATCAGCTCGGCAACCAGATCCGCGTACTGCGCGGTACCCTGCTGCCCGGTGGCCGCCAGTTGCGCCAGGGCTTTCTTCTGGCTCTCGTAGAGCGCCTGGCTTTCAGCCCGCGCGCGGTCGAAATCATCGGCCAGCTCAGAGATGCCCGTCTCATTGCCGATCCCCGCCAGCTCGCGCTCGAGCTTGCGCATCGCCTCCTGGAGATCGTCACCGCTGGATGCGGCATCATCGAGCGAGGAGCCCATGCGATCGAACTGCCGGACCCCCTCAACGCCAGCCGCGGCGAGCTCCCGTTGCACGGCCTCCAGCTTATCGGCTCCGGTATCCAGCCCCGCGAATGCATCGCGGCCAATCAGGGCACGATCGCGCACCTCATCGAGGCTCTTCTCGATGGCGTTCCAGCGTGCGTCGAATCCGGAAGAATCGAGCTGCGCGCGGACGAGTATGTCCAGTATGGCATCAGAGCCCGGCATGGCGTCCTCGTATGCTCTCTATGAACTGGGCGCCGCGCAGCTACTGCTGCTGGCGCCCGGCATCGATATATCGCGTGTAGAGTATGTCGTGCGCCCAGCGGCGCCACACATCGCTATGCGGCATGCTGCTATAGAGCCGGTCAGCCTCGGCGAGGTTGCCGCCGGCTACGCGGATGCAGAACCAATAGGCGCGCTCCTCATGCGGCAGGCGATCCATCGCCCATCGCAGACGCTGCATTATCGTCTGCGGGTCCTGTCCCCGTGCTGGTGGCAGGTTCATAGCCTCCCACCTCTGGATTCTCTCGATAGATGCATCGTCCAAGGCCACAGCCTCTCTGAAATACGGCCGCGGCCGGCTCCAGCACGCCGGGCAGGTTCTGGTTCGGCCAGAACGCAGATGGATCAGCACTGCGGATAGCCGGTGCACTCTGTACCAGGGCGAGCTGGTGTTGCGTGAGGTCGATTGGCGAAATGCTGGCGCGCACAACACTGATGATCGCGTAGTCCATCAGCGTATCCTTCCGCGCCGCATACTCCGCCATGCGGATCACGGCATCCGGATGCTCGCGCAGCCAGTCGGTACGCTGTTGCACCTCCATGGCGAGGCGGGATGTGAGCGCATCGAGCTCACGCTCCGAAGCCGCGAGATCCTCATCGAGCTCATGCAGCCGTTCATGCGTGGCGCTGATTCCGAGGGCGTATGTGATGCGGTCGCGCAGATCATTGAGCCGCGTCGTGACCAGGGCAATGCGGGCGCGCGTGGCCGTGCTGGCCGCGCTCTGCTCCACGAGATCGGCGAACTCGGATTCGATTGCACGCTCCTCGGTGGCAATCTGCGTGTGGATACGGAGCAACTCGTCCTTCGCCGCGGCCGATGGTACGCGCTGCGACGCCATGAACGTCAGGCCGGAACCTGGGTCAATCAGTTCAAGTATCATGGATTGAAGCTGGGTTGATGGAATGGAAGGGAGGCAACCACTGGGAGCCGCGGCCCCCGCTCGCGCGGCAGGGCGTTGGCTCCCAGCAAACCAGGTGATGGGCCTGACGGAAGGAGTGGCTATGCAGCCTTCTTCAGATATTCGCGCAGATAATGTTCGTTTGCCCGGAGTATTTGATCGCCGATGCCGCCGGCGCCGGCCTTGATGATGGCGGGATCGAAGATCTCCTCGAGCAGCGTGGTCTCAGCAGTAGGCGCCACGCTGGATCCGGAATATGCCGGCTTGAGCCACTGACCAGCCTGATATGTCACACCACCTGAACTCTTTGCAAGCACAAGCACAGATGCATGCACCAGCACCTTGCCGGCTCCGTTCGGCTCGTCATTGCCATAATGGATCACAAGGAGCAACTTATCGGTGGATGTCGCGGCACCCCGTTGTGTTCCATTCTCCTTCCACCAGGTTGCCGGCTTGGGACCACCGGCAGATCCATATGCCTTCGCGTACACATTGAGCACCTTGGTCACGAAGTCCTCACTACAATCATAGTGCGTGAGTGCCAATTTGAAGGTGGTATCATCCTGGGGCTGGATTTGCGTTTGCTCGATCTCCTCCAGGCGATAGACCGCGTCGGCAGGCGCGGCGGCCGGGCCGGAGCCATCGGCCTTCATCACCTCGATGGTGCCATCAGTCTGGCGTTCAGCCAGGAACATATCGAGAATGCCCTTTGAGCCGGTTGCGGATTCAGATGCTGCCATGATGTGTCAGGGTTTGGTTGTCTGTACCTGTGTACGCAGCGCATGGAGCTCCGTCTGCATGGCAGCGATTGCCTGCTGCTGCTGCGCGATGATTTGGTTCTGCTGCGTGACCCGCTCCTCGCACCGCTCGTGAGCCGAGCCCATCTCCTGCACCCATTGTCCGAAAGCGTTCATCATCTGCGTGGCGCTCTCCAATGTGCTCCGCTGGTATGAGCCCTGCACCTGCTGCTCCGCCGTATGCTCATCGAGCCGCGTCCTGCGGCGGTCACGCATCCAATCCAGGACGCGAGGAGCCGCGATGAGGAGGAGTGCGCCGATACCCGGCAATGATGGGATGATTGACTCAGGCATCGTGCGTGTGCGTAAGGATGATTGGCTCCTGTCTGGCTTCTCCCGAGGCGGTTGCCCCCGAAGCGGCTGCCAGTTCGTTCCGGACCGCATCGATCAACGCATCGTAGTCGGCGGGCGTCCGCGTATCACACCATGGGCGCAGGCCATGCGAACGGGCTACGTGGTTCACCAGGCGTTGCGCGCCATGGCAATCCATGCCGGCGTCCAGGCAGATCTGCAGCAACGCTCTGGAGCGGTCCGCCATGGTATCCGGAACGTCGCGATCTGCACGACGTTCCGGACGGCGCTTCCGGATCACTGCTACTTCACCTTCAGCTTCATGACCCTCAGCACCTTCTGCGGCAGAGCCGGCTTCCACTGAGCGCGGACCTCCCAGATAAACTTGCCGCTCTCCTTGCTCTCCATCCAATCGAAGTCCTTCCAGTCAAGACCGGAGTTGGTCAGCAGACTGAAGTCCTCCTGCGCGAAGGAATGGATGAAGAGGCTGGTGCAGTGCGCGACATCATCACCGTCGGGCTCCGTATTGGTGATGCAGCCATCCAGCAGGCGGATGAACGGGATCGAGGAGTCCCACGCGGGCACGATGGTCCCGAACAGGTCGCGGGTCTCCCCCTTGGTTCCGTACTCCTTCGCAATCGTCTGGACAAGACCAAATAGCTCCTTGTTCATGCTCATCCCGGTGGGGTTCTCCACCTCCGAGACCGCCTGAATCACGAGGCGATAGAACGCGCCCCAGTTGTCCTTGTTCGTCAGGTCCAGGTAGTCTGCGCCGGCAGTGTA
>DASZRW010000035.1:0-35060 GCA_035549015.1 Kapaibacterium sp. (SeqCode)
CCTCAGGCCGAGGGTTTGCCTACAGCTTCCTTCAGACCTTGCCTCGCGACACAGCCCTTGCTGTTCAGCTAGCCGTTCCCACCATCAGACCCCGCTGGGGACTTCCACCCCCTAGTCACGCGCAATGCCTGGCGCACTATGACAAACTCCGTGAGGACTCACGTCCATCCGGTGGAATGCCGCATCGCGACGCATCCGGTTGCCCATGGAACGCATGCCCCCGCACCCTCACCAATGAAGCGCGCGGGGGCATACCCCTGGATCACCGTCCACGTGCCGGCGCACGTGGATTCGCTACCGCACGATCCGTACCGGATGGCTTGTGCTGCCGGCCGGTGTACGCAACTGAATCACATACATCCCGTTCGGCAGCCGCCCCCCCGTATCATCGGTCCCGTCCCACACTATCGCGTCGTTCCCGGAGGCCGACACGTTCCGGAGCAACGTCCGCACGCGATGCCCCATCATGTCGAACACTTCCAGAACGCCGTCGCCCGGTGTGCGGACCTGCACGCTCACGTCACCGCTTGCGGGATCGGTGGTGATCGCCAGCGAGAGCTTCTCCGCTCCTGCCGCATCGGCGCCGACCGGTTCGATCACGTGCTTGCAGAACGCGCAGAAGCAGAGGGCGGTATCGCCATTCCGATACCGCTGACCCTCGATGGGCACCGTGTCAATCGGATACTGCGTCACTGTCGGGAAGATGTAGTCGTTCGTGGTGTATACTTCGAACGACATATCCGGGTCCCCCTCGTTGCAACCCGATTGAAGGTTCGCATCCGTCCGAATGAGGTACATGTCCTGACCGGATGCGAGTGTCGTGGCAAAGTCCTCCTGCCCTGCAACCAGGCAGCGGCCGTTGATTCCGGTGATCGGGCGAAGACCGTAGCCGGTCGATGTCATCGCGTTCCCGCTCACGCCGCCATAGATCTTCGCCGCTCCGGGGCCCGGCAGCGTGGATCCGTCGGTATACTTCAACTTCGCAAGGAGGATGTAATCCGGATACAGGCTGGGCGGCATATCCAGTGCAGCGCTCGTCGTGCCGACGATGCCATATGTCTCGCCGATATCCTGAAGGTCCGCCCCCATATTCATCCGGTTGAAGTTCGGATTGACGAACGCCACGTATGTATTCCCCCAGATCAGGTTGTCCGTGGCAATCTCCACCTCGATTCCCAGCATATCCATATGATCCTTCCGGTACCCCGTTGTACCGGCACAGACGAAGTAGATGCCGCGCACCTGCTCGATGGAATAGAGCGTATCGTCGTTTCCCAGATTGCCGTAGCGATGCGGATTGCCGAGGATGCCGCCGGTGTTCGGATCCACGCGGACGATCATGCCATCGGTCTTGCCGGTGTTCATGGTGTAGCCGGCAATGCCGATCTCGTTACCGGTGTAGGTAATGCCGAAGGCGCCGTCATCGATACTCCGCTGCCCGATCTTCTCGGCACGTGTAACTGCACCGCCTGTGTCGATGGTCATGAGAAAGGCCTCGCTGGAGTTCGGCACCGTTGCATCACGCCAGATGCCGGCAATCGCATAGCCATTGACGATCTCCGTGATCGCATTGCCGATCTCGGTGTAGCCATTGATCAGGTTGCCATACCACTTCTGCCACGCAACCACTCCACTCGGCCATACCTTCGCTGCATAGATGTCCGTGTCATTTGCCGGGAAACCATTTCGTACGGAGATGCCGGTAACGACGTAGCACAGCGTCTGCCCCTTGAAGTCCCGGGATTCCACAACATCATATCCTTCCTCGTCCGTTTTGTCGCTGCCGAGTGCTGTCTGCCATGTTGGTATTCCGGTTGGCCCGATTTTCTGAAGATATACATCCTTCGAACCGTTCATTCCCTGGGCAGTTCCCACCATGATGGTGCCACCATCCGCCGTTCGTTCGATTGGATGATATCTCGCCCATTCGGTCTGCGGGCCATATGCTACCTGATATGTCTGCGAACGCGCCAGCGGCGCAGCAAGCAATGCCATCGCGAGCGACATGAGTACATGCAGTGCTGCAACGCGTCGCAGCCGGTGGGGTGAAATTCGGAGCTTCATAATGTTCCTGTTTTCGTTCTCAATGATGGGATAATCACCATCCCGGCTCGCGGCAGCGATCGATACGGACATGCGCCATCCATGCCGGTTCCTGCGTCAGGATGGACACGCAGAACCAGCCGCCTCTGCAATCGGACCGTTGCCGAACGTCGAGATAGTTGTTGGTACGCCGGGTATGTGCAACCGGGTAGTGTTCTCAATTGCACGGAGCAAACATAGCGTCCCCTTCAGGCGGGCACAAGGCGGAGGGGGGTTGTATTTATGGAGTAGGAGGCGGCGAACCCGGTCTCTGCAAGGCTTTGCAGCCGATGTACGCTGCCGGCGTGCACACGTGCCAGGTAATCACGAAAGCCATTTTGTGGGGATCCTGGTGAAGGGGCGATACTGTGATCCATGATCCGGAGAGTCATCAGGTAGAACGATAGGGAGGGTGACAGGTCGAACGCCGCATGGCGCGGATATTCCAGACGCAATCCCCATGGAATTGAACCGTTGAAGAGCTCTACGTACTTGCGAAGAAGTATCCTGATATGCTCTGAGGAGCACGTTGGGCCTGAGTTGTACTCAGGCCCCTTTCTTCCGATGACGATCGCGGAGTCACACTCCGCGATAACAGATCGAAGTGCTATCAGGAAGCAATTCCCTCTGTACGTAGCAGGTTCACCACATTCGGGTGTCTCTTCCGTCGAACATCGGCCTCCTTCCTCCGGCGTCCGGGCGGGCCGGGATGTTCGGCCGGTAGCACTTCCGGAATCGATCCATCGGGTGATTGCAGTGACGGTAACCGTGTCGGCCGGCGAATATGCAACGCGCATCGGCTCCGGGTTCACGCCGATGCAACCCGCTTCCCGGCCCGGCACGAACACAACGGCGAGAAATGCCGAAGGAACAGCCGCAATGCTCCAAGGAAACACGGCGCAATCCGAGCAGGACACCGCGGGAAATCGAGGTGAATTATCATGCATGTTTTCCGGTTCAGCGATTAGATCGACAGGAGGAAGGATGAAAGATTTTCCTCCGCTCCAAGCTGGAGCTTCCGGCGGATGTTCGTCCGATGCGTCTTTACGGTGAGCGCGGATGTGAACAGGGCGTCGGCAATCTGCTTCGTGGACAGATCGAGACGAATGAGCACACAGATCTTCAATTCCGCCGGCGTAAGCTGGGAGCATCGCTCGCGAAGCACGCGGATGAAATCATGGTGCACATTTTCGAACTGCTGCTCGAACAGGCGCCACTCCTCGTGCGAGTCCACGGCGGTGGTAATGTTCTCGCGCACGCGCACAGCCAGTTCCTTGGCCTGCCCGCGCCCGTTCCGGATATACGGCTCCACAAGCTTCTGCATCGCCTTGAACGCCTCGTTGCGCTGCATGATCTGGAGCGCGGAGGTATTCAATTCCTGCGTCCGCCGGTTCAGTTCCAGCTCCGCCCTCTCCGCCCTGAGCGCCAGAATTTCCTGCTGCTGGCGCGCGGCACGTATCGCATGCCGATGTTCGATTGCCGCGGCGGAGCGCTGCCGCAATTCCCCGGTAAGTTTCTGATGAAGCTCCAGTATTCTTTTCTGCTGTTCGTAGCCGTTTCGGTAGTCCCCCATCTGCTCGTAGAGCTTCGCGAGGTTCTCACGGGCATTGAGTTCCTCCGCCGGCGGCTCGAACTGCAGGCAGATGTCCAGCGCCTCCACGAATACGCCAAGGGCTTCCTCCAGCCGCCCCTCGATCTGCATCACCTCCCCCATCTTCCCGAGCAGATACGCATACAGCAGGCGGTTGCCGGCCTTCATCGCAACCTCGATCCCCTCCTGGAAGCTCTGCAGGGATTCGTGATAGTTCCCGAGTTCAATCTGCGCACAGCCGATCGCTCCGAGCGTCTCGGCAATCCAGGTGCGGTTGCCGTGTTCGCGCTGGGCCGGCAGCAGTTCAAGCAGGTAGTGGAGCGCCTCTGCCGGACGCTTCATCTCGTAGAGGCAGATGCCCACATTCGTTCCGGCGAACAGTATTCCCTCGTGGTAACCAACCGCACGACTGTGTTCGATCGTATTCAGATAATACTCGAGTGCCTTCGGATAGTCCAGAAGTTTCCCGAACATCGTGCCGGTATTCAGCATCGCATGTGCCGTCTTGACGCCATCCCCCAGGGCCCTGAAGAGTTCCAGCGCCTGCAGGGAGAACTCCAGCGCCTCATCATACGCACCCGCCTTCTCGAACGCGGTGGCAAGCGTATGGTACACAGCGGCCGTGCGCCGGCTGTCATTCAGGGTGCGTACGATCTCCTCGCATTCGTACAGGCGCGCAAATGCGCTCGAGAGATCGTCCTTCCGGACAAAATACATCCCGAGGCTCTGGAGTACGGCCGCTCGGTCCGCGGCATCCGGTATGCGCGTCAGCAATTGCTCCGCACGGCGACGATACTCGAGAGCATCCCCGGCGCGATCGAAATATTCGCAGGCGTCGTTGGCGTGGAGCAGTGCCGACGCCAATACCCCCGGATCGTCATGCTCCTCCCCCCACGCCACCAACTCCAGGGCCTTTTCAAGGCCGGCCGCCGGATCGGAATGAATAAGCCTGAAGCACTGCGACGTCTCCAGTATCTTTTCCCGGTGAAGCTGGCCGGTGGTGGTATCTCGTTCACTGGTGATGATATCTTCCTCCGAAGCCCGGCGTGCATGCCGACTTCTGCGCGTTGGTTCCTGTGCCATAGCGAAATACGAATGAACGTTGGCAATGGCCGTCGGGCCATTGGGATTCAGTGCAGGATGAATCGGCGCAACCTACCTGCGCGCATGCTCATCAGGCAAGCCATCACCGTGTGAATCGCAGAAGTTCATCTCGGTTCGCTCAGCCGGCGCTCCGTTCGCTCGCGGGAACGGCCGGCAACACGGCTTCGCCGGCAATGCCTACAACGCCGTGTGCATTGCTCCCTCCAACGGGAACCAACCCTGCTCCGGCGCCTCTGATATGGCCGCAGTCGCGAGCTCACGCCGTGGAGCTTCACGATACCGGGGTCTGCGCGAGCCAACCCGGTCAATGAAATCGGAATCGAACGCCATGAAGAGATCATACCGGGTACTCGCCGCCGCGATCATCGCGCTCATCGGCGCAGTGATCACCGCCCATGCCCAGGTGCCCGCGGAATGGGTAACGGCAAAGTCCGAGCTGACGAGCAGGCTGAACGACATCTACGCCGCTGCCCAGGCGCGATGGGATGGCCAGCCGCACTGCAGCGCGTTCGCCGGCAATCTTCTTCTCGCGAACAGCAACCGCGGCTACCAGCTCTTCAGCCAGACGCCGCCCGGCGCTCCGAACGCTCCCTATCAGAACGCCCTGCTCCTGAAGATCGACACGATGATCATGGCGTATGCGAAGCTCGGCTACACCGCCGTGGACATCACCATCCAGTATCCGGTGCTGGTTCCCTCCTTCCCGAACAGCGCCGGCTACCTGAGCTTCTACCGGCGCGTCTATGCGCTTGCACGGCGGCGCGGCATGAAGATCATCGAGGGCTGCGAGGCAACGTTCGTGGATACCACGTTCGGCGAGAAGTATCTGGCACGCGATGTGGAGCAGTACTACTTCAATCCGGATGGGAACGCGGCAACCAACGATTCGCTTACCGGCGAGCGCTACCGGCACGAGAAGCTGCAGATGCTGCAGGTGATTGCGGACTCGCTCCGGCCGGACTATCTCACGGTTGAGAACGAGCCGGTGACGCAGGAGACCAATATGTCGCACCTGGTGGACTTCTCCCCCGCGAGCGTGGCCGGCTATGTGAAGTACTTCACGGACAACCTGCGGCACGACGGAATACTGATCGGCACGGGGGCGGGATCATGGGACAACCTTCAGTACTTCCGCGATGCGGCTGCCTCGAATGTCGACTACCTGGATTACCACATCTATCCGGTGAACCTGAACGAAGTGGATGATGCGGCGTTCGTGATCGACTCCATCGCGAAGCAGAGCGGGAAGCGGATCGTGATCGGCGAGGCCTGGTGCTACAAGCTCTCCAACGCGGAACTGCTCAGCGGCACCGATCCGGTGGCCACGGCGCAGAAGGTGTTCGCACGCGATGTGTTCGACTACTGGCAGGATGTGGATCAACTGTTCGTGAAGGCGATGGTGAAGCTTGCGCAGGGGGCACGGATGGATATGGTCTCGCTCTTCTGGTCCACCTACATGTTCGGGCAGATACGCTACGACTCCGCGACGTTTGCAAACCTGACGCCCGCGCAGACGCTGGCGGTCGGGAACGAATACGCATACCAGCGCCTCTTCGCGATGACTCCCTCGCCGCTCGGGCTCTACGCACGGGATGCGATCGCCGGGATGTGCACCACATCCTCCGTACGCGAGCGCGGAACGGCCCTGCAGGAGACGATACTGACCGCCGGCCCGGCCGGCACGCTGACCGTCACCCGCAGCGATACCGACGACGACGTGATGACCGTGGAGGTGATCGACATGCTCGGCGCCGTTGTGGGAGCCGGGAGCGCAGGCCCGGGCGAGCGCTCGCTGGTGATTGCGGAGCCGCTCGCAACCGGCGCCTACCTTGTGCGCATCCGCAGGGGAGCCTCCGCCGAGGTACGGAAGCTGATTGTCACCGGAGGGAACTGAACGCCGCAGTTGCTGCGCAGCCGGCAGAGGGCATCGTGGAGAGGTGTACGCCGGGTTCCGCCGCGCCCTCTGCGGCGAAGCCGTTCCCCTGCGCCATCGTTTGCACCGCCGCCGTATATTCTTCCATTCCTCGGCGGCCGGCGGGTCTGTGCCCGACCGGCTTTCGCGTGCCCGGCCCGGAGATATCGCGCCGGACGCGCATTCAGCGAGTTCAGATCATGACCATTCTCTCCATAGAAAATCTCGGCAAGAACTTCGGCATCAAGCCGCTCTTCACCGGCCTCACGTTCGGGGTTCAGGAGGGGGAGCGCGTTGGGCTGATCGGCGCCAACGGTTCCGGCAAGACGACGCTGCTTCGGATCATCGCCGGAGCGGAAACCCCGGATACCGGCCGCGTGATGCTTGCCGGCAGCCCTGTTGTCGGCTATCTGCCGCAGAACCCACCGTTCGACGAGAACCAGACGGTGCTGGACGCGATCTTCACCGCGAGCAATGAATCGATGCGGTTGCTCTCGGACTACGAGCATGCATGCCACGAGCTCGCCGCTGCGGAGGGAACGCCGCGTGCCGATGAACCGATGCGCCGCGTCGCAGAACTGGCCGCACGTCTGGAGTCCGCAGGAGCGTGGGAGCTGGAGACGAACGCAACCGTTGTTCTGGCGAAGCTCGGCATCACCGACACCGGCGCGCGGATGGGGCAGCTATCCGGCGGGCAGCGCAAACGCGTGGCCCTTGCGCACGCGCTGATCGAACGGCCGGATCTTCTGATTCTGGACGAGCCGACGAACCATCTGGACGCCGAGACGATCGAGTGGCTGGAGGAGTATCTGGCCCGCTACTCCGGCGCGCTGCTGCTGGTAACGCACGACCGGTACTTCCTGGACCGCGTTACCGATCATATCGTGGAGCTGGATCGCGGCGCGGCGCAGACCTATGCCGGCAACTACTCCTACTATCTCGAGCGGAAGGAGGAGATGGAAACGCAGAAGGCCGTGGAGCAGCACAAGCGCGACATGCTGATCCGCCAGGAGCTTGCATGGCTGCGGCGTGGCGCGAAGGCGCGAACCACGAAGCAGAAGGCACGCATCGAGCGTGCGGAGGACCTGATGACGGCGCCGCGCGAGAAGGCGAAGGACCAACTGGATGTGGCGCTCGGCTCGCGGCGGCTGGGAAGCAAGGTGCTGGAGCTGCGCAACGTCTCCAAGGCGTTCGATGAAACCGTGCTGCTGGAGAACTTCACGTACACGGTTCAACCGCGCGAGCGCCTCGGCATCATCGGCCCGAACGGTGCGGGCAAGACGACGCTGCTGGAGATGATCACCGGCGGCGTGAAGCCGGACACCGGCACCGTGGAGACCGGGCAGACGGTGGCAATCGGCTACTACGATCAGGAGTCCAGCGCGCTGGCGGACGAGCTCCGTGTGATCGACTACATTCGCGAGGTTGCGGAGAACGTGCGCACGGCCGATGGTTCCGTGATCACCGCAGGCCAGATGCTGGAGCGCTTTCTGTTCCCGCCGGACATGCAGTACGCCAGGATTGCACGCCTCTCCGGCGGCGAGCGCCGGCGGCTGTATCTGCTCCGCATCCTGATGGGGGCGCCGAACGTGCTGCTGCTGGACGAGCCGACGAACGATCTGGATATCGATACGCTGATGGCGCTGGAGGATTATCTGGATTCCTTCCCCGGCACGGTGATCGTTGTGAGCCACGACCGATATTTTCTCGATCGCACGGTGGACCACCTGTTCCGCTTCGAGGGGAACGGAAGGATTCGGGAATACCCCGGCAACTACAGCGCGTTCCTGGAGATCCGCGCACGCGAGGCGGCGGAAGCCGCGCCGCAGCCGGCACAGAAGCAGGCTGCGGCCGCACCGGCGCAGAGCCTCAACACCGTACAGCCGGCGAAGCTCTCCTACAAGGAACGGAAGGAGTTGAATCAGCTCGAGACGGAGATTGCGAAGATCGAGGAAACGAAGGCGGAGATCGAGACGAAGCTGGCGGATGTCGGCGCCGACTATGTGGCCGCCCAGGAGCTTGCCGCGCAATTGAGCGCCGCGAACGCTCGCCTGGATGCCGCCATGGAACGCTGGACGGAACTTGCCGAGCGCGACGGAGGCTGAGGCGAAGGTGGGCGCGCAGCCGGCTGCGTATGGTGGCGCGCCGGATCGTGCCCGTTACGCACCCTGCATGCCAGGAACTGAAGCACCTGCATCGCCGCCGGACGGCATGGCACCGACAAGCCGCTCAACACGTTGGATATCTTCCTGGAACGGGAAGTGGTTTCCTCCCCTCGCCCTTGCGTCGCGATAGTGCTCCAGAGCCGCGGCATAGCTTCCGCAGGACTCGTTGTACAGACCCAGGCAGTAGATGGCGGCGGAGTCGCTCGGGTCCAGGCTCAACGCGCGATCGATATCGCGCCGCCCCTCCTCCGGCGCACCGGAGCGCAGACATGCAAGCGCGCGATAGGCATGGGCAATGGCAAGCCGCGGATGTTCTTCGATGATGGAATCGTATTCCCTCAGGGCTTCGTCGTACCGCTTCAGGTAGGTAAGCGTATCGGCACGATTGATGCGTGCATATTCATTCAACTCCTTCGATCTGCACGCCACGCCGAATCGTTCGATCGCTTCCTCGTATCTGCCCATCCGCACAGCGATGATCCCGGCATTGAAATGATCCTCCACGGTAAACCGATGCCGCTCCTCGAACGCCTGCCGCACCGCGTCCGCACGAGCGTAGCTTCCGATTTCCATATTTGCGAGAACAGCCAGGCGGCAGATGTCGGGATTGACACCACTCTGCGAAGTGATCGGATCGAGAAGGGTTGCGGCCTCCGCGAAGCGGCGGGATGTGCAGAGCTCCACGGCATTCAGATAGTCCGCATAGGCGTGACGCATTCGCCACAGCCAGATCAGCTTGAAACCATCGGTGCTGCGCACGAGGGGATCGGCCCCACCTCCGCGCAATGTTCTCGGGATGCTGTTCAAGACCAGGCTTACCGCGGCCGCCAGAACAAACAGCTCCGCGGCTTCATACAGAGTGCCGTGCGGGGTGAGCGTCAACCCCACGGTCACGACAACGGCTGCCGCCAGAGACTGCGCCACCAGGCCGCCAAGCGTGAACAATACCATGGTATGCCAGGGCATCGTCCCGCCCGGATGGCAGGAGCCGCCGCGCAACCATCGTAACGGGTTGGTGTTGATGGAGATCGAGAGCCGCCCCGCTCGCACCTTCATCCAGCGCGAGGTCTCGCGGCGGGCACCGACATAGATCGAGGGGCTGTGCGCGGTGAAGGCCAGCACCACCAACGCGTGCCCGCATTCGTGGATCAGGACGAGGAGTCCGTACATGAACGTGCCGAGAACGAACGTTCGGAGGAGGGAAGTGATCAGGTCCGGGTTGAATGCCATGGTTGCGCACGAAGGATTGATGGCGCAACCATACGGAAATATCGGCAGCCCGTATATGGCATTCCCTTCTCTCGCCGCTCCGCTTCCCCATGCTCCGCACCCCGGTGAAGCGGAAGGCCGGCGGCTCACCGATACCGGTCGGCATCTGCTCCCGCTCCGGACAGAGCGCGGGCGCGCGGTACGGTGGCATCGCCGCCGTATCGATGCCGTAGCCGTATCGATACCATAGCCGCGCCGTATCGATGCCGCAGGGCACATTGCCCGTCAGGCGGAGCCGCGCTATCTTTGGGCCGATAATCATCGCCGCATCGTCATCCCTCCATTCGCGGCGTTATCTCAATTCGAGCAACTTCATGAAGCACACGTATTTCCTTCCGATCCTGTGCGCCGCACTGCTCGCGGCCTGTTCATCCAGCGCAACCAATCCCTCCCCATCGCCACAGGATACCACGCACGTTCCGACCGATTCCACGGACCTGCTTCCGGCGGCCAGGCAGAACTACGACAGCGCACGTGGGGGCGTACAGATCACCAAGATCTACTACGACCAGGCCAGGAACGGCAGCATCACGGGAACAACGGACGAGTGGGCGGTGATCCAGACGGACCGTCCGCAACGCATCGCCGGATGGACACTGGACGCGGATGACGGCCAACGATTCCCATTGCCGGACAGCATCCATAGCAAGCTTACGGTCTACACCCGAAGCGGCCCCACGAACCCGCAGGGAGAGGTGCTGATCCTGCATCTGAACTCGTGGATCTGGAACAACACTACTCCGGATACGGCGCGCATCTTCGATTCCGCCGGCACGGAAAGGGCGAAGCTCAGCTACATCGGTACGTAGCGCCAGCTTCGGCGCACGTGCAGCGCCGGTTCACCGGCGGAACATGCTCGCCGAGGGGTGGTGATGCCATGGCGGCGAAAGAGATCACACCGATGCGCCGCTCCCAACGCGCGAAGTTCATGCACTCGAGTTGGAACGAGCGGTGCGATCGCGCTTCGCGGTTGATCGTGCACTAACGCATGCGGGGATATGGATGGTTTGTCCATATCCCCGTATTGCTGGCCTTACTGGAGAGATATTCCAGGCATCGCGAGTGCAACACCCGTATCGATACGATGCGTCTGCTCAGTGACCGTGCATGTCGTGCGAGTCATCCATCTCCATCCCTTCCATTCCCTTCATCGGCATGTTGTGCATGTGATGATGTGTCGCAGCCGCTCCGGCAGCCGGCATCGTGATGGGCTTGCGATTGAGTGCAATCACCTTGTCATTTCCCTCCACCACCTTGATCGCGCGATCCATCTGCACATCCTTCAGCGTCTGCCTGGTATGCGAGCCAGGCCAGTCGATCATGATGGACCTGATCTGCCTTGCATCGCCCAGCCCGATCTCCTGCTGCAACGATGAGGAGCCGAAGGTGCCGCCGGTGCCGCACATCACGTAGATGTCCCGGTCCTTGCCGGATGCCTGTTGCACGGTCACCTTGATGCGGGCGCCGATTGCGCAGCGGTTGGCCTTCGTCCCTTCCAGCAGTATCGTGATCCAGTGGTTGCCGTTGCCGGGATTCTGGAACAGGCACCGGCGCGCAACATCTCCCTCGAACGCACCACCCATCACGGCAAATATGTCCTGATCGCCATCGTTGTCGATATCACCGAATGCGATGGCATGCCCCTTCTGCAGATGCCCGAATCCGCCGGCGGTGGTCACGTCCTGGAACACCTTCCCCTCCGCGTTCCGGAACATCCGGTTCGGAATCAGCGCATCCAGATCGGGATGACCGGTGCCGACGTAGATGTCCAGAAATCCGTCGTTATCAATATCGCCGAAATTGCATCCCATCCCGAACATCGTCTTGTCCAGATGCATTTCCTTCGCAACATCGGTGAAGGTGCCGTCGTGATTATTGTGGTACAATTTCGGGACCGTCACCATGTGCGGGTTGCCAAGATAATCGTTGGCAACCGGGCCGATCACGCTCATGAGCACCGGCAGACCGTTGAAGACGCCGCTGGGGCGGCCGCCGAAATCGGAGACGAAAATATCCAGCCAGCCATCGTTGTCGTAGTCGAAGAAAAATGCCGGGAAGCTGAACTCCGGCTCCTGCACACCGGCCTGAGCGGCAACATCGGTAAAGGTCCAGGTGCCGTTCTTGTTTCCATTGTTGCGGAGCAGCTTGTTGGGGCCGGCGAGATTCGAGACGTAGAGATCGATGAGGCCGTCGTTGTTGTAATCACCCCAATGCACGGCCTTCACGATCGATTGAAAATCGACGCCGGCCTCGTGCGCAACGTTGGTAAATGTGCCGTTGTGATTATTCCGGTAGAGCTCGCATGGATGCCCCTGAAGGCCGGTGGTCTCGCAACCGATGAAGATGTCCAGCCAGCCGTCGTTGTCGAAATCGCCCCATGCAACCGCCTCCGTCGGGCGAAATCCCAACAGACCGGACTCGATCGTCACATCGGAAAATGTGCCGTCGCCGTTGTTCTTGAGGAGCGAGCTCGGCTGGTTTCCATAGGTTCCCATCCAGGCACCGCGCGCAACGAAAATGTCGGCAAACCCATCGTTGTTGTAGTCTGCATGGAACATGTTGATGCCGCCGGTAATCCCCTCCAGCCCGGCCTCCTTCGTCTGCTCGGTGAATGTACCGTCGCCGTTGTTGCGGAAATATTGGATCTGGTCGTTCACTCCCCACGAGGAGACCATCAGATCGAGGTCGCCATCGTTGTCGAAATCCTCCAGGCAGCATCCGCCGGCAAGGTTCTGTACGTCGAGACTGACGTCCGGAGCGATGTCGTGGAACCGCGGAAGCGGATAATCGGATTTGAATACCTTTTCCGGAATTACGAACTGCGGCGGGACCTTGTCCGGATATTCACCAAGCGTCATGTAGGCGATGTTCAGCAGCCACCGGGACTTGATATCGTCCGGATGCTCCGCGAGAATCGCCTTGTAGACGTCGATCGCGCTGCGCGATCCGCGCTGGATCGTGTGGTATCCTCCCGGCTCGATCGGCATGAGGCAGGATTGAGCCGTGTGATTGGCCACACAGTTCTCCTGCTCCCCGAGTCGCAGATAGGCAATACCGAGAAGATCCATCAGCTTTGGCTTCTCTCCGGGATTGAGCTTGGGATTGGCAAGCATGTTCTTGATTCCCTCGATCGCTCGTTGCGTCATTCCGGCGAACAGCATCTCCTGATAGAGCAGTCTCTTGTTTTCCGGAGCGTGCTGCACGAGGTCTTCATAGAATTTGACGCGAGCATGGTTCGCGAGGGCGTTGTGCCCATCGTTGAACTTGACGGAGTTCTCCTTCAGGAGCGCTACCATCTTTCGCGTCCCCTCGAACTTTCGCATCTCACCGGACATCAGAACCGATGAGTCGAGAGCAGACTGGGCAGACACGATGTTTGGCAGTAGTACAACAACGAACAGTAAGGCAAATGGTAGGGTACGGGCCATTGATACCTCCACGGGTGTTTGGAGAACGAATGGGGGGTTAGCATGTACCGGGGGGACTCCGCCGATTCGTCGGAGGGACGAGAGAACCGTGGGAAGCACCTCCATTATCCAATGAACGATTCAGGATCCAGGTCTACTGTGAGTGGTCGGTACTCATGCATGAGTGCCAGGTGAAACTTTGGTGCCCGGAATGCACCGTGCGACAATGGGATGCTGGTTGATCGCGGCACCCAACATAAGGCGCGAGAAAGATAGTTGCAACAAGGAGTTGCGCCGGCGAAATGGAATCAGTGATTCTGAATGACGAGCGCACTATTAATCCCACTCCTCCCTCCCGGTACGGCAACGCGCACCACGTAGGTTCCGCGAGTGAGCCCGGAGATATCGATGTGGGCCTCCATGGCACCCCGTTCGGCCGTGGCATGAAATACAACCCGGCCGAGCAGGTCCACGATGCTCACCTCCACCGGTTCCCCGGGAATGGCACCCCAGTGGATGAAGAGGCTGCCGGATGAGGGATCGGGATTGAATACCGGATGGAGCACGCCGGGCGACGGGGGCTCGATCCCGCCTGTGGTTGTACATGTTGCAGTGGCAAGGAGTGAATCGAACTTCGGGTTCAGGATATCCTGGTTCCACAGTTCCCAGTAGCAGATCCCGTCCTCGATCGCAAGCCGCAACGCTCCGGGCATTCCCCCTGCGCCGAATGCTGCCGAATCGCTGGTGCCGTTGTAGGCGAACTGTACGGTGGCGAAGGTGCTGCGCGCGGAACCAACCAGATCGGCATACTGCGCGGGATAGGCCGATGTATTCTTCTGCGACCACCAGGAGGAAAATGCGCCGTACCGGCCGCCGACGGTGCGGCGTGCATATGCATAGACGGAATCGCCGGGCACGGTGCTGGAGCTGGCTGTGAGGAAGACCGGATGGAAGTCGTTGTCCAGATAGTGATTCGGGAATGCGGCATTGAAGGCATCGATCACCTGTTTCCATGAATCGATCACCTTCATATCCGAATATCCGGCCGCGTTCCAGTTGAAGGCTGCGGTGGGACTCAGAAAGAACTCGAAGCCGTTCGCCGTGGCGTTGGTCATATGGACAAGGGTAACCGTTGTATCACCATCGTACCGCGCCCCGAGGTGTGCAATCAGGTCGCCCCACCTGGCCAGATAGACGGGATCCCATGGATAGGGAATGGTGTCGTTGAACGGCGCGCCGACAACGGCATACCGAGCACCGGCCGCATACAGCCATGCCGGAGCCGAGGGGCCGTTGACCACGGCGAGCGCCACCTTCTTGCCGTAGGAACAGGCCCGCGCGATCTGCGTGTCCAGCTGCGCCCAGTTGTAGGCACCATCCTGCGGCTCAACGAGGTTCCACCCGATCCGCACCAGGATGCCGCGAACGTACGGCCTGGAAGCAATGGCAGGATCCACCGAGCCCGGCCCCGTAGCGTTGGTCGGACCGCAACTGCAGTAGACACCTGAGGGAACGGGATAGTTCGGCTGCGCGTGAAGACGCAGATGCCCGCCGAGCAACAGCAGGCACAGGGCGGATACGGTGCAGCCGATGCCGGTGACGCGGGGAGGCAGGCAATGCTTCATCGGATGCTCCAGGGATTACGTTGAGCCGCTCGCGCCGGATATCACGGCCGCCGGAGCAGACGAAGCGCAGGGCTCCAGCAGGTAGAGATACGCCAACCGGGGGAATGGTAACGGGATGGCTTCAGCGCAACGGGGCTTCGGCATCCCGGACCGGCCGCGCCACATTGACGGGTACATCATGATGTACTATTTCTCCAATCTCACGATCGGCAAGTTGTGGATGGCCCACTCCGAGGACGCTGCATCCGGCGCACACGATCCTCCATCAACCGCCTGCAGACGTTCGTTCCTGACCCATCAACTCATTTTCAGGAGAACGATCATGAAGTCGATCGCACAACGATGTCGGAGCGCAGCTCTGGCCGCCTTCACAGTTTGCATGCTGATCACCACCCTCACCATCGGGCACGCCCAGTGTCCGTGCCCAACCTACACGCTCACAATCAGCCCGGCGCTGGCATGCAGCGTGACCGTCTGCCATCAGCTTTCACCGAGCGGCCCGATCGTCTGCACCCCGCTTGCGCCGGGGGAAAGCATCTCGCTGCCGTGTGCGGACTGGGCGAGCAACACCATCCAGCTCTGCAACGGAGGATTCTTCGTGCTGCCCGGCCCGGGCCCGATGCCGCCTCCGGGAACCTGCAGCCGCACGCTGGGCTTCGCACGTGGTTGCTGCGGGCAGGTCTGCCGGCCGAACCCCGATGCCACCATCTGCGGCCACCTCGAAGTGGTGCCCGCGCCGTGCCCTGTCACCGAGTGCCTCTGATGTCGCCAGAGGGCACGTGATCCTGCCTACGATGTCACTATCCGGAGGGCATCCCGTCGCACGGCGGGATGCCCTTGCCATGGGGCTCACCATCCGCGCGATTCCCCGCCCTCGGCATCCCGCGAAGGCCGCGTGCCTCCGTGTCGATCGATCCTTCGCTCGGCATCCGGAGCATCCTCCGTGTGCCAGCCGGCGTGGCGGTCCGGATCGCGGTTCGAATCATGGCCGATCCGCAGGCGAACTACCGCACGTGAACCACCATGGCGCCTGCAACCGTGCTGCCGTTCACGGAGAGGCGGCAGCGATAGATTCCCGCGGGGAGATCGGCCGTATCGAAGGAAAGCCGATGCCGGCCGGCTTCCAGCCCGCCGCGCTGCAGCGTTGCAACAACGCGCCCTGCGGCATCGAAGAGTTGCAGATCGACCCGAGCCGCCGATCCGAGCGTGAAGCCGATCCGCACCTCCCCGCACGCGGGGTTCGGTATCACCGGGTCGAGCGAGGCGGCCAGCATATCGTGATGCGATAGATCGATCACGGCGGACGGAACGGCATCGCATGCCGTGAACTTGTAGATCCCGCCATCCAGATTCGTCACCCACAGGTTCCCATCCTCCGGATCGCGCTCCACTCCCCGACCGAAGATCCGGCCCCATTGCATGTAACCGCCGGCCGTTGCGGAGTCCGGCGTTATCTCGAGCGGGAACTCGCAGCGCCGGGCCTGATCGCCCAACGCGAAGTTGACGAGCCGCGAACCCTTCGGCCCGGTTGCAACATCGAAGTCATCGATCACCTGCCAGAAGCCGGAGCCGTCCGCCGTGGGCGTGATGCCGGCCGGCCCGAACTGCACCTGAACGGCCCGCGGAATCGTTCTCTCCACCGAACCGTTCTCCGGATCGATCACGAAGAAGCTCTGATCGCCGAACAGATCCGACGCAAGCAGGTGCCCGGCGCTGCCGGAATCGGCCAGCCATGCGAGGCCGGTAGGATAGGCACAGGGGGAACGCCATCGATGCAGTATCTGGCCGCCGGGCGTGACCTCCTCCAACCAGGCATCGCCCGAACCATCCTGCTTTGCATCGGTGATATCATGCAGGAAGAATGTACCGCGCCCCGGTGCGTACGTGATATCCGTGAAGCGCCTGCGCGCCGTGTCCGTCCCGGCCTTCACCTGAGCCAGCACGGCGAGCGTGTGCCGGTCCAGTTGGAGCAGCGTGTCGCTGTTCTCGAGTGTGGCCCAGAGATGTTCGCCGTCGAACGCCAGTCCCCAGCAGGGGCGCGCCTGCAGCGAGCCGGTGATGAACGTCCCGGCGGCGTACGGCATCAGCGTGAACAGAGCACTGCGAGCGCTGTTGGACTGCCCGGCAGACTCGCGCACGCGCACCATCGCACGGCTGCTCTGCACCGTATCGGGAACGGTCCAGCGATAGAGACTGCCGCCGACGCCGGCGGCGATCTCCATCCACGTGGCACCGCCATCCAGCGAGTACTCGAGGGTCAGCGGTCCGGTAAGTCCGTTCCATCGGATGTCGTGGACGGTCCGCCCCATCCAGATCTCGCGACCTGCAGGAACGGTGACCGAAGCACCCGCAGCCGCGCCGGCCAGCGGTATCTCCCACATCGAGCGTCCATGGGTGGCAACCCGAAGCATGCCGCCGGCCCGGTATACCGCCATGTCCGCCACCGCGGCCTTCGGCAATCCGGCACCGAACGTGTACCAGTTCCCCCCATCATCCGTGGAAACGAAGACCCCGATATCGGTCCCGACGTAGAGCGTGTGCTCGTTGCCCGGATCGATGGCCAGTGCGTTCGCGGGAATGTCCGGGAGGCCGGCGCTGATGTCGCTCCATGACGAGCCGCAGTCCGTTGTCTTGAAGACATGCCCCGCATAGAAGCCGGAGAATGTCGCGTAGGCGGTGCAACGCTCGGACGGCGATGGAACGATCTGCGTGATCACCCGGTCCGGCAGGCCGCTCCCGACAGTACGATCGCTCCATGTGCGGCCGCTGTCGAGCGTCACCTTCACCTCGCCGAGCGGAACGCCGTCGCTGAGGAAGACCGTTGTGCCGGCGGCCAGGCCCGAGCCGGCATAGATCACACCGCGATCCACGGGGGAGACGGCGATGGCCGAGACCGGCGTTCTGAACGGCGGCGAGATCGGTGTCCACGCGGACGCCGTGGTGCGGGTGTAGACGCGCGTGCGGCCGCAGTAGAATCGTGTTGGATCGCCCGGGTCCGGAAGCATCGGAGCGGACCATGCGGCGGGATCGGAGGGATCGTTGAGATCGATGCCGGTTGTGAACTGCTGCCGCGTGCCGCTGGTGACATCCGAACGAAACATCAGCCCGTACGGTTGTTCGCTGTAGACGATTGCGGACGATGCCGGATCCACGATCACGTGAAAGCCGTCACCTCCCGAGATAATCCCCGGGCCATGCTCCCAGTAGTCGGCCGCAGCATTGGTCACGGTGCCGTTGTCCTGCGTGCCGCCGTAGACGAGTCCGGGCTTGTTCTGGTCGATCGCCATCGCATAGAACTGCGTGATGGCAAGGCCCCTGGAGATGCGGTTGAACGTGGTTCCGGCATCGGGGCTCGCGTACATGCCGCCGTCGTTGCCGATATAGAGGAGCGCCGGATTCTTCGGGTCGAATGCCAGCGCGTGATGGTCTGGGTGAAGCGGCGTTTCGATCAACTGCCAGTTTGCACCGCCGTCGGTTGAACGCACCATGATCACGCCCCCTGCGATCACCACGTTCGGATTATCCGGCTTCACGGCGAGCACGTTATCATACTCTCCCTGCGGATGCCCGTAGTAGTTGAGGAGATCGGGATCGGTGTCCATCACGGTGGTCCAGCTTCGGCCACCATCGATGGACTTGTAGATGCGCGAGAGATTTCCCTGTTGAACGGAGAACTCGCTGGCGAGGGCGTAGAGTGTCGCAGGTGCGGAGGGGGCAACCTGCACGGAGACGCGCCCGATGAACGCTCCATCGGGAGCCATGCCGATGCCCGATTGCACGAACGTGCGGCCCGCATCGGTGGAACGCATGACGCCAAAGGACGGTCCGCCAACCCAAACCTGATCGGCGTTGGAAGGATCGATGGTGATATCGGTCACCGGAGTCCCGAGAATACGGTCCCACGTACGGCCGGCGTCGGTTGAACGATACAGGCCGGCGTTGTTCCGGACCGCGCCGGCAAGCACAACGCTGGATGATCCCGGCAGCACAACGATGCGGGAGAACGCGGCGACGTTCGTGAGCCCCGACGTATGCCAGCTTCCACCGCCATCGGTGCTCCTGAAGATCCCCGCACCGCCGTACGTATCCAGGTTCATCGCCGTCTCGCCGGTTCCGGCATAGACAACGTTCGGATCGCCCGGATCGACGGCGAGCGCACCAACGGCGATGGCGTTCTCGAAGTCCATCGTCGGCGTCCACGAGGCTCCGCGGTCCGTGGATTTCCAGACGCCGCCGTCGGCTGCGCCGGCCCAGAGTGTGCTTCCGTCGCCGGGATGCACGGCCACCGCCGTGATGCGGCCGCCGAGATCGTACGGCCCGATCGGCTTCCATCCATCCGCCGACTGAAATGCACGCCCGCCGCGAAACGGGCGCATCTTCTCCTCTGCATGAAGGATGGCATCCTGCCGGGCGTTCTGCGGCACGCGGCCAAACGGATAGGCTCGAGCGCCGTAGAAGAATGCCTCGCGGGCGCCGATCTCCATTTCGTTCTCCCACCCGGCACGCTGTGCCGCGCAGATCCTGGGAAGCAGCAGCGCTGCAAGCATCGCGGCCACGCATGGCCGGAAGTAACCGAGCAACCGGGAAGCGTTCATGAGACCGTACCTGGATATCGTACATGGTAACCGCAGCCGGCTGGCACACCGGATTGCACGGGCACACCGGATTGCACGGTGGCGCGCCGCCTGCGGACTATCACAACGGCCAATGTATGCCCGGTCGGTTGCAGTTGCCGGTGCGAACGGTTGCAGCACGCGGCGGAACGCGGCCGCGTTCCCGGGGAGCTACCCGAACGCGAACGCAACGCGCCGGATGGGCGCATGGTTGGAGTGTGCGTGATGCCGCAACGAAGCGCTCCGGTACGACGGCTATATTTTCCCTCCGCCCGGACAGGGTGTGAACGGCCGCTTCGATCCGCAAGGGTCTGCCCGCGCTGCGGATCAGCCCGCACCCAATTCGGTACCGATGCTCCGCGAACGCAGCGGGAGCTCACTCAACAATGGAAATGGAACGGATATGCGCATCGAAACGAACTCGATACATCAGTGGATGCCGATAGTGCTGGATGGCCCCACATCCATCGATGCATTGAACGAGAAGTTCGAGGAAGGTTGGCGGATCGAGGGACTCGAGGATGCCGAACGGCACTCGCACACCGTGTTTCATCTGAACGCCGAGGCGCTGGACGCCCTGCATGCATCGCTGAAGGGTCGGGCGCCGGCCGGCTCTCCGCAGGATGGGGGGAACAGTGCGGACCGGATGCACGCAACACCGGGTGCCTGGCTGGTACTCCTTTCGAGACGAAGCGCCGCTGCGGACCAGGTTGCACTTCGCGTGACGAGGAACGCCGATGGTTATGCGGACATGCAGACGTTCGCACTGGTGATGCACGAGCAGTTCATCGGATGGACCTGCCCCATCTGGATCGCCGTGACGCGCGAACTGATGGTGGCGATACTGCAACGCGGCGGCGCCGCGGCGGATACCGGTGCGGCAGGACGATAGTCAGGAGCCGGAAACGATGCATGGATGTGGCGAAGGGACCTCACCCCCTGATGAGGTCCCTTCGCCGGCCTGGTGGCGGTGATGCAGCTCTGAGGCTGCTCTGATCGAATCGTCCGTTCCCTCAATCGCCCGCGCATATGCATCGGCGATGGCCGTGCACAGCTGGCGCCTGCAGAGGATGATGCCGCCGGGAAATTCGGTAACGCGATTGTGGGGGATCTGTATCCGGTGGCAACGAACGGCCGGCATCGACGATGCGCCGCGGTATCAATTGAATATCGTCGTACGATACATGCGGCCCGTGACACGGCAACAATCGACCAATACATCGAACGCTTCATCGCAGCCAATGAGCAACCGCACGTGTGGAGGCATGCTTTGCGGTTGCTCATGGCGCGATGAAATCATCAGAAGAGCACCTTCGATCATTTGTACGAAGGCGCCTGAAATGGGCTGTCCCCCTTGGGAATAGACGAACGGTGGACGCCGGATGTCACGCTGCGATGCAGGAAATAAATGGATGCATTCACGGCGCCGGAGCCGGCGCGGGAGGCAGGGTACCGGGATGTAGACCGGCATTGTGCAGTTGCATCATGCGACGGCGGATCGATGCCATCCTGCGCGAGCGGGGATCTTCCAATCGGCCACGCCACGTCAGCGATGCGTGCCGGATGCCGGCAACCGCTGCCGCCCGGGGTACGCCGGAAGGCTTGGACATCCCGCATTTCGGGTCCACCCGGAGGGAAGGATTGCTCTCATTGGGCCTGAAACAGCCTTCCGTGGAAAGGCACACTGCCGGTGAACGTCCGGCCGACGTGCATTCTTTGTCTTTCACCTCCGCAGCCTCCCCGTCTAACTTCGCCACCCGGCAACGCGCTACAGCGTACTGCTCAATATCACCCTTGGCCGACTCACCCCTCTCCGCCGCCAATGGCGCCAACATCGGTTGGAGGAACGGCAGTTCCGTTGCCGGAACTGCATATGGCCGTATGAGCCGCATGTACGGGGCCCGGTCTATCCCCCGAACAGGCATTCGTTTCAGACCCTCGGCGAATCCTGCAGATCATTCAACGCGTCCAGCGACAATCACAACAAATGCAGGAGCAAACCATGACAGCGTTCGTTCGGCGACTTGTCGTCGCATGCATACCTATCGCCGCACCGGCGATTCTCTTCATGCTCGCATCCCTCTTCACCGCACACGCACAACATTTTCAGACACTGGTGGGGAGCAGTTCGTGTCGTGAAACGGGATTGGGCGGCGCCGTTCAGCTTGCCAACGGCGGCTATATCGCCTGCGGCTCCTCCACATTCAACGGCGTATCGTGCGGCCTGCCGCATGCCTACGTGGTGAAGGTGGACGCCAACGGTGCACTTGTCTGGGACAATGTGTACTCGATCGGGATGGTGGACTCCGCGATACAGATCATCGAGGGAGCCAACGGCGACTATCTGTTCTGCGGCAGCACGCAGCCGATCGGAAGCGGCGTGCGCGACATGTTCCTTATCAGGATCGATACCAACGGCACGGTGCTGAATGCGATCACGATCAACATGGGAGGTGACGAGGATGCATGGGATATCTACGAGGCAACAACCGGCAATCTGACAACCACCTATCCCGGCGACGTAGTGATGGTGGGCTCCACCAACGCCGGCACGGGTGCGGGCGCGGGGCGCGACGCCGTTGCGATGAGGCTCTCGAGCACATTTGCTCCGATATGGATGTCGCAGTGGGGGGGCCCCGGGAGCGGTGACGACTATCTGCTCGGCGTAACCGAACAGACGTTCGGCGTGCCGGGCGGCACAACCGGCGATGTGATCGCCGTGGGGGGCACGAACTCCTCCATTCCGACGCTCCGCGGATTGAACAACGGAGATATTCTGGTGCTGCGGCTCAACGGAAACACCGGCACCATTCTGCTCCCGCCGGAGGGGGCGGCCGCGTGGGGATACGATCAGTTCGACGAGGGCCGCTCTGTTCGCGAGCTTCAGGCCGCCACCACGCCGGGCGACCTCGTGATCACGGGGCGTACGCTCAGCCGGATGTTCCCGAGCATCAACTACGAGGCCTTTGCATTGCAGCTGCAGCCCGATCCCACGCTTCCGAAGCGCGCGGACCTGGTATTCGGCGACAACAACAACGGCAACGATGCGGGCGCGGCGGTGCGTGAGGATCCCTACTTCCCCGGACCGCCGGGAGGCGGCATCGTTATCGGCGGGAACACGCTCCTGGGAGGCGGCCCCACCATTCTCAACCAGAACGCCTATCTGGCCCGCTTCTCGGCCAACACCCTGATCCCCTTCCCCGCCGTAGCGTTCGGTGGAGTCGGGCAGGACGGCGCCTTCGCACTGGGCGTGTGCACGCGTACAACCGCGATTGAAACGCCCGGCTACATCCTTGCCGGGACATGCCCGAGCACGAACCTCGTCACACCCGGCAATCCTTCCGATCACTACCTGATCAAGACGGACAATGTCCCGGCTCCGACAAGCTCGTGCAACGAGGCCGACATCTCGTTCATGACGCTCGGCAATGTGTTCGTGAATCAGACTCTGACGTTCCCGATCAGTGGCGTGATCTGGACTCCGGCAACGCCCACGGTGACGGCCGTCTCTACGGCAACATCGTCCGCACTGTGCTACAAGCCGGCTGCGCACCGCCAGGACAACGGCGGGAACGATGGGGTGTCCGGCGTAAACGCCGGCGGGACCGATCTCGCAGGGGATGCCGCGCTTGCCGTGGTCCCCAACCCGGCAAGCGTCGGGACGGAACTGGAGATTCGCTTCACGATGCCGGCGGCGGATCGCGCCACGGTCACCGTCAGCGATCTGAGCGGCCATGAGATCTATCGCGCAAGCGCAGGCTATGCCGCCGGTGCGGCAAGTCATCGCGTGAGCACCATCGCATGGCCCAGCGGCAGCTACATGGTTGCGGTTTCCCACGGCACCACACGCGTCTCGCGGCGCATCGTGGTAACCAAGTAGAAGGCGCACCGGAATCAGGCGGGGGCACGTGCCCGGCAAACGGTGCGGCTGGCGCCGCATCGATACGTGCCGGGATCGCACTTCAGCCTGCAGCACAACGCCCCGGACGCGCGGCACGTCCGGGGCGTTGCGATATCCCGTTGTTCCCAACCGTTGTTTTGTTCCCAACCGTTGTTCTCATCGGCATCGCCGGCCCGGTATTCATCCGCTGGCCTGCTGTGGAACGGAGTGCTGTCGCACCGGCGGTGCACCGCCTGGCCTGCCGCGGCCTACACTCTCGCCAGCACGCACCAGGAGGCCCACTCGCACAGCACATCGCGAAGCATGTGCACGCCCCGGGGGTCCTCCACACCTTGCGCGGCAAGGCTTTGAAGCAGTTCTTCAACCGTGCGCCCGCCATCCGCTTCGTGGAGGAACGCGCAGTGCCACGGTGAAATCTCGTTGATCAGCACGCGATAGTTGCGCCGCGAGATCACCACCGAGCACTCACGCGCAGCAGGATGCGTGGGCATCTCGCCGCGCCGGCAGGCACGCAGATACTCATGAACGGGATATCCGAACCGGAGCACACGGCTGGATGCCGCAGGTGCCGGCACCAACCGGCCCACGAGATGCAGCGGCACCGATGCGATGTCGCGCGGGAGCGGCGGTGTGGCATTCTCCACCCCGTCACCGTTGAACACGTGCAACAGCACCAGCTCCAGGCGAGCGAGATCGATGATGAAGTCCGGCCACGTCTCGCGCCTGTCCGCCGGAAGCCCGGCATCCGGACGCGTGGCGGCCAGGTGATCGGGGAAGGCATCCGCCAGATGGTCGAGCGTGTGGCTGTGCGGCGGATGATGGTGCAGATAGTCCAGCGCGAACGCCTCGAACAGCTCGCGCCCAAGTGCGTGGAGCAACGATGGGAATATCGTGGCGAAGCATTGAAGCAGCCGTGCGTGGTAGGAGCGGGCGTAGATCGCAAGGCGCTCGCCGCTCGTGAGCGATGCCGAGGGGAGCACGATCTCCTCCACGTCGCCGGGAGGGTTGCCGGCGGACCGCCCGCCGGTGATGCCGGCGCGATCGGTCACGGCCGCCTGCATCCAGCGTTGAAGCCGCCCGAGCTCCGTTGCGGCAACCATCGTCTCGCCATCCTCACTCATCTTCGCTCCATACCGGAACGAGCGGAGGATGGGCGCCGGCAAACGGATCGATGCCGCGGCAGGCATGTGCCGCTGCATCCGCCGGTTCACGAACCTCCTCGGCTGCAGACTCCGGCACGCTGTCGGACTCGAGCCAGTCCCGCGCGCGGAGTACCTCGGCATGCACCGCAGCGAAGTCCGGGATCTTCGCGTCCCACTCCAGCAGCGTCGCCACTCCCTCCGTGCGCCGGCAGGCAAAGCGATACAGCTCCCACACGCGATTGATGACGGGGCCGTCGTGCGTGTCGATGATATGCGTGCCGCAGTGCGTGTGTCCTGCAAGATGGAACTGCACGATCCGTTCCGGAGGAATCGTTTCGATGTAGGCAACCGGATCGAAGCCATGGTTCACGCTGGAGACGTAGACATTGTTCACATCCAGCAGCAGCCCGCAATCCGCCTCCTGAGCCATTGCCGCGATGAACTCCGCCTCGCCCAGCGTATCGCAGGCGAACTGCAGATAGCTGCTGGGGTTCTCCAGCACCAGCGGCCGCTCCAGCACATCCTGCACGATTCGTATCCGCTCCACCACATGGCGCAGCGTCTCCCCGGTGAGAGGCATCGGCAGGAGATCGTGCGTGGTGCGCCCGAGCACACCGGTCCAGCAGAGATGATCGGAGACCCACACGGCTCCGATCTCCTCTGCAAGCTGCTTGAGCGAAGTGAGATAGCGCATGTCCAACGGATCGCTGCTGCCGATCGAGAGCGAGACGCCGTGCATCACAACCGGATAGCGCTCCGCAATCCGGCGCAACACATGGCGCGGCCAGCCGTGCGAGTCCATGTAGTTCTCCGAGATGATCTCGAACCAGTCCACGGCCGGCCACTCGCGAAGGATATGTTCGTAGTGAACGCTTCGCAGCCCGACCCCGAATCCAAGGTGTGGGTATCCGAGTCTGTTCGGTGTCATGCGCATACTCCAGGCGTGATCAGGATCAGGTGGACGTTGGCTGCACCGCCCTGCGCCGTGCGTCGCCGTCGTAGTCAACCGCGCCCACCTGCTGCGAGATCGGCGTGGGGAGTGTTCCAAGCCCTTCCTTCTGCGCGAAGAGCGTCCGTGCGCGATTCCAGACATTGGTCCCCTCCAGCGCCTCCAGCGCGCTCTTGGCCTCCGGCGTCCACTCCGGCCCGGTCTGGGCCGCGATCGTTGGCGTGGCCGAGCGATCGAACACCTGCCCGGTGGAGATCGGCGTCTCGCAGCCGCCAAGGTTCTTGCAGTCGTTCAGCCCGGGTATCCACTGTTCCGATGGAGGAAGGAGCGTGGAGTCCTCGGCGTTCACCGATGCGCCGCAGCCGCCGCCGCTCGATGTGGAGAGGTAGCCGCATCCCCCCTGGAACTTGCAGTCGTTGTTGCCGCCGCATGTATGCAGGTCGGCCGTGGCGCAGGCGCCGTTCCCCTTCTCCGTGGCAATTCCTCCCCATCCCTTGCCGGCACAGTCGTTCAGCCCCTGGCAGGAGTTGAGCGGGAAGCCGGGCGTGGCACGGAGCTGGGCCGTGGGCTCGTCCCAGTGCGAGAGGCAGAGCGGATCGGCAAGGTCCAGTGCGGTCTGCACCTGCGCCGCGGTAACGCCCGGTGTGTACACAAAGGATGGGACCGATCCCCACTGCCAGACAAGCGGGATCATGTACTTGAAGGAGAGCATCGCGTTGTTGAAGCCGGTGTTGGTGGGGCTTGACGTGCTCGCCGAGAGCGAGCCGTCCGCGAAGCCGGCCTGCATCTGATCGATCACATAGGACCACACCGTGTTCATGGAGGACTCCAGCGTCGGGAGGGGAGCCGCCCAGCCGGGGAGATCGGGCGAGGGCATACCCGCCGGATAGAACACCGGCCCGCCGATCACCTGCTCCCAGTTCGTTCCGTTCAACGCCGCCTGAATCTGCTTGAAGCGCGCAAGGTGCGTCAGGGCACCGAATGCGGCGAAGCGCGTTCCAGCCTTCGGCTGGTACTCCGGCAGCACGGTGTCGTCGCCGCCGAATGTGAAGAAGGTGCTGAGCAGGGCGCGGGCGGCGTTCTGGGCCTCCGTGGATCCAAGGAGGTCCGGCGCCACGAGATCACCCTCCCCCTGATCAGTGACGGCGTTCACCACCTTCGCCACCAGCGGCCTGGAGGTGATGGTGTTGTACTTGTAGGTGCTCGGAAACGTTCCGTACGCCACCTGGTTGTTGCCCGGATCGAACGCGGGATCGAGCGACACCGGCGTTGAAGCCGCGGCGGCCAGGTACTGCGCCAGCAGCGTGAGTGTGGCGTGGTAGAGATCGGAGATCGAGGGATACACCACGGCCGCGTTCGGCGGCGGGAAGTTGGGGTTGGGATCGGGGGACTCCACCTCGATCATGGCCTGGATGGCAAAGGGAAGATTTCCCATCTGCGTGGTGATCGGCTGGCCGCCGTTCTCGAGATGGGGAATCTCGATGTTGACACCGGCCTGGAGCGTCATCTGCGGAATCTGCGGCGTCACCTTGAACGCGTTGCAGAGATTGGATGCAAGCTGCAGGTGGTACATCTCCTGCACCGCCACGGAGAGCGCCTCCTGCTGCAGCACATAGAGCGGCGAGGTCTGCGAGCCCTGCGGAGTATAGCTCAGTGCCCTGTTGGTGAACGAGTAGACGGCAGTGAGATAGAACGGGATGGTGAAGAACTCCACCTCCACCAGCGCCTGCAGGTGCGCCCTCAGGAGATCCGCATCGTTATCGGTGAAATGGGCAAACATCAATCAGCCTCCTTCGTTGGAATGGTATGATCGAAACCGATTCATGCCGAGATGCATGACGTTCAGTACATGTCGGTGCGGACAACGCCCGCGCAGCATGCGTTCGGGTGCACGCCGCGTTTCGCTGCAGATCCGTGCATCAGGCATAGAGCGGATGCAACGGCGCAGCCCGGCCGCGGAACATGCGGCAAGCATCATGCGAGGAAGTATGAGGAGGAAGGGGAATCGGTGTGAAGCGGAGACCGCTCGGCGCAGGCCCGGCTGCCACAGGGACGCGCAAACATAGTACGCTGCGATGCACCAACCAAATGATCAGACGGGATGTATGAACGGATTACCGTGTGATGACGGCGTTCGGAGTGCACCGGATCGTTGCAGCGATGATTCCGCCCGCACGTGACTCGCTGTTCCGTCCGCGTGGGATCATCCAACGTCCGGCGGAAGGCAGAGGCCGCTCCCAGACGGAAGCCTGTAGTAGAATGGATGGCGGAGTGGTACGGACAGAACGGAACGACGAGCAATCATTGCGAGGCAGGGCCACCATGCATTGAGTCGTGGGCGATTCTCGTGCCCACTCCCTCCCGCTCCTGCTGCAACCTCCGTGCACGTCGCGATGCAGCTCAAACGGACATCTGCTAGAGCGATGAAAGCCTGAACGCACGATAGATGAAGTATCCGGGCGATGTCACCGTAAGCCGCCATTGCTCCACGTTCGCGGCATCCACCTCGATCAGGTGCTGTGCGGTTCCGTAGCAGACCAGCGTGTGCCCGTCCTCCGTACGATGCGCGAAGCCGAGTGCAACGGCCGCGAGCGGCGGCGCCGTCCGATACTGCCACACCAAATGCGCGGTGCGGGCCGTCTCGTCGATCCGATATTCAACCGGGCGACTCTCCGGAGGCTGGTGAAGGTTGCCGTTGTCGAACAGGATGAGATGCCCGTTCGCGAGGCGCCTGATCCCGTGCTGATGGGAGAAGCCGTTCAGCGGATCGGCATCGAATGTGAACTGATTCTTCCGGCCGCCCAGTCGCCAGATGATTGCGCCGGTGGTCCCGTCCACCTTCACGATCTCATCGCTGTTGCGAAAGGAGATCAACAGGTTGTGGTCAGTATCCACCTCGATCGCGTTGAGATGCCATGGGTCCACCCTCGGCGCGTTCAGCGGAATGTCCGGTGCGGCCTCGTCCGGCGTAAGATGGCCGAACGTACTCCAACGAAGTACCGGATGCCCCGGTTGATGATACTCCACGATCTCGCCGGACACCATAGTGACGCGGCCGCCATACTGCGCAAGGTCCATCACGCTGTCCCTTCTTCCGAACAGCACATAGCCTCCCTCGAACAGGCGCACCTCGTGCGCACCGGTCTCGATGCCCTCCGCAGCACGATACTCGTTCACCACATTTCCCAGACGATCCAGCTCGTAGAAGTGGCGATCGTCCTGACCCAGTGAAGCAAACACGGTGAAGTTCCCATTCGGCTGGCGTTGAAAGTCCGTGACCTGCGTTCGGAACTTCCGATACCAGACGATATCCCCGCCGTTGTTCATCACGACCGCGTAGAAACCGCCAAGCGATGTATCACCGGCCGTGAAGCCGCACATCACGTAGCCCGGAGAGGGCGCCCCCGCCGTGCGCACGGCATAGTGCGGAATGTCCGCGGGGAGCGCGCCGGTAGCGAACGTCATCGGCTGGCTCTGCGATCGAGCCCCCTGCGTACCTGTGGCCACGACACGCAGGCGATATGCCGTGGAGGCGATCAACCCGACTATCGGAATGGTGGCTGAATCGCCAACCACGTTTACGGATCCGGTTGCAGACCCGAACAGGCTATCCGTTCCGTATTCCACACGCACGGTTGCAGCGCCGGTAACGTGCACGGCCGCCACGGCGCTGACCACGTTGACCGGATTGGCCTGCACGCTCGCCGAGACAATAACCGGCGCAACGCCACCCGCCGGCGAATTGTTGTTCACCGGCGCGTTGCATCCCTGGTTGAGGGCAAGGATCGTCAGAATGCCCGGCATGAAGATGCGGGATATGAGAACGCCTCGTGCCGGGACATCGTGTACGCTGCGTCGGACCGCAATACGAAGTTGTGCGTTCATCTGCTGCCGGGAGATGGCCTGCCTTCGCGGAATGGGGGCGGCTGCGCGGCATGGCATGTTAGGTAAAGCGCCGGGGTCGGGGGGTGATCGACGGCCTGCATGGCGGTTCAATGCGGTTCACCGTCAACAGGTGAACCCGCCCGGAGCATATTTGTTACCACACGGGTCCATGTTCCGGCATCTCGAATACGGAGGTCCGGCGCATCGAAGGCCGCTCTCTCCTCTCCGTCCCGGCGTTGAAGTACCCATCTGACCGGCAGTGGCATGGGCATTCGAGAAATGTCCGTTGACGAACGATTGCCGATAGCATACTTCAGTATAATCTTGCACTCCAAGGTCAACGCTATCACACGGCATCTCGCCCTTCTACCCTCCAAACGCGCGCGCTGTGCTTCACGCCGCGAATACTGCTCTCCCAGGGGGATCCGGCTCGATGCTATGGCATTGGATTCAGCGTCGCGATTCGCCAAGACTTTTCGTCTCCCAAACGTCAATCATGGGCCAACCGTTTGTCGGCAATGGCAACGGTATACGGGAAGTTGACAGAAGGCAGGCAATAGTGATGAAGTACCCCGAACACACCATATCCAAGCCGGTCGTGGAGCGTGAAGCCGAGGAATTACTGAAGGCAATCGACGCCGGCAAGCACATGGCAAACGACGCAGCCAAGGCAACCGCGGAGCGCACCATCGCGCGGCGCCGAGGTACCACTGCACGCAACGCCCGCAGAAATTTGGTACACCTGCGAAAAGACCGTGCGCTCCATTCGGAGCGGCACGGTCTCGAGAAGTACGTGCAATCGGCCAGCGCGGCAGCAGAGCCCTCGCGCGCTCAGCGGCGCACGATGATCTTCTCCACATGCACGGCCCCCTCGGCGGTCGTCATGCGGCAGAAGTATGCGCCGGGATCGAGCGCGGAGACATCGAAGGTGACGCGGCTGATTCCGGCCGGGAGCTGATCGCCGTTCAGAACGTTCATCACCGGCTGGCCGGTAGCCGCGTAGATCCGCACCGTCACCGCAGTGGCATGCGGCAGGCCGACGTCCACCGTAGCAGCGCCGGCAACCGGATTGGGAAGCGGCGTGGTGAGGAACGCGCGCTTGGTTGGCGCCACCGTCGCCACACTGATCGCGGTCCCGCAACTGGTGGTGCCGTTTCCGGTGAGGAGCTTCAGCGGCGCCATCACCATGATCTCCTCCGCATGATTGCAGCCGTCCAGGATATCGAGCGTGTCGGCCAGGTCCTGATCCGACTTTCCATCGATGCAGATCTCGAGCAGCGCGGAATCGCCCGGCGCGATGGTAAGCGGCAACTGCGCCGGCGGAATGCTGAAGAGCACGTTGCCACGCATCACCGCATGCTGAATGTGCAGCGGCTTCAATCCGTAGTTGCGGATGATGATCGGTTGGCAATGCTGGCCGTCCAGCGTGATCGAGTCCGCAAGCCACGGCCTGTCGTATCGCGAGCCGACGGTGTCGCCGGTTTCGGAGAAGGCATTGAGCGTGAACCCGCCGATCGTATCCACATCGACGAGCGAGTTCCCCACCGCGTCGCGCAGTGTGACCTTGTAGATCATATCCTGCCGCGCATCGATGCGATGCAGCTTCACCTGCACGAGCTGTGCCGGAAGCCGCTGGGGATCGATCAGGTTCTCCGACGTACAGTTGATGGTTGTATCCACGTCCACCGAGGCGATGCCGGCGCCGCGGGCACGCTCGAAGTAGGTGAGGATGAAGTCATCGCCGCATGGGCTCCCTTCGATTCCAACGCTCGGTGCGGACGTATCGATCCGGTTATCAACCGGAATGATTGCCGCCAGCCGCATGGAGCAGCTGCTGAGAAGCGTCATCTCCGTGCTGAAGATGGAATCGGGGAAGTTGCTGAAGCAGATCGTGATGCCCGCAGTATCCCCAGGCTGAATGATCAGCGGGAACTGCGCCGGATCGATGCTCCGGTTGCTGCTGTCGGAAACGGTGACGCCGTTGATGATCTGCGGGAACCGGCCGTAGTTCTTGAACCAGATCTTCCGGCAGAACGATTGCGCGTTGATGGCAACGAACGTATCGAGCAGCGCCGGAGCCACGGAGTATCCGTTGCACTCAACCGTGAATCCGGGAATCGAACGCGTGAGCGTGCGCGAGCGTCCCTCGCGGTCAACCGTACGAATGCCCAGCACGCCATCGCGGTACGGATCGATCAACGATCCCCGGAACCCCACCGTGTCGGCACCGGACTTGAACGGATCGATCGTCACCTTCACGTTCTGTGTGTCGGATGTGGCATAGCAGGAGTCCACGCCGGTGTCCGTGATGCGACTGTCGAACGCGATCCCCTTCAGTTCGTTGCAGCCGCTGTCCGCACGCATTTCCGGCGGCTCGAAGTCGCGTACAAGCTTGCGGAACAGCATCCCGCCCGGATACCCGTACGAGGTCGCGCTGCCGAATCCATATACCAGCAATCCGAACGCGGAGTCGGAGGAGATATGATGCGACCCGGCGAACACCTTGATCTGCGCGTAGACGTACCGGCTTCCGGGAATCGGATTGAACGTGTTGTTGACGGCGGCACCGTCCAGCTTGAGGCTGCCGACACCCTGCGGAGGAATCACCACATTGATGTAATGGGGATTGACGAACTCCGAATGAATGATGCTCTGGAAGGAGTAGGCCGTGTCGAACTGCTCCGGCGGTGGAACAAGCATCATGAACGGATCGCCGATGTCCGCCCCCAGCCCCATCACGTTGACGGAGTGTTCGTATTGCGCCACCATGATCGGCTGCGTTGCCGCAACGGACATCGGCCCGAGCAGCGGCACCTCCACGGAGATGCCGGGGCCGATGGTGTAGCTGGTGGTTCCGCTGGCGTCGGTCACCTTCACGTCGGTACCGGGAAAGGCAGCGATGATTCGCGCCACCGCGGTATCGGTGGAACTTGGCGTCACCCTGTAGTGCGGCGTCAGCAGTGCACCGTTCCCCCATGCATCGAGGGGAGGAAGCTGCTCGCAGAGATGATCGCGGTAGTTGCCGACACGGGTCGGGATGCTGGTACGCTTGTTGCCGCCGAACACCGCCACCGGCTTGTCGGCAACCACCTGCACGCCGCTCACATCCTGCTCGTGATCCGGATAGATATCCGCCTGTCCGAAGAATACCTCCCCCCGATTGAGCAGCGTCACGTTGAACGGCGCTGCGGGCCGGCCGTTGAGTGTGATTCCGGGCGGGGGGGTTATCACGAGATTGGTGCTGTCCTCGGTTGCGATCACGCAGAACTCGGACGGCATGTCGTAGCTCCCCTGGCCGTTGAAGAAGTTCCCCGAATACCCGTTCGGATAGGCAAGCACGATGTAGTGCCCGGTGAGGACGTCGATCGGCAATCCAAGGAATGCATCGGCCGACTTCGAACGGATGTTCGCGCCGTAGAGCGACACCTCGTCATCCGCAACGACATGAATGGACTTCGGCGTTACCTCCCCGGAGAGCGAGTTCACATCGTCCAGTTCCACGAAGTCTCCGAACACGGTGTTGACCTGCACCTCCACCTCGGTATTGGCAACGGGAAGCGGCACAACGATGGATTGCCCGGTGGCGGTGTAGGTAAGCGTGACCCTCGTGGGCTTGGTGCAGCTGAGGTATACCCGGAGGTCCGAAATCTCGCCGGGTCCGCCGGAACCGAAGTTCGCCATGAAGGCAACCCAGAACTCCTTCCCCTTCGAATCGAGTCCCTGCGCGCCAAGCCGCGGCGACTGCGCAATAGAGAGCAGGACGAGTGCCGCCACGATCCCGAGGCGGATAACCCGTGTAGATAGCTGGTAACTCTTCAGCTTCATAGGATGAACGCTCGCGCCGGATAGGTTGCAGAAATCCGTAGACGAAACCGCTCCTCGCGGTGGGTGTGCCAACGCGAACAATCGGAATGCGATGCCAACGGCAACGATGATATCACCACACCCGTCATCACACCCCGGAGGAACGTACGCCGTTTGCCTGCGGCCGATCGTTCGCCTCCACGGCCGCTCCACCGCTCACGTCGCCGGACGGGCATGGCCCGTAGACCAATCGGCCCAACGCGCGCTCGATGGAGCGATACCTCCCGGAATTCAAAAGTGTTGTTCAGTGCACCGAGGGGCTGGCATCCCCTCTGCGACCAACCGCAGCAGTTTCAGCGGCTGATCACCATCTTCTGCGACGTCGATGTGCCGGTTGATGTGGTCATCCGAAGATGATAGACCCCCTGCGGCAACGCTCCGATCGAAGCATCCAGCGCGGCGATCCCTCCCGGCATTGCATCGTTGTTCAACATTCGCTGCACTTCGTTGCCGAAGTCGTCGTACAGCACTAGCGTCACCCGTTGCGGACCGTTCAGGCCCAGCACGATCCGAGCCGCGTTGTTCGACGCCGGATTGGGAGCGGGCGGCTGCAGGAAGTTCTGCCTGGTGAAGCCATCAACCTGATAACTGATCTGATTGCCGCAGCGATCGCGTCCCTCCCCCATCAACGGGTCCACCGTAGTCCGCATCTCCACCAGCTCTTCCGGATTGCCGCAGTTGAAGTCGATTGCAAGCGTGTCCACCTGCTCGCCGAACCCGCGCGAACTGACGCAGATCTCCAACGGCCGCACCTCACCGCTCTTCAGCACAACCGGCAGCTGCTCCGGCGGAATGGAATAGTCCAGATTGCCGATGATACGCGGACGTTGAAGCACCAAAGTCAGCAGACCGTAGTTGTGCAGGTAGAACGTATCGCACTGCTCTTCACCGTACACCAGGTTCGGGAACAGCCACGGCCGGTTTACGCGCACGCCAACCTGCTGCGAGAGCCCGTTCTGCACGGCAAGCGTGAACCCGCCCACGGTATCGGCAATGGTTACCGTGTTCCCCACCGCATCGGTCACCGTAACTCTGTAGAACATGTCCTGATAGGGATCGCGGCGATTCAGATGCAACTGCACCTGCTTCGAGGGGAGCGTCGGCGTGTAGGCGAAGACGACATTGAAACTGTCGGTCACCGAGATGCCGGCAACTCCGGAGTTGAGCACGCCGGACTCGAGCACGCTGAACGTACGATCACCATCGCACTGCCCGAACTGCGGACGAAGAACCGGCACGGCGGAATCGATGCCGCTGATCAGCGGAAGCAGCGCCACCGAACGCAACTGGCATCCGTTGTTCACGTTCACCGTCACCTGGAATGCCGTGTCACCCGTATGCTGATAACACACGGAGACGTTCCGGGTTCCACCCGGCTCTATCGTCATGGGAAATTCTTCGAGAACGCGAAGCCCGGGAGGCGCCGAACCGAAGTCCAGCCCCTGAACCGTCTGCGGATACGCTCCGTAGTTCGTCAACGTTATCGTACGGCAGAACTCCTGACCGTTCAACGACGCGAGCGTATCCAGCTGAACCGGCGCTGTCTGACCA
>DASZRW010000036.1:0-12893 GCA_035549015.1 Kapaibacterium sp. (SeqCode)
CGGCATCTCCTTCAGCTCCGACACTCGCTCAATCCCTTCGATCTGCTGCTTGCCGTCAAACGCAAAGTTGCCGCTATCCTCGCTCTGGCTTCTCCTCGATAAATCCTACCTTCGGTTACCTTCTATTATGAGGCAATGGGCAGGAGCAACAAGTGTGTACGTTTCGAGGATATCCGTGCACCGGAACGCCAGTCGCGAACGCTTCGGACGGCCTGCCGCGCACGGCTGCAGGCATGCGACTGTTCCCATTGTCGGGCGAAAGGAATGGCGATGAACCGGACGTAAACGAACAAGCCGATACGGCTCAGACACCGTACCGGCTTCGTAATGTCATGGTCTATTCCCAGGCGATGTGAACCGCCGCCATCGATTGCGGCGGCGCAGAGGCATCCGCATGCAGCGATCGCGGCTCAGATCATGCCGGGGGTCAGTTCCGCAACTACTCCCTTGGACTTCAGCAGTTCGTGCTCCTCCTGATTCCAGTCGCTGAAATCCCCCTTGCGGCGGAACGGAATGAATCCGGCCTCACGGATGTTGTGCTCCATCGAATCGGCGTTCATGCGATAGGTGGTGCCGCTTGCGGAGACCACATTCTCCTCGAACATCACCGAGCCGTAATCATCTGCGCCGTAGTAGAGTGCGGTCTGGCCGATGTCCGGCCCCTGGGTCACCCAGGAGCACATGATGTGCTGGATGTTGTCGAAGAAGATGCGGGAGATCGCCTGGATCCGAAGATACGTGGCCCCCGCCTGATCGAACGACTTCAGCTTCTGATCGTCCCCCTTCTGATACGGCCAGGTGATGAAGACCATGAACGGGTTCACCTCGTCCTGCAGCAGACGGATCTTCGCCATGTGGGCGAACTTGTCGCGTGTGGTCTCTCCCATTCCGTAGAGCATCGTCACCGATGCCTTCATGCCGATCTTCCCAACCTGCCGCATCACTTCGAGCCAGATGGCGGAGCGGCTCTTCTTGTAGGAGACGCGCTTGCGAACGCGGTCAACAAGGATCTCCGCACCGGCGCCGGCAAGCGTATCCAACCCCGCCTCGCGCAGCGAGCGGAGCACGTGCTCGATCTCGTCAGCCGACTTGTCTGGGCAGAGGCCAAGCACTTCGTCGGCCGAAAGGTTGTTGAGCTGAATCTGCGGCCACTCGCTCTTCATCCAGCGGAAGAGACCGGTGAAATACTCCAGCGGCAGATCGGGATTCACCCCTCCCTGCAACAGCACCTGCACGCCGCCTGCATCCGCAAGCTCGTTCATCTTCTGGCGAATCTGCTCGCGCGTCAGCACGTAGCCTTCGTCATGCCCCTTCCGCCTGGGATCGTTGCTCCGATAGAAGCCGCAGAAGTTGCAATCCACGTTGCAGACGTTGGTGTAGTTGATGTTGCGGGCGATGATGTAGGAGACCCGGCTTCCGGGGTTCATCCGGTTGCGGATGTTGTGCGCCACCTCGCCAAGCTCGATGAGGTCGGCCTCATCGTAGAGGCGCTCCGCATCGTAGAGCGATATGCGGCGTCCCGCCTCGGCACGTGCAAGGATGCGGTCGATCCCATAGGTCTTGCTGTACGGGACAACCTCCGGCATGAAGAGACCGAACGAACTGGGGAGCGCACCACCGCCGGCGGCATCGCGCCCTGCAAACTCCACGCGCGCATCGGGAAGCAGGCGCATGTTGCCGGCAAGCCGGAAGAACTCCTGCATTCCGTACCATGCCGCCTTGTTGAGGTGGTATTGAATGCGCTCATCCAGATAGTCCGCCACCTCGGCCCTGGGCATCTCATGCTGCGCCGCCCACTCCTCGATGATACCATGCTTCCGCGCAAGCCCGTCCCAGAAGCGGCGATTGATCCGCTCCACCAACTCCGGCGTCAGTACGCCCGGCTGCGCAGCCCAGACCGCGAAGACAAACGGCTCGCCGGTCAGACGCTTCCATGCGTCGGCCAGGTCATGCCGGTACTTGAATCGCTTCGATTCCTTGAACGCGATGTCCGCAATGATCAGGCCGGCATCCGTTCCCTTCACGTGGGACGGGATCTCCGCTCCGGACAGACGAACGAACGGAATGTGCCCCTTGCCAATCGAGTCCAGAAACACCTTCGCGAGGATCACGGAGGTGCGGCTGGCCTGATCGACATACAGGCGCTCCAGGCGGTCCAGCGGCGATTCGCTTACGATCACGACGGACTCGACACGGCCATTGGCGCCGATGCAGGGGCCGGGAACAACCTCGAGCCCGCCAATCTCGGCCAGCGCAGCCACCGGCAGCAGGGCGATCTCGGCCTCCTGCTCCATCATGCGGCGCGCCCCCTCGCTCGGCAGCACATACTCGAAATCGAAATAGTCATCCTCCGCGATCTCCACCGTAAGCGGAAGCGAGTTCAGAAAATCCGCGGCCACAACGCGAAGCTTCTTGCGGGATGGAGCCATCGTGCTCATATCTATCTCTCCTTGATCGCGATTGAATGCAACTACTCTCAACGACGTACCGAAGGTCTAGGCTGCAATTGTCGATGCATGCTCCTGGAACAGAGCACCCAGGCCCACGGGGGTCCAACGCGCCTCGGCAAGCCGGTCGCGCACGGTCGTCATCGGCGGCGCCACGTAGCTTACAGTGATGGACTCATCGAGGATCGGAAGGGCGCCGGTCGGCTCCCCTGCATGCTCCTCGGCATGAACATCATCCACGGCGATGCTGGTATCCACGAGATTGGCCCCATAGCTCAACGCAACAACGGCAACCTCCGTGGTGACGTGCGACGGGGCGATGGCGATATGCTGGATGTTGTCCAGAACGATGCGCGACACCGCAACTGCGCGAAGAGTCTGGGCTGCGGTGGGAGCCGCGAGATAGAAGTCCGCTACGCCCCGGTTGTGCAATGCCATCGGCACGAAGGCGGCAAAGCCTCCTGTCTCATCCTGAAGCGAACGGATTGCATCGAGGTGAGCGGCATATTCCGAAGAGTGGTCAATGGTGGAATAGGTCATCCCGGCAACCGTCTTCATCCCAAGCGCATGGGCGGCGCGATGGACGCCGATCCATTCATCCACGGAGATAACCCCCGGGGCGCGATCGGCACGAAACTGATCGTCGAAGAGTTCCGCCTCCTCCGCGGTGATCAGCAGCGGCATGGCGGCAGCCAGTTCCTCCAACGCCTGCGCGGGCCTAATCCCCTCGAATGCGGCGAGACGTACGATGAAGCCGGGAGCGATCGCGGCCACTCCGCGGAGACGCCCCGAACCGAACAACGTAAGCCGCTCCTTCCAGACAGAGAGCGCTTCACCGCCGCGCCAGCGGCAGCGAAGAAGCAACTCGGCGGCATCGGCCGGCGCAACCGTTTCGATCTCCGAGAGAAACATCCCGGGGTCCTCGCCGCGATACTCCGCCACATAGGCATCGCGATAGTAGGCACGGCGTCCAAACCGGCGCTCGTGCGGCACACGAGCCAGCTTGGCAAGCTTCGTGATATCACGCACCTCGAACAGATCGCGGCAGTCGGCCGCATGTATACGCTCACCGCGTTCGAGCAGCGCACGCACGCGGGTAGTCAGCTTTGTCGTGGTATCTGCCATTGCAACACTCTCGGCTGGTAATCGCGAAGCGACACATCACGCATCGCCCGCTCGGGAACGGTCCTCAACGTTGGGAGCCGTATCGGCCCCGCAAAATACGTGTTGGCGGCCACTCAGAGCATTCATCGGCAGAACGAAAAACAGTCTCTTACCGGAGGGTGGCATCTTCGATCAGCATCTCCGCTCGGGGATGACGGCCGGGTCAGCGCGCGAGCTTCCAGAGCGGGCCGTGCGGATCGATCATGGTCCGGATCGCCGAATAGGGAATCAGGAGGTCGTCCGCAGGGCCGCACGATGCGCCCCGCGGCCAGAGAGTGAAACGCAGTCCGCGCGCAACGATCGCGAATCGAACGGCGTCGTTGCTCCGCTCGAGTGCGGCCGGCGAGATTCCGTCCATGCACGCATAACCGCTTCTGCGAACGGCGGCAACCAGCAGGCGCGCCAGTCTGGAACGATACCCGGAGCCGGATCGGAACACCAGTGCGGGCGCAATCGGCTGGGCCTCGCGATCGAGCATCCTGAAGTTGAGCGAGTGATAATCGGTCCATGGCTGCATCGGGCCGTCGTGCCTGGCCCGGCCGGCAAGGGAAACCAGTCCGGGTCCCAGGAAGACGACGCTCAACAGCACGTCGGAGCCGACATCCACAACCTGCTCCTCGCTCGCGGAACCGTGCGTGCCGCCGCCGGCCACCTGAATGCACCAGGCATGTGCCTGGCCACGATAGGACTCGGCGATCCGATCGAGCGAATCGTTGAGCGCGGCATAGGCAGGTCCCATGCTTGAGAGGAACTGGGGGTAGATGATCGAGAATGTGTAGTGAACGCCGCCGGAGGTCCACTCATCGCCCAGGCTGTCGAAGTCCGCAACACGCTCCGCCTTGAACGGCAGCCGGTGTGTGCGCCCGGCCCGGCCCCACTCTCCGGTGAGGGAAATGCCGCCCGCGTCGAACGTCCCCTCGAACCAACCGTTGGTATCGCCGGTCCGGGCGTCGTATTCCGTCAGACGAACAACTCCACCGGCCAGAAGCACGCCCCCCAGCTCGGTATGCCGGGCATCGTCATCGTGAAGGCAGATCCCGACCCGGTCCGAGTCGAGCCCGCCGAACTCCAGGATGATGCGGCGCGAGCCACCGATGGCGCCGGCAAAGACGGCGCGCGGAAATGTCTCTGCGCCGAGTGTGGCCGCCGTCAGCAGCAGAAGCGCAGCCGGCAGGAGTGCGTTGCGGACCAGTCGCTCCATGACACACCTCGCTATCGACACACTCTCCCCTGCATCCCCTCGGGCACAGCGTGCGCTCAACGATCGCAATCGCGCAAACCCCGTGGCCGCCAGCCGTGGTGCCGGGAGATATCCAGGCAACGCTCGGGAAACGGCTTTTGATAGAAGCCGCTCAGCGATCGCCGACCAGCGGAGCAAGCGGTCCCGAGGGATCGATCAGATCGCGAATCCTGGAGTATGGAATGAAGATATCCTCGGCTGGACCGCACACGTGCGGCCCCGGCCAGAGACGGAACAGCAGGCCGCGCCCGGCAACCGCGAACGACAGCGCGTTATCGTCATACTCCAGCGTGGACTGATCCAGGCTCTCCATGCATGGATATTCGGTTCGCTTCAACTCCGCATAGAGCATCTTTCCCAGCTTCGCACGAAACCCGCTCCCCTTCCTGAAGATCCGTTCCCGATCCACCGGCCGTACCCTGTTACCGGTGACGTTATAGTTGTAGTGCGGCATCGAGTACGAGGGATGTGCGCCGCCGTCGTATTCCCCGTGACCGGCAAACGTCACGAACTCCCCGGCGATCATTGCCACGTCGATGGACAAGTTGGTGGCGAGTTCGATGCCGTACTCGCTCGAATCACCTGCTCCCATGTTCTGGCTCTCCTCTACGAACCAGTCGTACAGCGACTTCCGCTCCTCCGCAATCAATGCATCCAGCGAATCGTTCAGCAGCATGTATCCCTTCCCCATCCCACCGAGGAAGTGCGGATACGTTGCGCTGAACGCACCATGAACGTTGGAGTGCCTCCACAACGTATCCACGGTAATCAGATCCGCAACGTGCTCGGCCGACAGCTTCAGATGCCTCTGCCCCTTCGGGTCCATCCACTCGCCGCTCAGCTTCCTTCCTCCGTCATCGATCGTCCCAAGCAACTGCCCCGTCACCTGGCCGTTGTCACCGGCCTGCTCCTCGAAGGCGAAGTGCTGCCGGGGCTCCACCCGGCCACTCAGTGCTATCTGCCGCGCATAGTTGCAGTAGTAGTAATAGGAGCTCACGCCTCCGGTGTCGCCATTGCCAAGAACGATCACGATGCCGGTGGAGTCGCCGATCGTGCCGTAGTACACGCTGCCGATTACCGATTGAGCGATTGCCGGCAGGTGGGCCATCGCAGAGAGCAGAAGCACAAGGGCGGCGTGCCGGATGAACGTGCAGGGGCGAAACGGGGTGCGTACGGAGTCGGTCGTGGAGAACATCAATCCGCCTTCATTGATTGGTGGAGGCATGCCGGCCGATCGGAGGCCGAGCCGATTGCGGGAGCGGCTGCGGGCGGGTAGCACGCCACGGGCGTACTCACTCACCCCACCTGCGTGCAAGCTGCAGATCGATCTTCAGGTGATTTACGATCTTCTGCAGAACGAAGGTAATCAAATCATCGAACGTGCTCTGCCCGCCGTAGAAGCCCGGCATTGCCGGTATCACGGTTACGCCGAGCTCCGCGAGGGTGAGCAGGTTGCGGAGATGGATGGCGGAGAGCGGCGTCTCGCGCGGAACGATGATCAGTTCGCGCTTCTCCTTGATGATCACACCCGCGGCATGATGCATCAGGTTCTGATCCACTCCATGTGCGATCGACGCCGCCGTGCTCATCGAACAGGGAACGATCACCATCTGCTCCGGGGCATTGCTCCCCGATGCAAACGGCGCGCTGTAATCCTGATTGTTCCAGATCACCACACGCTCCCCCTCCTCCACCGAGGCATCGGGAAGGCGCCAGGCGCCCGGGCCGGGAACATCGATTGCAAGCTCCTGGGCAATCACCTGGCGCGAAGCATTGGAGAGAACAACGTTCACACGGTTGTAGTACCGCGGCAGGAGCTGCAGCAGACGCACGGCATAGACCGCGCCGCTGCCGCCGGAGATGCCGACGGTGATGGCGGCACGGCGTGTGGGAGATGCAACCGGCTCGCCGCTCATTCCACATCTCCAACATAGATGAACGCAATGCCGCCGAACAGACCGGTCCAGCGTGCATGCCGGAAGCCGGCCGCATGCATCAGCGCCGTAAACTCGTCGCGGCACGGAAATGCTGCCGCAGTACGATTCAGATAGTCGTAGGCGGAACGATTGCGCAGCACCAGACCACCGATGAACGGTAGGATCTTCGAGGAGTAGAAACGATAGAGCGCACCGAACAGCCCGCGAGGCTGGCCGAACTCCATCACCACAACCCGCCCGCCCGGTCGCGTCACGCGGCGCATCTCCGAGAGCGCACGCACGGGATCGTCGACATTGCGGATGCCGAACGAGATGGTCGTGACGTCGTACGAATTGTCGTTGAAACGGAGATTCATCGCATCCCCGACCTCGAAGGAGAGATTCGGGCGCTGATTGCTTGCGCGCGCACGTGCGTGATCGATCATGCTGGCACAGAAGTCCACGCCGAGCACACGTCCGTTCTCCCCCACGGAGTTACTGAACAGCAGGGCGATGTCACCGGTTCCGGTCGCGAGATCGAGCACGCTCCCCCCCTTCGGGGCGCGGGCCATGCGCACCATCCTCTGCTTCCAGAGGCGATGCGTTCCGAAGGAAAGGATGTCGTTGCCGGCATCGTACCGATCGGAGATATCTGCGAACATCGAACGGATCTCTTCGGACACGTCAATCTCGTTTATGGGTTGATCTCAAACATCACGGCGTCACTGCACGACGAACGAACGCCGCCCCTCATGCCTCGAGGATGTCACGACGTGTCGGCGGCTACGATCCGATCTGCGCATCTCCCGACGCAATGGTTCCAATCCGGCCGCCGCCGGAGTTGGCATCGCGCTCCAGAAGAACGCCGCGCCGGGCCGCGTCGGCCGGGCCCTTCAATGCCGGCGGCAGGCCGTACTCTGCCCATCGCGAGGAGACCTTGTCGATCATCTCGGAAGTCATCTCCAGTTCCTTCGGCCACTCGCGCGCGAAGCCTTCGCTCTTCCACTTCCGCGTTGCGTCTATCCCCACCTTGCTTCCATGGCCGGACATCGTGGAGGCATGGTCCAGCACGTCGACAGGCCCGTACACGAACTGCATGTCGCGCTCGGGATCCACGTTCGCACCAACGTGAAACATCACGGTGTCCGTGTTCTGCACGTCCACGTCGGAGTCCACCACAACGATATACTTGGTGAGCGACATCTGCCCGAGCCCCCAGAGCGCATACATCACCTTGCGCGCATGGAACGGATATTCCTTGCGGATGGAGACGAAGCAGAAGTTATGGAACACGCCGAAGATCGGGAGATTCATGTCCACAATCTCCGGCACGGTCTTCTTCAGGATGTTGAGGAAGATGCGCTCGGTGGCCTTGCCGAGGAAGTAGTCCTCCTTCGGCGGCTGCCCCACGATCGTTGTACAGTATACCGGCCTGCGCCGCGTGGTGATGGTGGTGACATGGAAGGTGGGGTAGTCATCCTTCAGCGTATAGAAGCCGGTATGATCACCGAAGGGTCCTTCCAGGCGGTAATCCTCGAGATCGATGTAGCCTTCCAGCACGATATCCGCCTCCGCCGGAACGCGAAGGTCGCTTTCGATCGCCTTGACAAGCTCCACCGGTTCCTCACGGAGAAAGCCTGCGAGGATCCACTCGTCCAGTTCCGGCGGCATCGGCGCAGTAGCCGCATACGTTGCAACGGATGCGCCTCCGATTGCAACCGCGCACGGCACCTTCGTGATACCGCGCTCGCGGTACATCCTGAGATGCCGCGCCGTATCGTGATGCGTCTGCGAATGCAGGAAGGTCGTGTTGCGATCGATCACCTGCATGCGATACATCCCGAGGTTCTGCGCACCGGTATCGGGGTTCCGTGTGATCACCTGCGGCAGCGTGATGAAGCGGCCTCCATCCTCCGGCCAGCATTTGATGATCGGGAACATGGCGAGATCCACGTCCGCGCCGCGGTGCACCACCTCCTGGCACGCAGCCGTACGTGCCGTGCGCGGCGGGAACTTTCTGACCTGCGCCACGTGCGGCAACATCTTCAACGCGTCCTTGAACGAGGCCGGCGGCTTGATGTCGATCAGCGACGTGATGCGCTCGGATATCTCGTCGAACGACGCAGCCCCCAGCGCCATGCACATCCGGCGATTGGACCCATAGGCGTTGATCAGCAGCGGCACCTTGGAGCCGCGAACGTTCTCGAAGAGAAGCGCCGGCCCGTATGCGCGCATGACGCGCGTGGCGATCTCCGTGATCTCCAGCTCGGGATCAACCTCCGCGGTGATACGCACCAGTTCGCCGGCACGCTCCAGAGCGTCGATGAAGTCCCATGTCGAGTTGTATCCGCGCATCGATGTTCTGTTATTCAGTGAGGAACAGGCAGGCTGCTAAAATACATCTCTCGCTCTCCCCCATCCCTCATGGCAGAACCGATTGATACATCCTTCCGCTCCGGCGGATAACGGTGCCGGACTTCGCAGGGCGTGGGAGCAACTGCTCCTGCCGGATGCGCGCGCCGCCGGATGCGACGCCGATGGCGGCCGCGGTTGTAAATTCACGTCCCGAGCGTCCCGGCGTTCGCAAGGCACTGCGCCTGCCGGACAGCGACGGACGAACAGGTACGCACAGATCAACAATCAGTTCCGAGGCTGCATGAAACGGATCGGCATCTTCACCAGCGGCGGCGACGCCCCGGGCATGAACGCGAACGTCCGCGCCGGCGTGCGCTATGCCCTGGTAAAAGGACTCGAGGTTTTCGGCATCCGCCATGGATATCAGGGCATGATCGAGGGCGAGATCGTGCCGATGGACAGCCGCTCGGTGAGCGGCATCATCGGACGCGGCGGAACGATTCTCGGAACGGCGCGATCCAAGGACTTCTTCACGGCGGCAGGACGGCGGCGCGCGTTCGAGAATCTGCAGCGGTTCGGCATCGACGGGCTTGTTGCATGCGGCGGCAACGGCACATTTCAGGGCGGCTCCATCTTCTATGAGGAGTACGGCATCCCGATGATCGGCACGCCCGGAACCATCGACAACGATCTCTATGGAACGGACTTCACCATCGGCTACGACACGGCCATCAACACGGCCATGCGAGCCGTCGACAAGATTCGGGACACGGCGGAGAGTCACGACCGGACATTCTTCGTGGAGGTGATGGGCAGGCACGCCGGCTTCATCGCCGTGGACGTCGGGGTTGCAACCGGGGCCGAGTATGTGGCGATCCCTGAAACGCCCACGAACTTCGAGGCGTTGTGCAAGTACGTGGAGAAGTACGATCACCCCAAGCGCCACATCTTCATCATCAGCGAAGGGGACGAATATGGGAACGCCATGAAGTTTGCCGAGGACTTCAAGGCGCGGTTCGACATCGATACACGCGTATCGATTCTTGGTCACATGCAGCGAGGCGGTTCACCCACTGTCCGCGATCGCGTGCTCGCGACCAGACTGGGCGTTGCCGCAGTTCAGGGATTGCTGGATGGTGAGAAGTCCATGATGGCCGGCGAGATCGACAACAAGATCGTCCTGACGCCGATGCGGGAGACGTGGGAGAAGCGCAGTGAGATCAACCGCCAGCTTATCGACCTGGTGGAGTTGCTTCGGTAGAACGATGCGTCGTCACGAACGAGTGCGACCACCCGCGGAGTACCGTTCCGCGCGTGGTCGCACATCCGCTGTGAGTGCCGGGCTACGGAGCGACGATCAATCGCTGCACGGCGCGCTCATGACTGTCGGTGAGGATTGCAACGAAGTAGATGCCCGGATTCAATCCGCTCACGTCGATGGGCACCTCGACGTGTCCCGCCGGCTGCTGCGCGGGGGGCGCGACCTGTCGCAATCGCCGGCCGGCAACATCGTGGAGCGTGATCTCCACCACACGCGGCTGCAACAGACGGTAGGAGACAAGCGCACGCTCGCGCGTGGGATTCGGCAACAGAGTGGACTCCACAACGGCACCCGCATCGTTCCGCAACTCATCGAGGTAGGGACGCTCGCCCGCCACTCTCTCCCGTACCGGCGCGGCTTCGGCCGAATTCCTCCCCTCGTGATGTTGTTGTGCAAGCGCATCGGCAGATTGGATTTCCGCCTCCAGACGAACACGGATTCGTGCCGGCAGCCGGCTCAGTAACTCCCGCGAGGGATCGAACCACAGGATGCAATCGGGCCGCCACGAATTCGGATCGGGTGAACCCTTGCGGGCCGGCCCGTGCACCAGGATCGCAACCAGTCTGTTGGCATGGATGGAGGCGAGCAGGGCCGTATCCTTCGCCATGTCGCGATCGTTGATCTGCCGGCGGATGGAGGAGACGAGCGAGTCGCTCCCGCCGTTGTCGGTGGCCTTCTTCAGCTGGTCCTTAAGTTGGCTCTCAGCCGAATCGTCCACCACAACCTCCACCCGCTTCTGCCCGATGTCGTCCGTAACCAGGCGCGGTGCGAACGGAGGGATTTCGAGTCTGTTTTCGGGCGAACCGTGAGGGGAGAACATGGTCCCCTGCGTGGAGATGCCGATCACCTCGGCGCTCTCCCCCTCCGGCTGCCACGACAGCCAGACGGCGCTGGTATCCACATATACTCCGATGCGTGCGAGCTCGTCGGCCGACAGCTCCACCGTCCGGACGCCGGCGATACTTCCGACCGGATCCATGTCGTCCGTCGACGCACCGTGGGGAGCAGCCAGGCCGCGGCCGTCCTCCAGGAGCAGTGCAACGTGCCGGGAGGTTTCCGGCGCTACGCAGCCCGCGGCGGCGGGCGATCCGGCCGAAGGCCGTCGAGCAATGGCTGGCGGCAATGCAGGCCGCATGCCGGCCTGCGCAATCATCCCCATCGAGATCGGGATGGGACCCGGATGGAGGGCGACGCCTCGCGGGTCGCGAGCGTCGTGGCCCGAAGCGAGCCACAGACCAAGACCGGAGGCGATGGTGGCAATCGATGCTATTGTCATTGTCTTCACCGTAATGAATGATGAACGATTGGTCATCGATCGCCGCGGGCCCACGGGATGACGTCCATTGGCATGCGCAGAATCTATGAGCGCCCGAAGGTGCTCCTCGGTAAGAGCTGCCGGGCGACTACGCGCCTCGGCAAGGATTTCCTGAAGTGTCTTCATTGCTTTGAGATCTTCAACATCCTGTTGCCGGACCGGTCGGCTCACGGTCACCGGCCGGCAATCGGCAGAGTACGTCGGCAGAGTCTTCAATCGTTCGCAGGCAGGTCCAGCGTGATCCCGAGATCGCGCCGGCGGTGCACTGCACCGATGAGCGGCGACCGAACCGGGTTCTCGTACGGCGGATCCTCGACGCCGAGAAGCAGCGCCAGACGTTTGCGCGCGCGATGCAGCCGTACCTTGATGCTGCCGATGGAACCGCCCTGGACCTTCTGTATCTCATCGAGCGATAGTCCTGATATCTCGAAGAGGACCAGGGCCTCGCGCTGTCGCGCCGGAAGCTTCTCGATCGCACCGTACAGCATGCGCACGTCTGCAGCCACGTCCGGCATGGTGCCGGCGAAGCGGATGTTCTCCGCCTTCTCCTGATCGAACGCACCGAACCAGCTTGCGCGGCGGCGGCGGCGGCGATGTTCGCGGCCAGCGATCGTGAACAGGTAGGCAAGAAACGCCTGATCGTCGCGCAGGGTCTCGAACCCTTCGAATGCCCGCAGCACGGTCTCCGCAACCAGATCGCATGCCTCGTCGCTGTCGCGAGTCATGGCGAACGCAAAGTTCTCCAGGCGCTGCCGGCATGCCGAGAGCAGACGAAGGAAGTGTTCGCGGCGCATCGCATGCGCGTCGTGTTGTATGTGATCCGAGGAGCCTGGCATCAACGTGGGTTCGCAGTCAGTGCATGCATACAGAAGGTAGGAGGCACAGCGCCGGGAAAGGTTACGCGGAGAATCTGCAACGCGCTGCCGGAGGAAATGCCGCGGTCGGCCGTGTACAGATGCGGATGGGCCTGTGCGGCCGGGAAGATGGGTAACAAAAGTGTCCGAAGACATAGGTAACACATTTGAGTAGTTCGGCAAGTGAGAGGCGCGCGCCGGCGGGAGCCGTTGGCGAGCTCAACGCCAAGCGCGCCGCGATCAATGGATGCGATAGTCGCGTTCATCAAGCTTCCCTAACA
>DASZRW010000037.1:0-36532 GCA_035549015.1 Kapaibacterium sp. (SeqCode)
GGGTCTGTTCTGGCTGATGCGCGACCAGTGCGAATACAGGTTCGCATAGCCATCCTGATAGGTGCGGAAGGCCGAGAATGCCACGCTCGAATTGTAGTTGAGCGTCACCGTGAAGGGATACCCCGAGACGGTGGTTGCGGCAATGGGATAGACGTAGCTGACCGAGCCGTTGGAGTTGGAGATGATGAGCTTGCCGTCGGCGGTGATGGCACCGGCCTGGCCGTAGCCCCGTTCGTCGTAGAGTTCCTGTGCCTGCTTGAGCCGGAATGCCTCGTCGGAATACTGCGCCCGCACGGCGTGCGCGGCGGCGAGGAGCATGCAGCACGCAAGCGCGAGGCGCACGGCGAACGTGCGGCCGCATGCGCGAATGAATCGAATCATGAGTGTATGAGATAGAGCGTGAGAAGACAACGATTACGAAGGCTTATCGGGTGACGACAACCGGGTAGGTGCCCGTGCGTTCGCCCGTTCCGGTGTCGGTAACGCGCACGGCGTAGTACCCGCTGGCAAGGCGCGACACGTCGAGCGTGCCGAGAACGCTTGCCGGTGCGCTCGCCGTGACGGTCGAGCGGAGCACCACTTCACCGCCGGCGGAGATCACTTCAACGAGGTACTCGCCCGCCGGGACACGAATCGCTTCGAGTGTGGCGGCATCGGTTGCCGGGTTCGGGTAGATCCGCATGATGGCAGGTGTCCCGTCCGCCGGCGCCGTGCCATGCCTCGCGGTGTCCGGTGTGGTCACCGTGAGCGAGACGGGGTCCAGTTCGTAGCTCTCCCGGCCGGAGAGATCGCGCGAGTGCGGCGTATGCATCTGCGGGCGGTAGTCCATCGCGAAGAACGGAACCGACTGGAACGGGGCAACGGCGTCGAGGTGAATGACCGGCTGCATGGCAAGCACGGCCTGTCCGAAGAGCACGAGCGTGCGAAGCGTGTCGCGCGCGGTGCCGTTGACGGTTGCCGTGCCATGCAGCGCAATCATCACGTCGGAGAGCGTGTCGTTGCTGTTGAAGCGGCGGAACGTTGCCGCTCCGTGCAGTGCGGCCCATGCAGGATACTGAACGACGGTGTACGGCACGCTCAGGCCGGGCGGAATGCCCCCCATGCAGGCGGTCATCGCATCGCGCTGCGACTGCGAGAGAAGCCGTGGCATCACCGGGCGCCCCCAGACGATCACGCGGGGGAGATAGTCGCCGGTGAGGGGATCGGCATTGCCGTACACGGTGTCGGGGTAGCACGTGGGGGCGAGATGCCCCACGTAGAGCACGGCCATGCCGTGATGCACGCTGTCCGGAGCATAGGCAAACGGGTTGTTGTCCGGCGTGAGGCTCTGGCTGAAGGCGGTGGCCGGTGTGAGCACCGCCACACAGAGTGTTGCCAGAAGAGCGGCAACGAAGGCCAGCATGGCCACATGCCGCAGCGGAACAGCGCGCAGAGTATCGGCACGCTGCGCGTTCGCGCGAGAGTAGGGTTTCATGTTCATTCCACCATGTTGATTGAACTCTGGCGATCAGAGAGAGCGGCTGCGCCGCACACGGCCACGCCGCGCATATGCATGCGCCGCGAATATGACGGCCGTCCGTACCGGCACGGCCTGGATCGAGCCGTGCGAGTACGGGGTTGGCCGGGTGCCGTTGTTGTAGGGCAACGGCGTGCCACTGGCACCGGCATGCGGTGCCATCCAGGGAGAGATGTGTGCGTCCGTGCACGGGCATGCACATGTACGCTGGCGCAATTCGCCAGATCGGTCAGCGTACGCACGCCATGAAACAACGCTGCGCCAACGACGCGCCGTTCCAGTGCACACGGTTTGAACGTGGCATACAGGGAGAGTGGTTGTCACAGCTTCCAGACGTGTGGGCGTCCATATGGACGGAAGCCGCAAACCATGCTGATTATGTATTCCGGAATTGGATGGGGACCAGTTCCCGGATTTTCAGCGCGGCAAATCTACTACCGCATAAATATTCACGCAAGCAAAAAGTGTACAGGCGCACAAAATCCGTACGGAGCAGGAATGTTGAGTATGATCCCGCCCCCGTGCATCCTCCCGGCACCACGTAGGATACGACGTTCCTACGTGGTGCCTCATATTTCGTTCGGGATTCGATTGTATACGTTCGTAGAATTTGCCCACGCCTAGTTCGCATTCGGGTCGATGCCGATCGCCCGTTCCAGTTCGACCAGCAACGGCCCGATGGCGTTCATAACCACCACGTCATCCACATCGACGTTGAATTCGTGGGCAATCGACCGCACGCCCGACATGAGATGCATGGTGGTCAGCACACCATTAAGCGCCGCGACACGGGCATGAATGAATCGCTGGGTTCCGTCCTTCAGGCGGATCGCGAACACAAGCAGGAATTCGTAGTGTGCGCCTGGCACGAGCCGGGGAACTGCATGCATACTCATTGATCCCCCGGCAAATCTGGCAGGCCGCCCTCATGCCGTACGCCTTCGGGCTGCATGCTTTCGGGCTGCACGCCTTCGGAGTGTTCGCCTGCCGTGCGTTCCCAGTTCGGGCCTGCATCCTCCGGCAATGCAGCATCCACTGGCATTCCCGCGCCGGGCGTTCCACCGGACGGTATTCCGTCCACCGGAACCACCTCCGGCTCTTCGAGGAATGGGCCTGCCTCTTCGTCCTCCCTGTAGCGGCTCGCCGCTTCCGGGTTCTCCGTTTCTGGGTTCGCAATGGCTGGTACGCCTGCAGCATTGGCGGAACCCATCGATGCGTAGTAGTCATATGCGTCAAGAATGAGCCGGGCTGTTTCCTCCGCGCTGAGGAGCCTGCTGATGCCCGTGTTGGCGAGCATCGGAGCGATGTTGAAATCAAACGCCGTTGGCATCGGGATCACCATTTTGCCATGCAGCGCCATCACGTAGTCCACGCTCCAGAGCGGCCGCGCCACATGCGCATCGTAGTGCCGTGCCGGATACTCCCGGACAACCATCACCTCAAACGCCCCCCGATTGCTCGCCCACGCCTCCGGTGATGTTCCGATCGGATTGACTTGGCGGTATGCCAACTCGAAGCGCCGGTTGCCAATGACCAGGTGCGTCAGGCTGACAACCCGATCTGCCTGGTCGGCGTTCAGCGCGTAGTACGAACAGAACGCTTCCGGATAATGTATGAGAGCCTCATCCCGTGATGCAAACACGAGCGGGTCACCACCATCCGGCGCCGATGTGTCACCGTGCGCGAACGCATCGCGGTAGATCACCACGCGATGTTCACGACTGAGCTTCGCACACAGATCTGCAACAATGCCATGCGGAACAAGGGGCCATCCCAGCGCCCGCAGCACTGCGAACCGAACAGCCCGCGAGGGTTCCGCCCGCCGCTGGCGATTCCAGTATCGTCCGTTTCCGGCCCTCCCGTCCCTGACTCCACCGTCCCCGGCTCCCCCGGTAACCGATGCCGGGGGACGGGACAGGACGGCTTCCCTGAGCGCCGCGTCGTAGTAGTCTTCAAAGTCCGAGTCAATCATCCTGCATCCTCCTTCGCTGAGTGTTGTTGATCGCATCATCCTTCTGGTAATCCCGCAAGTGCTCATAGAGCCGGTCAAAGACCTCGTGCCCGATCAGATCGCGATAGCGTTTCGCAAACAGCGGCGGCACCTCGTTCATATCCTCGTACCGAAGCAGAGAGCGCACCGTCACCGGATCACCTTCCCATTGCCGGGTCCGTTCCATCATCGCCGCCATGCGCGGCCGGCTCCAGCCAGCACGCTCGCGGATGCGCATGAGGAGCCAGCCGTGCATTCCCACCAGATCGCCTTCGTTCATCTTGTTCCCTCAACAGTTCATGTTTGGTCCGCTGCCTGTCCCCGAATAGCCCCTGAAGAGTGCTGATGTGTCCGTGAAGAGTCCATGAAAAGTCCGTGAGGAGTCCGTGATTGCTCCGTCAATTGTCCCTGTCTGTCTGTACCGTACGGCTTTCGTGCGCCTGCCGGGCACCGGAATGCACGGCCGGAGTGCCTGAAATCACATCGCCCGGGACGTTGTGGTTCGCCAGAAACACCGCTCGTGCAAAGCCGCGCGGCGTGACCGAGGTCAAGGTCGATACACCAGCACTCCGCGCCGTGTTCGGCCCAGGGCTCCACCATGTTCCCGGTTCGGTCGCAGAGTGATAGCACGAGCCCGCCCGGTACCGAAGCCTTCGCCGGAGGATCGATGGTTTGCTGCTGATTCACGTCTTCAGGTTCCCCAATTGGTGCTCTCTGATTGCCTCACAAATCCCCCGGCGACTACTCACGTGGCCGGGGCAGGTTTGAATGTCCCGTTTCCTGCCCCGGAATCGGTTGGCGGCGCCTCCAGCCCCCGCGCGCACGCCCGAACACCCGCCGGAGTGCCTTCATTCCCGTGCAAACCTGCCCCAACCTGCCCCGAACCTGCCCCGAACCTGCCCCGGATTTTTCGACACCGCGCCTTCCAAACCCGTGAAAATGGTGTAGAATCCGTTAATGTATTACTCCAAGGGGCAGGGGGCAGGTTGGGGCAGGTATTTTTGCGCGCTCTACGCGCGCGCGCACGCGCGCGCATGCGCGAGGAGCAGGGAATGCCCCCCAAACCTGCCCCGGACAGGCCGGGTTTCCCCTTGTGCGGTACTCATGCGCCGCCGCGATTCGTGGCTCATCCGAATGTCCTTCCGCCGAACAATCCCCGTTCCTGTTCCCGCTCGCTCATGGTCTTGTTGACCGCCAGCCCCACAATGCGCCGCTCTCCTTCGTACTTCACTACCCGGATACCTTCGCGCTCCCCCAGCATCGCGTAGAACCGCCGAGCCGACATCACGAACTCGCCCGATTCCCGTGCCCATTCCTGATACTGCCGGAACAGTTCGAGGCGCGGTGTCTGCGCCTGTGCTTTCTCGCTGCAGCGGTCGCGGATGAACTCGCCAAGCACATCCTCGCCGTCCATGTACTCCTTCGTCGCCGTCTGAATCGTTCCGGGTACGACGATGCGCCCCGTCTCCTGAAAGCGCCGGAAGCCCGCCAGAGCGATGTTGAGAACCCCGGGAGCGTCTTCCTCCAGCCGTTCGTCAAGATTGCCGTAGCGAAGCCGGAAGCTGTGCTGTTGTTCGGCTGAGATGATGTTGCGGAACGGGACACGGCGGACGCGATTGCGCATCGCACGGTCCTGTCCCTTGAAGTGCGGTCCGTGGTTGGTGTCGAGCCAGATCTTGTAGGTGGATGGAAGCTCGAACGGTTTCGAGAGCAGGTCACGCACGATCAGCTTCGAGCGTCCGGTAACACGCTTGATCATGCCGTCACTCATCCGGCACCCTTCCTCGCCTTCGCTCGCCGATACGATCCGGGCACCGACAAGACGCGCAAGGTCCGTCCGGTGCCGCGCGCCATCGTTCTCGCGCTGCTGCGCGAACGTTGACCAGTCCACCGTTCGGAAGTACTCACCCCACACGGCTTCGATCGCGTGCATGAAGGTCGTTTTGCCGGTGTCGCCCGTGCCAACCAGGAGCATGAACATCTTCTCGGTGTTCCGCCCGCTCAGACAGTACCCCATCGTGGTGGTCAGGAACTCGATGATGCCATCGTCCTCGCCGGCAAGGTTCGGCCAGTACGCCGCAAGGCACGCCGGAAAGAAGACCGCCTGGCGTCCCTCCTCGAAGTCGCATCCGGCAATCATCGTAATCATGTCCGCCGAACTGTGGTGACGGATCGTGCCGGTTACCAGGTCGATCGTTCCGTTCTTCACGTTGAACAGATCAATGTTGCGGTCCCAGTCCGAAGCCTTTACAGCGATCTCCGGCATCGAGGCGGTGCACGCGAGGGCATTGCGAAGGCCATTGTAGTTGCGGAATGCACGGGCCTGCCGGATGAAGTCCTTATCGCCCGACGCCAAGGCTTCGCTATAGGTCGCCTCGGCGGTCTGCTTCATGAGCTCCACCGCACGGCGAAGTTCATCCTTGACCCAGCGGGTGCCGTCGTAGTACCGCCATTCATCGTACGTGTGATCGTAGCGCACACGACTGCCATGCTGCGCGACGAAGCGGCGCGCGTTGTCCAGGTCCGCAGCATCGAGGTGTTCAATGCCCGTGCCCGGCGGAGCATCCATCGCATCCTGCGTGACGCGGATTTCCGTTGTGTGAGGGCGCGCCGGTTCATTCGGCTCCGGATCGCTCCGGGCCGATTCTTCCATCATGTTCATGATCGTCTGTTGTATCGTGCGAGTTGTGAGATTCTTCGGGGTTGTCGCTCTCCATCGGAGAGCCCGCGGCCGATCGTGCGAACGCCGCGATCGAGGGGCTTGCCCCAGCGGTCACACCAGACCGCGAGCAGTTCCCCCATGACCAGTTCCGGATTGAGATAGCCGTAGGGGACAAGCTGTCCCATACGGAATGCGGAGGCCATCAGAAGACGTTCCCGGTTGTTCCCCTCGGCCAGCGGGAGCGCATGCAGGCGCCGGATTTCATCCTTCAGCGCAACGAGCGAGTAGGTCATCAGGAGCCCGCGAGGGCGCTCGCCCGTGCCTCCGGCGAACCGCCCGGCCTCCCGTTCGGCGGAATGTCGTTCTTCCGGCCATCCCTCGCTCCGGGTTTGGCTGCCGGTGTCTGCAGGTGCACTCCGGTAGTTCGCGGCCGCAAGGATCGCCTGAAGCCGTTCGGGGAGAGGGGCCGGGGGAAGTTCCCACGGCGGCCTCACCCATTCGTACAAGCGTCCGTTCCGATGCAGGCTGTCCGGCGCAAGCACGTACCCCCCGTCACCCCGGACGTCTACGCTGTCCAGCAGCGTCGTTGCATTGCGCACGACGGTGCCCGGATGCTGGAAGTAGAAGTGCCGTCCGCGTCCGGTCCGTACCGTCGTTGTCGGCCGTTCAAGCATTGGCTCGAATGCCGCCACAGCTTCAGGCGTGTCGCAATCGATCACCACCAGACCACTGACCGCACCGGTAACGACGGCGACATTCGGATTGCCGTATGCCGAAAGCCACCGCGCGAGTTCCTCCGCCGTCGCGCGACGGCGCTGAAACTCCTTCCACCGGACAAGCGGAATCTTCGCCATATGGTTTGCACAACGACGGCACGGAACCACGCTCCAACCGAATTCCCACAGCGTCAGAAGGGAAGGCCGTCGTCCTCCTCGAAAGGGAGTTGTTCGGCGGAGGCGACCTCCTGGGCGCCTGCATCCGAAACGACGGCGGCATCAAGGCCCTGGGCATCAGGGCCCCCGGCCGTCGATGCCGGAACGGTACCATACCCGAAGCTTCCGAAGTGCACGACGGCTTCATCCAGAAGCTTCCGCACCATTGGGCCGCTTCCTTCGGCTGGCAGGTGCTTCAGTTCGATGCGGCCAAGTATCGCGTCGGTGGCAGCGTCGCGGAACGTGCAGCAGGACACACGTTCGTTCTTCTTCGACTGCCAGACGCTGAACTTTACCGGCATCCCCTTGCGGCTCCGCAGGTCCTCATGGGCAAGGCGCTCCGCAAGCATGCAGCCAAAGACCGTTGGGCGCCCCTCCGGATTGAGAACCGTTCCGGTGATGATCACGTCCGGGGTGCCGCCATCGGCACCATCCTTCATGAGCATGTCGAACACGGCATAGGTATGCCCCTCGTAGGTACGTTCGCGGAGGCGCAGGCCTCGGATGATCCCCACAAACCCGGCGCACTTCTGTTGCTCGTCACTTCCCGGTTTCCGGTACCAGAGTGCGCCGTTGTGAACGTTTGCATACTGCAGGCCGGTGTCGTTGCCGTTGATGAATCCCATTGTGTTCGTCTCCGTGTTGGTGTTATGGTTGAGTGTCCAGGTAACGCCGGGCCATCTCGCTTCATCGAGCGAGGGCACGACGCGAATGGCGTCCGTTTCGCCCGGACGCGCGAGCGTCACAAGGGCGAAGTCAAGGATTTCGATCGGGGCCTCGGTGTCGAAGTAGTGTTCAGCACGAAGGACCGCTGCAGCTCGCCGAAGTTCACCGGCAACCGTGTCGAGTGTCGGGAAGAGCGCGCCGTCCGGAACGTGCGGAACGTGCAGGTGATAGATCTGGGTGATGCCTCCGGCGATGCGCACACGGAAGCGGACGTAGTAGCAGGCGCATACATGGCCGGTCGCCACAACATCGGGCGGAGCGTTGCCGATCACCACGATGCCGATCTGCGAGGAGCCATCCCCGCCTCGGTGAAACAGCGTCTCAATCATCGTTGCGCCCCGTGTGTGGTTCGGGTAACCACCGGGTCCTGATACGGTGTGTCGGTGACGACAACACCGGATGATGATCCCGGCCGTTGTGTCTCCACCGTAGTGGTGCCCGCCTGTGTTCCCCTTCGGGTACGGCGGGGAACGAGGGAGCGGATACGTGGCGCGCGCCGGAATTCCTCGCGCTTGAATTCCTCCACATACTCCGGCAACGTGCGGAGGTGCTGTTTGCTTCCGCGCCCGGTGATATTCATGGTGCGGATGCGGCCCTCCTTCATCAGACGGCGCGCGGTGCTGACAGAAATGCCGCATACCCGCGCGACGTATTTCGCGTCGTATTTCTCGTGTTCGGCCATGGCGCAGAACCGTTGGTGTCGAGAATTATCCCGTGTCCTCTGAGGAGTGCTCCGGTGACTCACCGGGCACGTCTGCGAGCAACCTCCGGAGTGCGGTGCTCTGCCTGCGGCGCTCGGTGATCTTCGCAATCGCACGTGCGATGTAGGCGACAGATCCACGCCGAAGCGCTTGGTGCGCGGCGGAGTGCGTTACTCCGCGTTCGCTGGCGATTTCCGCAATGATGCCCCGGAACTCCGCCGTGTGCAGCAACTGCCAGATCGCGGCGGCATCTTCAGGAGGAACCGTGGAGTTCCGTCCTTCACGGGCGTTAAGTTTTTCTTGCATTGCACTTGCGTTTGTATTCACTTTGACTTAAGTTTGTAGGCGGAATGAGTACAAACGCCGCTCTAGGGAAAAGAGGGCGTCAATATAATGCAATACGCGTACGATCGCAAAGATTTTAACTCAACTTGCGTACAAACATCAACTCTTACGCACTCATTGTGGGAGCCATGCACAAGCCAACAACAACAGGACGGCTTCGTTCAAGCCGTGAAATACTTGAGCATCTGGCCAGGCGGTTGGGAATTCGTGATGATGAACGCGGACGTACGAGGGAGCTGGCTGAGAGATTAGGAGTTCCGGTACAGACGCTGTCAACCTGGCGAAGTAGAAATTCCCTGAATGATGAACTCATCAGGAATTTCTGTTTGCACAACCATATTGATCTGAACGAACTGTATTTCACCGATGACGCGAGACCGGCCACCGGACTCGCGGTGATCGAGGGACCGGCTCCGGACAAGCCCCTGCAGGAGCTTGCTGGAGGCCGCAATAATGAACAGGAATTTGATGTGGCAGTGTCCGGACATGATGAACCGCCGATACGCGGCTCGAGCGCTCTCCCCCGGATGCATACGCATGCACATGGACCCACACTCAGCCGTATGGATACTCGTGAACACGTTGATCGCTACCTGTCAGACCGGCCCGAAGTGGCGGTCTTCTTCCGCGTCATGGATGATGCGCTCAACGGCATTGGCATTGTCTTCGGTGATGTCGTTGTCGTCGACCCAACATCAACGCCGCAACCCGGTGATGTTGTGGTGATCCGCATGCCGGACGGCATCCTTGCCGTGCGCAGGCTGGAACCGCCAAACCTCGTGTCGTACTTCGGTGCCGACGTCTTCAGCCGCTCGGAGGACTTTCGTGCGGACGCCTTTACCATCGTTGGCGTTGCCGTCTCGTTCTGCCGCCGCATTCGCTAACCCCGCTCACATTCACCCATACTTCAATCCCTGTTGAACAATGGAGGGAAATCTCTATGGCCCAACCCCGGAAATATGAACTCTGGTTCATCGACGGGAAGCCGGGACACATCCGCGGACGCGGACCCGGTCGAATCAAACGCGCCTCCATGCGCGTCGCAGATGTGGAGATTGCGCTTGGCTTCGCATTCATCCCAGCCAACAAGCGCCTCGGTCTCAAGCTTCTCAAGGCTGTACAGGAGTGGTTGCTTGCGCTTGAACTCGCCGGCCGCTTCGGCCTGACTGTTCCGGAGTACCCCGACGCCGACGAGAACGGACAGGTGCGGCAGCTTCTCCGCAAACTTGCCAGACACTTCAGCGAAGTCATTCCAGAGCACCTTCGTTCCGAGGAGGCAGTACGTGAAACGTCCGTGGACCTGCATGCACTCGTCGCCACGTTCAAGGAGCAGCATTTTCCGCACTTCTCTGAGGACAAGAAGGATTGGTACGCACGTGCTATCAAGTTCTTCATCATCCGGCAGGTGTCATGGAATGCGGCATCGCGGGAAGACCGGCATGGTGCGTACGCGGCGATCAAGGCGATGCTGAACGAATGCAACGTTCTTGAGAAGCTCAGCAGTGACACGCGGTCGAAATACTACGACTACGTCGGAGCGATCTTTGACTGGATCGTTTCCGAAGAATTCCTTGACAAGAACCCGATGCGGGCCTTGCCGAAGCCAAAGCGGAAGCAGTACACGACCAAGGCGGAGTGGACACTGGAGGAAGCACAGAAGATCTTTGCCGCGATGCGCAAGATTGAACCGGCTCCGCACTACTCGCTTGCGACCGAACTGCTTTCGGTCGGAGGATTCCGGCGCATCGAACTTTTCCGGCTCACACGCACGGAGGCACGCAAGAACTACCTGACAATCACGGCGAAGGGCGAGACGCGCCACGTGCCGGTTCTCGCGGTGCCTGGCCTCCGCGAACTGCTGGACCGCATGCTTGCCCTCCCGGCATCACCGGAACGTCCCGACTATCTGTTTCCGGATGATCCGGACAGTGATAGTTGGAACCGTCTGTTCCGGCGCGCCGTTCGGAAGGCTGGCATTGTGCCGGGGGAACGGACCCTCTACTGTATGCGGAAGACCGCGATATGGTGGATGGAACACACTCTGTTGTGGGACCGGCAGGATATCTGCGATGTGGTTGGCCATGACAGGGACACCGATGACCGGTTCTACCGCAAGACACCAAGCGGGCAGGAACTGGAAGACCGAATCAAGCGGCGCGCCACCACCACACCAAGCTCTCCGAACAGCTCCCCGACTGCCCGTTCGTTGCCCGTTCATCAGCGTCAAACGGCACGTTCCGGCTCAATCCGTGCGCGAAAATAGAGGCGATTTCTTGAAAATCTGCCCGATCTGTTGATTTTCGCACGATTGCACCCGTCCTTCCAGGGCTCGGCATCATTGTGGCTTCGGCCTCCAGGGTCTCACGACCCTGGCTGACATCTGTCGCCCTTCCAGGGCTCGGGCCTCATTGTGGCTCTCGCACCCCAGGGTCTAGCGACCCTGGCTGACATCTGTCGTCCTTTCAGGGCTACCGACACAACCGCTCAGCCCATTGCCCACGGCCTACGCTCCGGGCGTTCCACCGTCGCCCGTTCAGGGCGAGGAGTATCTGTTGAGACGGTCAGTGCAGAGGAATACCCTGACTCTGCCCGGCGTGAACTTCTCGCAACGACGATCGATAGATGTGATGTTCAATGCCTGTTGTCAGTAACAGTCCCGACGGAGTCGGGGCGCGGCGATCTTTTCGGAGCCAGGCAGCAGGCCCGACGGCCCCGGTTGCACCTCGCATGCCGGCCGGCGGCTTTCCGCCCCCGTTGAGGCACCGGCCAATTCTCCTCCCCCTCTCCGGCATTCTTCCTTTCGCGCCGTCATTGCCGTATGTTTATGCGCTCTATCCCCGCTTCCAGTCACACATTCAACTCCTGAATGGGGTCTCGTATGAAGCGACTCGTTTCGGTCTCTCTCCCGCTCGCGGTTCTGTTCTGTCTCGCAGCCACGGCGCACGCCCAGCCGGCGATCAAGTGCGGCGCTGACCTCGTGATGCATCAGTCCATGGTCTATCTGAACCCCAACATCACCTGCACCGTCACGTTCGATGTAATCCGGGAAACGCCAACCAATATCAGGATTCAACTCAGCGACTCCACGCCGGGCTCCGGTCTGCTGGTTGAGCAGACGCGCACGAACCTGAGCCGGCTCACCTACACGCGCGATACATTCGGCGTACGCCTCGTCTTCCACTACATAGTTGACGACAAGGTCTCCACGCACTACTGGAGGATGCCGAGCCCCGATACGGTGTTGATCGTAACCCCGTCGGTTGCGCCGAAGGTGCGCGACTGCTACACCGAGACCCGTTCACTGGACATGGAGAGGAAGGAAGTAACCCTCGACGGGAACGTGTTCACGTACGACAACGCTACGGCACCGGCGCGGATATCGGTTGAACGCGTCTTCGATCCTGCGGGGGAGCATACGCTGGTGATGGAGAACAACTATCCGCAACTCGATGGCGACATCCGCATGGCCGCCGGCATGTACGATCTCGCCCGATTCCAGGGAGCGATCGGCGCATCGGATTCAACCGCGCTGAAGGGGTATCGTCTTTTCATCCGCTTCCATGTGATCCATCTGCACAAGGATTCCAGGAAGTACGAGGTGCTGTAAAAGTCCGTTGAAGGACCGCCGAGGCCGGTATCGGCCTGACGCCGTGCGGCGGGCGCTGCAGAGTATCGTGGATGCCGACGGGACGGACGCACCGCAGGCATGTGGCCGGCAGTCGCCCGGCCGCGATCACGATTCGCACCGAGCTTTCTCACAGGCGGGCGTCGGCCATTGATCCCCGCTCCTGTATATTTGGCACCGGCGCCAGGTTCGCCGTGCCATTCTTCGCTTCCGCCGATCCGGCAAGCCTGACCGAACTACTCCTCCAGTAACCAGGATCACGCCATGCGACGTTTTCTACTCATCATGCTCGCGGTTATCCTCTGCAGTGTTGGGGCACTCGCCGGCTATGTGATGTGGGACTACGACCCCGACAACGTCAGCCCGATGGTTGATGTGCCGAGCTACATGGCATTGTTCGACAGGATGGTGAAGGAGCGCACGGCCGGCGGAACGTACGGCTCGCTGGATGATGCGCGCAGGCTTCGCGTGCTGGATGATATCCTGGCATCGCACAACGGCGAGCCGGCCCGGGAGGTGGCGCTGTTCAAGGCGCGTGAGCTTCAGAACAAGGATGCCGCGCTGGCACTGCTGCGCCGGAATCTGAATTCGCTGCGCGACGAGCAGTACGAGGTTGCGATTGCATCGATCGCCGCGCTGGGGACACCGAAGGGAGGAGCGTTCCTGGACTCGCTTTACAAGAGTCTCCTTGCCGACCCCGCCGCGCACACGCCGCTCGGCGGCTATCGCACGAGCTCGCTCACGGTTGTACGGGCGGAGCCGGACCTGAACTTCTCGTTCCGCGAGCACAGCCGCAACGATGCGGACTACACCACCTCGAAGACGTGCGAGTCCGCTCTCTTCCTCCCTGCAGGCGCCGAGTATGTGATGGCGGTGCCGAACATGGACGATGTGATCGGGAGGCTGAACGATTCGCGCTTCATGAAGGCGCTGGACGGCAGCCCCGTTCCGAAGGATGCGTGGCAGCTTCCGATGCTGAAGACTCTCGCGTCGCTCCGCTCGCGACTTGGGGAGACGATGGGTTTCATGGCCCCCTATTTCTCGCCCGAACGATTCTTCCGCGACGGCACGATGCTTGCCAAGTACGGGAACGAGTACCTGATCGTCAGCTTCAAGGACAAGAACGTCTCGGTGGCGGAGACGATGATCGACATCTTCAGCAAGCTCGGCAAGGATTTCGGCATCAGGCATTGGGAGGTGAATGGCGCCACGCTCTCATCGGTTGAGAACAGGAAGAGCGGCAGGACGCTGAACTACGCGGTGGTAGGAGACTACTTCGTTGCCTGCACGGACACGGGGCTGATCAGCCGTGCGGTACGGACGTTCCAGACGGAGCATGAGAATTCGATGGCGATCGATCCGCAGTTCGCGAAGCTGTACGGCGCGGTGGACCAGACCGGAGAGCGTGACGTGTTCTTCGCATGGTTCAATCCAACAACCTTTTTCGACGTCACCGGCTCCTCGAGTCCCGCCGCCCGGAGGCTCAGTGTGCTTGCCCGCACGCTGCACCGGCCGGTGCTGATGAACGACGGCGCGGCGCGCGCCGGCGCGCTGGCAGCGGCGTTCGGCGGCACGATGGGCTGGAGCGTCATCAGCGGTGACGATCCCGATGCCGTGTGGCGCTACATCGTGAACGTCCGTTCGCTCGGGAAGAATCCGATCGACTCGCTCGCACGGCTGGCGAAGATGGATATCGGCAAGCAGATCGTTCCCTATCTCTCGCCGTCGTTCGCGCTGGGCTATGGCGGCATCGATCACCTGAAGCAGCCGTACGGTTATTCCAACACGTCGTTCAACGTGCTGGCGGCGATCCCGCTTCGCTCCGCCCCTGCCCGGTTCGACTCCACACTGCGCGTGCTGTTCGGCCGCATCACGTCGCTCGTCTACACACCGGAAACGCTTCCCGGCACCGGCACGCGGCTCTGGATTGCCAGCGACACCACGACGAACGACAGCCTGATGCGCGAACGCAAGCTGCAGCCCAGCTTTGCCGTGGTCAATAACACACTGCTGATCACGTCCACACCGTCGCTGCTGCGCACCGGCGCCACGGCGATCCAGAACACGCAGGGAGGAACCGGCGCAACGGACAACTACTTCAGCGGTTCGCTGGGTGTTGATGCGTTCGCCGCGAACGCCACAAAGTATCTCAAGAGCTATCTGCTCCGCAGGGATACCTATTCACCGGCGGAGATCAACAGCCGCATCGACCCGCTCCGGAACGCGTTCGGGCTGTACGACCGGATCGAGTGGACGTTCAAGGTGGATGATGGCCTGCGCCATGGCGACGGCAAACTGGTGGCGAAACGGTAGCGGACGATCGAGGCATGCAAGAGACCAAGGCCGATAGGAAATCCCGCTCACTGCGGCGGAACATGATGCGGGCCGGCATATGGGCGACCGTGGCGGCAGTGCTGGTTGTTGGAGGCATCTGGGGCTACCGGGCGCTGGACTCCTCCAGGATGGACTTCGACGTGGCGTTCACGCCGTCAACGATACCGGCGGACAACAGTTCCTCCGCGATTCTGGAGATCAGGCTGATCTCGCGCTTCGGCAACCGGCTCAATGTGCACGCGCTGCCGTACGCGCCGCGTGTGGAGATCGTGGAAGGCTCCGGGTTGATAACGCTGGTGCCGCAGGATGATTCGCTTACCTATCGCGCGCGCGCCGGCATCCAGACCGGAACGGTGGTTGTACGGGTTCGAATCTACGGCGCACCTGGACCGATCGAGGCGCGGCTCAACCTGATGCCGTCGCTCGCCGACCGCAATCACAACGGCTATCCCGACGCGATGGACCTGACCGCGGAGAGCGACCGCAACGCGTTCCGCCGCTGGTTCACCACGATCGCGGTGGCGCAGGCGCATCATATCGACGACCGCTGGCACGACCGCGACTGCGCCGGCCTGCTGCGCTACTGTTATCGCGAGGCGCTGAAGCGGCACGACAACACCTGGCTCCGTTCCAGGGAGTGGCTGGTGACGTCGGCGATTCCGGACGTACGGAAGTACAATTATCCGGCGATCCCGCTGGTTGGGACGCACGTGTTCAACGCCGGGATCCGCGAGCCGCAGGATGGAGCGGCGGGGCAGCATGAAGGGACCGAACGCAGCAGCGCCGTTCAACGCGAACCCGGGCGTGAGGACGGGCCGTCCTATGAGGAAGGCCGACCGGTTGCCATGGCCGTAGGGAACAGGCCATCCGCGTCCCGCTCTCCGCTCGATCAATTCCAGGAATACGCGGAGGCAGCGCGACTGAAGGACAATTCGCTCTGCTTTCTCTCACGCAATGCGGGCGATGCGCTCCCCGGCGATGTGATCTTCTATCTCAACGACACGGAAAGCGAATGGCCCTATCACTCGATGATCTATCTGGGTGATGGCAATACGATCTATCATACGGGGCCGGACGGCAACAAACCCGGCATCGTGAAGCGCCTGACGCTTGCACAGCTTGCCAGCCACCCGAATCCGCGGTGGCATCCGGTGGCATCCAACCCCTACTTCCTCGGCTTCTATCGCTGGCGTATCCTGATGTAGCAGCCAGCCGGACATCGCGATGCGGATTGCCGGCTGGGAGCATGCGGCGGCTGGGCGCGGATGCCGGCTCGCCGGCGATACAGACCTGGAATGCAGCCGTACCGGCACCCCGAACAACTACTACTCCGATCGCAATCTAGTCCTCCTCGAAGTGCACCATCTTCCCCTGCAATCGCTTGAGCAGAAGCGCGCGGGCCCTGAAGAGATGCGCCTTCACCGTGCCGAGCGGCAGGGAAAGCTGCTCCGCGATATCGGCGTATTCCAATTCCTGGGTATGACGGAGCTCGATGACGAGCCTGTACTTCTCCGGCAGGTTCGCGATCGCCTCCTGAAGCACGGCCGTGCGCTCCGCGGATGTGAGCGGAACATCCGGACGCTGCGCATCGGGATCGATCAACTCCATCTGCACCTCACCGTCGCGCGTCTGAACCGGGGCATCGATCGAGACGGTGCGCAGCCGACGCTTGCGAAGGTAGTCGATGCAGTTGTTGGATGCGATCTTGTACAGCCACGTGGAGAAGGCATACTCCGTGTTGAAGCTCGCCAACGAGTTGAATGCCTTGATGAAGGCTTCCTGTGTCAGGTCTTCAGCATCGTTCTTGTCCCGAATCATCCTGCCGAGCATGGTATGAATCGGGCGCCAGTATTTGTTGCGCAAACGGGAGTAGGCGCTCTGGTCGCCCTGAAGCGCCTGGGCGACAAGCTCATAGTCCTCCTTGCGGCTACGAGCCTGCCGCTCGTCCTTGGAAAGGGTCTCGCGGGTTGACATGGCGCGAGAAATTACTGTTTTCCGGAATACTGACGTCCTCTGTCGCACCGATCCGTCGTCTGTTCTACAATTCGTATGAAGCTTCAGCCCCGGCAGATATCAAAAGGAGATAGCGCTGCAGAGAACGCTATCTCCCTTAACCGACATGGGGTCTGCCGACGACCCCCTCACAACACCTATCATTCCGAACCGGGTTGCCGCTTATGAGTCTCCGGGCTCCGCCGCCTCCCGACTCCGCTCCCTCCCTACTCCGCCACCTCCGGGCCTGCCGCCTCCGGGCCTGCCGCCTCCCGACTCCGTTCCCTCCGGGCTCCGCCGCCTCCGGGCTCCAGTCTCCCGTTCGGGTTTCCACCGCTCGAGACGTTCCATTCCGTTGTTCGCGGTCGAGCGGGGCCCGCTATCCGGCACCCCCTGCAACGCGATGCGCCGGAACGCCGGTCCGATCGGCAGATCTCCGCAGATCTCCAGTGCCGGCGCAGGGCGACGCATGCCGGAATCACCATGCGGACTGCGACCCGACGCCGCATGAAGAGATCGGCTTCGGAGGATGAACCACCCGGCGCGCTTCGAACAAAAGCCGGGCGGTGACGCGAGAACGAACAAGTGCCCCCACACGTTAGAGCACATTCGTGGTCCGCACCTCGCATCACCGCCATACTACCCGGCAGGCGCCCGGTTAACTATACCATGATCGATGCTCCCCCCATTTAGTATCGATCGCGGATGGGATACCTGCCCGGCCGGCTCAAATATTGCGGCATGTCTGCCATGCCGTGTAATGCCTTGACGGCCTCTCGACCTCAATGAACGAGTGTACCAGCGACGCGTTGTCCAGATGCCTGCACCGTACCGGAATCCCGGCAAGCAGGCGGTCTTCAGATCCGGTTTGGGTTGGGCCATTCGCCTCCAACTCCCGATGGGCCGGAAGTTCCTCCCCTCGATTGCCGAACACCCACGGTATCCGGGCCGGACATGCTGCGGGCCTTCCCGCCCCCTTTCCGGCCGCGAGGCAAGATCTTCTCCCGCAACACACGCGCGCCGGACACACCTGCCATCCCCCGCATGGAGCCCCGGATCGACTGCGCTCGTTCTCCGTGCACCGGGTCCCGGCGCTGAGCATGGCCGCCTGTGCAGAGCATGGCCGCCTGTGCAGAGCATGGCCGCCTGTGGCCTCCGCCGGCAAACGTGAACGCCTGACCGACATCGGCCATCCTCTGCCGGCACCGCAACAGTGCCACGCGGTCTGGGAAGCTTCAGGACAACCGTTTCCGGATCATGTGAAACTCCGGTCCGCCGGTTGCGGCCGGTGCAAAACGCACCGGCCGCAGTGCCGGCATTCATGCTTCCAAGCGGGCAAGCCGCACCGACAGAAATTCATACGTGAGTACAGTCAGCGGCAACGGTCCATTGTCGTGTTCCGGCCGGCCGCCGCCGTAGAGCTCTCTCCATCTCTACGGACAGGTCGACTGGCATGAACCCGCCGCGCAACCCGGATTATCGACACGTATGAGCGTCAACGTCGGTGACGCCGTTCCCGATGGACAGCAGACAGAGTACGTTCGCGTACAGCATGCATCGCCGCACGTTTGCATGAAACTGGTAGATATGCCGCTTCCAGCCCTCTGAACGCATGCCTGCGATGCGATCGTCACCAACAGCGGCTGGTCGCACGGAACCGGACATGGTATGAACTCCCGATTAATCGCCTGTGAAATCGAGACCATGTCGATCAGATCGAACAGCGCAAGCGTGCTTGTATTGTCAATGCCCTCATTGTCCCCACTAAATCGAATCGACCTGCTATCGACCGACAGTGCGATGTTTCCGCTCACCGTGCGTGTTACTATCACATCCCAGATCGACGTCGTCGACTTTCCACTCGCGGAGAGCTGCGCTTCTCCTTTGAACTGCCCGATGATCTGCGATCCCGGATCGACACACGGATTGTTCTGCGCGTTTGCACGTGTCAGCATTGCTGCCGATAGCATGAGGATGCATAGAACGCTTCCCCTCAGTTTGTTACTGCTCATATGGACACCTCCCTCAGGTTGCGGATCGGAGCCGCACGGGTCCCGACCCCATGTCAAGTCATGGAAAGTAAGACACCTGCATCCCCACAGGCTCTACCACCGACGCCCGCCATACAGAGCAACTGATCATGTGCATTCGAACTCGCATTCCCGGACACGCTTATCCCGGAAGGATACTCTGGCCGCATGCTCGGCCCGGTGCCCTCTCTCATCGGACACCTGGAAGCATGCGGCGCGGAGACGGCCCGGAATTCTCTCATGCATCTCCTGTGTTCAGTACAAATATGGCCTCGTCGCGATGCCGAAGTCACTCACATCTTAGGGTGATATTCGCCTTCGTGATACGAATCACTGACACTAAAAACGGTGTAACCGGATCGTTAACCGGTCGGTGAACAGCTGTGGCTGCGGTGGTGTTGCAATTGCTTGTTCCGCTCACGGCGGTGTATCCGCACCCAGGGCATGTGGTGCGCCGGGAGTACGGCCTTCTCCATCCAACGGTCAGCAGGCATTCACATGCCGCCGCGGACCGCTTCCTGCATGCGCATATCGAGGTGCAGCATGCGCAAACAGTTCCCCGCACAACCGGGCTGATCTCCGGAATCGGATGCCCATGCGTGCATGTGGGGGAACCCGCCCAACGTCCATCCTGACTCCGGCGTTCGAGAGAAACGCTCCTTCGGCCGGAAGCCCTGCGGCACGGCTACTCCTGGGTTTTCGGGGTGCCGCGCCGTATCCGGCCGGGCGAATGTACGCCGCCATTGCCGGCCTCAATGTCCGCAAGCGGAGTCAGGTATCGTGCCGTGAAATCCGAATGCCCATGCGTGCCGGACTTCGCATAGATCGATTTGACATGCGTGCGAACAGTGTTCAGCGAGATGTTCAGAATCTCGGCAATCTGCTCGTAACTACGCCCGACGAATTGCAGAACAAGAATCCGGGTCTCCTGCGGCGTAAGCTGAAAACTCCTCGCCAGATGGCTGGCCGTCTCGGTTGGCGTGTGCATGTGCGGCCAGACGGCCATATGTCGCGCCACGAGATCTATCAGGACAAATTTGAGGGTCGGAGCGAGGCTGTCCAGGATCTCCAGCGTCTGCCGCGATATGGGAGGCTTGCCGAGTTCACGCCACAACAGCAGCGTCCCAAGGTATGCCGTGTCGCAATAGTAATAGACGAATGCCTTGGGTGGATGGTACCGATCAGCCTTGAACCGATGATCGGCCAGCTGCTTCAGCATCCTCTGGATATGAAACGCGTCGTTGTTCCATTCTTCTCTGGAGATCGGAGCCATCAGCGGCTCGGAATCCCCTCCGTTGGCCATAACGATCGTAGGCCGATAGTCCGAGGGATTCCACAGGTTGACGTTGACGTTGGGGATGAAATGGGCCAGATCGACATCATCGAACACGCCGGCAATGGCACCATTGACGCCCCGCAGCCAGTCCGCAAACGCGCCGATATCGACGCGTTCGGACTCCTTCACCACTGCCGCCGTCAGACGATCCACAAAGAGCTGGCGCATTGCCTCGGCGTTGGCAGCCCCATCGGCCTCCTCTCCCGGCGATTCCTGCGCGGCCGCTCCGGAGGGACGCGCGCGATGAATCGCCTGCTGCGCGATCTTGCGGGTTCCGGGGGAGCGCCGGTAATCTGCAATCCAGGCGTATGCCTCCTCGAGATTGGAAAGGTCGCCGTTGAGAAGTTTCTGCTTCAGCGTGCTCAATCCGGCATCGAAGCGCTGCCCATCCTTGCCGCCGGCCCGGCGGTCCAGCACGGCCGCCAGCCCCCCCTCACGATAGGCCCGCAGCCAGCGCTTCACTGTGGCAGCTGAGAAGCCAACCATGGTGGCGATCTCCTCGATCGGACGATCCGGGCGCTCCCGGAGCAACCGCAACGTTGCCAGACGCTGGCCTTCAGGCTTGCCGCGATATTCGGATTCCAGACGTTGAAGCTTTTCGGAACTTTCGGTGATTACTGCATCCCGCCTGCGTGGCATATTTCGAACTCCTTGTTGCGGCTCCATCGGGGGGTCAACGACAAAGCGGACCATTGATGCAGAGCATCGGTTGATGGCGCCCGCCTCGTGCTGCCGCAGTGCAGCCCGAATGCGTCGCCGTCATCGGGAATGCCCTTGCGATAGAGCGGGGAAAGCGAGCACAAGATACGAATCTCCCCCAACGATTCATGCGTACCGACGCAATACCGCCGTCAACCTTTTGGCTCCCGGTACCTGTGCCCGGAGAACCCGTCCGGCCCGGCGGCGCCGTTCCCGTTCCACCGCTGAGGGCATCCGGCTTCCCTCCGTCGCCGCGTCTGCAGATGCAGGCACTACATTGGTATGAGTTGGTATACACAGTGCGATCGCGCCCAAAGGCGCCGGCCGCTCCCGTCTCATGGGGTTCACGCCTCGATAACGCCCACGCCGTCGGTGACGCCCGCCCTTACCGCATCACTCACCGTCACAGAGCATCACTCACCGTCACAGAGCATCACTCACCCTCATAGCATCACTCACCGTCCCAGCACCGCTCACCCTGACGCACGCTCATCCTGACAGCACGCTCACCCCGACGGCGCGCATACGCCTCGACACTCGCATCCTATGGAATCCAGGGATCGCGCAACGAACTTGAGGCTCAAAAGCAGCGAATCCCGACCGAAGAATCGGCCGGGATTCACGAATACGAGCAGGACTTCCCTTCTCGGCGCTGCGATCTCTTTTGCGGCTGAGCCAGGACGGTGATACCCACACGGTTCATCTCACTGCGGCTCAACAAACCGGGTGGCTACTGCTGGGTATCACCGTCCATCCCTGTTAGCGGGTGATGATTACCGTCCCATTGCCTACGGGACCCTCACCGTTGGCAATGCGATAGTAGTATGCACCACTTGGGAGGCTCGAGAGATCGACACTGTATGAATGGTAGCCGGCCGTTGTTGCGCCGGCTGCCGTACGCATGACTTCGGCTCCGTGCCCGTCGTACAGGGTGATTGCCACATCACCCGGCGACGAGAGGTTGTACCGGAAGGAGACCTGTCCGGTAGAGGGATTCGGAACCACAGCGGTCTGATTCGCGGATTCGTTGCTGCCGCTGGTCTTCAGCAGAGCCTGGATATTCTCGGGGAGGCTTCCAACTTCGCTGGCCGCAACCAGTCTCCAGCTTCCGCCTCCGTTTTCCGTTACGAGGTATCCCTTCTGCTCCCACGCCACAATCATCACCTTCTGCTTTCCGGTCTGAGCACGAAGCGCGGCAGGGACTGCAATCGCCACGATGGCGGCGAAGCATATCGTTGTAAGGATTCTATGCATACATAACCTCTCTGTTGGACGAATGATCGCGTTTGACCCACCGCATCGAGCGGTGTTCGGAGTGATAAACGAGCCACCTATCATTCGCCATGGTGTACGATGTGGCGTATGCGCACATCATGGACAGGTGGATTCGCAGCCGGAAGTTGGTGAGCACCCCGGACTGCTTGAACTCGAGAGTGTGACGCTTGGCGCCCCAGCTCCATTTGGACAGCAAACGTCGTAGACGCGAACACAGCAACCGCTTCCACTGCACACGGTAAAGTGTGTGAGTATTCCGGTGCCGGTTCGCAGCACACATGCCGGAATCCGGACGATCGCCGTTGCAGGCGACGTGCACGATCCCGGACAGGATGTGTATCCAAGGGAGATTCCCTCGGAAACAGCTGCCTGTGCTACCAAGTCAAAGATCTGTGTCGTAGACATCGCATCCACCTTCGATCCATCTCCTGAGAAGTAGATCAATTGAGGATTGACGACATACTGGATCTGGCCGCCGGCAGAACGCGTTACCCATATCTCGCTGATGATCTGGGAACTCGAACCAAGAGCGACATCCACCGAAATCGAGTCGATCGGTGTGGCGTTCTGATCAACGCAATAAGATGTCTGCGACCAGCATCTGACGGAGAGCACGAGCAGTAATGCAAGGGCCATAATGGCTCTTTTCATAGCGTACCCCTGTTGATGCGAGTGGAGAGAGATAGAGAGAGAGTCGGTACTCGTGCCTGGCAGCGCCCGGACGGTGGTAGGTGGTGTGGTTGAGAGAATCCGGCACGCATGGGCACTAGCACCGGTGCAAAGATCGCCCTATACCGGTATCAAAGTCACTCGCATGCGAATGCGATTTTCATCGCTACGAGACTAATATCTATAGACTTATGTGGACTCAATCTTCAGCGTAAAATACTTGGCTACCAGATCGGTCTGGCCCCGCGCTCCTGTCTTTTCGTATATCGACCGGACGTGGGTGCGAACGGTGTTCAGCGATATGTTCAGATTGTCGGCGATCTCCTCGTATCCCATCCCCAGCAACTGGAGCATCAGGATCCGGCGCTCCTGCAGGGTAAGGCCCGCCGTCATCGCAATCTCGTCCACGGTTTCGGCAAAGGAATGGCCCATCGGCCGGGCCAGTTGGTGCCGTGCAACGAAGTCCGAAAGCAGGAACACGACGAAGCTGCGCAGGCTCTCCATGGTGGCAACCGTCCGCGACGAAACCGGCGGCCACGACCTCTCGCGCCAGAGGACGATGCCGCCGAGATAGGCATTGTCGCCGTAATGATACACGAAGCTTACCGGTGGGTGGTACTCGGCGAACTTGAACTTTCGTCGCCTGAGGTTATCGAGGAACCGCTTGATATGTTCCTCATCGCGATTCTCGTCGGCACGGTTCAAATGATGGAGGGAATCGATTGCTTCCGTTCCGGAGACGATGCTCTGCGAGAGCGCCATGTTCGGCCGGTAGGCCGAAGGGTTCTGGAGATCGCACTCCACGTTGATCCCGATGCTCACCAGATCGACATCGCCAAGCAGTATCCGCAGCGCCTCCCTGAAGGATGACGTCCACGACTGCACATCGGAGACACCGACAAGGGAGGAGAGGAAACGAAGGACGTTATCCGGAACGATGCTCACCGCCGGCATGACGGCACTGTGGCCGTTCGTGGAGGAGCCCTGCGCATGCTGGGAGCCGTCGGACCGGTCGTGGCGGATCTGGCCGGCAGGTACGATACGCTGGGAGATCCAGTGCATCACATCGCCGATCTCCTGAAAGTCCCCCGCTGCAAGTTTCTGCTGAAGCAGCCCCAGCTGGAGATCCTGGCTGGGAACACGTCGCCGCCCGCCCCCGGTGAGCAACTGCAGAAGCCCTTCGTCGCGATACACCTTCAGCCACCGCTTCACCGCCTGCTTGGAATAGCCGATGATCACCGCGGCCTCGTCGATACCGAGATCGGGATCATCCTTCAGCAGACGCAGCACCTTGACCCGAGCCTCCTCCGGCTTCCCACGATACTTGCTTTCCAACTCCGCCAGCTCTTCAACCGATTCTATGATATCATCCTTTCGCTTGCGCGCCATCGTTGTCCTCCGTGTCGACCGTCTGACCGGCTCCGTGACAGACTATCAGCACTCTTCCGCGACGTACCGCCCATCGAACTCAAGATTGGGTGCGCGGACTATTGCGGACCAAAGGTATAGAATCTCCGACATTTCCAACATGTATGCAGGTCGGATCAGCGGCGGCGGATGCGCCCGGGCCTGCCGATGACCCTGCTCCGCGTACCGGTCCCCCGCCTGCAGGTGCCGGTTCGTACACCGTTGCGGCTCAGTTCCGATTCCCGGCAGCGAGGAGCAGGCAGCAGCGGCCAAGTCCCGCACCACGATCCCCCCAAACCGCATCCCGGCGGATGGGCACGGCCGTCGCCCGACCGGCCCCGCAGGCCGGCTCGAGTTGACGCCGCACCCGGGCCGCGGAGGCGCCATGCCGGCGCCCGGACCGGGTGCCGATCCGGCACCAACGCCCGTATGGCCGGCACGTCGGCGCCCCCCCCGGCCGCGCATTCGTATCGCATTGCGACATCATGATCGCACCGAATCCTTCGGCGCCAGTCCTACAATACTTCATTATAAATGTTACCGATGGAATGTACAGGAGGCGGATGGCGCCGGTGCGTGCCTGCCTGCAGATGCAGGACAACGGCCGCATCGTTGCGCGTGAAAGGCCGCACGGTATGCCGATGTGATGATCCTGAAGGACGCCGAAGAATTGAATTGTGCGGGCAGCGGAGCCAACAACGGAAAACCCCGAAGGCAATGCTCCATGCCTTCGGGGTTCGGTTTCATGTATCGGAGTAGAATAACCCGTACGCGGCAGCTACAGGCCGACGCGCTCGACGACGTATGTACGAAGCGTATCGGCGGAGATGCGAACCTGTTCCATGCTGTCGCGCTCGCGGACGGTCACCGTCCCATCCTCCAACGTCTGCCCATCCACCGTTGCACAGAACGGTGTTCCAACTTCGTCCTGCCGGCGATAGCGACGCCCAACGGCACCGGAGTCATCGTAGAACGTCTTGAAATGCCGCTGCAGATCGTGGTAGATCCGCGTTGCGAATTCCGGCATGCCGTCCTTGTTCACCAGCGGCAGCACCGCGAGCTTGTACGGCGCAAGGCGCGGATGGAAACGCATCACCGCACGCTTCTCGCCGTTCACCTCCTCCTCGCGGTAGGCGTCCACCAGGAATGCCATGGTGGATCGCGATGCGCCGACGGCCGTCTCGATCACATAGGGAACGAAGCGCTCCTTGGTCTGATCGTCGTAATACTCCAGCTTCTTGCCGGAGTATTCCGCATGCCGGCTCAGGTCGAAATCGGTGCGGTTGTGAATCCCCTCGATCTCACCCCACCCGAACGGGAATTCGTACTCGATGTCCACGGCAGCCTTGGCGTAGTGTGCAAGCTTGTCGTGCGGTTTCGTACGAAGGCGCTCCATCGTCATGCCCAGATCCTGGAACCAGCGCCAGCGCTCGCCGAGCCAGTAATCGTACCACTTGTCGTCCTCCCCCGGCTTCACGAAGAACTGCATCTCCATCTGTTCGAACTCGCGCGTCCGGAAGAGGAAGTACTTCGTGTTGATCTCGTTGCGAAACGACTTGCCGATCTGCGCGATACCGAACGGAATCTTCTGCCGGGTGGACTGGCGCACGTTGTCGAAGTTGACGAAGATCCCCTGCGCCGTCTCCGGACGGAGATAGACAACGGCGGATGTATCCTCCAACGGACCGATGAAGGTCTTGAACATCAGATTGAAGTGCCGCACCTCCGTCCAGTCCATCGTGCCGCTGATCGGATCCTTGATCTCGTGTTCGATGATCAACTGATAGAGCTGCGAGGGATCGGCAGCGGCGGCAAGCTTCGCCTCCAGCTCCGCCGCCTTCTCCGTGCGCCCCTTCTTCCGCAGCTTCTCGATCTCCCCCTCGATCAGATGATCGGCGCGATGGCGCGACTTGCTTGTCCTGTTGTCGATCAGCGGATCGGAAAAGTTCTGCACATGGCCCGATGCCTCCCAGACGCGCGGGTGCATCAGGATCGAGGCGTCCAACCCCTCTATGTCCTCGCGATACGTCATCGCCCGCCACCAGGCCTCCTTGATGTTGCGAAGCAGCTCCACGCCCAGTGGGCCGTAGTCCCAGCAACCGTTCAGACCGCCGTAGATCTCCGACGACTGGAAGACGAAGCCGCGACGCTTCGCGAGCGAGACGATGGTTTCGAGCGAGATAGCGGACTGACCTGCGTTGCTAGCCATGGCTGGATCGATTACGGTTCCCGCGCAGCGGCAGGGCGCATATCTGCGGGCAGATCGTGCGGAGCCCGGTGGCGGGAACATGGATAACTGAAATGCCGGACGTTCGAATCCGGCGTGGGCAAATGTACACGTCCAGTTGGGAAGATCGATGCGGCTGCGTGCTACAAAGCGTTCGCATCGTCACGATACCGAAACGGCATCGGCCCGCATCATCGCGGCGGCAAGCCGTTCGAAGAGTCCGGCCTCGTATCGCCGCAGCATGTCCGGCAGTTCGGACCCGGCGCCGAGGAGGGCATCGAGCCCCTGCCTCACGTCATCCAAGTGGCGGGCCTCGTCGCCGATGATGGACCGGACGGAGTGCCGCGCCCCGCACGCTTCCAGCGCCGACTGATACACCGGATAGAGCCACGCAGCGCGAAGCTCGACCAGCCATGTCACCAGCAGATACGCGGCCTCGTTCTGCAGGTCGCCCGGGAGCGCCGCGCGAACCACACCGCGTACACCGGCATCCAGGCGCTCGAAGTAGCCGCGCGCCGCGGCTCCGGCGAGAAGCGCGGCCTCGTTGTACTGCATCATGCCCTCCGGATCGATTGCAACCGCGATCCGCTTCAGAGCCCAGGCGTGGCGCGTCTCCTCGGTGAGATGCTGCAGACGTCCCAGCGTGATGGCGCTCCCGGCCTGGCTTCGCGCAATCTTCACCGAGCCGATATGTTCCAGCATGGACAATGTGTTCGCCAGTCGTGCATGACGGCGGCCGGCACCCACCACATCTCGAAGCCACGTCTCGACACGCTCCAGCACGGCGCCATCGTCATATGGGAGATCAATCACGGAGTTCGCGGAGAAGGAAGTCGTAGAGTTCATGGAGTGCATCCAGAGGGGTTGAGTACGGCGGCAGAACGTAGAGCACTTCGCCGAGGGGGCGAAGCAGGAAGCCGTGATCCAGTGCGCGGGCGGCGAGGCCCCGGGCGGCGTCGCTCAGATAGCCCTGGGAATCGGCGCGGAGATCGAATGCCGCAACCGTTCCGCAGCGCCGCACGTTGCAGACCGATCCGCACGCCTCGAGATCTGCAAGCCGCTCCGCATGCAGCGCGCCGGTCGCGGCGATCCGCCGGCTCACCGGCTCCGATTCGAACAGATCCAGACTCGCCAGCGCTGCGGCGCAACTGATGGGATTGGCCGTGAAGGAGTGGCCGTGAAACAGCATGCGGGAACGGTCCTCATGCAGGAAGGCATCGTACAGATACGGACGGCAGAGCGTTGCACCGAGCGGCAGATGTCCACCGGTAAGGCCCTTGGAGAGACAGAGAACATCCGGCACGATATCGGCATGCTCGCATGCGAACATCCTTCCCGTACGGCCGAATCCGGTAAGCACCTCGTCGGCAATGAACGGAACGCCGTGGCTGTTGCAGAGCGTGGCCAGCGAACGGAGCAGGCCGGCATCCCACATGCGCATGCCGGCGGCGCCGAGCAGCATCGGCTCAACGATCACGCCGGCGATTGCGCCGCCGGCCAGCGCGGCTCGCGCTGCATCCAGCATCGCGCTTCCATCCGTTCCCGGTGCCGCGAACGGCAGCCGCTCCACCTCGAAGAGGAGCGGAGTAACGCCGCGCGTGAACGCGGACCGTTCGCTGACGGACATCGCTCCGAACGTGTCCCCATGATACGCTCCTTCCAGCGCGAGGAAACGTGTGCGCGGTTCGCCGCGATTGGCCCAGAAGCCGATGCAGATCTTCAGCGCCACCTCCACACTGGTTGAGCCGCCATCGCTGAAGAAGACGCGATCCAGATCGCCGGGGGTGATGGTTGCCAGTTGCGCGGCCAGACGCGCTGCGGGCTCGTGCATGAATCCGGCGAAGATCACCTGATCCAGTTGCGCGGCCTGCCGTGCGATGGCAGCCACGATGGCCGGGTGTGCGTGTCCGTGCAGCGTAACCCACCATGAGGAGATGGCATCGAGAATCGCCGTGCCGTTGCTGCGGTACAGGTAGGCCCCTTCCGCCCGGGCAACGTCGATCGGCACGGGCGCGGTGAGCATCTGGGTGTACGGATGCCAGACGTGCCGCGCGTCGAGTGCAGCCCACGAAGGCGCGCCGGAAGATGCCGGCGCATCGGCAACGTGCATGCTCGTCCGCTTCGATCCGTTCATCGTTGTTCGAGGGCCCATTGGTTGAAAGAAGGAAGCGCCGTTCGGCAGGCCTCCATCAGCGACACGGCATCGAGCGAGGCCAGCGGCGGAACGGTGCCGAGGAGCGGAACGTGCATCCATGCAGCCAGCGAGCGCGCGTTCTCATGGTGCGGCTCGCCGATCGTCACAACGCCCAGCACCGGAATACCGCGCGTGCCGAGCGCCTCGATTGTCAGCAGTGTGTGATTCAGCGTGCCCAGCCCCGTGCGGGCCGCGAGCACAACGGGCAGGCCCCATTGCCGGATCAGATCGATCTGCAGCGTCTCACGGTTCATCGGCACCATCACCCCGCCCGCTCCCTCCACCACCAGCGGCCGTTCACGGCGTGGGAGTTCCAGGCGCAGGCAGTCGATGCGTATGCCGTCGCGCTCCGCGGATTGATCGGGCGACATCGGCGCGGCCAGCCGGTAGGCCTCCGGCACGAATCGCTCTGCGGGGAGCCCTGTCATCCGTTGCACCGCCATCGTGTCGGTCTCCCCGTCCAGCCCGGACTGCACCGGCTTCCAGTAGCATGCATCCAGCGCCAGCGTCAGCATGGCCGCAAGCACGGTCTTTCCTACGCCGGTGTCCGTACCGGCAACATAGAGGCCCCGGCCCGCATCACTCTTCATCCTCTCCTCCGCATTCGTCTTCGGTTGCGAGCAGCGCGTCGGCCAGATAGTCCAGGCGTTCCTCGCCGGCGCCCCACGTCACCGTGATCCGCAGGCGGGAACTCCCTTCGGGAACCGTTGGAGGGCGTATCGGCGGCACCGTGATGCCGTACCGCTCCCGCAGATGCCGCGACGCCCGCACGGCGGAAGCATCATCGCCCACGATCAACGGAACGATCGGACCCGGGGACCGAACGGTGCTCCATCGGCGCAGGCCTTCAAGCCGCGCGCGCAGACGGGAGGCCCGTTCCAGCACGGCGGCGGCGCGATCGTGCAGCTCTGCGATCAGGTTGATGGATGCGGAGAGAAGATGCGCATGAAACGGCGACGCCGAGGTGCTGAACAGAAAGGGACGCGCCGTGTTCACCAGATAGTCGATGGTGAGGGCATCGGCTGCAACGAACGCGCCGGAGCATCCCATCGCCTTGCCGCAGGGATGAATCGTGAGGAGCGGCGGCGGCAGTTGCGGATACAGCGCGTGCACGCCGCGAAGCCCGGCGCCGAACAGCCCGGTTGCATGCGCCTCGTCCACGATCAGATGCGCATCCAGCTCCGCGCAGACTTCTGCCATCTCCGCAAGGGGCGCCAGATCGCCATCCATGCTGTACACTCCCTCAACCACCACGAAGGCACATGCGTAGCGTTCGCGGTCCTGCAGCGAGCGGCGCAGCCAATCGGGATCGTTGTGCCGGAACGTTCGCCTGGCGGCAAGCGACGCGCGCGCGCCCTCCTTGAGCGATGCATGGGCAGCCGCATCGAGCACGAGAAGATCGTGCCGGCCGGGAAGCGCACTGAGCACGGCGAGATTGGCCAGATATCCGGAACCGAACAGCAGCGAACGCTCGCGGCCGATGAACGCGGCAAACCGTCGCTCGGCCTCCAGATGTTCGCCGTGATTCCCCGCGAGCAGCCTGGAGCCGCCGGAGCCCACCGGAAGCATGGCCTGCGCGGCCTGCATGGCGGCGGCATGCATCGCCGGATGCGAGGCAATGCCGAGATAGTCGTTGGAGAAGAATTCGCCGGCATCGAGGCGCCCACTCGAGCGCAGCCGCGAGCGGCGTTCAAGCCGCGCAAGCTCATCGCGAAACCGTTGCGCGAGCATGATCGCTACTCCGCCGATTCCGTGATGGTGAACTCCACGCTGTATGGCTGCGTTGGAACAACACCGAGCTTGTGGAAGAGATCCTGGTCCGAGTCCGTGCCGGGATTGGGCGTGGTGAGCAGCTTCTCGCCGGTGAAGATGGAGTTGGCTCCGGCAAGAAATGCCAGCGCCTGCGCCTCATGGCTCAACGAGAGGCGCCCGGCGCTCAGCCGCACGCGCGAGCGCGGCATCAGGATGCGGGCGCAGGCAACCATGCGGACCAGATCGAACGGATCGACGGGGGGGCTGCCGGCGAGCGGCGTTCCCTCCACCGGCACCAGCACGTTGATCGGCACGCTCTCCGGATGCGGATCGAAGCAGGCGAGCGTGTGAAGGAATCCGATGCGGTCCTCATCGCCTTCCCCCATGCCGATGATCCCTCCGGAGCACACACTCAGCCCGGCCGCGCGCACATTGGCGATGGTATCGATGCGATCGTCGAACGCGCGCGTGGTGATCACCGAGCCATAGAATGAACTCGACGTATCGATGTTGTGATTGTACGCGGTAAGGCCTGCTTCGGCCAGGCGCCGCGCCTGATCGGCCGTGACCATGCCGAGCGTGCAGCATACTTCCAGGCCGAGCGCGCGCACCTTCGTCACCATTTCGAGAACACGATCGAAGTCGCTGTTGTCGCGCACCTCCCGCCATGCCGCCCCCATGCAGAAGCGCGTGGAGCCCGCGTCGCGGGCCTGCCGGGCGGCATCCGTCACCGTGCCGACATCCATCAGCCTGTGCACGTCCACACCGGTTGCGTAGCGCGCTGCCTGAGGGCAGTAGGCGCAATCTTCCGGGCAGCCTCCGGTCTTCACCGAAAGGAGAGTGCAGCATTGAATGTCGCGGTAGGAGTGATGCCCGGTGTGAACCGAGGATGCGCGTGCCACGAGGGCGAGCAGCGGCGTGTGATACAGTTCCGTGATCTCGGCCACGGACCAGTCTGTGCGGACGGAATGATGTTGCATGCTACGTTGGTTTGAGCGCGCGAATATACGGTACGTTCACCCATGCAGTGGTGACGAACTGCGTTCGCATGCAGTCGCGAATTCGGTTCGATGTTTCCGTTCAACCACCAGATGGTTATTATACGGGGCCGAACAGACTGCCATGGCTGCATAGCCCGGTTGCGCAGCTGTTTGCCAAGCTTACGTGAGTATCCCGCATGGCCGATTCCAACGATACACTTATCCCGGCACCGAAACATCCGGAGCTTCCCTCCGGCTCGCTCCGCTGGTATGCCGACCCCGGCATCTTCGACTTCCCGACCACCGCGCACATCGATCCGTTCGATGGCATCATCGGCCAGCGGCGCGCCATCGAGGCGCTCACGCTGGGTGCGGAGATCTATTCGCCGGGCTACAACATCTTCGTCAGCGGCCTGGCCGGAACCGGCCGCATGTCCACGATCAAGAGCATCGTGGAGCGCATGCGCCCAAACTTCAACGTGCCGCACGACTACGCCTACGTCAACAACTTCCGCAATCCGGATTCGCCGCGGCTCCTGGTGTTCCCCCGCGGCAAGGCCGCCAGCTTCGAGAAGGCGCTCGGGGCAGCCATCACCTATCTGCGCCTCCATCTCTCGCGAATGTTCGACGATGAGAAATTCCGAGCCGGGCGCACGCGCATCGTGGAGGAATTCCAGAGTCGCGAACGGGAGATGCTGGATGCATTCGATGCCACCCTCCGTCCGCACGGATTCACGCTCGGGCAGCGAAAGAACGGGGAGGCGATTCAGCCGGAGATCCTTCCGGTGATCAACGAGAAGCCGGTCCCCATTGAATCGCTCGGGCAGGTGGTCGCCGCCGGAACCATTACCGAAGAGCAGGCCAAGGAGCTCGTGGCGACGTACGAGAAGCTGAGCACCGGCCTCTACGATCTTGCGCGCCAGGGGATGCAGCTCTCGCAGGAGTTTCAGCATTCCATTGCCGACTACGAGCACGGCGCCGCGCAGGTGATCACACTCCCGGCGATCGACGATCTCCGCTCCCGTTTTCCGTTCGACGAAGTGCGGAGCTATCTGGACGATGTGCGCGACGACATTCTCGAGAACCTGGAGAAGTTTCGTCAGGCGGGCGAGGAGGAGGTGGACGAAGATCCCGCCAAGCAGGAGCTCTTCAAGGTCTACAGGGTGAACGTTGTACTGGACAACGCGAACACCAGCGGCAGCCCGGCCATCATCGAGACCACTCCAACGTTCGTCAATCTCTTCGGCACGATTGAACGCGTCTACGATCAGCGGACCGGATTCTGGAGCACGGACTTCACGCAGATCAAGGGAGGGTCGCTCCTGAAGGCGGATGGCGGCTACCTGATCATCAACGCCACCGACGCGCTCTCCGAAGCCGGCGTCTGGAAGGCGTTGAAGCGCATCCTGTTGAACCGGAAGCTGGAGATACAGCCCATCGAGAGCTTCTTTCAGACCTCGAGCGCGGCCACATCCACGCTGAAGCCGGAGCCGATCAAATTGAACGTGAAGGTGATCATGATCGGCGACTCGCGCCTGTACCAGGCGCTGTTCGACGGTGAGGAGGACTTCCGGAAGATCTTCAAGATCAACGCGCAGTTCGACTACGAGATCAATCGCACGGATGAAATTCTGATAGACTATGCGCGGTTCGTACGGCGGATCTGCGACGAGGAGAACCTGCTGCAGTTCGAGCGCGAGAGTGTTGCCGCTGTTGTGGAGTATGCGGTGGAGCGTGCCGGCAACGTCAGGAAGATCTCGCTCCGATTCAGCGACATCGCCGATCTGCTGCGCGAGTCCAGCTTCTGGGCGGAGGCGGAGGGGGCGGAGATCGTGAGCCGCTATCATGTTGAGAAGGCGTATGTGATGATGGCCGATCGCAACTCGCTCTGGAAGGAGAAGACGCTGGAGCAGATCACGAGCGGCGTGATGATGATAGACACGGCCGGCCGGCGCGTGGGGCAGATCAACGGCCTGGCCGTGTACAGCTCCGGCCAGACCAGCTTCGGCAAGCCGTCGCGGATCACGGCCACGGTGTCCGTTGGAACGCAGGGAATCATCAATATCGATCGCGAGGCGCAGCTCGGCGGAAGCATCTACAACAAGGGGACGATGATCCTGAACGGATTCTTCCGGAATCGCTTCGCGCAAACCAGGCCGCTCGCCCTCTCCGCATCGATCGTGTTCGAGCAGTCGTACGGCGGGGTCGAGGGGGATTCCGCCTCCAGCACGGAAGTATATGCGCTCCTCTCCGCGCTGAGCCGCGTGCCGATCCGGCAGGATCTGGCGGTTACCGGCTCGGTGAATCAATGGGGGGAGATACAGCCGATCGGCGGCGTGAAGGAGAAGATCGAAGGCTTCTTCGACGTCTGCCGCATCCGCGGCCTCACCGGCACGCAGGGGGTGCTGATACCCACGCAGAATGTTTCGGACCTGATGCTCTCCAACGAAGTGGTGGAAGCGGTTGGCGAAGGACGGTTCCACGTATACTCCGTCTCCTCCATCGATCAGGGGATCGAGATACTCACCGGCATTGCAGCCGGCATGCCGAATGAGCATGGCGAATACCCCGAGGGGACCATCAACGCGCTGGTGGAAGCCCGCCTTGCGGAGCTTGCGGAATCACTCAGGCGCTCCATGCCGATGCCGTTCACGGAGGGCCCGCGCGCAGCCCTGCTCCATGTTCAGGAGCCGGACGTGAACGGCAACAGCGACGATGTCGACGAACCACACCCGGAGGACTTCGCATGACCCGCCGTGTGTATCTGGCCCCCTCCCTTCTCTCCGCCAACTTCACACGACTTGCCGACGACGTCCGAAGGATGGAGGAAGGAGGCGCGGACTTCCTGCATGTGGATGTGATGGACGGCCACTTCGTGCCGAACATCACCATCGGTCCGCCGGTGGTTCAGGCATTGAAGGGCATCACGAAACTTCCGCTGGACTGCCATCTGATGATCAGCGATCCGGATCGTTATGTGGAGGCCTTTGCAGCCGCAGGTGCCGCATGGATCACGGTGCACGTGGAGGCCGCGGTGCATCTGCATCGCACGGTACAGCGTATCCGCTCGCTGGGCGTACACCCGGGCGTGACATTGAATCCCGCAACGTCGCTGTCGGCAATCGAGGAGATACTGCCGGATGTGGAGATGGTGCTGCTGATGTCCGTGGAGCCCGGGTTTGGCGGCCAGTCGCTCATTCCCTCCCTCTTCCGCCGCGCGCGGACGCTTCGCCGGATGCTGGACGATGCCGGCAACGGCGCATGCCTGATCGAGGCGGACGGCGGGATCAAGCTGGAGAATGTGCGGGAGGTCTACGAGGCCGGAGTGGATGTGATCGTGAGCGGGTCCGGTGTGTTCGGAACGCCCGATCCGGTGACCACGCTCCGCAGGATGCGCGAACTCTGCACCTGAGCGCGTATGCGCACCGCGGCGGCATGTCGCGGCAGGCGCGCATACGCCGCCGATCATCGATATAACAGAACGGGGCATCGGGCTGAATGAACAGCTCGATGCCCCGAATCGTTATCCGTGAATCCAGCAGGGATCACACCCATCCGTTCCACCGCAGCCGCAACGCCTGGTGCCGCAGGGGCTGCACGAAAGCGTTCGATGGCGCGGAACGGTCAGCGCGCGTCGTCCGTAACGAACGGCAGGAGCGCGAGGTGGCGGGCATACTTTACCGCACGCGATACCGCGCGCTGCTGCTTCGCCGTGACGCCCGTGATGCGCTTCGGGAGAATCTTCCCCTGATCGTTGATGAAACGCTGCAGGAGCTTCGTGTTCGTGTAGTCAACGTACTCGATCCCCTTCAGCGGATTGCGCTTACGACGGGGAGGATCGTTCCGCTTCTGACGGAGCTGGCCGTCTGCTCCCGGACGACCGTTGCGGCTATCGAAAGAATTGCTACGTCGCATCTGAGATTGTGTTCAGGTTGCTGTATGTACTGGAAACGTTAATAACGTCGACGGATCGCGTTGCGCGAGGGTCAGGCCTTCTGCTCGGCCTTCTCCTGCTTCGCGGCCTGAATGCCCTTGGACTTCTGGAACCGCTGATTGAAGCGGTCGATACGGCCGGCGGTGTCGATCACCTTCTGGCGGCCGGTGTAGAACGGATGGCACTCGGAACAGATTTCCAGCTTGATGTCGCCAACCGTGGATCGGGTTACGAAGGAAGCACCGCAGACGCAGGTAACGTGCGCGGCCATATACTTCGGATGGATGCCTTCTTTCATTGCTTTCCTGAGGAATAGCTCTACTGTTGAGACACGTCTAATGAACCAGCCGCAACGCAGCCACGGAATGATATCATCGTGCTGTATGCCACGGAGGCTGTACGGCCGGGAGATTATCCCTTTACCGCCTTCTCCACCTCAGCCAGGTCCTTCACCTTGACGAAGCGCTCGTTGAACTTCACCGTTCCCTTCTCGGAGCGCTCAGTGGTCACGACCTTGACCGAGATCAAATCCGAAACGCCCTTCTTCTTGCTCTTATCGACGAAGGTTTGCTGCTTTGCCATATCCCGATCGTGATTTGCAGTTGATAAGGTCTCGAACCAAACAGGTGGGTAACAAAAAAGGCGACCGATGGCAGGCGCCTTCTATTCGGTCATCCGCCGGGGGCGGCTTCTACGAGTTGTTCCCACGAATCGCTGCGGCCAGCGACTGCTGACCCCGCGAAAGAACAACAAAGCTACGCCTTTCGCCTTTTCTCCACAAGCCCTCCCGTTCCACGAGTTGCTTTGTCACAACTTCGGCCTATCAATGACGTACGGCCGGCCGGCGAATTGCCCAGAGGCATGAACGCGCAACGGCTCCGAAGAGCCGCTGCTGATGGTACAGGAGGCGGGGGTCGAACCCGCACGGGTTTTAAAGCCCACTGGATTTTGAGTCCAGCGCGTCTGCCAGTTCCGCCACTCCTGCTTGTCGAATCGCATTCCGCATATTGCCCATCCCGATCCTTGATCGGGACGCCTCTGCCAGTTCCGCCACTCCTGCGTGGCGAATCGCATTCCGCATATTGCCCATTCCGATCCTTGATCGGGACGCCTCTGCCAGTTCCGCCACTCCTGCTTGTCGAATCGCATTCCGCATATTGCCCATCCCGATCCTTGATCGGGACGCCTCTGCCAGTTCCGCCACTC
>DASZRW010000038.1:0-42827 GCA_035549015.1 Kapaibacterium sp. (SeqCode)
GGGGTGTATGTGGTGGAAGTGCGCATGGGGTCGATGCGGGGAACAACGCGCTTCACGCTCATGCGGTAACGCTCGTTGTTGCCGGTGAACCGTTCGCCGGCGAATGCAGCTACAGCAACAGCGGGTGCCTGTCTTCACGAATGGGATCTTCCCGGACGGAAGCGGGCACCGGCTGATATATCAACATCTCTTCTTCACACATCATTGAACCGGTATGAAACGCTCAACGGTATGGAAGGTGGCAATTGCCGCGTCAACGTGCATCGGGGTAATCGCGGCCTGTTATCTCATGGACATCAACAAGCAGACGGAACGCGCACGGGCGGTGCATGAAACAGTCGTCCTTCGGGTTGATCCGCGCCATCCTCTGACTCACGAACGTGTTGTTCGCATCATCGATGAGAAGGGGAAGGTGGCGAAGGAACTACACACGGAGGGAGCGGACAGCCCGCTGACGTCGGTTGCGGTCGATATCTCCGACCTTCCGCGCGGTGAGTACCGTGCAGAGGTAACCGAACGGGCCTGCCTCTTCAGTCAAGGGGTTACAAGGGACGGGGAGCCGGTGAGATAGAACGCACGGCACACAACACGATCGACCTGGGAACCGTTGTGCGGCTCCGGTTCCGCGGCGGGGCATGCAATCGCGCATGTCCCGCCGGTTGCTCGCGGAGCCCGAGGCTCGCCGCCGATACCGGCGGGCCGTTCGTGTGTACGCGCTCGATGGCGCGGGCGAGGCGGCTGCTCACGGCGCCGGGCCGTCGCCACCTGCGGCAAGATCCGCGGACGTCGCGCAGCCATCGGCCGGCTGGCGACCTCTCTCCACTCCCACCCGAATATACACTACCCGTTCAAACGCGGGCACCATCTCACCGGGGGTGTTGCAGGCGGCAGCGATCCAGCCGTATCGTTCGCGAGCCAGGATGTTGTTCCGTCATTATCCAACAGGAAGGAGTACTGCATGCATGTACTGATATCGTCCGTGGGAACGCGGGGAGACGTGCAGCCCGCAGTGGCGCTGGCTCTGGAGCTGCGCGCGATCGGGCATGAGGTGCGGATGTGCGTTCCGCCGAACTTCACCGAATGGGCGGCCGGCCTCGGGTTCGAGGCGATGCCGGTGGGGATCGAGATGCGCGCACCCCGCGCAGGTGCGGCGCCGGCTGCTCCCGCGGTGATACCGGACCTCATCACGGACCAGTTCGAGGTGATCGGTGCGGCCGCCGTGGGGTGCGATCTGATCGTGGGCGGGGGCGCGCACCAGTACGCGGCCCGCTCCATCGCGGAGCTGCGCGGCATCCCCTCCGTCATCGCGGTGTATGCGCCGGCCTCGCTCCCCTCGCCGGACCTTGCTCCGCCGGGAGAGCCGGCGGAGCAGAAGGAGCCGGAGGCACATCTGCGAATGTGGCAGGATGCCAGGCGCTCCTGGAATGAGCGATCGCTCCAGCGCGTGAACGCGAACCGTGCGCGCCTGGGCCTGGCACCGGTGAACGACGTGATCGATCACATCCTCACCGACCGTCCGTGGCTGGCCGCGGACGCAACGCTGGGGCCGGCCCCCTCGACGCCCGGCATGCAGGTAGTGCAGACCGGTGCGTGGATGCTGCCGGATTCGAACGCGCTGCCGCCGGAACTGGAGGCGTTCCTCGACAGCGGCGAGCCGCCCCTCTACCTCGGGTTCGGCAGCATGCCTGCCGCCGGAAGCGCGAGCCGCACGTTGATCGATGCTGCGCGGGCCGCAGGCCGGCGCGTGATCCTCTCGCAGGGGTGGGCCGATCTCACGCTGACGGACGACGGACCGGACTGCATTCTGGTTGGCGATGTCAATCATCAGGCGCTCTTCCCGCGGGTCGCAGCGGTGGTGCATCACGGCGGAGCAGGAACCACGGCCGCCGCCGCGCTGGCCGGCGCGGCGCAGGTGGCGGTGCCGATGTTCGGCGACCAGTTCTACTGGGGGCGGCGCATCCGCGAGCTGGGCATCGGGCAGGCGGTGCCGTTCGCCGGGCTCGGCGCCGATGCGCTGGCTACAGCGCTGCAGGAGGCGCTCGAACCGGCTGTGGCCGCCCGTGCGTCCTCGGTCGCCGGCAGCATCGCAGCGAACGGCGCGGCGGTCGCTGCGCGGCGGCTGGTGGAGAAGCATGGTTGAACCGCGTCGGCGGCCCGGAGTCCGCACTGCATGCACACCCGCACGACAACGGCCCGTCAATTGCTTGACGGGCCGTTCTGTTCCCGGGTCACGCGATGTCCCTGGGTGCTTCTCTCCTTCCCTCGAGCGCCGGCAGGTTCCGGCGCCCGTGCCTCCATGGCCACGTTGATCCACTCATCCCATGTGGAGCCACCAGCGGCCGTTCCAACTCCTTCGGTCCATCATCACCATCCCAATCACATCATCATTTCAGCGTGAGCCAGAGCTGGAGTTGCTGCGGGGTCAGCATGGCTTCCACGGCAGTCTCGAACGTGGAGCGGCATGCTGCCGCCTCGGTACGAAGCTGTTCGTTGAGCGGAGCGATTGCCGCCTCGAACGCCGTGCGGATGGAGTCCAGTTGCGCCCTGGCCGCATCGTGCGTGAGCGTTCCCGCCTTCACCGCTGCACGAATCGAGTCCACGGCCGGCTTGAACTGCGCGAACGCCGTCTGGCGCGCCGTACGGTAGCTGGCGGCGGCATCCCCGGCACATGTGCGAAGGTCCGCAAGGTCTGCACGGAGGGTGGAATCCTGCGCGGCGCTCAGGCCAAGCTGCGCCGCCGCGGCGCGATAGTTCCTGATACCGAGCGGGGCGATCTCCCCGATACCACCATCGCGGCCATGCCCGCGCGCGTCGTGCCCGGCGCGCCCTCCGCGGCCCGGCTCTCCGCCGCGCAGTGAATCATGGGAACACGCCGCACTATCGGCTGCGATGGAATCGGCCAGCAGCACCGTCTCGACACTCGGCACTTCATCGTACGTGGCCAGGAGCGTCTCGCTGACTACTGTTGCATCGTATGCGTCGTACTTCGCTGTGGCGTTCGAGCCTGCCGAATCGACAACCGAGTTGGAACAGCCAACGATCATGATCATCAAGAACGCCACTACGCCAAGATTCCTGATCTGCTTCATCATTGCACACCTCATCATGAAATGGATAACCATGGTCCGCGCCCGGCGCGGGGTTGTACAAGGTTGGCAACGATTCGGTAGGCGTCCCTTATGCTTTGTCGGTCGATCCGATCCGGTTTCAACGAGCAGCGCATCGGCTGCGTCGGCTTCTCTCCAGGATTGACACCATCGCGCGGTGAAAGGTCACGGCCTGGCGATGAACAGTTGTAGAACGCGGAGCGTCGGGGGCCTCCCCTGATGCGCCCCGCGTCCCTCCATGCGCCGCACCTCTGCGGCACCGCACGCGCTACTCCTTCCCTCCCCTCACCGCCTCCATCTCCGTGAAGGAGGTGATGGGTGAAACCGCATAGTCGCGGCTCACCACATATTCGCCATCGCGCTTCCGCGTGCAGACCATCGCACAGCGTTCCAGGCGCATGGCAATGGCAAGCTCCTCCACGACGGAGCGAACGGGATCGTGGCCAACCACAACGCCCCCAAGCACACTCCGGTTATCCTCCGTCTTCAACTCGTCCAGCAGGATCCATTCGTCCGGGTGGTGTGCAAACACTTCGTCGATCGTCATGAACGTATTCATTGCTCGTTCCTGTTGCGGGCATGCGCCGTGCGCCCTGATGGATAGGATGTGCCGGAAGTGAGGAACAAATATATCACGGGCTCAGTACAGCACTGCTGATGATGACCGGCCCAACCGGCATCAACCGACAAGGGTGCCTGCATGCGGACATGCAGGCACCCTTGCCGTTCCGATCCAGGCGAGCGGCGTCTGTTCGGCAGACGCCCGCACTGCAACGCCTGCGCTACGTACAGAGGGAATTGCTTCCTGATAGCACATCGATCTGTTATCGCGGAGTGTGGCTCCGCGATCGTCATCGGAAGAATGGGGCCTGTGTACAACTCAGGCTCAACATGCTGTTCAGAGCATAGCAGGATACTTCTTCGCAAGTACCTACCGCACGATCTTGATCTGCCTCTCCACACTCGTTCGCTCTGCGCTCAAGCGGGTGAAGTACGTACCGCTCGTGACCGGCTGGCCTGCATCGCTCCTGCCATCCCACACCACCTCGCCCGCACCGCCCGACATGTTGCTTCCCGAAAGGAGGGTGCGCACAAGCCGGCCGTTGAGATCGTAGACCGCAAGCGTCACCGGGCCGGCGGCGGGAAGGGTAAATCCAACGGTCACGTTTCCGGAGCCCACGGGCGATACGAAGCGCGCGACCAGGCAGAAGTGATCCGTGCCGGAATTCGCCGGGACGTTCGGCCAGGGGATCGCCACGATCGTTGTGCCGCCGTTGCCCACAAGGCCGTTCACGGGTGCGAAGCCGATCTCGTCGCCGTGCGGCGCATTGTTCACCCAATTGCCCGGCCAGTTGCCGAGGCTCGTGGATGCCTCACCGTAGTAGACGTGAACCTCTCCGTCGTTGAGCTGGTCCGGGCCGATATTCGTTACGCGAACGTAGACCCATGCGTTGAATCCGGCGGTGGGACACCAGGGTGAAAGGCTGCCGTCCTGCGCGGGACGCACCCAGATATCGGGACTGTTGGAGAAGGTCGTGCATTGCGTGTTCGGCTCCGTGCCGTTATCGGCGGCACAGTCTCTGATGACGACGTCGGGCGCACCGAGTGCCGCGCTTCCGCCGGCAACTGTGAGTAGCGTATCGCGGCTGCGATCCGGACCTCGGGGGGAATTGCCCCGGACGCTTTTGCTCCGGCGTTGTGCGGCGAACTTATCGCGAGTGTGATCAGAGCAGACCATCGTGATCCTCGTAGAGCGAGATAACGGTGTCGCTGGCGAGCGCGCGGGGATCTGCCCGATTGGCATGGAAGTACGCGAACCTCCCGGAGTGTGTATTGTAACGCACCAGCCCGTTCATCGTCCCGATCCACATGTTCCCCGATCGATCTCCCTGAATCGCCCTCACCAGACTGTTTCCCACACCGTATGAGACCCGGACGAACCGGTATGTGTGCCGGTCCAGCCGGCAGAGGCGACCGAAGGAGGCAAGCCAGATATTGCCGTCCGAATCCTCGGTGATGCTCATCACGCTTGTCCACGGAAGCGATTCGGAGTCCAGGGGATCGTGGCGAAATACCATGAAGCCATACCCGTCATACCTGTTCAACCCGTCACGCGTACCAAGCCACAGAAAACCCTCGCGGTCCTGGTAGATCGCGAAAACGGAGTTCTGGGACAGCCCCTGTTCGGTAGTGAGACGCTCCATCTTCGGGTATTCCTCGGCGTGGAGCACAGGGCAGAGGAGCACCAGTGCGAGCAGAAGTACGGCGGCGATCATGTGAACAGTGTATGATGTATTGGCGGCCGGCGGACGTGACGGTTGTGTGATAGAGGTCCGGTGATATCAACAGCGGAATGGGCCGGCCGGCATCATGATCTGCGAGCGGCTTCCGCGAGCAATGCATGCATCGGCACTCTTCCTCAATGAACTCCGGAAGCGCCACAAACCAGCATACTGAAAGAGGATTTAGGATGGCCGAATTGGACATGGACGTTCACGATTTATCTCCATGGACTCTCTCCGGTCGCTTCCGGTGATATCATGTAGACAATGCCGGCCCTTCGTTCCCAACAAAGCACTGAGATTTCCGGCCGGCATCCTCCCCACTACACCAACACCTTCCCGACGTCAATCACCCAATCTGTCCCGATCGGAGAGGTACACAATCATGTACTACCACGGGATGGTGTCGCTTCCGAAGTTGGCAATATGAATGTGAGCCGCCCCGGCAACTCTTTGCAGGCATTCATGCATGCGCCGAGATGGCATGCTCCTCCCCCCGCTGCAGTTCAAGCTCCTGACGGAACACATCCCGACGCCGCGCTCCAGGCCGTTCAAGCAACGGCGCCGGCCGGTTATCGCACGGCATCGCGGGTGACTCTGCACTCAACTCCTTCCCGAGGTAGAATGCCGTACTGGAGGATGCAGAACGATGTTCGCAGCACTCCATCGTTGCTCGCAACGTGCCGCGTCATCTCCTCTTCCCGAGAACACGGCTGCATATACCGCTCATCAACACAGGAGATGATCATGAACGTTCGTGCTCTTCGCGCGACAGCTGCCGCACGCATTGCGGCGCTCGCGCTTCTCGTGATGCTTGCCGGCGCGGCGGCTGCGAGCGCGCAGCAGCTCAACTGCACCCCATCGCCATGCGCCTGCGGCACCGCAACGATCTCCATCGATCCCAACCTGACCTGCGGAATCGTGCTGTGCGATCCCACGTCGCCAACGTGCGTCACGTTTGCGCCGGGCGATCATCTGGTGGACTGCGGACAGTTGAACCGGTACCAGATCCGCGACTGCCATGGCACGCTCCACTGCCTGCCGAAGCTCGGCACATGCATCCGCTGCATCTGTGCCAGGACAGGATGCTGCGTTGATATCTGCATGCAATCATCCGTTGCGGAGTGCCTGATCCTGAAAGTGACGCCGTCGCTCTGCCTCGGCTGCTGAGGGTCCCTTGAACAACATCGCCGGCATGTGCGTTGGCTTCGCGCCGGCCTGCGGCCTGGTGCCCCGCCTGTACGGGCATCCATTTCAGACGCTCCCCTGCAATACCCTTGCGGAGGGCGGACGTTGCTCGCACGCATCGCTCAATGCCGCCGCGTTCGACGTTCGAACGGCGCGGCGGAATACGTTCATTAACTCAAAACAGAGTGGAGGATTTCATGGTACGCTGCTATCTGAATCACGTACGCATTGCCATGGTATCGATGGCGCTTGCCGCAATGATGCTCGCCGCTGCCGGAACGGCACGGGCCCAGTGTGTCTGCCCAACGGTCAGAATCGATGTCCTGAAGGACGTTGCCTGCTCGGTGACGATCTGCTATCGTATCTCACCGGAGGGCTACACCACGTGTGTCGCCGTAGCGCCGGGCACGTCGCTGACGATCCCCTGCGGCGACTGGCAGGATGCATGTGTCCAGCTCTGCGGCGGCGGCTGCTATCGCCTTATCAACCCGGCGGCGGCCAGGTGCAGCGAGACGCTGCAGGTTGGACCGGTCTGTTGCGTGCGCGTCTGCCACGTCCAGTCGCCGGACGAGAGGTGCCCGCATATCGAGATCTCCGGCGTGGGGCTCTGCCTTGGGCAGCCCTGCCAGTAACGAGGCTGGCAACGAAAGTATGACGATCGCCTGAGCCAGCGGCCGCCTGGCCGCACGATGATGGCGGGCACTGCGGTGCCCGCCATTGCTGTCTCCCCGCCCGGGCGTGAACCCGGCGCCTGCACCGATGCGCCGATGGCTCCCCGTGGCTCCGCACCGCCGCCGCATGCATCCGCGACAATCTTCCGGCCGCACCGCCCGGGCCCATGCAGCAAGCGGGGGCCGGCCTATATTTGCGCCATCGGCGGGGATGGGCGAACGTTGCCGCACTCCCCGACCAGGGCGCCCGCCCGGCCGTTCATCGGCTCAACCGTATTCCATTCCATTCCGGAGTTCCCGTGATCAAACGTTCACTATTCACCGTCGTCGCATTCCTTGCGCTTGCATCGTTCGCGGCGTGCAGCCACAACGGACCAACCAGCGTGGAGAGCATTACCATCATGCGCGACGACGGCAACGGAAAGCCGGGCGAAGCAGTGGAGTCCCTCAAGGGGACGGACCACGCGTTCCATGCAGAGATCAAACTCGACGTCGGCACGGACAAGAAGATCTCCACGGAGCTGATCGCCGTTGATACGAAGGAGGGGAAGAATGTCAGTGTCCTCAGCAAGGACTACGAGCTGAGCGGCGTCGAGAACACGATCACGCTGGACTATTCCCTCCCGAACGACTGGCCGGCCGGCACCTACAAGGTCAACGCCTCGACGGGAGGCAGACTGCTGAAGTCCAAGGAGTTCACGATTCAGTAATACGATTGGTGGTGCGCGGCGGGCCCGGTTCCGCCGCGCACCACGCTGCCCCCGGAGCCGGACTCCGTTCGGGCACAGCCGCCACAGTTTCACCGCTCACGCACCGCGCATGCCTGCGCATCGCACATGCGTCCGCGATGTCCAATTCCCACCGTACCCGCTACTCTTACCGGAGCCACATGCCGCGAACCCATCCGTGTACGACGGCTGTCCTGCAGGTGACGTGCACGCTGGACCTCACGTTCTATGATGGATCGGGCAACATGTTCACCATCAACAACATCATCCCCGGCACCGGACCGTACACGGCGCCGCCGTTCGTTGCCGTTGGAATCGTCTCCGCACTCGGCGCACAGGTGCCGGTACCGGGGCAGAACATGTGCACCGCATGCGTTACGCTGCACGTGACATCCAGCTCCTCCACATGCTGCGTCAAGTTCTGCGAGACAGGCGTGTGCAAGATCGGCATCGACCCCGTCACCCCCTGTCCCGGCGATTGCCAGTAGTACAGAGGCCTCGTTCGCCGATTCGATATCGGTATCGCGCGGAAGGATGCGGCCGGCAACGCATCCTCCGCATGCATGGCTCCGGCAGGTGCGGGACATGTGTGAAGGAGGCAGCGATGGCAACTGCATTGCGGCAGCCGTGCGGCGTGTATATTTGGCCGCCTGCCAATGCACGGCGAAGATGTTCGCGCCGTACAACTTCGCTTCACTCTATGCCCGGCCATGAGACGATTCCCCGCTTCCTGCACCATCGCCCTTCTCCTGTTCGCCTTCATCGCACGCTCCGCAGCGGCTGCAGCACCGGTTCATCCGCTGGACCCATTGAGCGCGGATGAGATCAACGCAGCCGCACGCATCATCCGTACGGCGCCCGGCTTTCCGGCCGACGCGCTCTTCTCCACCATCGTTCTGCACGAGCCCTCCAAGGATTTCGTTCTCTCGTTCCATCCCGGCATGCCGTTCGGACGCGAGGCGTTCGCGATCGTGATGGACAGGCCCAACAACCGCACGTTCGAGGCGATTGCAGATCTTCGCGCCGAGCACCTCCTCTCCTGGAAGGAGATCCCCCGCGTGCAGCCGCAGGTGTTCATAGTGGAGTACGACCGCGTCCCCGCAATCCTCAAGGCTGACCCGCGCTGGCAGGAGGCGATGCGCATCCGCGGCATATCGCCGGACAGCGTGCAGATCGACACATGGGCCGCGGGAGATATCCCAAAGAGTTATCACGGCCGCCTGCTCCGCGCGCTCACCTACTACAAGGGGAAGGCGTTCAACTTCTACGGACGCCCCATCGAGGGAGTCACCGCGATCGTGGACATGAATACGCGGAAGGTGGTGGAGTTCCATGATGCGGGGATCATGCCGCTGCCGCCGCGCAGCCAGGAGCTGGACACCGCATCGATCGGGAAGCTCCGCCCGGCGCCGGCGCCGCTGGGGATCACACAGCCGCAGGGCGCGGGCTTCCTACTGCAGGGGAACGAACTGCGGTGGCAGGGATGGCATCTCCGATTCTCCATGCACCCGCGCGAGGGGCTGGTGCTCCACACGGTGGGCTACGAGGACGGCGGCCGCGAGCGGCCGGTGCTCTATCGCGGCTCGCTCTCCGAGATGGTTGTGCCGTATGCGGACCCGGACTCCAACTGGCGATGGCGCAGCGCGTTCGATGTGGGCGAGTACGGTGTGGGAAGGCTCTCCAGTCCGCTGGAGGCGAACATCGACGCGCCGGCAAACGCAACCCTGCTGGACGCGGTGTTCGCGGACGATTCCGGAAAGGCCTATACGCTGCCGCGCGTGGTGGGAATCTACGAGCGCGACGGCGGCATCCTCTGGAAGCACTTCGATACCTACTCCGGCGCGAACGAGTCGCGGCGCGCGCGCGAACTGGTTCTCTTCTTCGTTGCCAGCATCGGCAACTACGACTACTCCATCAGTTGGATCTTCCATCAGGATGGCGGGCTGGAGGTTGATGCGGGACTCACCGGCATCATGCTGCCGAAGGGAGTGAGCGAGACGGCCTCGCACGACCACAGCACCACCGGAAGCTTCGGCCATCTGGTGTCGCCGAACATCGTTGCGCCGCACCATCAGCATTACTTCTGTTTCCGGCTGGACATGGATGTGGACGGCGTGAACAACTCCGTTGCCGAGGTGGACTCCAGACCGCTGCCGCGCGGGAAGATGAACCCGACAGGGAGTTCGTTCGCGATGGAGGAGATGTTCCTCCCAACGGAGCGCACAGCCGCACGGAGTCTGGATGTGGCGTCGTCGCGGGCATGGAAGGTGTTCAACACCGGAACCACCAATGCTCTCGGGCATCACTGCGGGTATGCGCTGGTGCCGGGTGCAAACGCCGTTCCGTTCGCCGCGACAACGTCGTCGGTGCGCAAACGCGCGGGCTTCATCAGCAACCACTTCTGGGCGACGCGCTATCACGAGAGCGAGATGAATGCTGCAGGCGCCTACCCCAGCCAGAGCGCCGGCGGCGACGGCCTTCCACGCTGGATCGCGGACAACGAATCGATCGACAACACGGACGTGGTGCTCTGGTACACGATGGGAATCACCCACATCCCGCGCCCGGAGGAGTGGCCCATCATGACGATGACCCATATCGGATTCCGCCTGCTCCCCGTTGGATTCTTCGCGCGCAACCCGGCGCTCGATGTGCCGCGATAGTCCGGAGCGCGACATCCTTCCCCTTCATGCAAAAGGCCCGCCGTTTCCGGCGGGCCTTTGCCCTTGATGGAGCTTCGTGCAGAGCAATCCAGGATCGGCAGAAGGGTGGGGAGAGATCGACAATCCCATCCTCTCAGTGCCTGCACCGCATCAAAGCCCCCCGGCTCGCGAAGCAGAACGCGACTGGTCCCCAACCCCCGGCTCGCTGCGTTTCGCAGCCCTACATGTTCGGCGGAATAATCCCGAGCTTCAATTCCTTCCCGGTCTTCGTCCGAAGCACAACCCCCACCAGGCCGAACTTGTGATTTGCGTAATAGGTGATCTTCTCAACGAGCGGATCATCGGAGGTCTCCTCCACCTTCTCCACCTTGATCAGCAGAAAGCCGATCTGATAGTCGTCCGTTGTGGACTTGTAGGTAACCTCACGCGTGATCTTGATCCCCTCGGTGTTCGTGAACTCGTATCTGTCTCCAACGGAAGCCGCATACTTCACGATGGTGTACGGTCGCGAGAGATCCCCCTTGCTGCTGATGAACTCCTGCAGCCCGTCGGATGTGACCTTCATCTTCAGGTCGAACGTCACGGTCATCGCCTGCTTGTTGGTGGAGTCGATCACGGCGCCGTAGCGCTTCAGATAGGTATCCAGTATGGCAAGCTTCACGCTCTTCGGATAGGATGCGATGCCGAGCGATGAGTCCAGGGCCGCGACGAAGATGGAGTCGAACCGGACCTGTGCGTGCGTCGTCACGAGCCCCTTGTCGTTCCTGGTGATCACGACGCTGTCCTGCATGTGATCGAAGCCGGGGACATAGGAATCCGAACTGAGGAATGTCGTGAACGTATTCCCCACCTGCGTGAGATCCAGGTTCGTATCGCCCCCCAGATCGTTGGGGCCTGTTGCAGTCTCCTTGCATGCTGCGAGCACCATCGCGGCGCCGAGCACCATCGCGATGATTCCATGAACCTTCATACCATCCTCCAAAGACGTAATAGATATCAACAGACGTCATTCACACGTGCAAGCTCGATAGCGGCGCGCCGATCAACCATGATGCGCATCAGGATCGTGGGGATTCTGTGGGCGGATGGGAGGAAAGATTGACGATGGATGCCCGGCCATCCTTCCTGGCCCGCTATCTTTGCCCCGAATGAATGGAGATCATATGAACGACAGCAGCAGCAACATCATCGGCATACATCCGCTCGGGTTTCCATGGATGACGCTGGACCCGTTTCTCTTCTGCGTGCACCATGTGGACGGCTACCCGGCCGGCAACGAGGCGATGGGGCCGGCCGCATCGCTTGCCGGACGACGGATGGGGCAGGACTTCGAAGGGAAGGATGGCTGGCGGATGTATCACGGTGAGAACGTGCCGGGCTTCCCGCAGCATCCGCACCGCGGATTCGAGACGGTGACGATCGTGCGCCGCGGCCTGATAGACCACACGGATTCCATGGGAGCTGCCGCACGTTACGGCAACGGCGATGTTCAGTGGCTGACCGCCGGCAGGGGAATCAATCACGCGGAGATGTTCCCACTGGTCGATCGCGAGAATCCCAACCCGCTGGAGTTGTTCCAGATCTGGCTCAACCTGCCGGCCGCCGGCAAGATGGCGCAGCCGCACTTCACCATGTTCTGGGACCAGGACGTGCCCCGCCATATCGAACGCGACGCGAACGGAATACGTACGGAGGTGATCGTGATCGCCGGAAGCATCGGCTCCGAGAAGGCGCCTGCCCCCCCTCCGGAGTCGTGGGCATCGCGCGCCGATGCCGACGTTGCGATCTGGGCGATCGCGATGGCGCCGAACGGACGGTGGACTCTTCCGCCGGCGGCCGCGGGAACCAATCGCATGCTCTACTTCTTCCGCGGAGCCTCGCTTCGCATGGACGGACACGACATCCCGCTGAGCCGCGGCGTGGAGCTGCGCGCCGATGCCGGCATCGCAATCGAGAACGGACCGGAGGAGAGCGAGTTGCTGCTCCTGCAGGGACGGCCGATCGGCGAGCCGGTTGCCCAGTACGGACCGTTCGTGATGAACACGCAGGAGGAGGTTCAACAGGCATTTGCAGACTACGGGCGTACGCAGTTCGGCGGCTGGCCGTGGCCGGGCGATGCGCCGGTGCACCCGCGCGAGGAAGGACGCTTCGCGCGCCATGCAGACGGGGAGGTGGAGCGGCCGGCCGGAAACGTTCACACCGTATAGAGCAGCAGCAGGCGCTGCCGGCGAACGACGCCCGTCGGCAGCCAGGCTCCCGCAGCGCACATCCGTATCATGAACATGACAGCAGGGTGATGGCAACTCCCGACGACCGTTCAAACCCAGGTGATGCAGCGGCTCCAGGCGCACTCGAGACGCTGATACTGCCGCGCACAAGCGAGATCGCAGCCGGCTTCACGGTGAGGCGTGCGCTCCCCTCTTCGCGCAGGCGCATGGTGGGCCCGTTCATCTTCCTGGATCAGATGGGGCCGGAAGTTCTTCAGCCCGGCCGCGCAATGGATGTGGCGCCGCATCCGCATATCGGGCTGGCAACGGTAACCTATCTCTTCGAAGGCGAGGCGCTGCACCGCGACAGCCTCGGCACGCGCCAGCATATCCGTGCGGGCGATGTGAACTGGATGACGGCCGGGCGGGGAATCGCGCACTCGGAACGAACGCCCGCCGAACTGCGGGGCACCGGCTCGCGCATCTTCGGCATACAGTCGTGGGTTGCGCTGCCGATGCGGAACGAGGAGGACGCCCCCTCCTTCGCCCATCACGAAGCACGGGAGCTGCCTGCGATCGAGGGAGAGGGGAAGCATGTGCGGCTGATTGCGGGATCGCTCTTCGGTGAACGCTCCCCCGTTGCCACCCACTCCGACATGTTCTACGCCGATGTCCGGCTCGATGGCGGCGCGCAGCTTCCAATGCCGGTGGAGCATGAGGAGCGCGCGGTCTATATCGTTCAGGGAACACTGGAGCTCGATCGCGATGGCGGTTCGTTCAACGAGGGAGGGTTGCTGGTGCTGAAGCCGGGAGAGCCGGTCACGCTCCGTGCGCTCGCCGGCTCCCCCGCACGACTCCTTCTGCTTGGCGGGGCAGCCATGGATGCTCCGCGGCATATCTGGTGGAACTTCGTCTCCAGTTCGCGCGAACGGATCGAACAGGCCAAGGCCGATTGGCGCGAGGGCCGGTTCGATCCCGTGCCGGATGAAACGGAGTTCATCCCGCTCCCCGATGACGGGCCGATCATTCCACGCTATCCCTAGGTACCACGCACGAACGCAGAACCATCCGGCGGCAGTCCGCGGCAGTTGGCTCTGCGTTCACGAGATCGCACGGGAAGGGCATCCCGCATGGACATTGCCGCAACGGGCACGCCGCAATTGCACGGTCCTCTACCGAACCGGCGCCGCGGAAGTGAAGATCCCGTTGTCGTACGTGATCAGATACAGCCGGTCGTCCGGTCCGAACACCACACGTCTGACGAGGTTCCCCACCGTGGTGAAGCCGCTGAGCGTCAGCACCGTCTTCGTGCCATCCAATGTGTTCAGGCTGTAGCTGTTCTGGCCGTCGATGCTGAAGTACCGGTTCTGGCTGTTGAATGCCCGCCCGGCCTTCAGGTTCTTCTGTTCGGTCCAGGTGGTGCCGCCATCGGATGAAGAGTAGCCGGTGCTCTTGAAGGTGCTGGTGAACGGGTCCAGTATCTGGGTTGCACCGTACAGCAGGCCATTGGCGTCCTCCACCAGACTGGAGAGCGTTGGCGCCGTCGGTACTTTCACCGGCCTGCCGTCCGCACCGATTCTGTAGAGCTGGCCGTTGCTGTAGCCACGCGAATCGGAATACGATGCGATGTCCAACAGGAACCCGCCGGCATGTCTCCCGAGGAGAACCTCAACGGCCGGAGGGTCGATGCCGCTCTGATAGTTGGGAATGGTGTCCTCCCGCCAGGTGGCTCCGTTGTCGCCGGAGTAGAACACCGATGCAGTGTTCGCAAGGAGCAGCGTCCCCTGTTGCCCCGACGCAAACCGGCTGAAGAGACCGGGCTGCGTGCCCAACGTCTGCCACCCGCCCGACGTCCTGCGATACAGCCCGTTGTCCGCAAGGATCATCACATTGCCCTCCCTGTCGAATCCGACATCGGTGAACTGCGCCACCGATCCGGTACCCGCCGAAGTCCAGGCAGCGGCATTGTTCTGCGAGATCGCGATGCCGCCCCCCTTGTTATCCAGCCCCGTCGCTGCAAGGCCGATGGCGATCATCGATCCGCGCATGGCGAACACCCGCCCCTGTGCGTAGAACGCATTCCTCCAGGTACTGCCGCCGTCCGTTGAACGGAGAAGGCTGGTGGGCCGGACCGCGAGGTCGTAGCTCAGGGAGCTGCGATTGGCGAGCGCATACAGCGCACCGTCGGAGCCCTGTTGAACGTCCACGAAATACGGCGACCTGTTGAACTGGGCCAGGTCCGTAAAGCTTGCACCGCCGTTGTGCGATACGCGCAGCCCCCCGCCGCCACGCACCCAGCAGTAGATATCACCGTTTGACGCGGCGAAGATGTCCGGACCGTAGTTCGCTATCGCAGGCGATAACGTTGTCCACGTTGCGCCGTTATCGCTGGAGCGGTAGAAGCCGAACGGGGATGTCATGAGGATGTCGCCGTTCGGCGCGAACGTAAACCCGCCGCTGTATTGGAAGCCGCTCGGGAGCGTCAGTGCCTGCCAGGATAGTCCCTTGTCCGTGCTGTGGTAGATATAGGTCTGCGGCGTATTGTTGATAATCCTGATGTAGGGCTCGCCGGAGGGGGAGATGGTGATATAGCTTTCCATGATCGTGCGGCCCGTTGCAAACGGCCCGGCGGGATCGATCGCTGCGCTGTGGAAGGTGCCCGTTGCCAGATCGTACGTTCGGAAGTCCCGGTCCGCCACGGTGTACAGTTCGCCGCCGGGCGCCAGGCCGATCGAGGTATGAACGGGATCGCCGTTGATCAACTGCATGGAGCCGCCGTCGGCATCCATGGAATAAAGCTTGTGGTTGATTGCGGCCACAATGGTATTGTTCGGTGCGATGGCGATCCCGGTGACGTCGCCACCCGCACTCGGAAGATCGGCGAGCGGCGTCATCGTCACAGTTGTGGAGGAGGGGTTGTTCGTCCCCTCCGGGCCGGCCGGCTTGTTGCAGGCAACCAGAAGCAGCCCCAGGAGCAGAAGAAGAATCGGGCGTTGCATACGGGAGTCCAAACAGATGTGTGCGATTCGGTTCACGGCCGCCCCGGCTGTTGACGGAAGCGCCGGCAGAAAGCGCTTCGACCACGTGGAACGGTTTTCCTCAACGAACATAGAATCGCGGCGCCCGCAAATGGAAACCCAGGTTGGCGGTATTCTTACCACGAGCGCTGGTTCCCGGCATCGGCAGTACATTCGCTGCGGCAGGCTGTTCCAACCACTGCGGAGAATAGCCGCCGAGAGCGGAACACCGCGCATGGAACCTCGCAGTCCCAACGGTATCTAATCCTCCTGCCCCGATGTGCAACTCTCCACAGGCCAACGGCATCTTCGGCGAGAACCGCGCTTGCCATGCCTGCATTCGGAGAGCCCGCGCGCGGGTGCGGCCGTTCCCACTCTTTTCAATTCACCCTTCGGCCGGCATCGGCGAGATGCCGGAATGTCAAATACTCCCCGTGCACATCATGAATGTCCATCGGTTCATTGTCCTGGGAACGCTGCCCTGCCTGGCTGCGCTCCTCCTCGTGGGATGCAGCAGTTCCATCGACCTGGCGAGCCACTGGGTTGCTCCCGCCGCAACCGGCAAACTTCCCCCCAACACGGCGATCACCTATATCGACAAGCAGAACGTTGGCGTGGGTGTTCAGAACGATTCGTCGAACGTCTATCTGACGCTGGTCACCAGCAGCCGCGCAACGATGATGAAGCTTGTTCGCTTCGGAGTCACGATTCGCGTTACGCCGAAGGGATCGGATGGCGCCGCGCTCGCGGTTCACTACCCGCTTGGCCTTCAATCACGCGGCGAAGGAGGGGCCTTCCGCGGCGAGGAGGAGGATCGCCGCGGTCCGGAGCATGGCGATCCGCGAACGGGGGCACGCACCGGAGAGGCCCTGCTCAACTCGCCACCGGTGCATGAGATGCTGGAACGCATCGAGCTGGTTGACGAGAAGGATCGATCGAAGGAGGCGGGAACGGTGGAATCGTTCAGCGGCTATGGTATCGTGCCGGAGGTTCGCGACACACTCGGCGTTCTCTCCTACCGGCTCCAGGTCCCGATGCGGTTGAACGATACAACGGGCCACGCACTGCGCATTCCCTCCGGCGGGCGATTTACACTTGCCATTGCCAGCGGAACCCCGAAGCAACCGGAAGGAGGCCACATGGGAACCGAGCGGATATTCAGCGGTGGCGGTGGTGGAGGCATGGGCGGTGGCGGAGGAATGGGCGGAAGAGGAGGAGGCCGTGGGATGGGAGGCGGCCGCGAAGGCATGCAGGAGATGATGGAGCCGTTGGAAGTGAACGCAGTGGTAACGCTTGCACAACCTCCGGCGCCGTCGGCTTCGGGAGGTGCGGTCACCGGCTCCGGACATCAGTAACCGGCATCGGCGTCCCGCTGCTCCGCAGCATGCACGCTGGTGAACACCTGCAGGCCCGCCGAACACCGGCGGGCCTTTCCGTTTGTTCCGGACCGACCTGCTCCGGGCCAACTGCCGGTTGCACCCGTGCGGTGCAGACACGTAATGACACATCGCCGTGTGAATCATCGGCGCACCGCGCGCGTAGGGGGCGCCATCGCATTCACACGCATGTTGTTCACAGAACGGACCAGACGATGAAGAACACCCTTGCCATTCTCTGCGTTGCCGCGATTGCCGGCTCCGCCGGCCTTGCCTGCTGCAACGACCTCAGCGTGACGCCCGGCAACACCGTTACCTCCACACGCGACGTACACGGCTTCTCCCGGATCGACATCACGCATGGATTCGATGTGATCGTGACCAGGGACACGGCGGAATCGCTTACGATCGAAGCGCCCGAAGGATGGCAGCCGCGCATCCAGACATACGTAACGGATGGGACGCTTCATATCGACGTTGACGACGCCGTCTTCTCCGGCTCCTTCACGCCGCGCCGGGCCTATCTGCATCTCGTCAACCTGAACGGGATATCGGCATCGGGCGGCAGTCACATATCGTCGCCCGCCGTGTTTACGAGCGACACATTCTCCCTTAATGGAAGCGGCGGAAGCGTAATCAACCTGCATCTGAACGCGGGCATGCTGCTATGCGACGCAAGCGGCAGCAGCAGCTTCACCATCACCGGCACGATGGGAGCAGTGAACGTTGTGGAGTGCTCGGGCAGCAGCGGCATCACCATCGGCGGCACCGCGCAATCGATGACGGTGAGCGCATGCTCCGGTGGAAGCCAGGTGCATGCCTTCGATCTTCACGCCGCCACTGCCGTCGTGGACGCCTCCGGCGGAAGCGCCGTGGAGATCAGCGCAAGCAACGACCTCAACGCGAGTGCGTCCGGGGGGAGCACGGTCCGGTACAAGGGGCACCCGCATCTCACGCAGCACGCCTCCGGCGGCTCGAGTATCGAGGATGCGAACTGAACGTTCCCCGCATCGGAACGGAGAACGATTCGAGATCCTTCCCCTGGCACCCTGCGGGCAACGGACCGGCCATTCGTGCCCGCCTGTCATGGCGGGCACGTCTATTTCATCCCGACGCCTCACATCGCATCACCATCATCCCCCTGCTCTCCAAGCCGTAGAACAAACGGCCCCTCAGCAATCGCCGCAGATCGTTTTTCACTCCGCCGAAGTGTCCCGGCACGGGAACGCTTTCCGCCATCGATCAACCAATCCTGTTGTAACGCGTCCGTAGATGGCAGTAGGTTATGCGCATTGCGTCCATGCGAAGACGCCGCGCGAAGGCGCCGTGCGAAGGCGCTCCCGTCGCGCGCAGGCGATACATCTGCAAAACCGGCACATCCTGCAAAGGACTCGCTGCAACAATGCACGCTGCGCTGCAGTGATGAGCCCGTCAGTCAGCAATCCAATCATACAGAGTCTCCACAATGGAAACGAAGCCGTTGATCGAGTGGCCCCATGTCTCCACAGAGTTCATCATGTTCATTGGGACGTTCCTCGCCCTGGGCGCCGTTGGATTCTACCTGGGGGTGATGCGCAGGCTCACGAGCATCGTAACTGCAGGGCCGGCAGGCGAGCGGGCGGTCCATATCGGCTCAACGCGGCGCGCCGCATTCATCGGGCTGCTCGGCATCCTGATCGGCGTCGTGATGTTCGCCGTTGGCCTGCCCGCATCCGCGGCGCGGCATCAGCAATCCGTGATGCAGCTCATCACCACCGACTCGCGGACAATCCTCAACCTCGCGTTCTACGGGCTGGCGCTCATCGGTTTCCTTATCGCTCTGGCTCCGGCGGGACGCGGCTGGATGCCTGCGGCGATCGGTGTCATCGGCGGCCGCCTCTCCGGCCTGCTGCTGGGACAATGGGGCAGCCTGGTGATCTCACTCCATGTGCTCGCGGCAGGCATCTGGATAGGCTCACTCCTCGTGCTGGTGATTGCCGGCATCGGCGTAGTGTTCCGGGTGGAGCGCTCCACGGAGCGGCGCGGCGCGATCGTTGCCGACATGGTGCATCGCTTCTCGCCGATGGCGCTTCTATCCGGAGGTGCTGTTGTCCTCTTCGGCGTCATCACGGCGCTCCAGCACCTGAATCCGTTCTCCTCGCTCTGGAGCACCCCCTACGGCTATGCCCTCCTTGCCAAGCTCGCCGCGGTTGCGTTTGTGTTCGGGCTGGGTGGCTGGAACTGGCTGCGCCTGCGTCCGCAGCTTGGAACGGAGGCGGGAGCCGCAACCATCCGGCGCTCCGCAGCCAGAGAGCTGATTGCAGCAACCGTGGTGCTCGCGCTCACGGCAATCCTTGTCTCGCTCCCCTCTCCCAGGGGATAACTCTACTCGGCACCGGCCCGCATCGAATGCATGCCGCATCGTATGCGAACGCCGCCACGGACCGGCGCCGCTGTGCACGGCTCCGGCATGCAGAAACGAACAAGCCCGCCATCGGGCGGGCTGTTTCACTGGTTCGTGCTGGTACGCGAGCCGCCTACTGCGGCCGGGGGGTCATGCCGGTTCCCTTCATTCGTTCCAACCGCATGGAGTGTGTACGGAAGGCGGGAACGAACGGCCCGAGGAAGTACACGCGAATGATATACCACCAGAAGCTCCGCTCCTTCAACGAGGGATCGATCAGATGCTCCACCCGTGCATGATGCTCAGGCAGCAGGCTCCAATGGATGCCGGCGCGCTGGTGATGCACGGTATGATAGCCGTTGTTGAAGAGGAGCGTGTTGAGAAAGCCGGTGAAGTTGCGCGAGTGGTTCCACTCGGACTCCTCCTCCGCATGCACATGCTGTACGTAGTTGAAGACCAGCACGGCAAACAACCCCACCTGCTGCGGTATGAAGATGTAGAGAAGCGCCTTCTGCCAGTCGATGATGAACGCCAGAATCAGGAAGATCCCCAGCGCTGCATACTGCATTGCCGCAAGGTAGAACTCACGCCGATTGGTATTCCAGAGGTGCTTCAGGTAGTTGCGAATCGGCTTCTGCTGATAGAAGCTGCTGACGGTGGGATAGGCTACCAGGGTAAGCAGGTTGTTCTTCTCACTGTAGCGATAGGTGATCGTATAGTCACCGGCCTTGTTGTTCAGCGCATGATGATTCTTGTTGTGCGTTGGGATCCACGCAAACGCCGGAAAGCCGTAGAAGATGGTGAGCCAGTAATCGGTCGCCACATTCAACCACTTCTTGCGCCAGATGGGAAGGTGGTTGTGGTTGTGCGCGATCACGGTTACCGTAACCGCCATGAAGAGCGAGAATGCATAAAGGAAAGGGTTCAGCGCAGGAAGCGACCATTGAACAACAAGCAGGGCGGTGGTCACTACCATGTAGGCCACTGTGCGCCGATCAGCCTTGTACCGAAGCATTTCAACTATTGCCAGGGCTTGGCGAGTGCCGTGAAGGCAAGCACGAACCGCTTCGCCATGATCGGACCGACACAACGTCGATGCCAACCGGCGGTCCGCAAATTCCATGTGGGGAGCGTCGTCGGCACTCGCGTGCGCCTGCTCTTCCCAGGCTGCCGCACGAAGAGGAACTGTTCATGGAACCATAACGGAATGCGCTCCGCAGGCCTTGGAACGGACTCGTGCCGTGAAAACGATCGTTGTAAAATAACGAACAATAGCCGCACTTCAGCATCATCTCTCCCGATTGTATCATTCGGCCTTTCCGGTCGAAATTGCCGGGATCCCGGCGCCAACACCGGTAACGGGTCTGCGCTCCGCCCATCCGGGCCGCGCACATCCCCCCGGTTCCGCTTGCGGAGAGCCCTCCGCAGGCGAACACCGTTCATACCGGTCTCCACTGCTGCTTCCCCCGAGCGAAGGGCCCAACGTCCGGGAAGCGGACGAGCACGGACCGGCACCGAGGCAACGGACAGTGGTCCTGCCGCTGCAGGGGTTGGCCGGGCCGAACGGAGGACGCACCGCCTGAGGAGGATCGGATGTTCCGCACCTCGCGATGAGCATTCGATATGCCGGGCCGTTAACTACAGAAGGCCATCATCATTCTGATCGCCTTCTGTGTTCATGCGGACGGCGATCGGGATCGCGCGAGCCCGGATCGCGTATGAGCGCGGGAGACGGAGCCGCACTCTCAGTGATGGTGATGATGATCGCTCTGCTCGTCCTCCGCCGGCTTGTTATCCATTCCATCCATGTGATCCATATGGTCCCCGTGCATCATGTGCTGATGGTCCATGCCGGTTGCAGCCGGGGCGTCGGAATCGAAATGGATCACCGGACGATTGATCTGGGTGGGCACCTTTGCATCCTCCCGCACAGCATAGAAGTGATCCATCGTCACGTTCTTGAACACCTGCTTCGTCCTGGAGGCCGGCCAGGTTATCGTGATCGAATTGATGGACACCGCGTCGCCAAGCCCCACCTCCTGCTGCAGCATCGATGAGCCGAAGCTCCCCCCCGTGTTCACCGTCTTGTAGATATCACGCCTGCCCGTTGGCGTCTTCACGCTCACCCTGATCCGCGCTCCGATCGCGCTTCGGTTGGATCGAACACCCTGAAGCGCCAACGCAACCCAGTGATTGCCGTTCCCGGGATTCTCGAACAGCGTCTTATGCGCAAGGTCTCCCTCGAACGCTCCTCCCATCACCGCGTACACATCCTGATCGCCGTCGTTGTCGAAGTCGGCAAACGCAATCGCATGCCCCTTCTGCAGGTGCCCGAAGCCGCCGGCGGTGGTCACATCCTGAAAGTCCCTGCCACCGTTGTTGCGGAACATCCGGTTCGGCATCAATGCATTGAAGTCCGGCAGTCCCGTACCGATGTAGATGTCCAGGTATCCATCATTGTCGATATCACCGAAGTTGGCGCCCATGCCGAACATCACATGGTCCAGATGGACTTCGTGAGTGACATCGGTAAACGTACCGTTGTGATTGTTGTGATAGAGCCGCGGAACCTCGCCGGTATTCGGCACATGCATGTAATCACGCACCATCAGCCCTACGGCCGTGCTCTGCTGCCCCATGTAATTCTGCACGCCGTAGCTGCATACGAATATGTCCTCCCACCCATCGTTGTCGTAGTCGAAAAAGAACGTCGGGAATGAGGAGATCGGAGCAGTGACGCCTGCCTGAACCGAGACGTCGGTGAACGTCAGTTTCCCGTTCCTGACCCCCTCGTTCCTGAACAGATGATTCTGCGACCCGTGACAGGAGAGGTAGAGATCGGGAAGACCGTCGTTGTTGAAATCGCCGCACGCGACTCCCTTCACGAATGAGACCAGATCCACACCGGCGGCATGAGCACATTCGGTGAATGTGCCATCACGGTTGTTCATGAAGAACTCGCACGGATGGCGCTGCATGCCGGACTCATTGCCGATGAAGATATCGAGCCAGCCGTCGTTGTTGAAGTCCGCAAACACTGCCGCCTGCGTGGGATGAAACGAGAGAAGTCCTGCCTCCACGGTGACATCCGTAAAGGTGCCGTCGCCGTTGTTCCGCAACAGCGAGTTCGGATACCTGCCGAACTCCTGCATCCAGGCCCCGCGCAGCACAAGGATGTCCGGATAGCCGTCGTTGTTGTAGTCACCGTGAATCATGTTCAGACCGCCAACGAGGCCTTCGAGTCCGGAGCCCTTGGTTGCTTCGGTGAACGTACCGTCGCCATTGTTGCGATAGTAGTGCATCGGAGACTTCATGCCGTACGATGATGTGACGATATCGAGATCGCCATCACCATCGAAGTCCTCCGTGCAGCAGCCGCCGGCAAGCCCCTCTTCATCGATGCCGAGCTGCGGCGCGATGTTGTTGAAACGCGGGAGCGGGTAATCCGACTGGAAGAGGCTGGGCGGAAGCAGCCACCGCTGCGGCACGCTGTCCGGATATTCCTCCAGAGTCTGGTAGGCGATGTTCAGCAGCCACCGCGACTGGAGATCGTTCGAGTCGCGATCGAGAATCGAACGAAGCACCTCCACGGCGGCACGCGATCCACGCTTGTTGGTATGATATCCGCCGGGACCCAACGGAAACAGGCACGACTGCGACGTATGATTCGATACGCAGTTATCCAGTTCTCCCTGCCGCAGATACGCCAGCGCCAGCACCCTGTCGAACGCAACCATCACCTTCGGATTCGCATTTGCACGCGCCTTGAATGCGAGCAGCGTATCGATGGCTTCATCCTGAAGGCCGCCATTGATGAATTCCTGGCACATCATGAGTCGGTTATCGGGGCTTGTTCTCGTAAGCTCTCGAAAGAATTCGATGCGTGGAGCGGTAGCAAACGCATTTTGATATTTATAGCTGTTGCGGTTGACCTCCGCCAGCAACTCGATCATCTTCCTGGTACCATCGGTCTTCTCCGACCGATGTGCGGCGGAATCCCGAGGGGCCTGGCCGAACGCCATGTGAGTAATCAGCAAGTAAACGAGGGCGAGAGGCGCGGCTCGGAGGCGCATATATTGTCCCGGCATTAGGGTGATCGGAAATAGCCGTCTCCATCAACATGAACTCGGCTTTCGGCGAGTTGTTTCCGAGACATTTCAATGCGGGCAACTGTGACACAGCATGACGACGATGCGGAAATACCATCGCGGACATTTCGCAGGTGTTGGTGGCATTGGAAAAAATTCTGCGTTGCGACGTGTAGTTGATCGGTTGAACAATGTGTGTTGGTTGTCACATGAATCAATCGCAACGATTTGCACGCACTCAGTTCACAGGCGATCTGCTCCAGGAGTCTGGAATTGTTGCTACTGTCCGATCACATTCCGTTCGTGTACCGCGTTCGGCGGATCGAGGAGCATCGTCGCCAGCGCATCGCCGATCGGCTGATCGGTCCATGATGCATAGAACGCAAACTCGGGCGATGGATTTACCTCGAAGCAGAACCAATCACCATCCGGCGTACAACGCAGATCCACACCGGCAAGATGAAGTCCAAGCGCCGCCGACACCGCAACGGCGCGCCCGGCAATGCTCTCCGGGATCGTACACGGTGTGATGGTGCGGCGGGCTCCCTGCTTCCCCGCATAGCGATAGTCGTCGGCATCCGTTTCGATTCGGCACGCGAACGTATCGCTCCCGACAACATGCACCCGATAGTCGACACCGGGAACGTACTCCTGAAACTGCGTTGGGCACCAGCGCAGATCCGCAAACCGCTCGCGATGCTCCGGCTTCAGTCGCTCAACGATGCTGCGGACGCCGCTGACCGACTTGTAGATCGCGGCGTCGAAGCGTGCACAGAAGTCCTCCGCCGCCTCGCGATCCGTGGTGATCAGCGTGGAGGGAACGCGAAAGAACTCGCGGATGCGCATCGCCTGGTAGGGTTTGCTGTTGTTGGTGGACATCGCCGTTGGTGGATTGACCACCAGCGCCGTCCCCTGCTCGCACCACGAGGAGAGTGTGCGCTCCGTGCGAAGCGCATGCTCCAACCCGCCGTTCCCCTCCTCTGCAGAGTTCATCGAGAGGAGTGTGCGCACGTCGTATACGCGCAGATACGCGGCCGTGATCGATTCAAGCCGGACCTCGATCTCCGGCGTGCGGAGCAGCCCGCTCCCCGGATCGCCGTCTGCCGCCTCGATGCTCACGCAATGAAGGTTCCGCTGGTCCACGACTACGTGCCCGGCGCCGCGCCGCTGCAGTTCGGCAGCAATGCAATCGAACGGGTCATCGCCGGAGAGCCCCCAGAGCAGAATCATCCCATCATCCATCATGGCATGCCTCCAACGTTTGACGTTGCGGCGATCGTCTCCAGAAGCACGTCGCACACGGTTTCGTCGGCGAGATCGGCGCTCGGGTAGGCATCCAGGAATCCGTACGATGCGCCGCTGCGCACCAGCAGCAGCGTCACCAGATCGCATCCCGCGCTGCGCGCCAACCGTACCGCGCAGGAGACCGTTTCGTTCTTCACGCAGGACGATCCCAGCACCCGGTTGCCGACAACGGTGATGCGAACGATCGCATCATCCGCAACAGCGGCACACTCCGAGGCCCGATCCGGAACCGGCTGCGCAAGCTGGAACCCGGCCCGCACGGCCGCGGCACGCCACTGACTCGACTGCCAGGCCGGTCCCATCAGATTGCAGGGCGTGGGGCGATTGAACATCGGGCATTGCAATGCCGCCAGCCAGGCGAGAAGAAATGCCGTCATCTCCTGCGCCACATAGTCTCGATCCGCGGACGCAATGTGCGGCAGATGTTGCGGAAGCAGAACCGGCAGTCGCCCGATAACGGCCGTGATAGCCGAACATGGTATGCGCTCCCCGCCGATGCACGCCGTGGAGGCCTCCGGAGCCTCACACTCGAACCTCCATCCTGCATTCGAAAGATCTCGCGGCAGGAGAGGCCGCGCGCCGTCATCAGACAGACGCGCGGCCAACTCCACTGCTGCTCGATCGTCCGGTTCGGTGACGATCACGATCATCAGTTCCCCTCTGCCCGCATGATGGAATCGCCGACAGGTGGACGCTGATCGATGCCGATGAATGCATGCCCCTGCTCATACAGGCCCTCCGCATTCGCCGCTCCTGCAAGGTCTGAGGCGAGAGGAGCCCCGTCGCCACGGCCGTTGCCGGCCCCGCCGGGACCTATGTGCTCCAGACCCTCCTTGCGCTCCTTCAGTTCCTTCCCTTCCTTCCCCTCCTTGAGTTCCTTCAGTTCCTTCCCCTCCTTCCCCTCCTTGAAACGCTTCCCCTCGAATGCCTTCGGCTTCGGATCCACCTTCACATTCACCGTGGCGCTCTGCACGCGCGTGTTGCCGTTCGTCATGTCCAGCCCCGTGATCGTGATCGGCACGGGCGTCGGCGTTGCATGCAGACCGGTGATATCCACATTGACCGTGATCGTCGAGCCGTCCACGTTGATGACGGTCGCATCATTCTCCGTGAATGTCACACCCACATTCGCATCGGTCGGTGCCGTCAACTGCAGGGCATCCTGATTCGAATTCCCCACGATCAACAGCGTCACGCTGGTGGTTCCCCCCTCCTGCACGGTTATCATGTCCGACGTCGGCGTCAGCGTTATGAAGTCGTTCTTCACGATCTGGATGAATGCATCGTCGTTGTCGCTGCTCATGATGTTCGGGCTGGTGCTCACCACGGTCGCCGTCACCTGCAGGCGCTGGTCGCGCGCATCCTTTGGGATGTTGATGGTGACATTCTCGATCGTCTCATTGCTCGCCGAAGGCGGAATCGCAATCGTCTGCACGGGTATTACGCCGTTACTGGTCCGGATCGTGAGCGATGCGGAAACCGACGGATCGGGTCGATAGATGGTCGCCGTCAGATCGACGGCATCTCCAGGATTTGCCGTCTGCTCCTTCGGCGTAAGCACAACGCGAACGCTGGGAAGGAGATGCACCTTGAGCGGAACGCTCACCAGCATGGACCCGTCCGCCCGCGTGCCGGTAAGCACCAGCATGCTGTCCGCCGTGGTGGTCCTGTCCACCTTCACTTCGAGCTGCGAGGAATCGGGCCCGGAGATCGATGGCTCCGTAAAGCCCACGATCTGTGTTCCCGACGCAAGGGAGCTCTTCGCACGGTCGATATCGAGTTTGATCACCTCACTTGTGGTACGATCGCTCAACGTGATGTTGAAGAAGGCACTGCTGCCGGGTTCGACGTTCGCATTGGGCTTGGCCACCACGAGCTTCAACGTTCCGGTTGCCGGCGGCTGCACCGTCAACTGCAACACGGCATCGACGATCTTGTTGAGATCGATCTCATCCCTGATGCCGAAATGGGGCGAGGCATTCCCCTGCGTCGCGGTTGATGCAAGCGAAAGCGTCAGCGTTGCACTGTTCCCCAGCGTCGTGGGCGGAGTGAACGTGCTCGTTGCTCCATCGGGCAACCTGCTGGACTGGAACGTAACCGGACGGTTGTCGTAGTTCTTGCGCTTGAGCGTGATCGGGATATCCACCGAAGCACCGGCTGCGAGCGTCTGCGAGGAACGATCGAGCAGAACCTTCACACGCCGTATCGCAGGAGTGATGGTGAGCGTATATGTGCCGGGGTTCGGAACCGGACGATCGGGTACGCCGGACTGTTTAATTGTGCCGCCAACCGAGAGCATGTATGTGCCCACGGGGGTCTGGTCCGCAGACGTGGTAATCGTGATGGTGAACGGCACGTCACGTGCAGGCATCGGATCGCTGAACATCTGCATGGTGCCGGCGGGACGATTTGCGACATCCGGCACAACGGTATAGAAGCCGAAACCGCCGCGGTACACTACGTCGAACTCCACCTTGTTGCCGGCGGGAATGGAGCCGGAGCCGAGATCGGCACCGAGCGCTGCGATGGCGTCATCCGGATCGGGGTCGATGAGCCGCACGGCAATGATCTCCGCCATCACCAAGGCACTTTCGTAGGTGAACCCATTGCGCAGCACCACCTGCTGGCCGTTCGGATTGGTGACCGTGACATCCACACTTCCAGCCGCATGAGGAGGCGTTACCACCCGCAGCGTACTGCTGCTGACATAGATGGTGTTGAGCGGAACGGAGCCGCCGATGAGCACACGAACCCCCTCCGCAAAACCGGTCCCGTTGATCGTCACCGTGGTTCCTCCGCTGTCCGGTCCGTTCGGCGGCGTCAGCGAGGTGATAGCCAGTGAGGATGCGGCAACGAACGTGAAGGCATTCTGCGCAACCGCTGCCTGCCCATCCGGATTCTGAACGATAACGGTCACGGTGCCCGGAGTCGGCATCGGCGGCGTGATCGCCGTGATCTGCGTCATGCTCTTGAACGTCGTCGCGGCACCAATGCCGGCAAAGCTTGCCAGGCAGTTCTGCATGAAGTTCTCCCCGTTGATCGTGACCTCGGTACCGCCGGCAACACTTCCGCTTGTCGGCATCAGGGAGGTGATCGTTGGCGCAGACGAGTTCACATACGCGAACGTACCCGGCGCCACGGCAACCTGTCCGTCGGGATTGATCAGGGTGATCTGAACCGTTGTGGGAGCCATTACCGGTGGAGCAATGGCCTGGACCTTGGTCTTGCCGATGAAGATCCTCTGCGCATTCTGATTGCCGAACATCACGGTACAGCCATCCACGAAGTTCTGGCCGTTGATAGTCACCTGCGCGCCGCCGCGAATCGAACCGCTTGTTGGATCGAACGACGCAATCGTCGGTGCCGGCGCCACGCTGATGTACGTGAAGGCATTCGGAAGCCCACCTCCCTGTCCGTCGGGGTTCACCACGCGGACGTTCACCGCACCCGGACCCGACGCCGTTGGCGTCACCGCCATGACCTGCGTGGAGTTCACATACGTTGTCTGCCGCGCATCCATGCCCCCGAACTTCGCGACGCAGTTGGGCATGAAGTTCTGTCCGTTGATCGTCACCTGCGTCCCGCCGGCTACCGGGCCCATGTTCGGGTTGGCCGATGTCACCGAAGGCGCGGCCGGCATCACATAGGTGAAGGCATTCGGAAGCCCGCCTCCCTGTCCGTCGGGGTTCACCACGCGGACGTTCACCGCACCCGGACCCGACGCCGTTGGCGTCACCGCCATGACCTGCGTGGAGTTCACATACGTTGTCTGCCGCGCATCCATGCCCCCAAACTTCGCGACGCAGTTGGGCATGAAGTTCTGCCCGTTGATCGTCACCTGCGTCCCGCCGGCTACGGGGCCCATGTTCGGGTTGGCCGATGTCACCGACGGTGCTGCCGGCATCACGTAGGTGAAGGCATTCGGAAGCCCGCCGCCCTGTCCGTCGGGGTTCACCACGCGGACGTTCACCGCACCTGGGCCCGACGCCGTTGGCGTCACCGCCATGACCTGTGTGGAGTTCACATACGTTGTCTGCCGCGCATCCATGCCGCCGAACTTCGCGACGCAGCCAGGCATGAAGTTCTGTCCGTTGATCGTCACCGGTGTCCCGCCGGCTACGGGGCCCATGTTCGGGTTGGCCGATGTCACCGAAGGCGCCGGCGCCGGCACATAGGTGTACGCGTTCCGCAGGGTTGCAACGCTGCCATCCGGATTCGTAATGGTTACGTCTACCGCTCCCGGCGCATGCGCCGGAACACCAACTGCCAGTTGTGTGGAGCTGATGAAGTTGACTTGCATAACCTGCTGGCCTCCGAATGCCACACGAATCCCTGGCATGAAGCCGTTGCCGCTGATGGTGACCGTGTTCCCGCCGGATGCAGGGCCGGATGTTGGATTGATTCCCGTGATGACCAGCGCTGGCGCGGCAACGTAGGTGAACGCGCCGGGAAGCCCGCCTCCCTGTCCGTCGGGATTCACCACGCGGACGTTCACCGCACCTGGGCCCGACGCCGTTGGCGTCACCGCCATGACCTGTGTGGAGTTCACATACGTTGTCTGCCGCGCGTCCATGCCGCCGAACTTCGCGACGCAACCGGGCATGAAGTTCTGCCCGTTGATCGTCACCTGCGTCCCGCCGGCCACGGGGCCCATGTTCGGGTTGGCCGATGTCACCGAGGGCGCGGCCGCAACCGTATAGGTGAAGGCGTTCTGCAGCACGCCGAACGCCTGGGCGGCATTCACCACACGAACGTTTACCGGACCGGGCGCAGCGGCAGCCGGTGTGGTGGCCTGAAGCTGGCCGGTGTTGATGTAGGTGGTCTGCACGGCGTCCGTGCCGCCGAACTTCGCGCGGCAGTCCGGCGTGAAGTTTGCGCCGAAGATCGTCACCAGCGTGCCGCCGCCCACACTGCCGTTGGTTGGGGCGATGGACGTGATTACCGGCTGTACGGCGCCGATGGTGAAGAGGCCGTCGCTGTCATCCGAGACGCGATTGCCTGCCGCATCACGCACGGCAACGCGAATGCGTCCCGCTGTAGTAAGCTGCTGTGGCACCGTCCATGCAAAGCTCTGGGCACTTCCCGGAAGCTGCGAGGATATGTCGTTGAAGGTGGCGCCGTCCGACGCGAACTTCACCACGTGCTGGTCGGCCCCCGTACTGGACCAGTGGATGGTCACAGATTGCCCCGGTTGGAACACCTCGCCGCCATTCGGCGAGAGGACGTTGACATACAACAGTGTTGGAGGCGGCCCCGGCTGTATGATGGGCGGCGGATCGGTAATCGGCGACGGTGGACGAACGATGTTGCTGATATTGTTGCTCATGACGTTCAACTCCTGAATACGTGTTGATGTAGATGAAACGGCATAGCGATGCCCGTGGCCCGCGCGACTTGCACGTGCATTGCTGTGTTCGGACATGGGATGGCCATTGCCATACAGCGTATGGCCTGTGCGTTTCGATGTACTTGTACTGTAAGGCGTGGAATGTCGGGAGCGGGGATCGGCTCCATCGACTGCATCGGGCCGGGACTTGGTGGGCCTGATGCGCAGTGTCTATCTACTACGTAAGCTCATGCCGATTGGATTGGAGAGAAGATCGCAACGCCATCGACGCGGCACAACGATGCAGGGCTACCGGAAAGCAGGGGGCCGGAAAGCAGGGGGGCCGCCACTCCTGCTCATCCTCCGTGTACATGGCATGCCTCCTCTCCCGGAACATCGCGGCTTCGCTCCACTCTCTATCTTCGCGTCTCGAACAGACGCATCCTCTGCAACCGCCGTACTGCGGTGCCCGGCACCGCGCATTCGATACTGCCATGAACCACACGCTGATTCGTCCCAGGCCATTGCAGCCGGGGGCAACCATCGGAATCTTTACACCATCATCGCCGGCCAACGTGTGGTACCGCGAGAAGTATTTGCACGGCGTGCGCGCGCTCGAGGTGCTCGGGTTTCGTGTGGTGGAAGGTTCGCTTACTGCGCGCGCATGCGAGCAGGGGTATCGCTCTGGAACACCGGAGGAGCGTGCAGCGGAGTTCATGGAGTTGATCGAGAATTCATCCGTCGATTGCATGATGGCAACGATCGGCGGCATGAACTCCTCCAGCATGATACCGTTTCTGGATTTCGATGTGATACGCGCGCATCCGAAGATCATCACCGGCTACAGCGATGTAACGTCATTGCATCTCGCAATCCTTGCCTACAGCGGGCTCTCCACATTCTATGGTCCGGCGCTGGTGCCGTCGTTCGGAGAGTGGCCCGCTCCGCTCGCGGAGACCGTGGAGTCCTTTCTGGCAGCAACGCAGCGCCATGTCTCCGGAAGGCGGCGCATCGTTCCGCCGGAACGTTGGAGCAATCATCTCCGCGATGCCCGCACGGACGCCTGGCGCAACGAGGATCGCATCTTCCGGGAGAACCCCGGCTTCCGAACGTTGAACCCGGGAAGTGTGGAGGCGCCCGTCATCGTTGCCAATCTCAACACGATGCTCACGGCCGCCGGAACAGCCTACTTCCCGGATGTGACCGGTGCGATACTTCTGATCGAGGAGATGAACGCACCCTACTCGCTGGAGGAGCGCTCGCTGCGCCATCTGTCGCTGCTCGGCGTCTTCGATCGGATCGCCGGGCTCATCATCGGCAAACCGGAGATGCCGGAATCGCAGGGCGCGCCCTTCACGCTAGACGATCTGGTGCTGGAGGTTGTGGGGAGACGGCCCTATCCGATCGTCTCCAACTTCGATTGCAGCCATACGCATCCGATGCTCACGATTGCGCAGATGACGACGATCGCTTTGGAGGCCAACGGCGGCTATGATGTCGGCGTCGTGATAGGCGAGCCGATGGTGGCGATGTAGAGAATATCCGATGCTCAGTACGTTGAGCGAACCGCTGCGGCAGCGGATTGCTGGCGGATCAGCTCAACCAGTTCGGAGAAGAGGGCGTCCGCGAAGCGAACCGCGATGACGGGATTGCGCAGACACCGCCGTCATGGACGATGCGCAATGTCCGTACACCTCCTGCGCGAACCAGTCGGAACTCCGTCATGGATCGATACGTGATTGCCTTCACGCGGCGTGGCCATGGCGACGCCGGCACGACGATATCGTCCGCTCTCACAACGATGCGCCCCGCATGCCGCAGGCGCTGAACCATCAACGTCACCGGGAGGAAAACCATCAGCAATGCGAGCCCGCACAATGTCCGAAGGAAGATCGTTGCCGCACGGGGCGAGAGCGAGATCAGTCCGTCGAGCAGCATGCCGGTGTCGTTGGCCCGGGCCTTCAGGCCGAGCACGGCGGCACAGAATCTGAATGTTGCCGGTAGCCGGAGCAGAAGACGAATACCATGCCGCCATGACCGTCGAGGGGGGGCAATGGCCCGCACGCCGGGCTGTGTATGTCAGAGCTTCTCGTGCAGAACCGTCGTGTTGTTGTCCGGGTCGAGCACGGTGGCAACACGCGGCGCACCGTTCCCCCCTTCGATCTCCCGAATCGACCCTCCGGCGGATTTCACCCGATCCAACACACCGTCGAATCCGTCAACCGCCAGCTCGAACTGATAGCGGCTTTGCTCCGCCACCACGCCGGCGATCTCGTTCGGCGCCATCACGATCTTCATGCCGGCCACCGTGCCTGAATAGATCTTCATATCCGGACCGATGTCGAAGGAATTGAACGTTGTTCCGTAGACCGCTTCGTAGAAACGTACCATGGCTTCGGTATTCGTTGCGGCAATATCGATCTGCATGAGTTGAAACGCATTATCGGCCATTGTCCTCTCCTGGAATTACTGTAGCAGAATGCAGAGCCGGGCGGAGAGGTAGCAGCGTCCAGACTCTCCATGCCGGCACGGTGAACTGCCCGGCACGCGCGACGTTCGGCGTGCGACGGGAAAAGGCGGCGCAAGTTAGAGGGACCGGGTTCACAGCACAAACGGAGCGCGCATGTTGCGGCGATTTCAGAGCATCAAATAAGAGTTCCCGGCTGGCGCCCGGCGATTCCCGGCTCCGGAGGATGCGAGCCTCGGAAGGCACGCAGGTACCGCCCCGGCAACGCGGGGATATTATGAACGCGGGCCGCCCCTCAAGAGGAACGGCCCGCTGGTTGCTCAGGCTCCGGCATGCTTCACGCATGCGAGGAGAGCTACTTCGAGATCTGAATGCGCATTGCGTAGAAGCTGCGCCAGACGAAGACCACCGAGACAAGGAAGAACACCCCGGCCAGGATTGGAACCAGGTGACGGGTGGACTCGCTTTCGGACTTGGCCATGCTCTGTGAAAGCTCAACCGCCAGCAGGCCGAACAGCGTGGCGAACTTGATCACCGGATTCATGGCAACAGACGACGTGTCCTTGAACGGATCGCCCACGGTGTCGCCCACGACGGTGGCCGCATGGAGTTCCGTCCCCTTCTCCTTCAACTCGACCTCGACGATCTTCTTGGCATTATCCCAGGCGCCCCCCGCGTTGGCCATGAAGATGGCCTGGTACAGACCGAAGAGTGCCAGCGATACCAGGTAGCCGATGAAGAAGAACGGCTCGTAGAACGCATAGGCGAGCGTGGCGAAGAACACCGTGAGGAAGATGTTGAACATGCCCTTCTGGGCGTACTGCGTACAGATGCCCACCACCTTCTTGGAGTCTTCAACCGAAGCCTTGTCGCCGCCGTCCAGCTTGATGTTCTGCTTGATGAACTCCACCGCGCGATAGGCTCCGGTGGTCACGGCCTGCGTGGATGCACCGGTGAACCAGTAGATGATCGCACCGCCGGCGATCAGGCCCAGGAGGAACGGAGGATGGAGCAGCGAGAGGTTGGCAACCAGGCCGGGCTGAAGGTGATCGGTCAACCCCAGGATGATCGAGAAGATCATCGTTGTTGCGCCCACCACGGCGGTGCCGATAAGCACCGGCTTGGCCGTTGCCTTGAAGGTGTTGCCCGCACCGTCGTTCTCCTCGAGATAGTGCTTCGCCTTCTCGAAGTTGACGTCGATGTTGAAATCACGCTTCAGTTCCTCCTTGATGCCGGGGAGCGTCTCGATCACCGAGAGCTCGAACACGGACTGCGCGTTGTCCGTCACCGGACCGTAGGAATCCACTGCGATGGTGACCGGGCCCATGCCGAGGAAGCCGAATGCAACGAGACCGAAGGAGAAGACTGCCGGAGCAAGCATCATGCCGCCTGCAGCAGCATTGGACGGATCGACCGCCGGAATCTGCATGCTGACGAAGTAGGCGATGCCCATGAGGAACATGATCGCCATCCCGATCCAATAGCCGCTGAAGTTGCCGGCAACCAGACCGGAGAGAATGTTCAGCGACGGCCCGCCCTCGCGCGACGAGGTTACGACTTCCTTCACGTGACGCGACTCCGTGGAGGTGAACACCTTCACCAGCTCGGGGATGATTGCGCCTGCAAGCGTGCCGCAGGTGATGATCGTGGCGAGCTTCCACCAGAGCGTGGTGTCGCCGCCGAGATCGGGAATCATCATCTTCGAGACAACGTAGGTAAGCACCACCGAGACGATGGAGGTAAGCCACACGAGATTGGTGAGCGGCTTCTCGAAGTTCATGTGATCGGCCTTGGCATAGCGGGCCTTGGCGATCGCCTCGTTGATGAAGTAGGAAAGCGCGGAGGCAATCACCATCATCACGCGCATCACGAAGATCCACACCAGAAGCTGCACCTGCACTGTCGGATCCTTCACCGCGAGGAGGATGAAGGTGATCAGCGCAACGCCGGTGACGCCGTACGTCTCGAATCCGTCGGCGGAGGGGCCAACCGAGTCGCCGGCGTTGTCGCCGGTGCAGTCCGCGATCACGCCCGGGTTACGAGCGTCGTCCTCCTTGATGTTGAAGACGATCTTCATCAGATCCGAACCGATGTCGGCAATCTTCGTGAAGATGCCGCCGGCGATACGCAGAGCGGCCGCGCCGAGGGATTCGCCGATGGCAAACCCGATGAAGCATGAGCCGGCGTATTCGCGAGGCAGGAAGAGCAGAATGAAGAGCATCAGCACCAGCTCGACGGAGATCAGGAGCATGCCGATGCTCATGCCGGCCTTCAAGGGAATTGCATATGTGGGGAACGGCTTGCCCGCAAGACTGGCGAACGCCGTGCGCGAGTTTGCAAACGTGTTGATGCGGATGCCGAACCATGCCACCGAGTAGCTGCCGGCGATACCGATCAGACTGAAGAGAAGGATGATGGCAACGCGATCGATCGAGAAATGCTGAAGCGCACCGAAGTACACCGCGATGATCGATCCGATGAACACCCAGAGGATCATGATGAACCGTCCCTGCTTGGCCAGGTAGGTCTTGCAGGTCTCGTAGATCAACTCCGATACCTCGAGCATCGACCTGTGCACCGGAAGGTTCTTCACCTGAGCGAAGATCGCAAGACCGAACAGGAGACCGAGCACGCAGACCACGAGTCCGCCCATCAACAGCGTGTGGCCGTTGATGCCGAAGAAGCTGACCTGGTCCAGCGATGGAAGGACGAGAGAGGCTTCACCGCCGCCGCCGCGAGGCTCCTGCGCGAACAGAGCGCCCCCGGCAAGCATCATGAGGATCATGGGAAGGAGCCGTCCGGCGATTCGCGCAAAAAGCGACCGCCGCGCACCAGTCCCGCAGACAGCTGCGCCGCTTGCGCTCTTCGCCGTCTCTTCAGTGACCGTTACGCACATTGTGTTTGTTCTCATAGATGAAGAAACGAATGATTCCGGGAGTGCCACCCGGTTCGTTGAACGGTAGTCTATTGTTGCTGTGTTGTTGATTACCTTGATCGATGATTCAGGCCCGCTACCCGGGGCGAGCACCGCCATCCCTGCGCATATGCACCATCAACCATGAGGCTGCTCAATGCCTGCCCCTGACGCTTTCGATCGTGACCAGCGTCCGGCCGTCCTCTGATGTATGCTCTGAATGGTATCAGATGCAGGGATGAGGGGATTCGTCATGCCATGCAGCGCGGGCGCGCCGCATCCAATGCCTCGAGACCGGATAATCCTTCTGCGCAACGGGACCGCATCGGCACCGGTGGGTACAACGAACCGGGAATCTAAAGCGAACCGGGGAGATTACAAACCATCTCATCCATTATTCGCACCGATCCCGGCCATATTTTCGAGATGATAGCAGGCTGATGCTGAGAAGGCGGGGTGAAAGGACAGAATCGCCCCCGGACACAGGTGCGCCGGGAGCGATTCCGCAGGAAGATGTGAACTGAATCCAACTGAATCTATCGGTTCGCTACTTCACCACCTGGAATCGGGCGGTTGCCAGAAGCGTCCCGCCGGCATCCTCCAGGCGCAGATAATAACGCCCGGCCGGTAGGGAGTTGATGCGAACCACATCGAGCCGCTCGCCGTTCTGAATGGGTCCGATCATCACATGCGACATGATCTGCCCGGACGCATTCGCTACTTCGGCAATCAACCCGGTCCCCTCACGGTTCGGCGCCGACAGCGTGAACCAGAGCTCCCCGTCCAATGTCCGGCTCACAACGGATGATTCCAGTCGCAGAGCCGCATTGCTGCGCACGGAGGCCGGAACGTCGTTCGTCTTGCCGGCAGCGGCCACGCCCCCGGCCGGTGCGGCGGGGATTGTTCCTGTCACGCCTGTCAGCCGCTGGGGATCTACCGTGAACGGACGATCGCTGCTGACGACACCGGAGGCCAGACGGGAGTCCAGGTGCACCCTGGCATCGGACGTCGTAAGCGTCTCGCGCCATGCATCGTCATTATCCCGCACCTCGAAGTAACTGTACACCGCTCCGCGCGTGAGCATGAGGCCATCCTCGCCGTCGTTGCGCGGTGCAACCACATAGATCGCCAGCGGGTGGCCATTCGCCATGCCGTTGTCGTTCGAAGCGCCGGCCGCCACAACGTATCCGTTCCCCTGCAGCCCCTTGTCCGCGAACGTCTCATAGGCCGGGATGCGCTCGCGCATCGATGCGATCAACGCAAGCTGATCGGCAGTCAGGTCCCTGTTGCCCAACTCGAAGGCCGCCACGGACATGAGGCCCGCCGCGCTGGACTCGATGTCGCGCAGCTTCCCCTCCACTCCGCGGCCGATCAATCGGCCACCCCGCCCCTCCATCATTCCGCGACGGAAGTATCCCGCCAGTGCGGCCACGCGTGCCCACGCCTCCGGGTTCGGCTCCACGTAGCCGTCGCTCGCGATGTCGCGACCGGCCGTACCGACGCGACCGGCACGCACCGTGCTCTGCATGGACATCGTGGCCGGGAGATGTTGATAGTCTGCATAGGCACCAAGCGTACTCATCAGTTCGCGTCCCTGCCAGGCCTCGTTCTGCATGAAGTGCGGGTATCCGCCTTCGTGTGCCGATTCATAGAGCGGACGCATCGTGAAGAGGATCGCTCCCTCCATATCCTGAACACTTCCCGAGGCCGATGAGCTGATTGCGACGTCGGAGTTCGTGAAGCCGGAGCGCGCTCCCGTGCGTGCAACCGCCGCCGGGCTCCCGGCTGCAGCCATCAACGCGAAGCCGTAGCTTCCACGCGATGCCCCTGCATCGTGAACGATGCGGTCGAGAAGCGTATGGCCGCTTGTCTGATTCCATTCAATCAGATGAAAGGCCGGAAGCGAGGGGTCGCTGTTGTCCAGCTGCCCGATCTGCTCGCCGAGGTACCTGGCAAAGCCGTTGAGCATGGCATCATCGGCAAGGAATCCCGTGCCGCCTTCCACGATGCGGCCATAGTATCCCTGCGTTGCATTGGTCAGCAACTCCCATGGGGCAATGCCGGCGTCACGGCCGGAGAAGAATGCAGAAGTCTCGTTGATGTTGCGCAGCGTCTGCTTCAGTTCATCGCCGTTCGAGAGGTGATCGATCGCGCGCGCAAGCAACGCAACGGCCCGAACATCCGACGGGTTGTACCCGCCCCCGCTCCCTCTGAGGTTGAAGCCCACATGGCTCAGCCATACCTTCGCCCGGTAATAGTTGCCGAGTTGCTTATCCAGCGTGTAGTATCCGCGCGGAGCGAACAATGCATAATCCACCGTCTGCGGCGGGAGCACGGAGGAGGGAAGCGAGCCCGAGGCCTGCATGATCTTCTTCACCTCGGCGTTCACGTTGTCGCGAACCGCAGGGTCCAGCTGTGCCGACGGGTCGAGCAGCACCTGTGCCGTCTGCACATATCCCAGTGCCCGCTCCAGCGAGATGGCAATGGTATGATTGCGCTCGTTCCCCAACTGCGATGAGAGAGCCTGTGCAAGATCGTCCAGGTTCGATGAGAGCGTGGGGCCGGCGTAGTTGCGCTCCATGTCGCGCACCGCCTCGGCCGCCGTGACACGCAGACCGTGAAGAACCGCATCCACCGTGACGAAACTTCCCAGCGGCTCTGCTGCAAGGTCCGGGACATAGGCCTGACCGAAGCTGGCAATGGCCTCCGGGCGCAGAACGAATCCATTTGTCGTAAGCAGACCGCGCTCCGCAGCGGTGAAATAGTTGTTCCATGCAAAGCGGCCACTTCCTGTGGCAACGTTGCCGAAGTTCGCTGCAATCGCCGGCTCATCCTGGCCAACGGTCAGCTTGTAGGAGGGGACAAGATATCGCTGATAGACGCCGAACGTCGTGGAGATCGATACCCCGGTCTCCCCGGTAAGTCCTGCCTGATCGTGTGCAGCACCGGCCGCCCCCGAACTGCCGTGCGTAACCGGCTTTGCGGCAAGAACCACTGGAATCAACAGGCCAGCCAATGTGGCCCGTGCAATTGTGCCTGAGAATTTGATCCGCATGTCACACCTTCCTTTGATGCTGTACGCCGCAGCTTCCTGTTCCGCGACGTTGTAGGGAGTAGCTCTCAGTGCCGTTGAATCTCCTGCAATTATCCTGCCACTTTTGCTGCATTCTGAACGCACGCATCATTGGTCGATTTGACCACGCGCATTGTGTCGGTTTACTCTTGAAGTAACGGACCGCTGTGTGTATTTGTTATGGGATGCTGCGACAGGGGGCGAAGCCGGCCGGACCGGACCGATTCGCCGGTTAGAGACGCAAGCGGGGCATGCGTCGTGTGACACATGCCCCGCCGAAGAATTCGCAGGCATTTCCGCCTCGCGCAGCCTACCAGCTCACGGTTGCACCGAGCCCGACTCCTGCGTGGATCTCGGAGCCGCTGCGCAGCCCCGTCGTCACCCGATGGCGCTCGGACGATGGCTGGCTGGGATCGAAGTCGATCGTCTGAACGTCGGCACTCGTCTGTATGGTCCGGACATATTGGAGTGTCGGCACGAATTCCAGGCGGATCGAGCGGGCGATGCGAACGGTTATCGGCAGCTCGGAGCCGACACGAAGGTAACGCCTGCCGGCGCCGGCCCAGCCGCCGATACCGATCGACCAGTAATTGCCGAACCGGATGCCGTTGAATCGATAGCCGACGCCGGCCCAGTAATCGTTGTAGCGCGTTGCAACCGAATGCCCAACGATGGGGGAACTCGGCACCGATATCACGCCGCCGTTGTTCACGGCAACGACGCTGTCGGTACGATCCTCACGATAGCTTGCGGTTCCAACAAGGAGGAACACCTGATGAGCGCCGTCACCGAACTCCACTCCGCCGCGCAAGGCAATCTGCAGTCCGAACGCCGACTCGTTGAAGTTGATGAGGGAGTTCTGCTGCAACCCGATCAGGTACACAACGGCCGGGCGCGGCGAAGGATTCAGCGGTGCATCCTCCTCCTGTGAGTTGATGCGCACGGAGTTGACAGTGGCATCGCTGGCGGCATCCCGCATTGCGATCGCGGTATTTCTGTTCACTCCGTCCTTCGTTTCGAGCGATCCGCTCCCTCCGCTCGGTGGAGGCGGAGCCGCGGCCGCAGGCATCGTAGTGGAAGACTTTGCACTTGCCAGTTCGTTCTTCTCCGCAGTGCTCTGCGTTGGCGCAGCAGGGTCGGAGGAAAGAAGGCGCGGCGAATGCTGCGACTCCTCCTTCAACACCGTGTTCGCGGACTCATCCGCCGCTGGCACGGACTCGGGAGCTGAAGGAGGTGCCGACGCAATGGTTCCCTTGGCAAGCGAGCGCCGCGGCGACTCCGACCGCTTGCGCGAGGCATCGGATTCCGTGCTGGGCGCCTCATGCGCAATCGCATGCGTACCGCGGTCGTTCGAGGCAAAGTCGCTCCCACCCATCGGTGCTGAAAACACATTCCCCATCGACGTCACATGAGCCCTGGACTGAACCTCAGGCTTGACCTCGGACTGAATTTCAGGCTGCTGCGGTGCCATCAGGGCGGCATAGCCCATTGCGGTGTCGGCATGAACGGAGTTATCCGCCAACGCCTCACGGCTGATGCCACTCCCCTCACTCCCCGGGTTCAGCCTGGCAGCCATCACAGGATGTCCCACCGCTCTGGCAGGCTCCGCCTTCGCCTTGTAGTCGAGCCTCGATGAACGCTCGCCGCCGCCGCCGAAGCGCGCACTATCCAAGCTGACCTTGGAGGGCGCCAACGAAGGAGCGCTGCGGTACGAATCATCGTCCGAAGCCATTGCGAAATCGTGCGCAGGCCCGGCCGGACGCGAACCCCTTTCGTAGCCCGACGACACATGGAAGTGAGCTGCCGCACTCGGACGGGTTGTCGAGCCCCGGCCGTTGTGCATCCCCTGGCCAAGCATGGGGGTGGTGCGCCCGTCCGAAGCCGTATCGCCGGCAGCGACGGAAGCATCATGCAGGCCCGCGCTACCGGAACCGGTCGGCTCCGGGGTCACCCGTTGCTCTGCGCCCGGCGCCGCTCCCTTGCCGGCGGAGACGGGAGCCTTATCCCGCGTACCGCTCTGATACGCCGTGGCCGCCTGCGGCGGATTGTCTCCATCACCAATTCTGTTCCACAGAACACCGATCACCACGCCGGCGATCACGAACGGGAGAAGCCAGGGAAGGAGCGCACGGCGGCGGCGGCGTTCAACCGTTTGAGAGGGAAGGGACCGAGGTACAGCGGCAGCGCCGATCGCGGATGCATCCGAAGCCTGGGCCGATATGGCTCCCGGCTCCCCTGCATGCGGCATCACAGGCGCCGCGACCACCGCTCCGCCACCGGTTGCGCGAACGGGGATCCGAGCCATCCCTTCCTCGCGCTCGAGACGCTCGAACAGTTTCGAACGCAACTCGGGGGTTGGCACGTGAAGCACACGCTGATCGCGAGCCACGCTTCTCAACACGATATGCGAGCGGAACAGCTGCCGCGCCTCGGGTGAAACCGCGAGGCGATGATGCAGTTCCGACTCCGCATCCGGCGAGAGAGAGCCGTCTATATACTGCGAGATGAGATCTTCGATATTCATTGCTCTTGCCCCGTCAACTAGCACCAATCAGGCATCGTACACATCACCTTGTTCATCACGTCACTCCGCCCGGCCGCAGCGGCCGGCACGCATCGGCACACGATCATCGCATCTTTCATCCGTGCGGCAACGTCAGCCGCTGCAATCGAGTGGATTGCCGTCAACGAGTACTTCGATGTGAGCGTAAGCGGTATGGAATGAATCATGTGCGTTTATTCTGTTGAGCGATCGATGCCGGCAACGGCACACGATCACGGTTCTTTCTCGAGAAAGGATTCCAGCGCCTTCCGAAGTGCACGGCGCGCCCTGCTGATGCGCATCCGGGCCGCCTCCTGCGTACATCCCACCGTTGCCGCAACGTCCTCGTACTCCAATCCATTGATCTCCCGCAGCACATACACCTCCCGCAACGACTGCGGCAGCATCTCCACACATGTACGAAGCTTGTCGTACAGCCCCTCGGTCATCACCTCGTTCCCTTCGCCGTACAGTGTTGCAAAGGACTCCTCGATCGGCACCATCAGGCGTTCATCCCACCGGTACGACTCCTCGTCCTCCGATATCGACACAGTCTGCCGCACCGAACGGAGATGGCTGATCGCCAGATTGTGTGCCACCCGGAACAGCCAGCCGCGAAGATTCTGGATCGGCTTGTACTCGCCTTCACCGTTCTGCGCCGCAGCGTAGCGTGAGCGCTCACGAAACAGGCGAACAAAGGTCTCCTGAAAAAGATCGTCCGCCACTTCCGGGACGTCCTTCACCACGGTTCGGATATAGGTAAGCACGTTCTTGTCGAAACGATCGTAGATCATGGCGAAGGCGGCATCGTCCCCTCGCAGGAACCGATCCAGAAGAACTTCGTCGCTTCCGGCGGAAACGGTTCCAGTCCCGATATGTTGATGCTGGTTCGACACGCGATCGTATTCGATAAGCTTGTTCCCACGAATGACGCAATGTTCCGGAAAATGTATCACCGTCTCCAACGAGACAAGGATACCCGGGCAAATAGTTGCGGTCAGGGAAGCCTGAAGTTGGTGGGACGAATCCGTGCGAAGAGAGGCACTCTCGATGCAAAACGGATAATTCGAATCGGGTAGCCGGTGGAGGTCACCCTCCCCCAGCTCCCACACCACCGTACGTGCCGTTCGGCATACGGCGGTTCGTTAGAGATGCTGAAGACGTTGATGTTCATCGAGCAAGCTCGGCAGACCCCAGCCGCGTAACAGCTTCGTCGGGACCGCTAGGTGCATGGGGCTCGCTCCGGCGTTGTACCACGGTCCCCGGCCATTCCAGGCCGAGCGCCGGGCTTGATCCGGTGCGATGCCGTGGGCTCGTAGCTTCCGGTAGCGGGTCTTCGGTTTCTTCCACTGCTTCCACACAATGCGACGCAGCTTCCGCCGTAGCCACTGATCCAGTTCCTCGAACACGTTCCGCACCTCGGCTTTGCGGTAATACCCGAGCCACCCGCGCAGATACACCGCCACTGTTGCGATTGCCGTCCGCAGGCT
>DASZRW010000039.1:0-20414 GCA_035549015.1 Kapaibacterium sp. (SeqCode)
AGGCCGAGGATTTGCCTACAGCTTCCTTCCGACAATGCCTCGCGACACTGCCGTTGCTGTTCGGCTAGCGCTTCCCACCATCTGGGCCCGCTGGGGACTTTCACCCCCTAGTCACGCGCCATGCCTGGCGCACCACCACTATGACCACGGGCTCCCGACGCTATGCCGGGAGCCCGTCTATCGTTCATGCCGTATGAGCTGACTTCTTCCGGAAGTTCCTAGGTACCGGCAGAATAATCATCCATGTACTCGATCTGCTCCGGCGTAAGAACATCCAGGCCGATCCCCATGGTCCGGAGCTTCACCATCGCGATCTCCTGATCCTGCTCGGCTGGAATATCGTACACCTTGTTCTCCCACGGCGTGCCGCTCTTGTGCATCTCCGCCAGACGGAGCTGCGACATATACTGGTTGGCGAAGGACATGTCCATCACCTCCGACGGGTGTCCCTCGGCAGCAGCCAGGTTGACCAGGCGTCCCTGTGCGAGAACGTAGACACGGCGGCCGTCCGGCAGCGTGTATTCCTCGTTGTTGTCGCGAATGGTACGCTTCGTTCCGCCAAGGCTCTCCAGATCGCCGAGATTGATCTCGCAATCGTAGTGTCCGGTGTTGCAGATGATCGCGCCATCCTTCATCGACTCGAAGTGACGCTTGACGATGACATCCTTGATGCCGGTTGCGGTGACGAAGATATCGCCCTGAGCGGCGGCCTCATCCATCTCCATCACACGCATGCCCTCGAGCGTGGCCTTCAGTGCTGCGGTGGGCTTCACTTCGGTTACGATCACGTTCGCCCCCATCCCCTTTGCACGAAGCGCAACGCCCTTGCCGCAGTGGCCGAACCCGGCGACCACGAAGTTCTTGCCGGCGAGCATCACCGACGTTGCACGGATGATGCCATCCAGCGTGGACTGGCCCGTGCCGTAGACGTTGTCGAAATCCCACTTGGTCTCGGCGTCGTTCACGGCGATCACCGGGTAGCGGAGCGCACCGTCCGCAGCCATGGCGCGAAGACGATGCACGCCGGTGGTCGTCTCCTCCGTGCCGCCGATCACGCTCGGCACGAGATCCGGGAACTTGTTGTGCACGGTGAAGATCAGGTCAGCGCCATCATCGAGCGTGAGGTTCGGGTTGATGCCGAGCGTCTGCTCGATGCACCAGTAGAACTCCTCCGTGTTCAGCCCGTGCCAGGCATACATCTTGATGCCCTCGTCGGCAAGCGCCGCGGCCACGGCATCGTGGGTGGAGAGCGGGTTGCAGCCGGACCACGCCACCTCGGCTCCGGCGTCGCGCAGGGCGCGCACGAGCACTGCCGTTTCCTTGGTCACGTGCAGACAGCCTGCAATCCGATATCCCTTCAGCGGCTGGGTTTCACGGTACTTCGCACGCAATGCCATCATCACCGGCATCCGGCTCTCTGCCCAGTCGATAAGCCTGCGCCCTTCTTCGGCAAGGGCAAGGTCACGGACTTTGTACTGTCCATCCTTGAAATCCATCGATAGCTCCTTCAGTGTCAGTTTATGTCAGGATCGTTTCACTGCAAAGGTTTGATCGGCGTTCGTTGCACGGATGATACCGTGCAGGCCGTCCGGCCGCGAGCGCGGAATGGTCAGCCTCTGGTGCTCCCCTTCACCGCTTCCAACTCGAAGTACATGTTTTCGGCGCGGAAGATGAAGGCAAACAGTTGCTCCCACCGCTTGGTGAACGCATTTGCCAGCGCGGCAACACCGGTAATGCGCCAAATCCTCGGGAAGAGAATCCGGCGCGTCACGAATCGGAAGCGCGCCTGCGCATAGAGTGTATTCGGATTGTCGGCGTCGAAGCCGTCGAAGACCATCGCCCCGAAGAAATGGAGATGCGTGGGATCGTTGAACGCGTAGTAGCTGCTGTAATGCGGCGTTCTGATCCGAACGATGCCGCCGTCGCGAAGCAGGCGATACACCTCGTTCATCACGGCGGGCACGTCGCGCACATGCTCGATCACATCCTGCATGATCACGAGATCGAACCGGTCCGACTCGCAGGGATACGGGAACGTGTCCAGATCGTGCAGAAGGTCCGCCTGGGAGTTGGGGCTGATGTCGATACCAACGATCTCGGCAGCCTGGCCGGCCTCCGGGAAATCGTTCTTGGCATTGCCACAACCCAGGTTCAGAACTCTCATCGGCACCCGTTGCAGAGCGGAAGAATGATTGGCATGCCCGCAGGCTCTCGATGCTGCACGGCATGGCCCGCGCTTGGAGCGGTTCCCAGACGGGCCGCCCCACCTCACGGCAAACGCATGTTACTTCGCGGCGCGCTGAAGCTTCTTCACGAGGTCCACCGCCTCCCACGTGAATCCATCGCCTGAACGGCCGAAGTGGCCGTAGGCGGCGGTGGCACGATATACCGGACGGCGCAGCTTCAGCCGTGCGATGATCCCCTTCGGCGTCATGTCGATCTCCTTCAGCAGAACCGCGGCGAGATCCTTGTCCGTCATTACGCCGGTTCCATGCGTGTCCACCCGGAGCGACACCGGTTCGGCAACACCGATGGCATAGGCAACCTGGATGGTGCACTGGCGCGCAAGCTTTGCCGCCACAACGTTCTTCGCCAGGTGGCGCGTTGCATAGGCAGCCGAACGATCAACCTTGGAGGGATCCTTTCCGGAGAATGCACCGCCGCCATGAGGCGCGCTGCCGCCGTAGGTATCCACGATGATCTTCCGCCCGGTGAGGCCGGTGTCGCCATGCGGGCCGCCGATCTCGAAATTGCCGGTCGGGTTCACGAGAATGCGGGTTGCCCTGTCCATCATCTCCGCGGGAATCACCTCCGGCACGATGTACTGCAGCAGGTCGCGCTTGATGCGCTTCTGCATCGCCGCCGAATCCTTGAACGGGGCGTGCTGCGTGGAGACTACGATCGTGTCCACGCGCTCGGGGACCCCCTCCTCGTTGTAGGCGATCGTCACCTGGCTCTTGGAGTCCGGACGCAGGTACGGCATCGGGGAGTTCTTCATCTTGCGCACCTCGGCCAGGCGATGCATCAGGCGATGAGCGAACGTGAGCGGCATCGGCATCAGCTCCGGGGTCTCGTCGCATGCATAGCCGAACATCATGCCCTGGTCGCCGGCGCCGCCCACGTCCACGCCCATTGCAATGTCCGCCGACTGCGAGTGCACGGCATTGAGAACACCGCAGGAGTCCGCATCGAACCGGAGTTCCGGCTGGGTGTATCCGATCTCGCGAATCGTACGCCGCGCCACCTCGGCAAAATCCACATAGGTACGGGTCGTTATCTCGCCACCGATCACGACAAGCCCGGTCGTCACGAACGTTTCGCAGGCAACTCGAGCGTTGGGATCGTTCGCAAGGATTGCATCCAGAATGGCATCGGAAATCTGGTCGGACACCTTGTCTGGGTGCCCTTCGGAAACGGACTCGGACGTGAAGAGGTAGGACATGAGCTATGATCTCGCAATGATTGTTGATGTTGCGTTCCGGAGGGCTGCTACCCCAGGTCGAGCTCTGAGCTCGCCCCTGCATTGACACGATGGAAGGTGCCGCGAATCGCCGCCTCGTTGCCGATGATCGATTCATGGAGCATCGCGTTCTCCACCGTTGCGTTCGCCCCCACGATGGAATCGGTGATCACCGAATTCCGTACAACGGCTCCCTCGGCAATGGTCGTGTACGGGCCGATGATGGAGTTGGCAATGTCGGCGGTGGGAGCAATGTATACCGGCGGATTGATCACCACCCCGGGAATCGGCCGCTCCAGCGAATCGCTCTCCAGCAGATGGCGGTTCGTGGCGAGCAGCGTTTCCGGCTTGCCGCAGTCGAACCAGCCATCCACTCCGAACGTCGTGAACTTCTCGCCGCGATCGATCATCATCTGCAACGCATCGGTGAGCTGATACTCACCGCGGTTTCGCCGGTCGTTCTCAACCAGATCGATCACGCACTCGGCAAGCAGGCGGGGATGCCGGATGTAGTAGAGGCCGACGATTGCAAGGTTCGTTGGCGGCACTTCCGGTTTCTCGATCAGGCGGCTCACCATCTCTCCCTGCATTTCGACAACGCCGAAACGCCGCGCGTCATCCACATGCTTCACCCCGAGCGAGGAATACTCGCCGGCAAGCACGGGACGGAGATCAACGTCGAAGATGGTGTCGCCGAGAATGATCAGCACGGGATCGTCGCCAAGCGACTCCTTGGCGAGGTATATCGAATGCCCCAGGCCCTCGCGAATCGGCTGTTGCACGAAGCGGCAATCGAATTGATAATTGCTCCGCACATATTCCTCCACCATCTCGCCCATGTAGCCAACGATGATGGTAGCCGATGTCATCCCCTCCTCGAGAAGCTTGTCCAGGATGTGGGCAAGGATCGGCTTGCCCGCAACGGTGAGCAGAACTTTCGGGAGAGTGTATGTGTGTGGACGAAGCCGGCTACCAACGCCGGCGACGGGGATAATGGCGTGCATCTGCAGTTATCGACTCGAGGGTACGAACGTGACCGCTCAACTTACGAAACCCGGCATGAACGGCAATCCAACGCCTTTTACGATTTGTGAGTCGGACAGGAGCGGCAACCGCACAGTGGGAACACCGTCGTTGAACAATCGAGCGGAGGAGCACCATGTTCCACATTCTTGTTAGGTTTGCCCAAGGCGCACACGCCGGGCACACACGCCGCTTCCTGCCCGCACTTCGAATGGTACCATGCCTCAAGAGAAACACAGCTTCCACTCGATCTACTCACATCGGTTCATCCGCGCCGCCGTCTGCATTCCGCATGTGAAGGTTGCCGCACCGGCCTTCAACGCGGAGCGGACGATCGAGCTTGCGCGACGGGCATCGGCCATCAACGCGGCGGTGGCGCTGTTTCCGGAGATGGGGATCAGCGCATACAGCAACGACGATCTGTTCCATCAGGATGCATTGCTGGATGGGGTGCTCGCGGGTCTGCACGCAATCGTGGAGGCAAGCCGCGAGTGCACGCCGGTACTGCTGGTCGGCGCCCCGCTGCGTGCGGACTCCCGGCTCTTCAATTGTGCAGTTGCGATATATCGCGGCTCGATTCTCGGAGTGGTCCCGAAGAGCTATCTGCCGAACTACCGGGAGTTCTACGAGAAGCGTCAGTTCGCTGCGGCACGCGACGCGGTTGGCAGTACGATCCGCCTGATGGGGGAGGCGATCCCCTTCGGCAACGATCTTCTGTTCGAGGCGCGCTCGCTGGAGGGCTTTGTTCTGCATGCGGAAATATGTGAGGACCTGTGGTCTCCCCTCCCTCCAAGCACGTACGCAGCACTTGCCGGCGCCACGGTTCTCGCCAACCTTTCGGCGAGCAACATCACGGTGGGAAAGGCGGACTACCGGCGCAACCTCTGCGCCTCGCAATCCGGTTCCTGCGTGGCCGCCTATCTCTACTCGGCCGCAGGCCCCGGTGAATCCACAACGGATCTGGCCTGGGACGGCCAGGCGCTGATCTATGAGAACAACGAACTCCTGGCGGAGTCCGAACGCTTCGCCCAGGAGGAACAGATGATTGCCGCCGATATCGATCTGGAACGGTTGATACAGGACAGAATGCGCCTCACGAGCTTCACCGATGCGGCTCACGATCACAGGGACCGGCTGCGCGCCATGCGGCGGATCGCATTCGATTTTGCAATCCCAGCCGACGATGGAATGTTGATGCGAACGGTGGAACGCTTTCCCTATGTCCCGAACGATCCGCGGCTCCGCGACGACCGGTGTTACGAGGCCTACAACATCCAGGTGCACGGCCTCGTGCAGCGCCTTCGGGCAACGGCGATCGATCGCGTGGTGATCGGCGTTTCCGGCGGACTGGATTCAACGCACGCGCTGATCGTGGCGGCGAAGGCGATGGACCGTCTGGGCCTGCCGCGTACGAACGTTCTCGCCTATACGATGCCGGGCTTTGCCACCAGCGAACGTACCCACCAGAACGCGTGGGGATTGATGCAGGCGCTGGGCGTGACCGCGCACGAGATCGACATCCGAACCTCGGCGATGCAGATGTTGAAGGATATCGACCATCCCTACGCCCACGGCGTTCAACTGTTCGATGTCACGTTCGAGAACGTCCAGGCCGGGGAGCGGACGTCGCATCTGTTCCGGCTGGCCAACTATCACGACGCGCTGGTGATCGGCACGGGCGATCTGTCGGAATTGGCACTGGGATGGGCAACGTACGGTGTCGGCGATCACATGTCGCATTACGCGGTCAACAGTTCGGTGCCGAAAACACTGATACAGCACCTGATACGGTGGACGATCGGCAACACCGAATTCTCTGAGGAGACCAGGTCCTACCTGCAGTCGATCCTGGATACGGAAATCTCGCCCGAGCTTGTTCCGGGGAACGTACACGATGCCGGCGCACCGCTGCAGAGCACCGAGGACCGCATCGGCCCGTACAATCTTCAGGACTTCAATCTCTATTACGTCACGCGCTACGGCTTCCGTCCGAGCAAGGTGGCGTTTCTCGCGCTCCATGCCTGGAGCGATGCAGGGCGCGGCTCCTGGCCCCTTCACTTCGATACGTCGAAGCATGTAGCATACGATCTGCCCGCCATCAGGCGTTGGTTGGAGGTATTTCTCTTCCGGTTCTTCAAGATCAGCCAGTTCAAACGATCGTGCATCCCGAACGGACCCAAGGTCGGGTCCGGAGGCTCGCTCTCACCCCGCGGCGACTGGCGTGCGCCAAGCGATTCCGAGGCGGACGTATGGCTCGATGAACTGCGCCGCAACGTGCCGTAGGGTTCCATGCGAACGCCGGGGGGCATCTGCACCGCGCCGAACGCCTGCTGTCCCGGCACCGGCATGTGCCTGCACCGGGTTCCGGTGAACATGAACGGAAGAGCACACGCAGCGACATTCCAATTCATCCTCCTGGAGGAACCCGGGACGGAGTACCAGGTACATAGCATCAAGCGATCATGAGTTCTCACAACGCATTACTCGCCGGCACACGCAAGGGACTGCTCCTGTTCGAGCGCAACGGCAACGGCTGGCATGCAACATCACAGTGGTTTGGCGGCCAGCCTGTATCGTATGCGATGCACGACCAACGCACCAACACGGTGTGGGCATGTCTGGATCACGGCCATTGGGGACAGAAGCTTCACCGCTCACGTGATTGGGGAACAACATGGGAGGAGGTGAAGGCACCGGCATACCCTGAGGGCGCGGAGATCAAGACCGGTACTCCGGCCACGCTGCGCTACCTCTGGTCCGTCGGCACGGGCGGGGCGGACCGGCCGAACACCCTCTTCTTCGGCACGGAACCGGGAGGACTGTTCAGAAGCGACGACGGCGGCGACAGTTTCACGTTGGTGGATTCGCTGTGGAATCACCCCTCGCGCGAGGATAGCTGGTTCGGGGGAGGCCGCGACTATGCAGGCATCCACTCCATCATCACCGACCCGCGGAACAGCCATCGGCAGCTAATCGGCATCAGCTGCGCCGGCGTGTTCGAGACGACGGACGATGGAGCAACGTGGGCGCCGATCAACAAGGGGCTGCGCGCGGACTATCTTCCGAATCCCGATGTGGAGGTGGGGCACGATCCGCACCTTCTTGCAATGGCTCCGAGCAATCCGGATGTGCTGTGGCAGCAGAACCACTGCGGGATTTTCCGCAGCACCGACGGCGGCCGGCAATGGGAACCGGTATCGTCCGAAGGGAACGATGCCCACTTCGGATTCGCCATCGCCGTGGATGAGAAGAATGCCGACCGCGCATGGGTTGTACCGGCGCAGAGCGACGGCGCACGCATGGCAATCGGCGGCGCGCTTCGCGTGTGCCGAACCGATGATGGAGGCCGCACGTGGACCACGCTCACCAACGGCCTGCCGCAGCAGACCTGCTTCGACGTGGTGTACCGGCATGGGCTGGATGTAACGGGCGATACGCTCGCCTTCGCATCGACAACGGGGAACATGTTCATCTCGGAAGATGGCGGTGATTCCTGGCACGGACAGGCGAACTATCTCCCTCCTGTCTACTCGCTCCGCTTCGCATCACGCGGCTGAACCCCGGCACGGCAGTTCATGAATCCAAAGGGCTCATCGATTCGATGAGCCCTTTGGATTACGGCGAGCACGTTCGGCGACATTGGGAGGAAGCCTCAGCGCGACACGATGATGAACTCCGTCCTGCGATTCAGGCGCCGCCCTTCCTCGGTATCGTTCGATGCGGTTGGCCGCGTCTCCCCGTAGCCGATCGTGGAGAATCGGGCCGGCGCGATCCCCCGGAGTGTCATATAGCGTTTCACGGCATCGGCTCGCGCCTGCGAGAGCTTCATGTTGTGCAGATGATCGCCCATGTTGTCCGTGAAGCCCTCGATGCGAAGCTTGAGCGAGGGACGGGCCTTCATCAGCCTGATCAGGTAATCCAGGCTGGCCTGCGATCCCTGCTCGATCACGTACTGATTGGTCTCGAACCGGATGTTGTCCACCACCAGCTTGCGCCCCACCTCCAGCACCGCAAAGTTCTTGTGCACGGTGATTCCGGCGTTGGGGATCTTCAATTCCACACGGATGGAGTCCGGAATCAGATCCGCCTTCGTGCGATAGGTTACCGTGTTCAACGAGGTCATCGTGGAGATGAAGCTGTTCAGGATCTCGGCGAACGGCTTCTCGATGTCGAACACCTGCCCTCCGGTGCCGTCGGCGATGACACGATATCCCACAATGGCCGTGGAGACGATGCAGAAGGTCCGCATGTCGTAGCGGGCAAGCAACTGCGTCATCGTGGAGGTCGTGTAGTTGGTTGTGCCATAGCCGTGCTCACCATACTGATGATAGGGGGCGTCGGTGATGAGCACAACGCAACGATTCGCACTGGAGCGGAAGTTCATGCTGGTGGCCGCCCTGAGGGCCTCCAGCGCATTCTCCTTCACATCGCCGCCACCGCGTGCCTCCAGTGCGCCAACCCAACCCTTGAACTCCTGCAGATTGTCGGTAAGCCAGTGGCGGTCCGCAACGTTGTCGTCGAACGCGATCATGCCGAGACGATAGTCGATCCCCTTGGCGGTAAGGCGCGTGGTAAAATCCTCGATGTTCTGCTTTACGGCATCGATCTTGCCCCCCATACTGCCGGTCTGATCGATGAGGAACACGAAGTCCACCGGCACCCGGTTGCTGCTGGTCACCGTGGAGAGCGCAATGATCTCCTGACGCTGGCCGTTCTCGGTGATGATCACATCGCTCTTGTCGATGCCGGTAACGGCAACGTTGTTGGAATCGAACACATCGAACACAACGCTGATCAGCGGGAAGCGTGTGATATCGATATTCCGAACGGTGACGCGGAGGGTTGAGTCATGGAGAGCTACGGCGGTAAGGCCAAGCGTGGTGCGAACAACGTTGCTGTCGGAAGGCTGGGCATGCACGGCAAGGGGTAGACATCCCCCCCACGCCGCGAGGAGCGTGACGATAAGAATCAACCGACGATGGAGCGCGACGAATCTGTCGATCATACAGTGCTGGCGCCGGACGGTTGTTGCCGGTTCATGGAGACCGGAACGATTCACGGCCTCACGGCCGAGTGGCAGGCAGGCAGTGGCGCTGCTGACCTCGACAACGCTGGCTCCTCCCTTCGCATACGACATCATTGAAAATAATAACGGATCTCTGTGCTGAGCCATACTGAAAACGAAGACTCATCGGCTGCAGTCACAGAGACCCGTCTGCTTTACTGACACGCGGTTGGCAGCGGACGTTACCAACGATACGGTAACGATGGCATGCCGCGACGCCTTGACGGTCCCAACCGGCATTGCATGGTCCCCGCAGGACCAACCGGCAATTGCCTGTTCGTTTCGATTGGAAGCGTCAGTCGCCGCTGATCTTGAACCGAAGGATCGGCGAGATCATGAAGAAGGAGCGCTGCTCCCATGGTGCCGGATTATCGCGAAGGATCGGCGTGGAATACTTCGCCTCCACGAAGAGCCAGTTCGGGATCACCGGGATATAGCCCGCGAGCAGCAGGTTGCGATTGGCAAGCTGCGCGCTCAGGCCGAACGGGAAGCCGGACTGGTTCATGTATTCCACCTTGGCATAGATCCAGTCCTGCACGTCGGTGGGATGAATGAGGCCGTTGTAGATAATGCCGTCGGCAGCCTTCGCCTCGTCAGCCGGTGTGTTGATCGCGAGCGGCACCAGGTTGCCATTCCTATCCTTCACGGCAAACATTCCACTGGCCACCTCCTGGTATGATGCACCCAGGCTGATCCGGAAGAAGTGCTCGTAGTCGTTCAGCCAGGTCTCCCAGAAGAACATTCCCTGTGCAATGGTCCGGAGGAAGAAGCCCTCCTTGACCGTGGTCAACTTCTGCGTTGGAGGCGTCAGGCGCTCTCCAACCAACTGGTAGACTACCGAGCCATCGTTCATGTTGGCAGTCTCCGGCTCCAGCTTGCTGAACGGCACTTCCGCATTGATGGCGAAGCCGATGTCGTTCACCTGCGGGAGGCGGTAGTCGATATGCGCAAAGGCCTTGGCGCCGAAGGAACCATTGAGCAACCGGGAGGAGATCGCTCCGCCCAGGAAGTCATTGCTGGACTGGCCGATCTTCAAACGGTAGGCCGCGCCGAGCTGGACGGTGAGGATATCGGGAACGCCCTTGGCGCGAAGCTCGACGTCGGTGAGCGGAATGACGGGATAGGTAATCATCCCCTTCGCCTGACCGGAGGACCAGAAGTGGTAGCCGATCTCGTCGTTGCCGATCCAGTGCTCCAGGCGGGCGCCGGTGGAGCCGATCAGCACAACCTGGCGGAAGGCGGATGCGGCTACGAACTGCCGCGCGCTCCCCGGCTGCATCACATAGCCGATGCGCTCGGCGGGTTTGGAGTTGACCGGGGTCTCCGGCTCGATCATCAGGTGCGCATAGTTGCGCTCGAGAATCTGCTGATACAGACCCTCTCCGAGATTCTTGCGGATGGTCTGCCCACCGCTCAGCACGGCCGTGGGGCCAACGCGGATGGAGAGAAGATCGGGCAGATCGGAGGAGCCGGGCTTGGGGAACGCCGAGGTAACGATCATCGAGTCCCCCTCGCTTACCTGCTGGCCCTCGAGCTTGAAGTAGGTGGCGATCTTGACCTTCAGGTCGGCTTCAAGGATCTTCCATCGCGGCAGGTAACGTTCGATATCCGGATCGGTGGTCGAAGCGTCCGTGATCATCTTCTGGATGTCCTGCTGCGAAGGGGGGCCGGTTGGCTGCGCCGCTACGGGCACGGCGTGGAAGCTTAAGGCTATAAGCACAATCGCGATTGCGATCAGCGTGAGCTTTCTCATGCTTTGTCTATCCTTGGCTGTAATTGTATGCGTTCGAGGGAGCGAACCTGCGCCGCGGTGCCCGCGTGGGACATATCACGATCCCAGACCGGGCCGGCACATGCAACAGCATATGAGGAAGGCGAGGGCCTCCCTCATATGCCATCAAACCGCGCATGCTAGAAGTGATACTTCACGCTGACCGAGGGAACCATCAACGATGGATTCTCCCACGGATGAGTCTCGGGGCGCTCCTTCGGATTGAGCGGCGTGAAATACTTCCCTTCGATTTTCAGATCCAGTCTCGGTGTCACCGCGAACTGAATCCAGACGTTGCCCAGAATGGACTGATCGAGGTACTGCAGGCCAAGCCCCCAGGGCGTTCTCTGCCCGGTACGCATGTACTCGATCTTGCCGGAGATTCCGCCGAACGTCTCGCTCTTCTCCTTCTGAAGAATGGTGGCCCGATCCCCAGGATTGCTGTTGGTATCCTGCGGATCGTAACGTCGCGTATAGGTATCGACGCCGTAGGCCGTGCCGCCGACCTTCAGGCGGAACAGATTCTTTGCCCCCGGATCGGCATAGAAGCCGAACGAGTAGTAAAGCTGTGCCGCGTAGCGGACGATATACCCACGCTCGGTGATCGGATCGGAAGTCTCACCCGAGAGCATGATGCTCTTGGCGTTCGCCTCGCTGAAGGTATAGCTGCCGTAGAAGTTGAAGAGTCCGGAATTGGCGAGAAGCGGAGCATCGAAATCGCCTGAGACAGCCAAGCCGTAGCCGCCCAACAGACGTTGGCGATTCGAACCAAGCCCGCTCGTTTCGATCGTGCTGTCGCCGAAACGGAATACCGGGAGCACGGCTCCGATCTTGATGTTCTCCAGAACGGCGTTCAGCGTCATGCGGCCTCCCCAGATCGACGGGATGTTGATCTCATCGAAGCCGGTCTTCAGTTCCACGCCCCAGTCCGGATCGGGGAACGGGAGCGTATCGGACGTGGTCTTGTACGCCATGAACGATGCAAGCACGTCAGAACCAACGGAGATCTCGTACGGATACTCGTAGGCATTCGGCATCGCGGCGGCGCCATCCTTGCCGGGGAGCGTGGGATCGACGTTGAGATTCGATGCCATCATGCGCGTGGAGTCCTGCGCGCGAAGCGGACGGCCATTGCTCACGCTGAGAAGAACGTACGGGTACTTGTCCTCATCCAGATAGCGGGTGTTGCCAACGCTGCGCGGCACAATCTGGATCTCCGCGAGATCGCGAAGCGTGAACATCTGGTTGGCGAGAAACGGGCTGTTGCCGGTGAACACGGCCTCGCGCATCTCGTCGTACAGGGTGGGATCGAGTTTCTTGACATTGTCGTACAGATCGATGCCGCCCCACGTGGCTCCCTTGAGATTGAAGCCGCCACCGGGGGCATCCTCGATGCCGACCAATGCCATCAACAACGGTTGCGAACGATCACGCGACGTGATCAGGAAGTAATCCTTCGGGATGTTCTTGCGATCGTTGATGATCTTCTTCGCGAGGTTGAGCACCTGATCGGCAACCTGCGGGTCCACATCATCCACCTGCTTGCTGTAGTTGTCGGCAAGCTTCTCGATGAACTTCTGCACATCCTTGCCGGCAGCGGTGGCGGCGATGCGCATCACGTTCTGGTAGAGGTTTTCCGCATCGGTACCATCGGTCAGGATGTCGACACGATGCTTCTCGATTTCAACACTGTCCTTCGATGCCATCTGCATCTGCGGCACAATCAGGCGCTGCTTGAATTCATCCTGCAGCCGATAGATCGTCACATTCGTCCATTTGATTTCATCGATCTGCCGCGCGAGGTTCGCGAGCGATCGACTCAGACGCTGCTTTGTCTTGACGGTATCAGGCTCCGCACGGAGAGGAAGGGTGGGAGCGAGAACGATTCCCCAGAGACAGAGAAGCGTCGCGCTTTTCACCAACCGGGCGATCTGGATCCTCATGTGGTTGTTCCGTGTGTTGAGAGTAAACGAATGCCAGAGTAGAACGATACTGGGCGCTGCCGGGCGGCAACATAGGAAAGAACGGGGTTACTCAGAAGCGGATTGTTACGGAGCCAGGCAACGGCCTCCGAACCGGTACGCCTCATTGAGCATGACGACTGCGGGCCATTCATTGGAAGAACATATTCGGCACCAACCCCTGTATCCAATGATGCGCCTCGATGCAAGTACGTCGCTGTGACCGGCTCGCTCACCTCCTTCGAGCTGAGACGAGTACGGGGTGTCAATGCCCGGGCACGCCGACTGAGACACTTGCCGCCCTCCCGCATCGCAGCGGAGGGCGGCCGTGCACACATCCTTCGATCTCCGTTAGCGCGGTTGCACCGAAACGGTAATGGTCATCGCCTCCTGTTTGGCTTCACCACGCCCCTGCAACTGAAGGTCGACATTGACCGTCTTGTTGCCGGACGTGAGATCCTTGTTCTTCAGGAGTCGGGCGAAATCCTGCCCCTTGAGGGTCAGGTAATACTTGTCGCCCTCCTGTTCCAGACTCAGAACAAGGCCGTACTGGGCGCAATCATTACAGTTCGCCTGCACACCAACCGGCGTCTCCGTGTTGCCCAACCGCTGGATGGCCCCGAACAGCGGCGACTTCCACTCCTTGGCTCTGGGTGAAAGGATGGCAACAAAATCCACCTGTTCCGCGACAAGCTCCGGCTTGCGATAGCCGACGCTCATCTTCTTGGATTCGAGCCCGATGACGGGAGCCGGGGTCACATTCGCCTGGTTGCAGAGAAGCATCACCCACTGGGTCGAGTCCGCCGTCCCACCCGGCTTCCAATAGACCTTCGTGACGATATCCTCGGGCTTCATTCCCTCCGGAACCATCAATGCCTTCTGAACATCCGGAGGAAGCGTCTTGAAGTTCGTGCCGACACGGTTCATCACCTGAACCCCCTTGAACCATACAATCGTCTGGTAATGGTCCGCAGGGATTTGCGGATTGTTCCAGTCGCTCGACGGATCATAGCTCACGCCGTACGTCGCACTGAGACCTCGCCATGCATCCACACCGGTCTTCACAACCTGCCCATCCTTCATGCGCTCTGCGCGCAGGCGCGGCCTGTCCACCGAAAGGATCTTCTCGTCCGTCGCCGTGCCGGCAGGTGTCGTTGCCCGAACCGTCAACTTGTTGTCGGCAACCTCGGGCTTGTCCACCACGGCATAGTACTGGTTGTTCTTCGCATCCTTCGTCTCCATCCGGGCCGGAGACATCACGGACTTGTTCGCCTCGTTCGGTCCAAGCGAAACGGTTACACGGAAGGGTGCAACGTTGAGCCAGTAGATGGTATCGCGTGGGGACGCGATCTGCGCAAACGGCTGCGGTGGCGGCGGGAGATCGGGCTTCACAACCTTGATGTTGATGGCCATGCCTCCCTTGTTCTCTGCGAGCGTCTTGTAGGCGTCCGGCGTCAACAGCTTCTCGATATACTTCTCCACCTGCGACGCCTGGCTGTCGCCAGGGCCCCCGGCCTGCTTGCGGAGCACCTTCTGCACCTGACGAAGCTGCTTTACCGTCAGCTTGATATTGCCAATGCGGATCGTGTCGTCGTCCTTCGGATCGCCGGTAACACCAAGGATCTTGTTCGTTGATGATGCAAACCGGAGGCGATACCAGCCGGAACTGGCACTGTTCGGACTGAAGTTCACACTGAACACCTTCACGCGATGCCCCTGCGCAACCTGCTGGCTGGTCTGTTCCTGATTCAGGATGAAGTACTTGCCCCCCGCCCCGCTGGGCCCGGCCGGAGCATTTCCCTTCACCACCACGGGAACGTCGTATCCGCCAACGTCTGTACCGATCTTGGCTTCGAAGAAGGGATCGGCCAGATCCAGGGAGTCGACCGGCAACTGATCCTCCGGCTTCGTAATGTTGGGATCGAAGGAGACCAGATAGTCGAGCTCGGAAACATCATCACCCTTGATGGTCTTTCCGTTCCGAACACTCTGGGCCTTGGCATCGCCAACCGCAACAAAGACGTTGTAGTTGCGTTCGTTGTTCTTGGCTTCCTTCGCGTCCAGAACAATGTTGTCCTTCTGTGAGGCCGTGATGCCGGTAGAACCCGAGCCGGTCTGCAACTGCGACAAGATCGTCTGCACGATCTGAATCGCCTGCCTCTGCTGGCGCCGCAGGCCTTCCTCAGCCTCATCACGCTCGATGAAGATGATCAGCAGTTCTAGAATAACGGCAAGGTACAGCACAAAGTAAACCTTGCCAGCTCCGCCTTTCGACATACTTAGCTTCCTTTCTCCTGAAGAGACGGGTGATTATGGGTTGCGGTCGCGAAAGTCAACCGGGATGATGATTCACAGGGCAGCAAAATAGGAAGTGTTCCCCTTTGCAAAACGATGTGAAGCATGGCACTCGGTGTTGGGATGAAGAGCACCATCTGCCATTCCTCTTGCGGGTTATCGAATGATGTTGGCGAGCTCGCGGGTTGTCGTACTTCGTTACAGGCAGACTCGCCAACGTCATCGATCCGTTGATGTGTTTTTGGTCCGTTCTCCGCTCACGGCACCGAAGGTGCCCGGAATAACGGATGCAGGGTCGCGGATTCTCAAGCGATAATACAGCGCGGTCGAGCTACAAATCAAGAAAAAACTTTCACGAGGCGTCACGTCCACATCATGGGCGTGGTCATACGATGATACCCTATCCCCCTTCCCTCCACTCATCTCACCGGCCGGAACGGGCAATCCTTTGCACCGCCACCGGCGATGAACCGCATTGCGCCCTATCGCTTCTCCCCTTTTGCCGCCGTAAGGAATGCCCCTGCAAACTCTCACCCACACCCACCAAGAGACACAACTGTACCCTCAAATATTGTCTGCATCGTTGACAATAGTTGACACTATAGGTGCAACATTTGAAACCTCTGGAGCCCAGACAGCGTCGATTCCAGGCAAAAATCTCGGGTTTCTGCATGAACGTCGCAGAATTCCGCACTAACTCGGCCTCTCGTCTTGGACGTGGAGGAGGTACAGGTGCCGGTGAGCGAGCATAGAAGGGGTGAAGGACTCAGCGAACTAGGCAGCCACATTAACGCAGCCACCAAGAATTGGGGCAATGAGAATAGAAGGCGAGGGTGCGAAGAACGGAATGCGGTGGGTGAGGAATCATACGAAAGCGGCGGCTGCTTTGGCCGGCCACCATGGATTCCAGTACGATGCGATCTGATATGCTTTATCAAGCAGACGCTTCACCGGAAGGCACGGCATGCCTTCTACCGGCAAACCGCACTATGCGTTGCCATCACTTCATTGAGGGCCTGGTCGCCGGGCTTCCTTCTTTCGGCGCCGTTGTCGCGCAGTATGGGACATCCCCCCAGATGCTCCCGCTCCCTCTGCAGTTCCTGACTCCTCGAGCTGGCCCTCCGCGTCCGCATCGGGTGTGGGAATCGCCATCACCTGTTGATACAGCGGATGATTCACTGAAACAGCATCCTCGCGTGAAAGCCCGGCGGTGGAGGATGACAGCTCAACAAGCCCCAAGCGTTCAGCCGTTTCCAGCTGACTACTCTATCCCGCCCCTACCCGCTGTCTCATGCCTACGCTCGCGTCTCCAACTCCATGCACGTTTCATGGCTGCAGTCGCGTCTCCAACCCTGCATGCGTTTCGTGAGCGCGTTCGTGTCTCCGACAGCGTACGTCGAACGACCGTTGTATTATGTCAATCTCAAAAGCACTCGTACTGAAGCACGAGCAAACGAAGCGTGCACTACAGTGGGAGTCAATGGAACGTCGCAGGAAAAGAATTTCCATTGAATGATAAATAGCGCTGTTGCGGTACGGGACACCGGGCACGTACGCACAGGAACGGACCAGGTGTCTTGATCAGCGAAGGATCACCACCTCATTCGCATCGTTGCCATACACGTCTGCCCCGTCTTGCGGCACAACTCGACAATAGGCGCCCCCGGCAATGACCGATAATCACATCGTCCCTGCACAGGCGTCCCGGAGGAGGTTCACTACCGGAACTGAACCAATACGAGCATGTACAGGTCGAGATCGGCGGAACAGGCCCCGGCCCAACCACATCCTCCTCACAGGAGCAACCTACAGGTGAGAAGTCCCCAGGTTGATCGTCCGTTATCCAGATGTGCCCTGTCGGTTTATGCTTCGTAGTATCATCCGGATTGCCAAAGGGATCCCCATTACTCCCCCCACCGCTATCCCCAACCCCACCACTACCGCCACTACCACTGCCACCACCGAAATCTTCGCCATAAAAACCATGTCCTGACGGTGGAAGATCCCAGCCCCACATGTGCAGAAAGTCGAACAATGGTCCTGACCCAAGCCATTCCCCCATACTGCCATCAGGCCCGGGCGGCGGCGGCGGCGGCGGAACTTCACCGCGCGCATGCAAAGCCACTGAACAGCTGCAGAGGCCAATAATGACCAGAACGGTCTGATCGATGCCCTTGATCATAATATTTGCCCCTGTTAAATGACTGTGATTTTGGATGTCCTGACAACGCGACCGTCGTGGTACAGCACGACAATGTAGGCTCCTCCTGATTCGAAACGATGATGAACCTGTTGCCGACCAATTGCACGCGGGGTAACGTATGGAGCAAATACGAGCGTTCCATTTGCATCGTATATAGCCAGAGACGTCTCACCGCCATCCGGCGCGGATGTGAAAACTACATCGACATCCCGCATGTTACCGACGTGGGTCACCACAGTGAGTTGAGTGCTTTCGTCCGATTGACCTTGGTATATCTCCGGATCGATTTGCTCTTTCCCGAAGACATGACTAAAGAGACGAAGGTAGCTTTGCACGTTGGGCTTCGTGAGACGGTTCGACCAGCCTACGGTGGTTCGATCCTCGCGCATGAAGTGGTATTTACCAGATCCACGCGGATAAAGAAGTACGCGGAGGAACGCCGAATCGGATCCCAATGAAGAAGGCACAATGTAGTCGACATTTGCCATAATTGGCCGCATTCCGTACATCACTGGGGCTCCAGGTGATGCATTCGCCAGACAACCAAGCGTATCGAGCAGTGCCAGCCGTTGATTTGTTGTCGCACTGACAAGCTCAATTGAGAAATCCAAGGTATCAGCCGCCGCATAGTTGGCAGTATCCTGGCTATGCGTACCCGGATTGTACCACATAAACTCTCTGAAGCAGCTAAGAGTGTCTCCAGGTACAACCGGTATAGTCACGGTGCGACTGTTGTAGCTGAGCGTCCAAGCGTCTACGTGATAAACCTGCCGATCCTTCCAATGCAGCAACTTGACTCGAGCACCGTTGCGCTTGAATTCGGTCACGGTGTAACGAACCCGGCAATCTGGATCGTAGACCATTTCATAGAAGTACGCGGCGGAGAACCAAGACCGCGGAATTGTATCCTTTCCGGCAAGAGGATCGTCGCCACCACCATAGAGTCGGAATTGATATACACCGTCTTGGACCTCTTCCCAGAGGTCGGGCCGATCGGCTGGCCTCGGCATTGTCTGATAGCCGGAATCACTTTGGGCGCGCGCTATCGGCGGTCCCGCCAACATACAAAGAGCACACGCTAGCACGAGTCGTTTGATCATAGTCATGTGACTGTGATATATGTAAATGGATACAGCCGTCACACTCGTGAGCGGCACAATGATTATCTATGAGGCGAGGGAATAGGGAATTGTCAGATGCATTTATTCACCGAGCAACGATTGTATACTTGCAACATACCAATTAGGGCTCAATCCATAACATGGGAACGTAGCAACACGGACGCCTATCCGTTAGAGGAGCGCATGTCCGTTTGTTGATCCTGCTCCATCCCGGCCGGCCTGAACGGTGATGTCGGGAACTGCTCCAATTCTGTAATCCGCCTCCGCCGCTCCCGGACCTTCACGGCGATCCGTGCAAGGGTATCGGGATCGCCCCGCGACGTACGCTTCTGTACTGCCTGGCGTGTTACCCCTTCCTCGCACGCAATCTCCGTAAGTGTACCTCGGAACGGGTATCGCCGGAGGTGGCTCCCTTTGTTCATCGTGGCACCTCCTCCTTCGGTAGAGCTACAGCGCGTCGGTGCCCCCCTCCATCCTCCGCCCCGGCTGTCCCGTTGTCCCACTCCCATGGCTCGCGCGCATGCTGTGCGGCATCCTGTATAACGGCAAAGGCAGCAGCCACGTTCTGTTCGTCCAGTGAGCCAGCCGGCAAGGTGTTGCGAACCAACCGGTCCACATTCAGCAGGGCTGAAGCAAGCCACTCGCCATCGGAATCCCCCTTGTCGTACAGGTACTCCGCCACGCCGCCAACAACGGCGTGAAGGATGTGAACCGCACCGAGGTGCGATTCCGTCTGTGGTACGGGCTCCGCCGAGGCGGGTTCTTCCGATTCTGTTGATGTTGCGCTCACAGCCGTTCCTCCTATTGGGCTGAATCGAAAACCGAAAAGAGCGCTCGTGCTCATTCTGTCCCGAAGGGAAATGTTCGCAAGAGCTACATCAAATATATGTTCGCAAGAGGCACATATGCAACCCGAATAAGACTCTAGAAGAACTTTTATGTTCGCAAAACATACACACATGCAACGTTCCGCAAGAGAACGCATTATCTTAAAAAAACAGACGTTGCTTTATGGAATGGACTCCGGAAACGATTCGCCTGCTGCGCAAACATACTGGCGATACCCAGGAGCAGTTTGCGCATCGCCTTGGTCTGAAACGTAGGTTCACAATCATCGATTGGGAAACCGGACGGCGCCATCCAAGCGGCATGGCGCGCCGCTTGCTGGACGTTCTTGCAAACGATCACGGCTTCACTGAACGTGTGGCGGCACGGCTGCGCGACAGGTTGAAGCGGGAGGAAGGAGAGTAGGGTGCTTTTCCCCTGACGGAAGTTCTTCCTTGAAGCGAAGGAGCATGCGGCTCCTGCCGCCGCCGGTACCGGCCGGTAAAACCGTTTGCGTGTCAGGTATACGTGCAGGAGGTTGAGCCGTGGAATCGGGTAGCCGGTGGAGGTCACCCTGCCCCAGCTCCCACACCACCGTACGTGCCGTTCGGCATACGGCGGTTCGTTAGAGAACTCAGGTTCCATACTATCAATGTGGAGAATGTGGCGGGCTTCCGCCTGCCGGTGCAC
>DASZRW010000040.1:0-1537 GCA_035549015.1 Kapaibacterium sp. (SeqCode)
TGGTCCGGTGAATGAGCCGGTGCGGGTGCAGAGCTTCGGAGAGTACGAGCGCGCATTCGGCGGTCTCTGGAACGACAGCACGATGAGCTTTGCGGTGCAGCAGTATTTCAACAATGGTGGCTCCGACGCCATCATCGTTCGCGCGTATCTCACCAACTCGCACGATTATGCCTCGATCGTGCTCACCACGATCAACCCGGCCGGCCCGGGCGTAGCCGGTACGCTGACGCTTACGGCTGCGAGCAAGGGCGCCTGGGGGAACAACCTGGAGGTGGTCGTCGATCGCAGTGCGTACAGCGATGACTACTCGTTCGACCTGACGATTCAGGAGAACGTTGGAGGAACGATCGTTGCCCGCGAGGTCTACTACGGCCTGACGGTCGATGCAACCGCGACCAAGTATGTCGGCCGCGTGCTCGACAATCAGTCCGCACTCATGAAGGTTCTGGATGGAGGACTCACTCCTTCCGATACGGGTGCGCCGGCCTCGACCGTGCTTGCAACCGTTGTGAACCCTCATAAGGCCGATGATGGCCTTGCGCTTACCGAGGCGGCAGTAAAGGGGCTTGCGACGAACAAGAGCGGCATGTATGCGCTGGAGACGGCAGACATCTTCAACATCCTCTGCTTCCCGCCGCTGAAGCCGCTGGACGAGGCCGTGCCGGGTGATTATTCCGATCCCGATCACATCCACTACAATGACGACTATTCACCGGCGCTATGGGGCGAGGCGATTGCCTACGTGAAGAAGCGCCGTGCCGTCGTCATCGTGAACCCCTTGATTGCCTGGAATACGGTGAGCGAAGTGACCGATGCCGACCATGGTTTCGACACGTTGACCAAGGACGAGAACGCGGTCTTCTACTTCCCGAATGTCAAGGCGCCGAACCCGTTGCGTGAGTTCCAGTTGGAGACGTATTCGCCGTGCGGGATCGCGGCCGGCATTATGGCGCGCACCGATTCCACCCGCGGCATCTGGAAGGCGCCCGCAGGCCTGGATGCCAACATCCGCGGCGTGCAGGCGCTGGATGTCAGGATGACCGACGGTGAGAACGGCCAGTTGAACCCGCTGGGCGTGAACTGCCTCCGTACGCTGCCGGCTGCCGGCCACGTGATCTGGGGTGCACGCACGATGAAGGGGAACGATCGCCTCGCCTCGGAGTGGAAGTATCTGCCGGTACGCCGCTTGGCGTTGTATCTCGAAGAGAGTCTCTATCGCGGAATACAGTGGGCGGTGTTCGAACCGAACGACGAGCCGTTGTGGGCACAGCTGCGCCTGAACGTCGGCGCGTTCATGCATCAGTTGTTCCGTCAGGGCGCATTTCAGGGAAGTTCGCCGAAGGATGCGTACTTCGTGAAGTGCGACAAGGAGACCACCACGCAGAACGACATCAATCAGGGGATCGTGAATGTCGTTGTCGGCTTCGCTCCGTTGAAGCCCGCCGAGTTCGTAGTACTCAAGATCCAGCAGATCGCTGGCCAAATCGAATCCTAAGGAGTGAACCATGGCTCAATTCAATGTCAACACGTATCGCTT
>DASZRW010000041.1:0-15372 GCA_035549015.1 Kapaibacterium sp. (SeqCode)
TAAGCAACGGTGACAGAGGCCCACCTTGCGGTGTGCCTTCATTCCGTGGACTCACCACTCCTCCCATCATTTGACCGGCTCGCAGATAGCGCCCGATCAACCCCAACACTCGTTTGTCCTTCATCGTGTGAGACACCCGCCTCATCAGCACATCGTGACTCACACGGTCGAAGAACCGCTCCAAGTCGATATCTACCACCCAACGATGACCGACGGTCATGTGTTCGCGCGCTCGTTCTACGGATAACCATCCGGTGCAGCGTGAGTTGCGCGTCACAATATACGTCCGAATTGCGCTCCTCCAAGAACCAATTTCGCGTCTTCCGGCAATTCGAGGGAAGATCCCATGCAGCCACCGGACAGGGAGTATGCGTTGCCTGCGGGCGTGACGATCGTTAGGTTGAGCCCTCCTCCCGTCGCGCCCTGCGGCACCATGAACGCACAGCCCTTTCTTCGCCGGCTTCGCGAGGACTTCCTGCATCTGATCGCCCCGGCGCTCTGCCCCGGATGCGATGAACCGCTCGGACCGGAGGAGCGGGAGTACTGCCGCACCTGCCGGACCTCACTGGAGCCCGCCCCCTACCCGCGCGAGATCCTCGCGGAGATCGCAACGCACTTTCCACCGGAGGAACTGGCGCTCGAGGCAATCGGCGCGCTGTATAACTATGCGCCGGAGAGCGGAGCGCGCAACCTGGTGCATGCGCTGAAATATCAGGGATGCTACGGGCTGGGTGTTGCCATGGGAGGCGAGCTTGGAAGGGCGATGAGAATGTTCACGGCGTTCGACGATGTGGAGATCGTTGCGCCGGTGCCGCTGCACCGGGCGAAGATGCGGGAGCGCGGCTACAACCAGGCGCAGGCGATCGCCGAAGGCATGGTGAAGACGATGCACGGAACCCGCATGGCCCACCTGCTGGAGCGGACACGGCACACCACCAGCCAGACGCTGCTTGATGCGGCGGGGCGCCGCCGCAACGTTCGCGAGGCATTTCGTAGAACGGCCTTCAACCTGGAGGGCGCCTGCGTGCTGCTGTGCGACGACGTCTGCACAACCGGCGCCACGCTCAACGCCTGCGCCGAGCTCCTCCTCGCCTCCGGAGCGCGTCGCGTCGTTGCCGCGACGCTTGCCAAGGATCCCCTGAGCGCTGCATCGCCGGATATCCACGCGCTGATACCGGCGGCGGTTGGAGGATAGCACGCTGAGCGCCGCACAGGGCGCCGGGCGGCGTTGAAGAGATCCCTTCTTACCGGAACGAAGGCGCTTCGCACAGGCGGCGACTTCATGCCCCCGGCTGCCGCGGCTACAGCAGCCGCAGGTTATCCCACGTCCGCATAGATCATGGCGCGCCGGGTTGCCTCGCGGAACACATCGCGGATCCCTGCATGCTCCGGCTTCGCCAGTTCGGGATCGTCCGCAACCACGGCGAACGCGGCCTTGCGTGCCTGCGTGATGATCGGCCCGTCGGTCACCAGATTGGCATGCCGGAACTCCGGGATGCCGCTCTGCCGCGTGCCGACGATATCACCCGGCCCCCGCAGCTCCAGGTCGATCTCGCTGATGCGGAAGCCGTCGTTTGTCTCCACCATCGCCTGGAGCCGCCTGATCACCGCCTTCCGCTCCTGGCGAGCCTCGTTCTGCGACATGCCGCGCGCCATCGCGTAGCGATAGTGATCCTTGGTCATGAGGATGCAGTAGGATTGCGCGTTCCCCCGTCCCACGCGCCCGCGCAACTGGTGCAGCTGCGAGAGCCCGAAGCGCTCCGCATTCTCCACCACCATCACGCTCGCATTCGGGACGTCGATCCCCACCTCGATCACGGTGGTGGCAATCAGCACGTCGATCTTTCTGGCCAGGAAGTCGCGCATGGCATCATCCTTCTCGTACCAGAACATCTGGCCGTGCAGCAGGCCCAGCCGCAGATCGGGGAACACCTGGCTCTTCAGGTATTCGAAGTGCTCCACGGCGGACTTCAGTTCCAGCTTCTCGGACTTCTCCACGAGCGGATACACGATGTAGACCTGACGCCCCTCGCGAACCTCCAGGCGGACGAAGTCCCAGACGGCATCGATCCTGCTCTCGAAGCGGACGGCAGTGCGGACCGGTTTCCGGTTGGCCGGAAGTTCGTCGATGACGGAGACATCCAGATCGCCGTACAGCGTCATCGTCAGCGTGCGCGGTATCGGTGTGGCGGTCATGATCAACGTATCGGGGCGGCGCCCCTTGTTGCGCAACTGCGCGCGCTGGTGCACCCCGAACCGATGCTGCTCATCGATCACCACCAGACCGAGATTCGCATACTCCACCTCCTCCTGGAACAGCGCGTGCGTTCCCACGATGATGGCCGCCTTGTTGTTCCGTATCTCGTAGAGCAGTTCCTCGCGCATCCGCTTCTTCTGCCCCCCCACCAGCTGCACCACGGGAACCGGCAGGCCATCCAGCAGACGCTTCAATGTCTGGGTATGCTGCTCGGCAAGGATCTCCGTCGGCGCCATGAACGCCGTCTGATATCCGTTCTCGGCAGCCACCAGCATTGCGAGCAGTGCAACGATGGTCTTGCCGGAGCCCACGTCTCCCTGCAGCAGACGGTTCATCGCGTGCGGCGAGGCCATGTCCTGCATGATCTCGTGCAGCACCCGCTTCTGCGCACCGGTCAACTCGAACCCCAGGCTCTCCACCAGGCGGTGTGCCAGTTCGCTCCTGGTGGTGAACGCGATGCCGGGCTCCTGCGCGAACGTGATCTCCTTGCGAACCGCCATCCCGAGCTCGAAGAAGAAGAGCTCCTCGAACTTCATCCGCCGGCGTGCCAGGTCCAGAAGTATCTCGCTTTCCGGATAGTGGAGCATGCGCACCGCCGCCGCAAACGGCATCAGGTTGTACTCCTTCAACAGAGATTCCGGCAGGGACTCGCGCAGCTCCTGGCTCCCGTATGTACGGAACAGCGTATCCATCACGGTGCGCATGGAGCGGGACGTGAGGCCGACGGCCTTCATCTTCGCCCCCTCGCGATACTGCGGGATGATGCGGCCGCTGTGAATCAGCGTCTCCTCCTCCTGTTCCAACCGCTCCATCTCGGGATGCGTCCACTGCAGCATGCCGCCGAAGAGTTCCGGCGCTCCGCTCACCGCGAGCACGTCGTCCGGCTGATAGGACTTGATGAAGAAGTGGACGGCGTGGAAGAAGACGAGGCTGGCCTCGCCGGTCGCATCGGCCACACGGATCATGAGACGCTTTCGTCCGCGCCCTCCCTCCACAACCTGAAGGCGCTTCACCGTCACGATGGCGGTAACCTGATCGGGGACTCCCTCCTCGCCGGCCAGCAGCATCCGGATCTGGCGGAGCGGCAGCACCGTGCGGCGATCCAGATAGGCGCGGGGCGAGAAGAGGAACAGATCGCGAAGGGTGAACACGCCCAGTTCAGCCAGGGCGGCAGCGCGCGCCGGGCCGATCCCCTTCACGAATTGCAGCGGGTACACGGGGGTCTGCGCGCCGGACGGATCCTCCGCTGCAGTTTCCACCTTCTTGCCTGTTCGTTTCGCCATAAGCTCTGATCGCCGGCTGCACCATCCGCCGGTACTCCTCCCGATGAGGCGCGCAAAATAGTATGTTGGACCCGCGATTCCTTTCCGTTCCGTTCCGGCGGCTCCCGCCGGGCGCCTCCCTCGGAAGGCGTCACAAGCCGGCCATGCCGCGTCGTACTCACAACGGAACAACATCACCCCACAGGCGCCGACAGCTTCGAGCAGCTACACGTCGCCCAGTCTCCCGATGCGAACATGCAGGCGCATTCCGGGAACCGTTGAATCCAATCCCGATACGATCATGATTACACAGATCAGCTCCATCGTCGTTCTGGCGCTTGCATGCGCCTCGCAGGCACCATGCACCACCGGAACATCGCCGCAGGCCAACGCAGCAGCATCCGCACCCCGCTCCGGCCTCGCTCATCGCAACGGCAGTGTCGTGGACAGCACCTGGCCATGGCATTTCGGGTTCAAGTCGGGCCGCCTCACGGCACGCACCAGACTGGTTGCGCCGCCGGGGCTCGACGCAGACTCACAGACGACGTCGGAGGTAACGGTCGTGTTCGACGACTACGGAAGACTGCTGCGAAGCGAGGGAACTGTGGACGGCCACAGCATCGTCGCCCTTCTGCGCGGCGACAGCTGCACGATCTACGATCCGGCAACCCATCAGATGATGGCGCGCCAGCGCGATCTGACGATGGAACGGATCGGCGTGGAGCCACTCTCCGCGGTTTCGTTCCGGTACCTCCAGGCGATCCGAACGTTCCGCACGCGTGGAACCGAGAAGATCCTGGGGCTGGACGCAACGGAGTATGCGTTCGACCAGCCTGAGTCCAGTACCAGACTCTGGATGTGGAAGGGCATGCTGCTTCGCATGGAACAGGCCGCCGGCCCGATGAAGCGGCAGCAGATGTACGAGGTAACCGGCATCGACAGCACCGCTGCCGTCGATCCCGCGCTCTTCACGCCGCCGGCGGACCTGAAGCCGGCCGCCGGAAACTGACGGCAGGCGACCGGAGCCGCGGCCGGTTGCCCGATACCGCGGCTCCGGCCGTGACGTCCGTCATAGTTCCGCCCCGTACCGGCGAAGTATCTTGCGCAATGCCGTGGATGCCGGCGCCAACTGCCGGCGCCACTGCCGTGGAGGCGGCACCATCTGCCGCGGCCAACTGCCGGCACGCAATCATGCCGCGCATCATGCTCGATCTCGATCTCTTCATCGTTCCGCACGCTTCATGAGCACTGCACCCCTTCGCGACCGCATGGTCTCCTACGTTCACAACCTTCAGGACCGGATCTGTGCCGCGCTGGAACTGGCCGACGGCCGGGCACGCTTTCATGAGGACCGATGGGAACGCCCCGGCGGCGGCGGCGGCTGGGCCCGCGTGATCAGCGGCGGCAGGGTCTTCGAGAAGGGAGGTGTCAATGTCTCCACCGTGCACGGCCAGCTCCCGGAGAAGCTGGCGGCGCGCATGGGAATCGAGCGGGCGGACTTCTTCGCCACCGGCATCTCGCTGGTTATCCATCCTGCATCGCCGCGCATCCCGACGGTGCACGCCAACTTCCGCTACTTCGAGCAGTCCAACGGCGACGCCTGGTTCGGCGGCGGCACCGATCTCACTCCCTACGTCGCCGATGCGGAGGACGCGCACCACTTCCATCGTACGCTGAAGGAGGCGTGCGATCTCTACGGCGAGGAGCTCTATCCCAGGTACAAGAAGTTGTGCGATGAGTATTTCTACATCAGGCATCGCGGCGAGGCGAGAGGGATCGGCGGTGTCTTCTACGATTACCTGCGCGGCACTCCGGAGGAACTCGAGCGCACGTTCGACTTCCAGCAGTCCATGGGCGATGCCTTCCTTCCCGCCTACGTCCCCATCGTGGAACGCCACCGCGAGGAGTCGTTCACCGAACGGGAGAAGAAGTTTCAGTTGCTGCGGCGCGGCCGCTACGTGGAGTTCAATCTCGTATACGATCGCGGCACGCTCTTCGGTCTGGAAACCGATGGCCGCACGGAGAGCATCCTGATGTCGCTGCCGCCGGTGGTCCACTTCGACTACGTTGCGCCGATGGAAACGAACGAGCCGGAATCAACCCTGATGAGCTGGTTGCGCGAGCCGCGCGAGTGGGTGTAGTCGGTCAGTGGCGAATGGTCCGTTGCCGGCAGGAGGGTGCCGCACACATTCACTCTCCGTTGGTGGGCAGTTGTACTGCCGGCACCGGCCCGGGCACAACTCCGGCCGAACACGAGGGGTGCAGAAGAGTGCCGGGAGCCCCCAACGGCCGGCGCGGCCGGGCCTGTAGCCGAACAACGGCAACCTGGTTTTTACAGTACCCGTTGGTTCCCGGGTCTCAGTGCTTCGCAATCCGTGGAACGATCGCCGCACCATGGTGCGCGCATCTGCGATGACAACGGGCAACAGTTCGGCAGCCCGGCAGAGGCTGGTCGAAGCACGCCTCATCCGCTCATCCACCGACCGGTAACCACACGGACCGTCCCTACAACGTCTCGCGGCAGACAACCTTCGCAACGGACTCATCCACCAGACTTCCCCCCTGCGCCTGCGCCGCAAGCTCCGCAACGGCACGCACCAGCTTCTCCAGATCATCCTCGTTGTTGTAGATGCCGATGGTGGCTCGAACGGCGCCGGGCAATACCACATCCTCTCCCGCCTCGACCTTGCTCCGTACGGCTTCGGCGTCCGTACAGGAGAGAAGCCGCGTCAGGTATGGGTGCGCACAGAAACATCCGTTGCGCGTTGCGATTCCGTACTCGTTGTTCAGGATTGCGGAGACGGTATCGTGATGCACCCCCTCGATGTTGAACGGCATCACGCCAAGCTTCTTTTCCGGCGCGATGTTGCCCAGCATCGTAACGCCGGGGATGGCGCGCAGGCGATTCTCGAATCCCTTCAACAGCTCCAGCTCGTGAGCGCGCACCCAGTCCATCCCCACCGAGGAGAGCCACTTCAGCGCCTCCCCCAGCGCGATCACGCCGGGGATGTTCGGCGTGCCGCCGGTGTGGCGGTCCACCCCCTCGGCCCAGACAATCGTCCGGTCCGTCACGAACTTCACCGTTCCGCCGCCGGGAATGTACGGCTCCGACTCCGCGAGCAGATCGTTCGGCGCAATCAGGAAGGCGGTGCCGAACGGAGCGTACGCCTTGTGTCCCGCAGCAGCCAGCATGTCGATGTGGTCATCCGCGTCGTTCGCCCCGATCTCGAGAGTATGATGCGCCAGGATCTGCGCGGCATCCACCAGCACCTTGGCGCCGAACCGATGCGCCAGCCGTGCGATGCGCTTCAGATCCGGCATGTAGCCGGTAACGTTGCTCGCAGCGGTGATCGCAACAAGCTTCACCCTGTTGGTGCGAAGCTTCGTCTCCAGATCGTCGTAGTCCAGCGTGCCGTCAGCCAGCACCTCGATGCGAAGCACCGGGCCGCGCCGGCGATGCGGCAGATCGTTGGAGTGATGTTCCATGGAGGAGACCAGGGTTGCCCCCTCCTTCTCCTGCATCAGAAAGCTCGCCATGTCCAGCGCGGAGGTGGTGTTGCCGGAGAAGAGCACGCTGTTTCGCGATGCATCCCCGCCCACGAAATCCATCACGACGCCGGCCACGCTGTCGTAGAGGTCCGATGCCCTCTGCGAGAGATAGTGATTCCCGCGATGGATGTTCGCATAGTACCGCTCCAGAAAGTCGCGGTAGCTGTCCAGAACAACCGTCGGCGGATGCGTGCTTGCACCATGATCCAGATACGTGATGGTGTGCGTAGTGCCGTTCGAGTTGACGAAACACTGCCGGGTGATCGGGAAGAGATCGCGAATCGAGTCGAGCGTAGACATAGCGAGGAAGCCCACTGTAGAATCGGGGTTGAGGACGTGCCGAAGCGCACGCGAAGGATGAAGCGCAATTTATGAAGGATCGGCCTAGCGACGCGTAAGAGCTTGTGGGGAGTGAGTCAGAGGTCACTGGTCAGCACTGTGTGGCCAACAGCCGGTTGCCAGCAGCCGGTTGTCATTGGCAGGGTCTCCGTTCCTGGCCCTGGGTTCTCGCAATCCGGTGGTATCTGCCGGATCCGATGCCAAGGCCTACGGCGAGGCGGCGCCGGGCGTACAACGGACAAGGCTCTTCGCCGGAACGGCACACCCTTTAGACATGCGCCTGTAAGCCCCGGCGACAATCGGCTGCGGCCGCTGCGCCCCGCCCTGTCACCATCCATTACGTCCGCACGGCGCCATCGCTGCCGATTTCTTTCATAGTTTCCTCTTTTCCCAATAGTTTCCGCACGTGAACCATTTGAAATCGGTCATCCTGCAGTTCGGAAGCTATACCCAGTTCATTGGGCGTTTCTTCCGAACCATCCTCACACCGCCGCATGAGTTCAGGCAGATCATGCGGCATGTGGACGACTTCGGAGCGATGTCGCTGCCGTTGATCGCCGTGGTGAACTTCATCATGGGGCTCATCCTCGCAATGCAGTCGCGGCCCACCATGGAGAAGTTCGGGGCGGCCGCGTTCATCCCCGCCATGGTCACCATATCGATCGTGCGGGAACTGGGTCCGGTGATCACGGCCCTCCTGGTTGCCGGCCGTGTTGCCTCCGGCATCGGCGCGGAACTCGGATCGATGAAGGTCACCGAGCAGATCGATGCGATGGAGTGCTCCGGCGTGGACCCCTACAACTATCTGGTCACGACCCGCGTCATCGCCCTCGCCCTTCTGATGCCGATCATCACGCTCTACGCGGAGTTCGTAGGCATCTTCGGCAGTTATGTGGCGGAGTTTCTCGCCACGGGCGTCACGCTCCGCTACTACTACGGGCAGGTGATCGAATCGCTCACCTTCGTGGACGTGGTCCCTGGTCTTCTCAAGACGATCGCGTTCGGGTTCGCGATAGCGATCATCGGAGCCCACAAGGGCTTCAACACGGACTCCGGTACCGAGGGGGTGGGCCGGGCAACAACATCGGCGGTGGTGCTCTCATCGCTCTGGATCATTCTGATCGACATGATCCTCGTGAAAGTATCCATCACCTACTTCCCGAATCCGTAGATGATCGAGATCCGCGATGTCTATAAATCGTTCGGCAGCGGCCTGCGCCCCCTCCAGGGTGTAAGCCTCGACGTCCCCACCGGCACGAACGTGGTGGTTCTGGGCAAGTCCGGCAGCGGCAAGAGCGTGCTGTTGAAGAGCATCGTCGGGCTTCTCATCCCCGAGCACGGCAGTATCACGGTTGCGGGGGAGGAAGTGGTTGGCGCCGATCACAAGACGCTGCAATCCATCCGGCGGAAGGTGGGCTACGTGTTCCAGAGCGGCGCGCTGTACGACTCGCTGACCGTTGGAGAGAATCTTGCGTTTCCATTGGAGAAGACCCGCGGCATCACCGGAAGCGAGGCGCGCGAACGGGTGATGCACTACCTGGAGCAGGTTGGCCTTCCCGAGAAGGTAAACAAGATGCCGAGCGAACTTTCCGGGGGCCAGCGCAAGCGGATCGGTGTTGCCCGTACGATCATCACGGAGCCGGAGTATCTCCTGTACGACGAGCCCACAACGGGGCTCGACCCGCAGACGACGAAGGAGATCGCGGAGCTGATCGTGCACCTGAAGCAGGATCTGAAGATCACGGCCGTCACCGTGACCCACGATCCCTACTGCCTTCACATCGTGGCCGATACCGTGGCGTATCTGGAGGATGGGAAGATCCTGTTCAACGGCACGAAGGATGAGGCGCACCGGTCGGATGTGGAGTTTCTTCGGATCTTCTTCTCGCTGCAGGAACATCGAGTCTGAACCGGACGCGGCTGCGCACTGCGGCATGCCGCCCCGGTCGCAGCCATGTTCCCCCGATATTCATTCGCTATTTATCTGGACCCAATGAGTACGAAAGGTTCTGAGGCAGTTGAACCGATGGCTACGGGCCGGGACCGCACGAAGCGCATGCTGCGCGTTGGCCTGTTCGCACTGCTGGGATTCGTTATCCTGGTAGTCGGCGTCTTCGTGATCGGCGACAAGCAGAACATGTTCAATCCAACCTTCACGGTGTACTCGGACTTCACCAGCGTGGAAGGGCTGAAGCCGGGGGCCCTGGTGCGGATCAACGGCATCAAGGTTGGTTCCGTGAGCAAGGTGGAACTGAAGCTGGATAGTGCCTCGTTCGTCCGCGTGACGATGATCATCGATGACGACGCGCGGAAGTTCGTGCGGACGACAACGGTTGCATCCGTTGCGCAGCAGGGATTGATCGGCGACAAGCAGATCGAGCTGAGCGTCACCGCCCCCACTGCGCCGATCGTCGCCAACGGAGCGCACCTGCAATCGTCGGCGCCAACGAACTACACGGCGATCTTCGAGGATGCGCGAACCGCGGTGAAGAATACGGAGGGGATCACCGCATCGCTGGATACCCTCTTCCTCCGCTTCCGCCGCGGTGAGGGGACGCTCGGGAAGCTTCTCACGGACGACGAGGCCTACCTCGGCCTCACGCGCGTCACGAGCGCCACGGAGCGGCTGCTCAATCAGACCAGCAGCCAGCTTGCCAGCGTCACCGCCACGCTGAACCGCGCTGCGCTCAATGTTGACGATATCACCAACGAGAGCAAGAAGCTGGTTGCGGATATCGGCAACGGCAAGGGGACGGTCGGGGCGCTGCTGTACGATCGCTCGCTCTACGATTCGCTCGAATCGCTTACCGGCACGTTGAACGATGCTGCCGGCTCCGCAAGCTTCGCAGCGCGCGAGTTCGGCATCAACATGCGCGGCCTGCGCAGCAGCTGGCTTGGCGGACTGTTCAGGGGGGACGAACAGCAGGAGGAGCAGTCCGCGATGATGCAGCGTGAGGTGGAGATCCGTCTGGAGGAACTGAAGCGGCAGAAGGAACTGCTGGACAGACGCGAGCGCGAAATGATGGCGAAGGAGAAGCAGTCGCAGCGGTAGGCCCGCGAAGAGCGATGCCCGAAGTGACAAAGCGGTTGCGGCGTTGAACGCCGCAACCGCTTTCCTGTAGTCGGCGATCGAAACTCATTGCTGCCACAAGTCATCCCGATCGCCGACGCCGGATATCTTCACCGGACGCTCTCTCCATCAGAAGTTCACATGCACCATACCCGTACCGGCATCGTACGTTGTCGTATACGTCGTAAGCCGGCTCCGGGCCGGGCCGCGAAGCACCGCACCCGCCGTATCGAACTCTGACCCGTGACAGGAGCATAACATCACACCGTTCGACGGCGGGTCCAGCGTGCATCCCTCGTGCGTACAATTCATGGAGACCGCCACATAGCTTGTCGCGCTCTTTCGCACAATCAACAACGGCGAGCCCTCGGGCCCGTTGCCGGTGGTCACCAGCGCCTGATTGTCGCCCGTCAACGAGGACACATTGTAGTCCGCCTGAACGTTGCCAGGCCCGCTGAGGGAATTGCAACCGCTCACCACCGGCGAGGCCATGCCTACGATCGCAACGCCGACAATCCCCCACGTACATGCTTTCATGAAATCGCGACGGCCGATCGGCCGGTCGCTCTCGAGAATATTCAACGCCATCGCACACACCTTTTCGTAGTTCATCATCATTTGCATACGCCGCGCAGTGGGCATCCCCGGCATGCCGCAGGAATCACGGTACCATTCATATGAACCAGGTACGATGCATGGCATCACACATACTTGTCTCGACGACTAAAAAAGTCGGCGGCGGCGTAACCATTCGGGAGACGGGGAGCGCGTGGCGGAGATGCGGAGATGCACGACGCGGAGATGCACGACGCGGAGATGCGCGACGCGGAGATGCGCGACGCGGAGATGCGCGTGCTGCAGGCGCGGGTAGTGAGGGAAGAATGCGGATGACTGCGGAAGGCGGCGCCCGGGTCACTTGCGATTCGATCAGGAATTGCCAATCAGGCGCCGCCGCCGATGTCAGTAGAACACGTGCAGCTGCAGCGTGTACTGCCCGAGGATATAGGCGTCCGTGACCACGTACCGATACTCCGGGCGAAGCTCCACGAGCGGGATCGGAAAGAACTCCGCTCCAACAACAAACCCCTGGGCCGTCGCGATCGGGCGCGCCGTATTCTGCGTGGTCCCATGCTCGTACCTGCCGTTCAGCGTGAGCCACGGGTAGAGCTGATAGCTTCCCATCACGCTGTAATTCCGGATGGTCCGGTTGTCCGCGTTGGAGGTCACCATCATCTCCCCCTGCAGCGAAGCCCGGTCGTTCAATCCGGCTCCTGCAAACACGTTGAGCATCCGGAAGCTGCCGTTGCCGTAGAGCGATGCGCCCACCTCACCGTTCACTCCCTCCTCCAGCAATCGCGGCCAGAGCATGACGCGGGCCAGATAGGAAAGCTGCTTGGAGTTGACCGTGGGATCGGCCTGGGAGAGATTGCGTGCGGAGAACGCGCCAAGGTTCACCGTGAGCCACTGCTGCCCTTCATAGGTGAGCTCCGCTCCAACCTCGTTGTAGTTGGGAGCAATGATCGGCGCGGCGGACGACGCAACGTCGCGGCGGATGAAGATCGTGTGATCGTCGTATCGCAATCCGATACTCGGCTGGATGTATCCGGCCCTCAGCATCGGCGTCTCCGCCGACGGCTGGTACTGGACCACGGCATCGAACGCCGTCTGCCCCGGATACCGGAGCGGCCCGGCATTGTACGCTCCGTACAGCGTAAGCCCGTCCAGCGGATTGATCGCGATCGTCGGCGTGAGCTGCATCGGGATCACCATCCGGACATCGTTGGGCGGACGTCCCAGCTTCGCCATCTCGAAGCGCGTCTCGAGGCCGAAGGAGACAAGCCCGTTCCAATACGTGTTGCTCTCGTTCGCCCGCAGCCACGGAAGTCCCAGCGAATCCACATTGAATGCTCCAACCTCGTTCATCGTGCTGTAGCCCAGATCCGTACGGATGGAACTACCCTGCGGGTTGTAGTGGCATGCCGAACAACGCGTGCCGGTGAGAAGCGCGAAGCGCGGGAGCGCCGTGGAAGTGCTTGCGGAACAGAGCAGAACGGCGATCGCACAGAGCGCAACGGCACGGAGCGCCGGCCGATCGGCACGCAATGCCGCGCGGCGGCCGCCGGCCACGTTCCTAACTGAAGTGGATGGTAACGGTTCCATTCGCGGCATTGTATGTGGTTGTGTAGGAGGTGAGCGACCGAACCGCCGGCCCGTTCTGAACGGTGCCGTTCAGGTCGAACCGGGAACCGTGGCATGGGCAGGAGATGACGCTGCCGCTGGGCGTGTTCACCGTACATCCCTCGTGCGTACAGCTCATCGATATCGCCGAATACTGGTCCGTCGCCTTCCGGACGACGAGAACCGGCGATCCTTCGGGACCGTTCTCTGCCGTTGCAAGCGCCTGGCCGTCTGCGGTGAGCGGGGTCACATCCACCACGATCTCACTCGGGCCGCCGGGACTGCGCACAATCGATACCTCACATCCGCCGAGAAGCGGCGGAGCGAGTGCAAGCACCGCGCCGATACCGAGCATTCGCGTGCAGGAGCATAGGAACTCCCGGCGTTCATCGTTTATCGGCAACGACCTGCTCAGGACATCGCCGCCTTCACTCTGATTGTTCATGCCTCTATGTTTGCCTGGGTAGGTGTTCCTCCGCTCGCTGTTTCAACGCACACCTCATGAACACCGCAGGTTGGCGAGTCATCACCATACCTTCACAGCACCATTCTGGAACGGCCTGTAATGCAACGGGGTGAGGCGGAGTATCGATCGAGAGGATTCATATGCGCCGGTTCGCCCAGTGCACATAGGCGATCTCGGCGCGACGGGGGGATGCGTGTTGAAACATAAACACAGACACGGCGCATTTGTTTCCGTGTTACGCTGCAGGAAGACAACAAAAGTGGCGGAGATGTGACGGGAACGTGGTCCGGGGGAACGTCCGGCCCGGTGCGATCATCTCCTATGCCGGCACCGGCGCCGTGCGCCGCGGTTCGGGGAGGCGTGCGATAACCAGCAGGCCGACGAATGCAACGGCGCTCGCAAGGCCGAACAGACCATCGTACCCAACAATGTCGCGCAGCGAAGCGGCAACGCCGGCGGTGGCAAGAAGCACCATCGCAATCACCGTGTTCATCAGGCCGATGTACGTTGGCCGGTCCAGCTCCGGAACGATCTCCAACGCGTAATTGATGCCGCCGTTGCCAATGCCGGAGTCCACCGCTGCGTTGAGAAAGAAGATGAGCCCGAACGCCCAGGTCGGCAGCGCGAACCAGTGTGCGGCATAGCAGAGCGCAATCGTAGAGCCGAGCAGCGCCAGGCCGCAGGCAATCCTCAGCACCGTTCGATTCCCGACGCGGTTGGAGAGCACGCCCCAGAACAGATTCGCAACAACCAACCCGGCGAACTCCCAACTGATGTATGTCCCCATCGTGGCATCCGTGGCCCCAAGGTTGTCCTTCGCGAAGAGCATGTAGAACGGCATGCCGGCGAAACAGAACATCAGGAGCGAACGGAACAGCACGAAGCGGCGGAAGATGCGGTCGCGCCGCAGGATGGCGAGCGCGGTGCGCATCTGTTCGGCAACCGTGCGCCGCTGCGGAATGGATGTGGAAGCCGGCTCCTTCACGCGGCTCAGCAGAACGAAACTCAGGCCGATCAGGATGGAGCCGCAGGTGAACGAAACAACGTAGCTGCAGGGATAGCCGAAGCCGGTGAAGATGGGAGCGATGACGCTCACGCCGAGAATCAGCCCGGCGATGCCGCTGGTGATGGCGCGCCAGCCGAAGTACGTTCCGCGCCGTTCCTTCGGCGTGGTCTTTGCAACAAGCTCCAGGAACACGATGCCGGAGAATCCACCGGCCAATGCGAAGAGCAGATAGCCGAGCACGAAGCATCCCAGCGCCATGGGCACGGACTTCAGCGCAAGCCATGCCGAGAGAATCGCCAGCAGCAGCCCGACGAAACGGATGAAGGACGCGGCACGATAGAACGGCATCGTGCGCGAGCGATGCGCGATGTAGACCGCCGCGAGAAGCTGCGGCAGATGCCACCCCAACGTCTCGAAGTGCGCCGTGAGGCTGATCATCACGCTCGGCGCATTCAGCGAGGCGAGAAATACCGGAATGATCGTGGTCTTGCTGAAGAACGAGAGCCCGGCATTGAAGAAGAGGCCGTTGGCGATGCCGAGAAGATAGTTGCGGCGGAAGTGGGGAAAGCCCGTGGGTACATCCCGGATCAAGCCGGCCGCTGCTCGGGAGGAACGCGCGCGAATCCAGTGTACCATGCGCGAAACTACACCATCGATCCGGGAACGCAGGTTACGGGATGTGTCGTAGTGCGATTGGCCGGGCTGCCGGTTGGCGCCAGGGTCCTCGCGGCCCTGGCATCAATGGAGGTGGCAACACGCCCTCCTCGCTCTCTCTTCCAACCGACGTGTCGTACAGCCGGAACAGATGGGGCGCCGTTCACAGGCTCCAAGTGGCATTTGCATGCAGAGCGTACTGATGCTTCCGCGGCAGCTATCATTTCCAACGTGGTCAACCCTTTGTCGCCATGGCCGGATACAGGAACCGCCGTGCGGGCAAGCTCGTAATGCAGCAGAAACGTCCGGCCGTTGATCTGGTCGATGGTGGCAAGCTCGTAGTTCCCGCAACTGTTGTACTGCGTTATGGTACCGAACGTGGAGGTGTCTCGTTTGTCGATCTCCGCTCCCTTCATCTGCACAATCAGGATATGGTCACCAACATGGAACCCATACGGATCGGCAACGTTGATCGCGCTGTTTCCGGTGCACTCGATGTACCGCAGGCGCGTGTAGCGGTTGATCACACCACCGATGGTGTCGGTCTGGCCGAGCAGCCCCGCATGCTGGCCGAACAGCGCGGCCACGCTC
>DASZRW010000042.1:0-90351 GCA_035549015.1 Kapaibacterium sp. (SeqCode)
CATGGTGGAGATGACGCCGCGCGAGCAATGGACCAGCTTCGCGCCCTACTACGCGCCGACCAACCCGGGGAACATGCAGCACTACATCGATGTCGTCACGGACACGGTCTCGGCGAAGAACATCGTGCGCGAGAACGGCACCGCGTTTCCGCTTACGAGGAAGATTCCCGGAACGGACCTCATCTGGGGATCGATGGCCGTATCACCGGGGGAGACGCACTGGCTGCAGGGGAGGAACGGTGCGCGCTTCGCGGGGACGGTGTACGGGATGATGCAGGGCGCGGAGGCGTATCGCCCGGGGGTGATCCGGAAGAAGGATGGTGGAACCGAGATCGCCGGCGGCGGCCGGCGCGTGCCCGGTGAGCTGCATCCGGCGGAGTACGAGGAATACGGCGCCGTAGCATACGGCTATCCGCTTGCGCCGCGCCGGAACGTGATGGGGGCCGGGGACACGATGAAGATCGACACGTCGTGGAACTGCGAGACGCTCACCATCGACATGCATACGATCAACGCCAATCCGGTTGGCCTGCAGTCGATCTCCTTCCAGCCGGGGACGGCGGTCAATGCACTGCTCGTCGGGAGCGACCCGGTTCTCCTCGCGAACGTTCCGGGCCGCACGAAGGTGACGGTTCTGGTGCGGCCGATCGATCGGAAGAAGGATGCATCGGGCATCGTGAACCTGGTGGACCGTACCGGCAGGATTGCCCAGGTCCCCTACCTGTACCTGCACGACGAGCTGCAGACCACGCCTGCCAACGGGCAGTTGGACTTCGGCAATGTGCTTCTCGGGAGTTCCACTCCGGCCGATCTCACGCTCACGAACACCACCACGCATGTAATTCACGTGGCCGATCTGCACATGGCGAAGGGGTTGCGGCAGTTCGTCGTCTCCACCATCAAGCCCGGCAGGCCGCCGCTGGACCTGGCTCCGGGGGAGAGTCTGACGCTCACGCTTCTGGCGGCGCCTGACCAGCGCGGCGGCATCTACGAGGATACCGTTGTCTGTCTGTTCGGCTGCGAGTCCGTGCAGGTGCCGGCGCGGGTTGTCGCGGCCGTGCCATGCGTCTATGTTGGCGATCTCGCATTCGGCGCATTCCAGTCCGGCATCACACCGGCAAGAACCATCAGCCTGAAGATCTCCAACCACGGCAATGGACGAATGACGTTCCGCAATCCCGTGGTGACCTTCTCGAGCCCGGCCTTCTCCGTGACGCAGGCAGAGAAGAACAAGCTTCTTCCCCCGTTCGCGCTCCTCCCCGGACAGGACACCACCGTCGACGTCACCTTCCAGCCGCCGGTTGCGCTCGGCGTGTACAGCACCGTTGCCACGTTCCATACCGATGCAACATGCGATCGCGACACCTCGGTCTGGACGGCCGAGGTTGTGCAGGCATCATCCGTTGGTGCAACGCTGCCGGATGCCGAAGGGTACCGGTTGGAAGCGGAGAGTCACGAAGGGGCGAGCGTTGTGATACGCTACGCGATGCCGCCCGGCGTGCACGGCTCGCTGCACGTGTACGACGCGGCGGGAAAGGAGATTGCAGGGCTTGCAGCGGAGGTCGATGATGGAAGCCGGCAGAGCATCGTCTGGAATACCGCCGGGCTGGCCGGCGGAACATACTACTGCGTGATGACGGCGAGAGGCGGAAGCCGGATGGCGCCGTTCGTTATTGTGCGCTAGCGTGGTTGGATGAACGTTCCGCAGCAATGATGCGAGCCGTGTTCCCGGGCAGGGGGCGCGGCTCGCTCGGTGTAACACTCCTGCCGCGTCACGGTCTTCATAGCATTCTCATTCCGGCAGATGAGTTCGTTGCAGGAATACCGTGGGGGGATGTTCAATCAAATATGCATGCGGACAATGTGCATGCGGAGCCAGCATTATGTCGGGTAAAGTCCTGTTCCCAGGTGCAGTACGCGCCATCCTCTCCATCGTTCTTCTGAGCATCCTGGTTGTGCCGGCCTCCATGATGCATGCGCAGAGGGTCCCGCAGCTCGACCCGGCCGCATCCGGGACGTACTTCATGGTTGTGTTCCCGGATACGGTGCACAACGCGCTGGATGTGCGCTATCCGAATAACCGCGTTGCGGATCAGTTGACACTGTGGATGTTCTCTCCCACAGGAACGCGCGTGACGGTCATCACGGGCAGCGGTGGCGTAACCGTTGTTCAACTCGCCGGCGGCGCGTTCACGGAGTTCAAGACCTCCGCCTTCTCTCCGGTCACCGCCTTCAATCAGATCTCGCGGAACTCTCTCAGGGTTATCGCGGATACGCCCATCGTTCTCTACTGCTATCTCGCGAACGCGCAGAGCCTGGAGACATGGACTCCGATCTCCGTGACCAGTTGGGGGGCCGCCTATCGGGTTGCCGCGCTTCCCGGAGCCACCGTGGACGATATCGGCACCGCAGGCATCACCGATGTGCCCGGCACACCGAAGCCTGCTCCGGGGATAGCGTTGGTGGTTGCCGCGCACGACAGCACGCAGGTCACCTTCCACCCGGCACCCGGTGTGAGGCTTCTCGGGAATCCCTCGCTGACGGTGACGTTGAACGAGGGGGAGGCCTACCAGGTGGCGAGTTACGTGGACACATCGCTTCACGCGGCGCAGGATGACATCGGCGGGATGGAGATCACTGCGGACAAGCCGGTTGGTGTTATCAGCGGCAACACGCGCACACAGACGGCCGGCGACAGCGTGATAGGGCAGGTCCTCAAGGGGAATGCGTACAAGGGATTGCAGATGGAGTGGCTTGCGCCGATCGAACAGTACGGCCGGCGATTCGTTCATACGCCGACATGGGATGCCTATCGTTCCGGACTCGGCTCGCGGGTTGAACGAAAGAGTGAATTCGTCCGGATCTACAATCCTGCGAACGTGCAGATGAACGGCAGCTATCGCATGGAGGGGGATGCGGCCAGCACGGCGTTTACGGTGGCGCCGGGATCGTCATCCGTCGTACGGCTGGCATCCACGGCGTTCGGGGAGATCACTACCGATCGCCCTGCACAGGTGATGATGCACTCCACCAGCGCAGTCAGTTCGCAGGAGAACGGCTCCGACATTCCCGGAGTGGAGGATATCCTGTATGAAGGGATTACCGGATATATGACGACGGAGACGCCGTACGAACAATGGGTTTCGTTCGCTCCGTACTATGCGCCGAATTCCGTGCCGGGCATGCTGCACTACATCAACGTTGTCACCGATTCCGTCTCCGCGGCGAACATCGTTCAGGAGGATGGGACGCCGTTCGTATTCAGCAACAACATATCCGGCACAGGGCTGGTGTTCGGAACGATGGCGGTGACGCCGGGCCGTACGCATTGGCTCGAGGGGCGCAACGGCGCGCGCTTTGCCGGGACGGTGTACGGTGTGATGAAGGGACGCGAGGAGTATCGCCCCGGGCACGTAACCCGAAAGAAGGATGGTGGCTCGCAGGTTGCCGGCGCAGCCGCCAACACACCGGTGCCCGGTGAGTACGAGGAGTACAGCGCGCTCTCCTACGGTTATCCGCTTGCGCCGCGCCGCAATGCTGTGTCCGGGCCTTCGTCGGTGACGCCGATCGCGCCGGCATCGGGCGACTATCTGCTCGCAGCGGTACGTGATGGAGAGAACGTTCGCATTCGCTATGCGTTTCCGGAAGGGCTGCACGGTACGCTTGCCGTCTACGACATCCTCGGCAGGCCGGTGGCGGAGTTTGCGTCGTCCACGGCCGGTGCGGGCGATCACAGCCTGGTGTGGAATACGAGGGGCGTGCCGGCGGGCACATACTACATCGCGCTTGGAACGGAGTCCGGTGTTCGAACCAGTCCGATCGTGGTGACGCGTTAGGGCCGGAAGCTGCGGAGCGATCGTTGATGCCGCCATGCGCGTCTCTCCGCTCCGCTGCCGGAACCCGTGACCAGCCTCGATTCCATACCGATGACATTCCCGGGCCGTATCGCACCAGCGATGCGGCCCGGTGCGCAAGGGGTCGCGGGGATTATTCCGCTCCGCGGATTGTGCTGGACGCGGATGCCGTCCCGGTAGTAGGTTGCGTGCCGATCTGCGCCGGCCGCTCACCGCCGGCGCCGGATGTCGTCGGTATCGTAGTACGATATTTCGGCGTGCATCAGCCGGAACGCATCCTCGCCCTCAATCCGAGACCGCATTCATATGAGTATGAGCTTCAATCGTACGCACTGCTGCATCCGGCGGCCAGCCGTGCGGGCCGCAGCCGCGCTTCTGTGGTTTACGGTCTTCGCGTCCGGATCGGCGCAGACGGATGAACCGGTGCTGGATCCCGATGCAGCGGGAACGTCCTACATCATCGCCTTCCCGGATACCACCGGCAACAGGATCGATCCGCGCTTCCCGAACAACCAGGTGCAGACGGAGGCATCGATCTGGATTTTCACCGCCGTCGCCAACTCGGTCACGATCACACGCAACGGCGTGCAGACCGTCCTTCAGCTTGCTCCCGGGGCGTTCCGGCAGTATCTGTTCCAGCCGCAGGATCTCGTGGACTCCATCGACAAACCAACGCGGCCGATGTGCAGCGTGAAGTCCGAATATCCGGTGGTTCTCTACTGCTTCTACATCGGCGCGCAGAGCATGGAGGCATGGACGCCGATGCCGGTGGAGACCTGGGGAACGGAGTACCACTGTGCAATGGCGCCGTGGGGTTTCGTGAAGAACGTGGACTCCCTTGCCAGAACCAGGGTGATCACGAAGCAGAAGCCTGCCCCTTCGGAGTTGCTGGTGATTGCAGCGTTCGACAGCACCCATGTCAACTTCGTGCTGCCGCCGACCGGTACGTGGGCGAAGGCGCCGAACGGTACGGTCACGTTGATGAGCGGGCAGGCATATCAACTCCAGAGCGGTACGGACAGCACGCTCCAGAATCTGGATGGCACCATTGTGCAGGCGGACAGGCCGGTGAGCGTGGTGAGCGGCAATACGCGGGCGAAGTTCTCCACCGATGAATCCATTACCAGCAATGCGGCGAAGGGAATGTTGATGGAGGCGATGACGCCCGTTGAGCAACTGGGGCGCAGCTTCACCTTCATGCCGGACTGGGATTCGCATCGTCCGGGGAACGGCTCCTCCTTCGAACGCACGCTGGAGTACGTTCATCTCTGCAACACGGTCGGCGTTCCGGACACGGGCTACTACCTGCAACCGGGCGGAGCAAATCGTGTGCGGTTCATCACGGGAGCCAACGCCGTCTCGGAGTTCAGTCTGGGACAGGGGACGGCAACCTGTTACGAGAGCTCGCGGCCGGTGCAGGCCGTGCAGTATGCCGGCGACATCGTGCACTTCGTTGGCTCGACGCCCTGCAACGGCGGCCCCTGTGTGGACTACAGCATGGCGGCACCCTACATGGTGACAATGGTTCCGCGCGAACAGTGGGTGACGTTCGCGCCCTACGTCGTTCCGGCGAATCCCTCAACCATGGTTCACTACATCGATGTGGTCACCGATACCAACTCCTCCGCAGACATCGTTCGGGAGAACCTGCAACCGTTTCCGTTCACGCGACGGATTGCGGGCACCGATCTGATCTGGGGGGTGATGGCGGTTGAGCCCGGCAAGGATCACTGGCTGATGTCTCGCGGTGGCGGCCGGTTCTGGGGCTTTGTCTACGGCTCCGTTGATGGGCAGGAGGCGTTCAGGCCGGGAAATACACCGGAGTACGAGGAGTACTCTGCGCTCTCGTATGCCTATCCACTTTCGCCATCGCGGAACGCGCTCCTTCCGCCGGACAGCGTGGCCATCGACTCCTCCTATCAATCATGCATGAGAGGGGTTCTGCGCTATCACTCCGTGAAGGGGACGGCCGTCGGCCTTCGCTCCGTCCGGCTCGATACGGGATCTGCCAACGCGCGGCTGGCATACGTGCTTCCCGCGCAGGGGGATGAGGTGGTTGGCCGCACCGATGTCACGGTGATGGTTGTGCCTCTGGACACGCTTCAACCGGTCAGCGCGCAGGTGATCTTCACCGATCGCACGGGTCGCGCGATTCGCCGGACCTTCACGGCCCGGCCGTACAGCGCTCCGGCAAGCCCCAATCTGCTCGTGTTCGACAGCCTCGCCGTTGCGAGCGGTCTTCGCAGGACCGTCACGTTCACCAGCAATGCGCCGGTCAGCGTCACCGCATCCTCCGTGAATCTGATGCACGGCGATGCGCACTTCGTGATCGTATCCACATCGCCAGCGCTTCCGGCAACTCTCCCTCCGGGCGGATCGATCGCGGTAACCGTGCAGACCGCGAACGCAGCGACCGCGGTTGGCGCAGGCGACACGCTCGTGCTGCACCTGGATTGCCAGGAGACCCGCGTGCCGCTCGCCATCGTGAAGTACGACGGTGCGGTGATCGAAGTCCCCGATCTCGATTTCGGGATCTTCCACTTCGGCGTCGATGGCACGCGTTCGATCCCTCTGAAGATCTGCAACGTGGGCGCGGGGCAGATCGCCTTCGGCAATCCGAACGATCCCGCCATGCCGATCACCTGGGATGACCGGAAGCATTTCTCCATCGCCCCCTCCGACCTGAGCACGCTGGCGATTACGGTGCTTCATGCGGGCGAATGCATATCACTCGATGTCTTCTGCGCGCCGGCGGATACCGGCCGTATCACCACCACGGCAAGGATTTGGGGAACAACGCGCCTGGAGCGTGACACATCGGTATGGACGGCCGTTATACATACTGGAGCGGGAGTGAATGCCGGGCATGTGTGGAGAGGACGGCTGGATGTGAGCCCGACGCTGGAGGCGCTGCGCATCGACTACGAACTCGAAGAGGCTGCAACCGTGCGGCTGGAAGTATTCGACATGCGAGGCGTCCGCCAGACCGTTCTGATGGACGGGCGTGCGGAACCCGGTGAACATCGTTCCATGTGGAGCACGGCCGGCATGCCGAGCGGCATCTATTACGTACGTCTCGCATGCAACGGAGCCAACCGCGTTGTCTCCTGCATCGTCGTGCGCTGATGTCGAAGTACCCGGACGTTCGCAACGGGAATATTGTGAACGATGGAACCAGATGCTTTGCATCACCGTGCGACCATTTGCATCGATGCGGGTCTTGGTGTCCACGGGTCGGAACGAAGAGGCGTCCCACATCTTCGTGACGTTCACGCCGCGAACCTCCGCGCGTGGCACCGCCCGTGTACTCCGGCGCATCATGGCTTCCAGCGTGAGCGCTGCAACGCCATGGTGAACCTGGCATGCAGTCCGCTTCTGCTGGTGGCCGCTGTAAGGTCGAGGCAGCCGCTTCGATGTCAATCCACTCTTGCAGAGTAATAGGTTCTGCCATGTCACACCCGCGACGGCATTGCGCTGCCATCATTGCAGTTGCGGCAACGATATCATTTCTGATGCTTGCCCAGCGTGGTGAGATCGTTGCTCAGAATCAGATCCTGCGACTCGATCAGTCCACGGCCGGACGAGTCTACTACATCGCCTTCCCCGATACCACGAACAACACCGTCGATCCCAAGTATCCGATCAAGGGGACGGAGAACGAGGCTTCCGTCTGGCTCTTCTCCGACGTTGCCAATCACGTTGTCATCTCCAGCAAGGGGAAGCAGATCGATGCCCTGGATCTGGAGCCTGGTGTAATGAAGGTCTACACCTTCGAGCAATCCGCGGTTGTGACGGACATCAACCAGCAGAGCGCTCCGGTGTTCCGGGTGGATGCCGCAAAGCCGATGGTGCTGTATGCATACCTCGCAACGAAGCAGGGGCTGGAAGCCTGGACCCCGATACCTGCGGAGATGTGGGGAACCAGATACTATGCCGCCGCAACGCCGTGGCAGTATGTGGAGGATTACGACACGAAGGCCGGCATACCGAAGCCGGCGCCATCGGAGATCCTGATCATCGCCGCGCACGACAGCACGCAGGTCAGTATCGTCCATGCAGCCGGCGGCGATCTGTACGGCAATCCAACCATCGTGACTCTGAACGAGGGGGAGGCATTTCAGGTGCAGAGCAGCGACGACTCGCTGCATCGCGACATCGCTGCAACCATCATTCAGTCCAGCAAGCCTGTCGGTGTCATCTCCGGCAACACGCGCGCCAGTTTCGGAAGCGATCATGCCGTGAGGGACAACGCGCAGAAGGGAATGCTGATGGAGTGGATTACACCGGTCGATCAGCACGGCAGGGAGTTCGTCTACCTTCCGACAGCGGACGATCACACCTACAGCGCTCCGACTCCGCGCGTGAACGAGTACGTGCGTGTCTACAACACGTCGGGGAATCAGATCACCGGAACCATCAAGGACAACAGCGCCGGCCCTGCGGCATTCACGGTGAAACGCGACTCGCTTCAGGAGTTCAAGCTCTTCACCTCCTTCGCTCTGCGGATCACGACGCAGGCTCCGGCGCAGGTGATGATGCACTCCTCCGATGTGGTAAACCTGCATGCAACACTGCATATCGGGAGCGGCGGGCTTGCCTACGACTACTATCAATGGGCGCCGTATATGGCGGAGCTTACGCCGCGCGAGCAGTGGACCCGCTTCGCTCCGTACTACGCTCCCACCAATCCTTCCACGATGCAGCATTATGTTGGCGTTGTCGCAGACACGGTGACGGCCAGGGGAGTCGTGATGGAGGACGGCACCCCCTTCCCGTTCTCGCATCGCATCAACGGCACGGATCTGATCTGGGGATCCGCCCCGGTACAGCCCGGCAGGACACACTGGCTTGCCTCCACGGGCAGCGGGAAGTTCGCTGGGGTCGTGTACGGATTCATGAGGGGGGAGGAATACTATTACGCCGAGGGAAACTATTACGTGGAGACCGAGGCGCTCTCCTACGGGTATCCGCTCTCTCCGCACCGAAACGTTCTCGCGCCGCACGATTCGCTTCGCATCGACAGCATACGCGGCGGATGTTCGCAGATCACGTACAACGTTCGTGCGCTCAACTCCTCGCCGGTCGGCCTGCGGTTCGCGGAGCTGGATTCCGCATCGGTGAACGCGCGGCTGGTCGGCGTCGATCCGCTCAGGGCGGAGGATGTGCTGGGCCGCTCGTCAGTAACGTTGAAGGTGATGGCAGTGGACAGCACGCGTCCGGTTCACGCGCGTCTCGTGTTTACCGACCGCACCGGTGCCTCCTCCGCCGTTACGTTCGATGCCAAGCCCGATTCGATCACCTTCAACCCTTCATCGGCTCTCCTCTTCGGCAGCACGGACGTCGGCTCCATTGTTCATCGCGAGGTGACCATCACCAACACGCTTGCGCGCACCGTGCTGATAAGCCGTGTGGATGTGAAGGGGGACACCGGCGTCTTCTCCGTCGTCTCCTCCATTCCAAGACTCCCGGCCACGCTGAAACCGGGCGAGGATCTCACGGTAACGATGGCGATGAATGCCAAGGAGGAGCGCTATTACTACGACACCCTTCTGGTGCCGATCGAGTGTACTACGATGTCGTTGCCGATGAACGGAGGCGTGAAGATCACGAGCATTCAGGCCGGCGACGTGGACTTCGGCGTGAAGGCGCACGTGACCACGACAACGGAGTACATGGAGATTACGAACGCCGGCACGCTCCCGCTGACGTTCAACAACCAGGGCGATCCCGCACATCCGATTACCTGGCCGGACGCCGTGAACTTCAGTATCGAACAGGCGTGGCAGGACAGCGTGCGCAATCTGGTGCTCGCCCCGAAGACCACGTTCCGCGTTCCGGTGAACTTCATTCCCACCGTGCCGGGCGCGTATCGCACCGTTGCCCGCATCTGGGCCAGCACACGCGACCTTCGCGATACCTCCGTCTGGACCGGTGTGCTCCGCGATTCAACAACGGGAGTTCGCGGAACGGGCGCCGGGTCCGGAGCCGCGTCCGGGCAATTGAGCGCATGGATAGAGGGGAGCATCCTCACGGTGCGGTACGACGGCGCCGCAACCGGCGCGCTCCGGATCGAACTCTACAATGCGCTCGGCCAGCAGCTTCGCAGCGCCGCGGCCGATGCTGTCGGGAGCGGACGCTATGAAGTGCGTTGGGATATCACCCCCCTCCCCTCCGGCCGCTACTACTGTCGCGTTCTGGACGGCTCGCACGCCGTTGCACAGCCCACGCCGGTCACCTGGTAGCTGGTTCCGTGGGTGGGGCGGCCGCATGCTCCGGAAGGTTGGGGGTATGCGGCGTACGAGGAGATAGCGTTCCGCATTCCGGAGTGTATTCGATCAGGTGCGGATTCCCGCACAAAATGCCGTGCGGGCACCACCATCGTCGGTTTCTCCGGTTACCGCCGCGACGAAAACGCGGGAGGCGGGTCTTGTCATGCACAACGTAATGGATCGCTCCCGCCCGGAGACCACTCGCCGGGCACGCTCGCCAGCGGAAGTCTTCTGTTACCTGTCTCGTCGTCGGCCGATCATACAACAGGGACGATCGCATTTGTTTTTCGCCGTTCGCGAAAACAGCATGCTGGACTATGCGCATGAATTGCGATAAATTAATGGTCCGGCCCTCATCCCAAGACGGCCTGTTGTTCAATCAAGACTCGCAAGGCGGAGAAGCTCTCATGCACGCACGTCGATTGCTTCCCGGACGCTCGCCCCGGATATCGGTCCTATCCCTGCTGCTGGCGATCACCATGGTTGCCATGGCATCGGCCCAGTCACCCGCGCTTGATCCCACAAGCTCCGGTACCAGTTTCATTATTGCCTTCCCCGATACCACAACCACGATTACCGATCCGCGCTATGTGAATCCGCTTCAGGATCAGATCGCGCTGTTCATATACTCGGCGGTGGACAATCAGGTGCATGTCCACGGGCTGCGCATCGATACGCTTGTATATCCGAAGGCCGGCAAGTTTCTGACCGTGCCGATCCAGACCAACAACTTCGTCACGGACAGCTCCTTTCTGATCAACGCCGGAACCACATCCAACAATGTGTTCCATGTGGATGCGCACTCGCCGATCGTGATGTACTGCTACGTGATGACGAAGTTCGGCGGGGAGATGTGGACGCCGATGCCGGTGGAGAACTGGGGAAAGCAGTACTACGTGTCGGGCACTCCGGGTGAGATCGTCGTGGATATGAAGCAGGTGCAGCGGAGCTATCAGCGGCAGAACCGTATGGGCTCGGTGAGCGTTGTGATCCTTGCCGCGTACGACACGACGAACGTTACCATCTATCCCACCGGTACCTTCCTGAACGCGCCGCTGAAGGTTACGCTGAACGCAGGCGATGCCTACGAGATGGAGAGTCTGGTTGACACCATTGCCTCGCACAGCGGGCTGCCGCAGCCGGATGTGGGTGGGTCGCTGATTACCTCCGACCGCCCCATCGGAGTGATCTCCGGCAACTCGCGCGCGCAGGTTATCAGCGATGTCACGGCGGCTACGGGCAACTCCCTCAAGAACTGCGGGTACGAGTGGCTGGCGCCATCCGAACAGTTCGGCACCAGCTTCGTCTATATGCCCACGATGGATTCGCGGCACCTTACCGGCGTTCGTAACGAGAAGGTGAGCGAGAAGCGCGGCTTCGAGCAGGTGCGCGCCTACGGCGCATCGCAGGACCTTTCGCGCATCTACTACCAGATGGACAGTGTCCATTACGATACCGCCATGCTCTCCAGCACGCGCATCAAGGATTACAAGATCGAGGCCGTGAAGGCACGGGTTATCCGCGCGGACAAACCCACGCAGGTGCTGCTGCATTCCTCCTCCGTATCCCGGTACAACGGGACGGGCAAGCCTACGCCGAGCGTTGGCAACTACACCACGTGGGGAGCCTATTCCGTTCAGTTGATGCCGCGAGAGCAGTGGACGACGTTTGCGCCCTACTTCGCGCCGAGTTATCCGTTCGAGACCGCGCACTACATCAATGTTGTGGCGGACACCAGCGAGTTGGATGAGATCTACAACGAGGACGGCTCCCCGTTCGAGTTCAACATGGGGCAGATCCCCGGAACGGACCTGATGTGGGGGACCGCGCAGATCACGACCGGTGCCACGCACTACCTCGAGGGGCGCAACGGAGCCCGGTTCTATGCATACGCCTACGGAACGCGCGAAGGCCTGGAGAACCAGACGTCCATTGGCAGCCTGGACTATCAGGAAGTGGTGGCGCTCTCCTACGGATATCCGCTGGCGCCGGGATACCGGATTCTTCGCGGATCCGATTCGGTGAGGATCGACACGAACCGCACGCCGTGCGGGCTGCACGTGAAGGCGCAGGCGGTGAACACCGATCCCCTGGGCTTCCGGAGCGCGAAGCTGGACAGTGCGAACAACCTCGCACTGCAGTTCGTGTCGCCAGCCTCGGCGCCGGAACTGATCGGCTACGGATCGGGCGAGTTCATGCTCGTGCCGGTGGATCCGCAGAAGAATGCGTCGGGCGTGCTGGTGCTTTCCGATCGGTCCGGGAAGACATGGCGCGTCCCGTACGGGTTTACTGCCGCCTCCGTCTCCGTCAATGCCGGCGTGGTGTTCGATCTGGGCGACGTGAACGTGAACGAGACGAAGGATACCGTGGTGGAGATCACCAACGTACAGACCTTCCCGGTCACCGTATCGCGCGTTCATCTCGCCCTGGGAAATCAGTTGATGACGATCGACAGTACGGAGCCGGACGGCCCGGCGCGCATCCCGGCGGTACCGGTGACGCTGGCACCGGGAGAGAAGCTGCGGGTGCATGTGCTGGCGGCGCCGCACCTGAAGGATCGTGTCTATCGCGATACCCTCCGCGTCTCGCTCTCCTGCTACGACTTCCCGGTGCCGCTTCGTCTCGGCACCGTTGGCCCCTGTATTCAGGTCTCGGATCTGGACTTCGGGGAGCTTACGCTGAACCAGTCGCGCACGCTGATGCTGAGCATCTGCAACCAGGGGGGGGGCGTGATCACGTTGAACAATCCCGCCGGCGATTCGGTGATCACATGGCTCCTCGCGAACTTCTCGATCGCGCGTTCCGCCCTTGACAGCCTTCGCAACGTACAACTGGGGCCGGGGGCATGCCTGAACGTGCCGGTAACCTTCGTCTCCGCCGTGCCCGGCACGTTCGAGATCACCGCCCGCGTCTGGGCCAGCACGCGCGATTGCCGCGATACCTCCATCTGGCATGCGGTGGTAAAGAAGCCGCAGTCGCAGGGAGTCGCCGCGAGCGCCGATGCCGGCTTTGCGATCACGTCCGTGCGACCGAATCCGTTCAGCAACCGGAGCGAGATCGGCTTCACGCTGGGGGCAACCGGCGAGACCACGGTGGAGATCTACAATGCAGTTGGCGAGCGTGTGGCGCTCCTCTACTCCGGCCGTCTCTCTGCCGGCGAGCATGCCGCAATCTGGGACGCTGCGGGCTTCCCCTCCGGCGTGTACCATTGCCGCATCACCTCGGGCGCGTGGGCGGCGTCGCGGATGCTGATACTCGCCCGGTAGTCCGGAGGTTTGGGATCGCACCGCGATACATCCCCGTTCGTCGCGACGTTGTTCGGAAAAGGCTGCGCACTGCGCAGCCTTTTCCATTGGGTATCCATCGATGCGAAACAACGGAGGGAGTTGCTTCAATACTGTCTCAACCTCTCCACGGCCGATCGCAGCCGGCTCTTGGCGAGGAACTGTTCCTCGAGCGCACGGTTGAACGGCACCGGCGTATCCAGCGATCCGCATCGCATCACCGGCGCGTCCAGCCACTGAAAGCATTCCTCGCCGATGCGCGCGGCGATCTCGCCGCCGAAGCCTCCGGTTATCGTATCCTCGTGCAGTACAAGGCAGCGCGCGGTCTTGCGCACGGAACCCACAACGGTCTCCGCATCCCACGGCAGCAGTGTTCTCAGGTCGATCACCTCCAGTGCGGCCTCCGGCATCTCGTCGGCCAGCTTCAACGCCCAGTGAACGCCCATGCCGTAGGTGACGATGGTGAGGCCCGCACCGGCGCGCGCAATCCGCGCAACGCCGAACGGAATGGTGTAATAGCCCTCCGGCACCATCTCGCGTATGCTGCGATAGAGCGCCTTGTGCTCGAAGTAGAGAACCGGATTGGGGTCGGCGAACGATGTGGCAAGCAATCCCTTCGCATCGGACGGCGTTGACGGGTAGGCCACCTTCAACCCGGCAACATGTGTGAACCAAGCCTCGTCGCTCTGCGAATGAAACGGGCCGGCTCCCATTCCCGCACCGGTTGGCATGCGCACCGTGACGTTCACCGGTTCGCCCCAGCGGTAGTGAGTCTTCGCCAGATTGTTGACGATCTGATTGAACCCGCAGGCCACGAAGTCCGCGAACTGCATCTCCACCATGGAGGCGCGGCCGCGCAGGGCAAGCCCCAGCGAGGCGCCAAGGATTGCGGACTCGCAGAGCGGGGTGTTGCGCACGCGGTCGGAACCGAACTCCTCCACGAATCCCTCTGTAACCTTGAACACGCCGCCATACTCCGCGATATCCTGCCCCATCAGCACCAGCGTTCGATCGCGGCGCATCGACTCGCGAAGGCCGTCGGAGATCGCATCCACGAAGCGCCGTTCGGTTGCGGCTTCGCCGGGAGACGCGCCGGTGCCGGCCCTCGAAGGCGCATAGACATCGGCCAACTCCGCGGCCTCGTCCGGAACGATCTCCGGTCCGCCCAGCATCCGGTCCACGCCGATCTCGATCATGTTCGTGATGCGCGCCCGCATCTCGCGCACCATGCGATCGCTCACAACGCCGCTCTCCCGCAGGTAGCGTTCGTAGTTGGTCACGGGATCGAACCTGGCCCAGTGTTCCAGCAGTTCCTTCGGAACGTAAGCGGTGCCGGAGGCCTCCTCGTGTCCGCGCATGCGGAACGTCATCGCCTCCACGATCACCGGCGCGCGGTCCGCACGCATCCGCTCCGCCACCTCGGCAATCGTTCTGTGCACCTCCAGTACGTTGTTGCCGTCCACCTTCACGCCGCGGATGCCGTAGCCGATGGCCTTGTCGATGAACTGGGCAAAGCGGAACTGTTCGCGGCTTGGCGTGCTGAGGCCGTAGCCGTTGTTCTCGATGAGAAAGATCACCGGCAGATTCCAGACGGCCGCAACATTGAGCGCCTCGTGGAAGTCCCCCTCGCTGGCGCCGCCGTCGCCGGAGAACACCATTGCGATGCGGTTGTCGCGATCGAGATTGCTTGCCAGCGCGATGCCGTCCGCCACGCCGAGCATCGCGCCGAGATGCGAGATCATGCCGATGATGCCGTACTCCAGCGTGCCGAAGTGGAACGAGCGATCGCGTCCCTTGGTGAATCCGGGCATCGTTCCCTGCCACTGGCAGAAGAGCCTGTCCAGCGGCATCGCCCGTGATGTGAACACTCCCAGGTTGCGATGGAGCGGGAGGATGAAGTCGTTCCGCCTGAGCGCCTTCGTTGCACCAACGGCGATCGCCTCCTGACCGATGCCGGAGAACCACTTGCTGATGCGACCCTGCCGCAGAAGGAGGAGCATCTTCTCCTCGATCATGCGAGGGAGCAGCAATGCCTCGAGCAGATCGATCAGATCCGCATTGTTGTAACGTGTGCGGTCGTACGTGATGGCCGGTGGGCTGGCTGTCTGTTGCATCGGTGTCGCTTCTCGAATCCGGGAATCGTGTCGGGTACGGGAATCGTAACGAGTACGGGGAACGTAACGAGTACGGGGATCGCGGTCGCCGGTCCTTGCGGCTGCGGTGCATAGTATAACAGTTCCTGACGAACCGGGCCGATCCGATGCGCCGCATCGAAGCCCGGTGCGGCCCGCAGCCCTTGCTGCATGGGCCTTGCGGGCATGCTGAATGGGAAAGCCCCCGACGCCGGATTGCATCGGGGGCTTGCCATCGTCGAAACCGGGAGCTCTTCCGGCGCCTTACGCCGTTGTCGTGGCCATGTGGTTCTCCAGCGCGTCCACGAGCTTCTGCTTCGGCACCGCGCCCACGATCTGCTCCACAACCTGGCCATCCTTGAAGACGAGGACCGTCGGGATCGACATGATGCCGTACTTGATGGGAACGTTCGGGTTGTTGTCGATATCCATCTTGCCGACAATCGCGCGGCCGGCGTACTCAGTAGCCAACTCCTCCACCGACGGAGCGATCTGGCGGCACGGTCCGCACCATACGGCCCAGAAGTCTACCAACACAGGCATGTGTGTCTGCAGTACCAGTTGGTCGAAGTTGCCGTCGGTGATCTCGAGCGGTGTAGCCATGGGAATCTCCTATGAAAGATGTGTTTGCGAATTTGCCTTGGTAGTCTCGCGGGCACGTTGGGTCACGTGGAGGGGAGCCTGCCTGTCGAGGGATTGCGGCATCTCGAAGCCGCATATCGTCTGGTCGCGGATAATCTACGGCAAATGGCTGAAACGAATGTACACCCGTTGCGCCTCAGAGCACCGATCCGCCGTTGACATTCAGCACGGCGCCGGTGATGTAGGATGCCTGCCGCGACGCGAGGAATACCACCGCTGCCGCTACCTCATCCGGTTCACCAGGACGTCCCAGAGGAACGCTGGATTGGATGGTCTTACGCGTTGTTGCATCCGCCAGTGCGTCCGCCGTCATATCCGTGCGGACCCATCCCGGAGCAACGCAGTTTACCGTGATGCCGTGCGGGGCAAGCTCCACGGCGAGCGACTTGGTCATGGCAATCATTCCCCCCTTCGTGGCGGCGTAGTGCGAATGGAACGCTTCGCCGCGAATGCCGGACGTTGAGGAGATGAAGATGATCCGCTTCGGCGCCGAGGATTCCCCCATCGTCAGCAGCCGCAGCGCTTCGTTGGCGACAACGAACGCGCCGGTAAGATTGGTCCCGATCGTCTCGCGCCAATCCGAGAGCGACATCTTCCCGAGTTCGCCGCGCTGCCAAATGCCGGCGTTCAGCACGAGCAGATCCAGGCCGCTCCACGATTCCTCGATCCGGCGCATCATGGTGCCGACGGAACGCTCCTGATTGACATCGGCCTTCAGCATCATATGCTCGAAGTGCCGCTCGCCAAGTTCCCTGCCGAAGTTCTCGGCCGATTCGGAATGGCTGCGATAATTCACTGCAACACGGGCGCCGCTCGAAGCAAGTGCAAGGGTGATTGCCCGCCCGATTCCCCGGGTGCCTCCCGTCACAAGCGCACGAACACCACTCAGATCAAGAACCATGGCCGTATCCTCACGTGATACAGACTGCGCGCCCGGTATGTGTGTTGCCGGCGCCAGCACGACGCACGCACGCAACACGCTCCTGCCGGGAGCCATGAATGTGCCGGAATGTTCGGGCCGGCTCTGGTGGGATGATTCGCAGGGAAGTTTCCAGGCCGCGCCGAATTACCGAAAGGGTAATCTAACGATTCAGATGGCGATTTGCGATGATATGATGGCGTTGCAGTCTGAGCATGCCATGGTGATTTGCCCGGCTTCCTCCGGAAGGGGGCCGTTCGAATTCCTTCGATGTCCGGGCATCGAAGGCGTCGCTCCTGAAAGGGGAGGAGCCACGAGAGGCAGATCCGGCAAGGGGCTCAGGGGACGGTCGTCCGGCTCCGCTTCCGGAGGGATGCATGGATGGCGTGCGGCACGTACCGGTGGGGCACTGCCTGCCGGCGGCCCGTCCACAATATTCCGTTCATGCTGTTGCGTCCGGATCGCTCGGCGCATCATCCCCCGGGTCCGCATGCGCTTGATGCTTGCGTTCGTTCTGGACCGACTTCAGAACGCCGAGGTCGTGCGCGAGATCGATGAGGTTGCGAAGGCTTCCCTGCGTTGAGGCGTAGTAGTGAATCTCGAACCGCTGGATATGTTCCTCGGCGGCATCGGCCAGCAGATTGGCCAGGCGGTCGCGCACGCTCTCCACCGCCGCTGCGAACTCGTGCTCCACCTTCGCATATCCCTCGGCTCCGGCGGAGGCGCGCCGCAGCGTGCCGTACAGATTGTGGAGCACGCGGCCGTGGAAGATCAGCTCGTTCATCTCCTCGTGCCGGTCGAACTCGATCGCCAGCTCCAGCAGCGTCCCCATGTCGTTCCGCTTGTGCAATCCCTGCCCGGCTGCCTGATCCAGGTAGTTCAGCACGTGCTCGATGTCTTCGGAAAAGGGCATGGATTCTTCTCAGCGTAGATACGTTGGCCCGGACAATGAACGCCGGACGCTCTCAGCATCGCTCGCGGAGTTCCGCTCCGCGAGGTTCCCCTGCGGCCCTGCTCGCCGCCGTGATACTCGTTCGCAGCCGTGATACTACGTACAGAGGGAATTGCTTCCTGATAGCACATCGATCCGTTATCACGGAGTGTGACTCCGCGATCGTCATCGGAAGAATGGGGCCTGAGTACAACTCAGGTCCAACGTGCTCTTCAGAGCATATCAGGATACTTCTTTGCAGGTACTTAGAACGGAGCTTCCTCGATCGATGATGGCGGCAGATACTGCGAAGCGTTATCGTGATGGTACGCAAGGTTCTCGAAGCGTGCGTACTCGTTCAGGAAGGCGGTCTTCGCAATGCCGGTTGGGCCGTTACGCTGCTTGCCGATGATCACCTCCGCCATTCCCTGTGTGGGATGGCCATCCTCGTCGACGTTGATGCCGTAGTACTCCGGACGATGAACGAACATCACGACGTCGGCATCCTGCTCGATACTGCCGGACTCGCGAAGGTCCGAGAGCATCGGCCGCTTGTCGCCGCGCGATTCCACGGAGCGGTTCAGCTGCGAGAGTGCGATGATCGGGATGTCGAGCTCCTTGGCGAGCTGCTTCAGGCCGCGGGAGATCATGGAGATTTCACGCTCGCGGCTCTCCGCCTTCGGCGCATGCATCAACTGGAGATAGTCCACCACCAGCATCTCGATGTTGTGCTCGCGCTTCATCAGGCGCGCGCGCGCGCGCAGCTCCATGATGCCGAGCGCAGGCGTATCGTCGATGTAGAGCGGCGAGTCCACGAGATGATGGATCTTCGAGACAAGCGTCTGCCACTCCTCATCCTTCAGGTCGCCGTTGCGAAGCTGTTGCGCGTTGATCCGGGACTCCGCTGCGAGCAGACGCACCACGAGCTGCAGCGCGGCCATTTCGAGCGAGAAGAACGCAACGCCCTTCTTGTAGTCGATGGCGGCGTTGCGGGCGATCGTCATCGCCAGGGCCGTCTTTCCCATGGAGGGGCGGGCAGCCAGGATGATCAGGTCCGACTTCTGGAACCCACCGGTAAGGCCGTCCAGCGAGATGAGACCGGAGGGGACACCGAGAATGGTGTTCCCTTCCTTGCGCCGCGCGTGGATGGACTCCAGCATCTCCACCGTCTCGATGGCCAGGCGCTTGATGGAGTGATAGCTGCGGGTGTTCCGGTTCTCGGCGATCTCGAAGATGCGCTGCTCGGCATGATCCACCTCCTCGAACGCGTCGGTGGTCTCGTTGAAGCAGTTCCCGATGATCTCCGTTGCGGCATGAATCAGGCGGCGCTTCAGCGATTTTTCGAAGACGATGCGCGCATGATGCTCAACGTTCGCCGCAGTTGGCGTGCGCAGGTTGAGCTCGGAGAGATAGTGCGATCCGCCCACGTCCGCGAGCTTGCCGATGCGCCGCAGTTCGTCGTTGAGCGTGATGATGTCGATCGGCTGGTTCCGCTCGGCAAGCGAGAGCATTGCCTGGTAGATGATCCGGTGGGCCTCGCGATAGAAGGCATCGGGGGGGAGGATCTGAATAACCTTGCTTCCCGCCTCCTTCTCCAGCATCATCGCGCCGAGAACGGCCATCTCCGCATCGTTCGAGTGCGGAGGGACGCGGTCCTGCTGTCCTGACGTAAGCGGAACGATCTTCCGATCGCCACGCTTGCCGGAGGCTGGACGATCGTGCCCATACTCACTTTCGCTGAACCCTTCGTTGAGTATGCCGCCGCCTGTCACGGTGTGTGCCTCGCTAACTGATGATCCGTTTCCGGATGGTCCCGTTCCAGGCCGCGGCCGGGCTGATGCTCATACCGCGAATGGAACAGTGGGGAAGTTGTGCTCGCGCGCATGCGCGAAGCAGAATTGGGGGGCGCAATGTTACGCGGATTGCCCGGGAATACCATGTACCGTCCGCCGCTTTCTTTCCACAAGTTGTGAAAGGGGTTATCCTCTTGCGCCGGGCCGCTGTGCACGAGTTATCCACACCGTTATCCACCGCTGTGGATTACTTGAAGTACCGCTTGATGTGTGTAACTTACGCTTTCCATTCCCGGAGAACAAGGTCCTACGCGCCATTCTCTGAAGTAAGTCTTGAGAGCCCGGTGGTTGGGTGAGCACCATGAGCGTGCCGGAGCCCGGGCCGGTGTTCCACCCCCGTTTCAAGGACACCGGAGTTACCTGTGCGGAGGCCTGGAGGGGGCTGCCTGCCGCGTGCGTTCGTTATGGATATGCTAACTTCGCCGACAACATGAGATCACATTTCTTCCTCCCGGTTCTGGTCCTCGCCTGTGGCATCGTGGCGGGCGGCTGCAGCGGGAATTCGCCCATCGGCAACGTGCAGCCATCGCCGATACCGTTCGATCTGACCATTCCGCCGAATCGTCCGGTTGGGGATTACTATGCCGTCAGCGGTGTGGCAACCACCACGCAGTTGGAGCGCATCGGCGACAGCCTGATCGAGAGCCCGATCCCGAGCTTCTATGCCCAGTTCACGCATGCGGTGGGAGCTCCGGCGCCGGCCGCGGTTCAGTTGAACGGCAATCCGCTGTCGCGCAATCTCGGCACGGACACGCTCCGGCTGGAGACCGCCGGCTCCAATGTATTCGGAAACAACACCTGGGCGCTTACCGACGGTACCGGAAGCCGGGTTCTGTTCCAGATGCCCTCCATCACGGTGCTCGATTCGGTGGGACCGTTCGCGCAGAAGAAGAATTTCCGGAGTGATACCAGCCTGACCGTGACATGGAAGGTGCCCGGCCCCGGCTCCAGCGGGATCTATCTGATCTGGACCACGCCGCAGGATACACTGACCGTCCCGATGGTGGATGATTTCGGCCAGGGCGTGCTGAGCGCGGCAAACATGAAGCGTCTGCGCGGGAAGGGACGCGTGCTTCTGGTGCGATATGCAACCAGCGAGCAGACGTTCAACGGCCGGATGCTGATCCTCACGCGTATCGCGCAGCACGCATACGATGTCACGGTGGATTGAATGGTCCCTCCGATCCATACAGAGCGCGGATGCAATGTGCGATGGCGCGGAGCCATGCGCGCGCCGGCCTGCGCGGCCGTATTGAAGCGCCTTGCAGGTTGGATGCTCCTGCTGCTCTGCTCTGCCGCGCCGGCCGTCGCCGGGGGAGGTGCGTGGAACATGGAGGAGGGGAAGTACTACGGCAAGGTGGAGCTCTCGTCGCTCACGGCAACGCATCAGTACGGGCTTCGGGGCCAGGTGGCGCTGATCTATGGTGATACATCGAACTTCCGCAACACGGACTACGGCACCACGGACATCAGCTTCTACGGAGAGATAGGCTTCAACGACTGGCTGACCGGCGTTGCCTCAACGGAGTACAAGGTTGCCGTGCTGAAATCCTTCTACCGCCCAACCGGACGCGACTCCACCGCGTCGGCCAGCGGGCTCGGTGACCTGTGGCTCGGTGCACGCATTCGCCTGCTTCCGCTGGACAAGGATTATGCCGCCGCCGTCACCGTCGGATTCAAACTCCCGACCGGCTCGCCCCTTCAGGCGATACCGCTCGGCACCGGCGTTGTGGATTACGAACTGGCGGCCGCCGTCGGATCCAGTTTCGTTGCTCCGGGCGAACTGCAGAGCTATGCTCAGCTCTCCGGCGGCTACCGGCTTCGCAACGGCAGGGCGAGCGATGAGTTGAACTATCAGGCGGAGGTGGGAGCGCATCTGGGCGAACTGTTCGTTGCGCGGGCCGTACTGGACGGCATTCATTCCTTCGCCGCCATGGATGGGGATCCGAATCATCCGGATGACTTCAGTACGCGGGATCTGGTGGGGAACCAGTCCTACACGCGCTTCGGGTTGGGGGTGGTCTACAACGTCAATCCCGGCATGGAGCTCAATGTCGGTTATCACTGGAATACCGGCGGCCGCAACGCGCTGCAGCTTTCGGGACTCTCCGTCGGGATCGCGTGGAAGAACTAGCAGTGCCGCTCTGTGGCGTCATCGCCGCGGTGCGTACGGGCTTGCCGGGAAGCGCGCTCTCGCATGCGTCTCCCGATGCCATCGCATTCATGGCTTGCTGAAGCGTGCGGTGAGCAGCCGGGGCCGATCTGTTATTCCTGCTGCGATCCATCATCGCCATCGTCTTCGTCGTCCAGATCGTTGCCGGCATAGGGATTGTTCGCCAGCTTCCACACGCCGCCAACGCGAACGGCACGCACCAGCCATTCGTCCACCTGCCCGGAATCGCCCAGCGGTACGGAGATCATCGCCTCCGCCGTGGTGCTGTCCGCCTTGAAGTCCACGATCTCCGTCTCGTCGTAGTTGCTCACATCGCCGTCCTCCACGGCATCCATCCAGAGCTTGCCGTCGTGCTCCCGCACGCCGAAGTCCGCAAGGATGGAGTCCGCAGCCGCATTGGTGAACACCTGCTCCAGCCTGGTGCGGAGGGCCTTCAGGCTCGGCGCCTTCGTGGGGTCCATCCGCACGAGCGTTTCGTTCCCAACCGTGCCGGTCTCCTTCGTCCCCATCGATCCCACTTCCCAGTAGAGCTTGTAGCCCTGCACTAGCAATGAACGCAGGTGGGCCTGATCCAGCGACGACGTGGTAACCGGTGAGGCGGGCGCGGCCGGGACCTTCGGCGGTTCGGGATGCTTCTCCGGATTGTTCTTCCTGCACGCGCCCAGCGCGAGCAACGGGAGCAGCAGAAGTACGAGGCCTGACCGGAATGGAAACATGTTCATGATATCTGTCGCTATGAATGTCGATGCGTGGAAGCGCATCCGGATTTGCCGGCGGCCGCCACGCGAAGGCCGCGGTGAATGGAAACGCGGGCCAACCGGCAACGGAACGTGGCGTGGGGCCGGTCGCGCGTTGGGCGGCGGATGTTCCGGCCGCAATCTATCGCAGTACGACATACCGGCAACCGGCTATCGCAGCAGATGGATCAGCAGGCCCACGATGCCGCCGATAACGGTGCCGTTCAGACGGATGTACTGCAGATCGCGCCCAAGGTTCAACTCCAGCTCGCGCGAAAGCTGTTCGGCATCCCACGCATCCACCACGCGCTGGATCAACGACCCGATCGCATGATGATTGTTGGCAAGGAGCATGATTGCCGTTTCACGCAGACGCGCGTCGATCGTTTCCTGCATGGCCGGATCGTTCTCCAGCCGCGTGTGAAACGCCGCCACCGCATTGCAGGCATAACGTGCCAGCGAGGAATTCGGGTTGCCGGCATCCTGAAGAATGCGCTCCTTGGTCTGTGCCCAGAACTCGCCGATGGCGGCGCGCACCCGCGGGTGCTCAACCGCCTCATCCTTCAGTCCGTTCACGCGCTCGATCCACTCGGGATCGTTCTTCAGCCGGTCGGCCCACTCCCGAACGCGCGCGTTCAGGTCCGCACGCAGCGGATGCTCCGGGTTGTTCGCGGCCGCAGTCAGCACATCGATCAGCGCCGTGAGCGTCTGGTCCGTGGCGCGGTCGATCATCGAACTCGGCACCAGACGGCTGCCCCACTTCAGTGTGCGCTCCACGGAGTGCTCGATGAACTCCTCCACGGTATCGCGATGCGATGGGGCCCACGCTGCAACCTGGCGCAGTATCTGGTTGATCAGGCGTTCGTGCTGCCCGCTTGCGATCACCGCATCCAGGCCGCGCCCCAGCAGGCTGGATGCGTTCAGGCCCTTCAGCTTGTCGGTCGCGGCATCGCCGATCAACTTCTCCACCTGCTCGTCATCCAGCCCGCGGACAAGTGCGCCCAGCCCTTCGAGCAGCCATGAGGCGGCCCTCGTGCGATGCTCCCCGGAGGAGAGGTAGGCGATGATGGACTTCGAGATCGAGAACCTGCCGATCTCGCGCGTCAGATTTTCGATGGAGAGAAGCCGCGTCTCCACGAACGTTCCAAGGTTGCGCCCGATCTCGTCCTTCTTCCGCGGGATGATCGCCGTGTGCCAGATGGGAATGCCGAGCGGATGGCGAAAGAGTGCGACCACGGCGAACCAGTCCGCAAGCGCGCCCACCATGGAGGCTTCTGCGAAGGCGTTCACGTGGTCCCACCGTATCAGCCAGAATATCGTCCCCGCGCCCAGCCGTTCGGTGAGAAGGAACACCGCCGTCATCAGGAGAAATGCCCCGGTCGCAATGGCCTTCATGCGCCTGAGCGCGCGAAGCTTCTCGTCGGCATTCGGAGTGAACGTTGCCATGGTCATCGAAAGAACATCGTGGAGCTTCGAACGATCGATCACCCAGCTGCGGCCCGCACCTCCGCGTTCTGCCCGTGCAGGATGTCGGAGCGTGTGATGCCGCGAATGTGCCGTATCGAAACTGGCCGTATCGAAACTGTCTGAGCCCGCGGAATGCACCGGCTCACGATGCGTATATGACGTACATGCCCCGATGTTTCACGTGGTACGCAGCCTCCGGACGCCGCGGTGAGCGGATGTGAAGGCCAACGGAGCAGAAGATGTTCTTCAACAGTCTGTTGGGTTGGTGTGCGTGGTGGCGGCGTGATGCAGGACGCGCGATCCGTTCCCGCTCCGCGTGCCCGGCATGCAGGGGCATCCGCGGGCACGGCCCGTCCCGGCCTCCACGACATCGAGGCCGCCCGCTCGCCCGGAGTGGAGCGCGTGGCGTTCAATGTTCGCGCGGCGCCGGCGCTCAGTCGCCGATCAGCCCGCGGCCGGACTTGTTGAGGCGCCCCTCGTTCTTCAGCTTGGCCAGGGCCGCATCCAGAACACCGTTCAGAAAAAGACCGCTCTTGTCGGTAGAGTAGCGCTTGGCGATCTCGATCGCCTCGTTGATCGTCACCTTGGTCGGGATCTCGGGGAAGAAGAGCATCTCCGTGATGCCGATCCGCAGGAGAACCTTGTCGATCGGGGCGATGCGGTGGAAGTCCCAGTTCTCCGCGAGCGACTTGATGATCGTGTCGCATTCCTCGCAGTTGTTGAAGACGCGCAGCATCAACTTCTCCGCGAACTCCAGCAGCTCGCCGTTACCCCTGAACTCGGGATAGACGAGGCGTGAGGCAAGGAAGTCGATGGATTCGCCGCCTACGTTATGGCCTATCTCGTACGCATAGAGCGCCTGCATGGCCCGCTCGCGTACCAGTCTGCGGTTTGGAACCGGACGTTCCTGTTCGTCGTCGTCAAATGGTGTGCTCATATCGATGCCGCACGTCATCTGTGCGCTCTCGTGGCGCCAGAATGTGTGAAGGGGGAGGCATGCACAAGAACGTAACCCAAAGGTACAGCTTTGATCGAAATCGAGATTGCGAGCGTGCTCACTGTGCGATGCTGCGAATAGCTCCAGGTTGAACGTACCCGAAGCGAAACGGACCGGGCTCGCACATGATAGCACTTCCGTTCATCTTCTCCGTTACCTGGATCGGGTTGTACAAAAAAACAGAGCAGGGGCACGATACGCCCTCATGCTCCGAAAAGCCAGTACAGAATCAGCGCTCCGCTTTCGCGCAGATGATACAGCGCGAGGTTCTGCGGGCCCAGCGGCGACTCCGATGAAACGCCCAGCGCGTCGATGTCGTTGAACTGACAGATCTCCAGCGCGCGTTTCAGATGAAACTGATCCGAGATGATCACGAATGTCGTCCACCCCTGCTTCTTCTTCAACTGGTCGCGGATGAACAGGATCTGCTGCAGCGTGGAACTGGTATGCGTCTCCAGCACGATGCGGGTTGGATCGGCCCCCTGCTTCAGCAGTTCGCGCCGCGCCACTTCCGCCTCCGGCAGTTCGTTCGGTGCATGCCCGCCGGTAAGCACCAGGAACTGCACCGTGCCGTTCTTCAGAAGATCGTATCCCTTGTTGATCCGCTCCCTGAGCACGGGGCTGGGGCGGTCGCCGCTCCAGACCGCCGCTCCCAGGATAACGCCGGCGTCGTAGGCCTGCCGGGGCTGATCGGTGATGGACGATCCGATCGGGCTGATGAGAACAGCGGAGACCACTGCCACGAACACCGCGCAGACGATCGCGACGGCGGTGGCGATCGATTGAAGGGCCAGCCGCAGCAGCGTGCGGTGCGGCCGTCGAAAAATGGTTGCGAACGCTCCAAGCTCCAGCGCCTTCAATCCGAGAAAGATCAGATAGCCCGTGTACGAAGTAGTCCGGTCAGCGGATTGTATTGCCGGTGCGATCATCAGCGCAACGAGGCCGGCACAGCAGAAGCCGGCGGCCAGCAGTGCGATGCGAAGCGTATGGAAGCGCCGTACAAATATCAGTGTGCCGAACAGAAGGATGAACGGCAATTCGAAGAGAAGGCCTACCAGATTCGCCGTCTTGGTCAGGTCCAGAAACTGCAGCGGCATCTCCTGGCCGTGATAGCGAAACACCGTCATCAACAGGAGAGTTACAACTTCGCCAACGGCCGCGGTGGCCAGCAGCGCGGGGCACAGCCAAAGGGCGCGTGCGCTCTCCGGAGCGCCGGCCAGGTTCCTATGGATCGCCGGGGCTTCAGCCATGTTTCGGATTCCGGAGATGATTCTCGCGCCGATACCGGTACCGGATTGCCGGTGCCTCTCCATATGCCGCCGGCTCCACCACCATATCGGCTCCGAATGTCTCGGCAAGCAACTCCTCGCGCAGCACGTCTGCCGGCGCACCCTGTGCAGTCACCGCTCCGCCGCGCATCATCACCAGCCGGTCGCTGAAGATCGAGGCAAGGTTCAGATCGTGAATCGATGCGACGACGCACAGGCCTTCGTCCTGGGCATGCCGCCGCACGATCTCCAGCACGCGAAGCTGATGGCCGATATCGAGATGCGTGTTCGGCTCGTCGAGAATGATGGTGCCGGTGGATTGCGCCAGGGCCTTGGCGATCATCACGCGCTGCAGCTCGCCGCCCGAAAGGTGTGTAATCGTCTCATGACGCAGCGGCTCCAGTTCCAGCAATTGAATCGCGCTCTCCGCCGCAGCGATATCCTCCGTCTCCTCGAACCCGCCACCCATTCCACGATACGGCATGCGCCCCATCAACACGGTCTGCTCCACGGTGAATGCAAATGTTGGGCGGTGGCTCTGCGGCACATAGGCCATGTGCCGGGCGCGTCGGTTCCAGGAATAGGAATCCAGCGGCTCGCCATCCAGCATGATCGTTCCCTGCCGAAGCGGGAGCAGCCCGAACAGCAGCTTGAGCAGCGTGCTCTTGCCCGATCCGTTCGCGCCGATGATCCCGACGCACTCGCCGCGTTCGGCGGTAAAGCGTGGAACGGCAAGGGTGAAGCGCGGGCCGAAGCTGAACGCGATGTCGTTTGCCTGGATTGCCATGACGTTGTGCCGCTCCGGGGATGCGGCCTTCCGGAATCCCATGGACGATGTTGGCCTGCAAGCCGTGGGTGGTCCATGATGCCTGCGCGCATGCCTCGCCGATGCAAGGCCGCCGCAAAACATGGGCGTGGCGCACCCAAACGGGGCGACAACTTACGCATAACCGGCCGATCGGGGCGTGACGAGCCTGCACGGTTGCACGATCGGCTGCAACCGGTCAACGCAGCGGCGGCGGACTGCCCGCGGCCGTCGGGCTGCCCTGAGCGCCGTTCCGGCGCATCTTCATAGCTTCGCGTTCATTCCTGAAATACTACCGGAGTACTGGCGGATACTCGATGCAGCACATTCTTGCGGTGGACATCGGCGGAACGAAGATCGCGGTTGGGATTGCGGAGCGCTCCGTGTTCGCCGAGCGTGGCACCCTTGCGCGGATCGTGACCGAGCGGGTGCCGGCTCCCGGCACGCCGGCGGCGGTTGTTCCCCGCGTGATCGCCATCGCCCGGGAGTTGCTGGGCGCACTCTCCGATCCGGACCCGCTGCTCTCCGGAATCGGGATTGCGATCGGCGGTCCGCTGGATCATCGGGCGGGTGTGGTGATCAACTTCCCCCATCTTCCCGAGTGGAAGAATGTTCCCCTGCGCGCGATGCTGAGCGAGGCCCTCGGCGCTCCGGCGCTTCTGGACAACGATGCCAACCTCGGCGCGCTCGGCGAGCATGCCTGGGGAGCGGGGCGCGGCGTCGAGGACATGGTATACATGACCATCAGCACCGGGATCGGCGGCGGGGTGATCGTCGGCGGCCGCCTGCTGCACGGCGTGGGATCGGCTGCCGGAGAGGTGGGGCATATCACCGTTCAGACCGGCGGCCCGCGCTGCCCCTGCGGCAATGCCGGCTGTCTCGAGATGATGGCGAGTGGCACGGCGATTGCCCGGCGCGCCCGCCAGGCGGTTGCGGAATCTCCCGACGCCGGTGCCCGCATCCTGCAGCAGGCCGGGGGGGAAGCGCTGGGCATTCGGGCTGAGGGGGTCTGGGCCGCCGCCCTCGAAGGGGACGGCCTGGCAATCAGGCTCTGGGAGGAGACGGCGGAATATCTTGCAATTGGCCTGGCCGCAATCGTTCACGTTCTCGCGCCCCGGGTCATGGTGCTGGGGGGCGGTGTGGCCCAGACCGATGAGCGATTTCTCGAGGCGGTCCGTTCCAGAATGCGCGACCACGTGGGATATGTGCCGTTGGAGCGGATTTCCGTGGTCCGCTCCGCCCTGGGAAGCAACAGTCCGTTGATCGGGGCGGCCGTGCTGGGGCTGGAAGCGGCAGGTGATCAGCACTGAAGCCAGCGGGTTGGGTCGCCGCGCGAACCGCCGCTGCGGCCGGGGGAAGATTTTTTTTTTCTTCCACTGTAACCGGCATTGCGCCGAGGTGTTCTGTCTCTGCCTCCGCGCAATGTCCAGACATGCCGGAGGCAGAACACATTGGGCGTGGCTCGAGAACGATGCCCGCCGGATAGCATGATGGATGATGGTACATCTTTATCTCGGAGCCTGTCTATGAAAACGCTACTGATCCTACGCCGGATCGTACTGCCGATGTTGGCGTTCTGTCTCCTGGCGCTCGGCGCCGTCCTCAGCTCCTGCGAGGAGCCGGCAACCGGCCCTGGTCCCTCCGGCGGTGCCACTGTTACGGGCATCCTGAACGACGAGCAGGGACACATCGTTCCCGGCGCCACCGTTGCCGCGATCGGCGCCAGCGACAAGAAACTTTCAACCGTGGTCACCAATGAAGAGGGTGCATTCGCCCTCTCCGGCCTGCCGAGCGATCTGAACGGCGTCCGGCTTCAGGTGAGCCACCAGGATTTCAAGCCATACGCGAACACGATCAACGAGATCATCAGCCAGTCCGGCGGGATCACAGGCGTGCTCGTGAACATGATGCATGCCGACAGCTGCTGCGCCACGCTGACGCTCGACGTAACGGGTACCAACGGCGTGCCGCTGGCCAATGTGGAGGTTCGCCTGCGCCGCGGCGATCTGTTGATCACGATGTCGCGCACGGATTCCAACGGCCGTGTGGTGTTCAACAACGTCTGCGCCGGTGAGTACAACATTCGCCTCTCGCGCGACGGCTATGCGGTACTGGAGCGGGGCGGCATCACGGTTCACGGCTGCGAGCCCACGCATCTCGAGGCCGGCATGCATGCCAACGGCGACAATCAGCATGGTGCCGATTCCTGCTGCCGCGGCTACCTCCGGATCATTCCGAAGGACTCCAACGGCGTCAACCTCTCCGGTGCAACGGTGCGGATCACCAAGACCGGCATGAACCAGCGTACGCAGGTTTCCAACGGTGATGGATCGATCTTCCACGAGATGTGCGACGGCACGTACGTTGTGCATATCACGAAGGACGGCTACCGTCCCATCGAGTTCACCGTCACGCTTCACTGCAACGACAGCGTCGTCACCGATCGCCGGATGGATCATGTCCCGGCCAACAACAACGACAGCTGCTGCAACGGCCGCCTGCAGGTGAACACGCACGACTCCACGACCAATGCCAATGTGAACGGCGCCACCGTGGTGCTTCGCAAGGCCGGTGTGGTTGTCGGAACGGCAACCTCCGCCGAAGGCCATGTGGTGTTCGAGCATCTCTGCACCGGTGACTACACCGTCGTGATCGAGAAGGACGGCTACGTGCGTCAGGAGTTCACGGTTCATCTGGACTGCAACGGCCATGTGGAGGTCACGAGGAATCTTGTCCCGAGCGGCGGCAATCAGGATACCTGCTGTCATGGCCGGATCACGGTAACCGTGCGCGACTCCGTTACCAACGCGGTGCTCGCCAACACCACCGTTCGCATCTGGAAGAACGGTACGCTGATCGCCACGCGCACCACCGATGCCAACGGCCACGTGGTGTTCGAGAACCTCTGCGCCGGTACGTATGCCTTCGACTTCTCGCACGACGGTTACGCCGCGCGTGAGATGGGTGGCGTCACGATCCAGTGCAACGGCACGGCCGAGGTCTCCAAGCTCCTCGTACACAACCCCGACAACTGCTGCACGGCTGTCTTCCGGTTCCACGTGAAGGATTCGGCGGTGGCCGACGGCGGCTGGATATCGGGTGTGACGGTGACGATCACCAGCGGCAACGATACCTGGACCGGCACTACCAATGGCGACGGCACGTACGTCCGCGAGGCCCTGTGTGGGCACAAGACCTACACGATCACCTTCTCGAAGGATGGCTTCCACACGCAGAGCATCACGATCACGCTCACGGATTGCCGTACTGCCGAGGAGACGATCAGGCTGACGCGACTATAGCGTTTCCATCGGAACAGTCAGAGATGGACAGGTGTTTGAGAGTGTCCATTTACGATCGGGCGGGGCTTCGGCTCCGCCCGATCGTGTTTTCGAATCACCCGCTTCGATACATGTGCGTGCGACATCGCCGGATGCGATGGGTCGTTGATTGTATCCGGCAATGAGCGTTCAACGCTCGCAACGATCATCGTTCACGCAGCATGCCGAGGTAGTATGTACTCTTCACCGCACGGCCGGCATTCCGTTCGCACTCACATCCTTCCGAACGTTGTTCTACTGATCGGGCTTTTCCTGTTCATCGCTCCTCCCGCTCTCCGGGCGCAGGGCGGCGATCGCGGGCCCACGCTCCGTGCTTCCTATCGGCTGGCCAAGCCGCGGTCGGCCGCCGGGATCGTGGACTATTCGCGACCGGACACCGTACTCTTCCTCTGCTCCGACGGTGGTACCGCCGCAGTTCAACGCGTGATCGAGGTGCGGCGCAACGGGAAGCTGCTGCGGGTGAGCATTGCCGCAGGGGGGGCGCACAGCGTACTGCTTCCGCACGACGGCGACTGGGATCGCAACGAGGACACCGCCATCAGCGATCCGGCTCCGTATCAGGCCCAGCTCGTGCTGCGTTCGCGCGACGGCCGGGAGCATCGCTCCAATGTGATATCGATTCCCGTGCGCCTTTCGGACAGCCGCTTCGAGCATCATGCCTACAGGCCCGGGCTGCGCATCAATCGCTATGCTCTCTCGCTCTTCCATTTCGACCGGGCGGATCTCACGCCGATGAACGAGCGCATCCTGAGCCGGTATGTGTACGAGGATATCACGAACGATGCGGAGGTGGAGGTGATCGGCCACATGGATACCATCGGTCTGCCGCAGCACAACATGCAGCTCTCCGAACGCAGAGCGGCCGCCGTTGCCGGGGCGATACGCGACCATGTGCCGGCCGGTGGCTGGCTTGTCATCGAGGAGCGGGGTGTTGGTTCGGGGGGGCGCCTCTACACCAATGCGCTCCCGGAGGGGCGCTTCTACAACCGGACCACACAGATCATCGTGTACAGAGAGCAGGAGCCGCGCGTGAATTGAACGGCGTGCGTCCGGGAGATCATTTCCCGGCGGGCGGGTTCACGTGCACGGCGACGCCGGATTGATGATTCTCCTGGGAGCCGTCGCCATGCAAACGAGGAAGCCCCGGCTCTGCAGCCGGGGCTTCCTCGTTTCTCTCATTATGCCGTGCCGCAGCTCCCAAGGAGGCATCGGGGCCGTCCCTGCCAGTATCAGGAGAAGGGGCACGCGGCCCAGTGATCGGGGCTCTTCTCCACGAAGTCCGGGAACTTCTCCGCGCAGCTCGGGCGGGCGATCGGGCATCGTGTCCGGAACGGACAGCCGGAGGGCTTGGCCAGAGGCGTCGGCACGTCGCCGCTCAGCATCACGCGCGTGGCGCGATGGCTGTCGGGATCGGCCAACGGGACAGCCGAGAGGAGCGCCTGGCTGTAGGGATGCTTCGGCTCGAAGTAGACTTCCTCGCTCGGGCCGTATTCCACCATGTGGCCCAGATACATCACCGCGATCCGGGAACTGATATGCTCCACAACCGAGAGGTCGTGCGCGATGAAGAGGAGCGAGAGGCCGAACTCCTCCTGCAGATCCTGCATCAGATTGATCACCTGCGCCTGAATGGAGACATCCAGAGCGGAGACCGGCTCGTCGCAGATGATGAGATCGGGGTGCGTTGCAAGCGCGCGGGCGATGCCGATGCGCTGGCGCTGGCCGCCGGAGAACTCGTGCGGGAAACGCGCGGCCTGCTCCGGCCGCATCCCCACCTTGTCCAGCAACCACCCCACGCGGTCGCGCATCTCCGACTTGCTCATCGACGTGTGCAGGCGCAGCGGCTCCTCGATGATCTGTGCAACGGTCAGCCGGGGATTGAGCGAGGAGTACGGATCCTGGAAGATCATCTGAATCTTCGAGCGATACGCGCGCATCTCGGATGTGCTGAGCCGGTTGAAGTCCACAACCGTGCCGTCGGCGGCATGGTACAGAATCTCGCCATGAACCTCCGCCTCCGGGCTGATGTTCCGGATGATGTTGATCAGCGAGCGGCCTATCGTTGTCTTGCCGCAGCCGGACTCACCCACCATGCCGAGTGTCTCGCCGCGATAGATCGTGAACGATACGCCGTCCACGGCCTTCACGGTTGCCACGCGCCGCCTCAGCAGGCCCCCCAGCACCGGGAAGTGTACCTGCAGATTCCTCACCTCGAGCAGCACGTCGCCCTTGGCATGTGCCGGCGATGCAGTGGCTGCCGGTGCTGCTGTCATATCGGTTGTGCTCATTGTCGTCAGCCTTCAGGTCAGTATGCGATCGGGTGTGCCCTTCGGCGCCGATCGAAATCATCATAGTCTCTCTCCAGCCCGGGAAGTCCCACCGGCACTCCGTTCGCGCCGGCCAAGCAACTCCGCCGCGAACATCGCGGCCGGGAGAACAATCCACGGCGTTGCCGGGAAGTGAAAACGGCTGTCGCCGAAATAGATCAGCGGGATCGCCGTGAACAGTATCATCATCGCCGTTGCCAGGCGTATCGCATCGCGCGTATCGGTTCTGCGGCGCAGCCGCGCAAGCGTCGGGATCGCCGCGAGCAGCGTCCCCAGCACGACGATCCACCAGCCTTCGGCAAGAAGGAGCATCGTGCTCAACCATGCGCCGGGAGGTTCTTCCGGGTCCGGCAGCGAGAGCCGGTTCAATCGTACGCCATCCACGTCGGAGCGATAGAGATACCACAGCTTGCGCGGCAGGCGCAGTGCCGTTGCCAGCGGCTCCGATGTCATGTAGGCGATGGCCAGCGAGCGTGCCCGCGCGTTCCGTTCGTACTCGTCGCCGCCTCCGTATGCTGTCTCGATCTCGTCGTCCAGCAGATAGGTGCCGTTGGCCCGCGGGTTGTTGCCGATGTAGAGATTGATCCCGTCGTTGTTCGCAACGATGCCGGGATGTCCGTACAGGGCCTGGTTCCTGAGCGTCCAGGGGAGCACCACCGCGACCGCGACCAGCGCAACACATCCGGCGCGCAGCGCACGGACACGGAGACGGGGTTGGCCCGCCGGGAGAGCAGCGATGGCAACCAGGGGCGCCAGCGCAAGCTGCGGCTTCACCAGGGCCGCAAGACCCGCCAGCACGCCCGCAACAACGCAACGCCATGAGATGCGGCGTTCCTCCAGCAGCGGCAGCGTGGCCGCGAGCGAAAGAAGAAGCGCCAGCGGTTCGCTCAACAGCAACGAACTGTACGCGATGCCGTTGGGCTGCAGCGCGAGCGCGAGCAGCGTGATGCGCGCGGCCGGCTCGTTGCCGTTCAACAGCGTGCGGCAGATGCGATACATGACAAAGAGCGCAGCGCAACCGAGGAAGGCGTTTGCAAGCATGCCGGCGAGCGGCGAGACTCCGGTTGCCGTGAACAGGCCGGCCAGGAACGCCGGGTATCCCACCGGCCAGTAGGCCGTTGGAACGGCGGCGATGCGGTATCCTTCCCCCTCCGCCATCCCGGCCGCGCGGGCCAGGTACCAGGCGGCATCACTCGAAGGGTGAACGCCCGCATGCACTGCCCAGATGATCCAGCCGATGCGCAGCGCAACGGCCGCGGCCAGAACAACGGGCACGAATCCGCGCCACATCAGGGCCCGTACGATCGCCGAACGATTGCCCGGGGCGTGCCCGGCCGGGCTTCCCCCACTCTCGCCGCGCGAAGCGGCCGGCAACGGTTCGTCGCGCATCCCTACATCCGTGTGGGCTGCGGGTAGAGATGGCAGCGCACGAAGTGGCCGGGCTCCATCTCCACCAACTCCGGCTCGACGGCGAAGCAGATCTCCATCGCACGATTGCACCGCGAGTTGAACTTGCAGGCGGCCGGCATCTGAAGGATGTTCGGTACCATGCCCGGGATTGCCTTCAGCCGGTGAAGCCGTTCGCCGCGCTTCGGACGCGGAATGGAATCCAGCAGCCCCTGTGTGTACGGATGCAGTGCGTTGTTGAAGATCTGCCGCACCGATCCGATCTCCTGAACCTTCCCGCCGTACATCACCACGATGCGCTGGCACATCTCGGCAACCACCGCGAGGTCGTGCGTGATCAGCACGATCGCCGAATCCTTCCGCTCCTCCTTCAGCCTGACCATCAGCTCCAGGATCTGCGCCTGGATCGTGACGTCGAGTGCGGTGGTGGGTTCGTCCGCGATGAGAAGCGAGGGATTGCAGGCCAGCGCCATCGCGATCATCACGCGCTGCCGCATGCCGCCGGAGAACTGATGCGGATAGTCGTTCATCCGCCGGCGTGCGTCCGGGATGCCCACCAGATCCAGCATCTCCACGGCACGATCGAACGCCTCGTTCTTGGAGACGGCCTTGTGCTGCAGTATCGTTTCCATCACCTGCGAGCCGATCCTGTAGACCGGGTTCAGCGATGTCATCGGCTCCTGAAAGATCATGCCGATGTCGTGGCCGCGAAGCTTTCGCATCTCGGGAAGCGGAAGCTTCAGCAGATCGACGCCGTTCATCGTGATGGAGCCTCCCACGATCTCACCCGGCGGATTCGGGATCAGCCGCATGATGGAGAGGGCCGTCACCGACTTGCCGGAGCCGGACTCACCCACCACTCCAAGCACTTCACCCTTGTTGATATCGAACGAGACGCCGTCCACCGCCCTGGCGACGCCGCCCTCGGTGTTGAAGTAGGTGCGGAGATCACGGATCTCGAGTAGTGTATCGTTCGTCACGATGCTGATTCCGGTCGTTGGAGATAACGGCTTCCGTCCGGACGTCTGTGCTTCACAGCCTGTGGGCTGCGGGGCATAGAAACGTGGAAGCACTGAGGGATCGTCATGCCGGCTCGCGCCATTACCGTCTCGGTCGATAGCGGATGGCCTTACCCCACCCGCGTGCGTGCCGCGATGCGGGCCCGGCGGTGCCCGGCGTTGAACAGCGTCAGCGCAGGCGCGAGAAGACGCGCGGATCGAATGCCTCGCGAACGGCCTCGCCGATGAACGTGATCAGCAGAAGCGTTACGAACATTGCCCCGAGCGGCGTGGCAATCAGCCATGTCTTGTCGATGTTCTTCAGTCCCACCTCCAGCATCTGGCCCCAGCTTGGCGTTGGGGCCGGAAGCCCGAAGCCGAGGAAGTCCAGCGCCACAAGGCTCTGGATGTTGCCGACGATGGTGAATGGGAGGAAGGCGATCAGCGGCGTAAGCGAGTTCGGCAGGATGTGCTTGAACATGATCTGCCGGTTGGATGCGCCCAGCGCGATCGCCGCCGCCACGTAATCCTTTCCCTTCTCGCGATAGAACTCGCCGCGCATGTAGTAGCTGGTTCCCACCCAGTTGAAAAGGGTGATCACGAAGATCAGCACCATGAAGTTGGGAACCAGGATGGAGCTGACGATGATCACCGTGTAGAGAAACGGGATGGTGCTCCAGACTTCCACGATGCGCTGGCCGATCAGGTCCAGCTTCCCGCCGAAGAACGCCATCACGCCGCCGATGATCGTGCCGAGGATGTACTCCAGCACCGTGAGCAGGATGGCGAAGGAGACGGAGACGTTGAAGCCGTAGGCCATGCGCGAGAAGATGTCGCGGCCGGTATCGTCGGTGCCCATGATATGCCGGCTGGATGGCTCGAGCGGGAAGGAGCCGCCGTCCTCGTAGTCCACGTGATACGGATCCCACGGATACAGGGGCATGATCATCCAGTTCGGGTTGCCCGGCTTGTCGAACTCCTTGCGAAGCTTGGTATAGTCCGCCTCCGCCTGCTCCCCCTTCTGCCCGAACGTCTCGCCATTATGGAACGCCAGCACCGGGAAGTAGAACTCGCCGTTGTAGCGAACCACCATCGGCTTGTTGTTGATCAGGATCGGGAAGGCGAACGAGATGATGTAGAGCGCCAGCAGCAGGAGGAAGGAGTAGTAGCCGCGCTTCAGCGACTTGAACTTCCGCAGGCGTTTGCGCAGAAGCGACACCGGCCGGTCCGTTGGCTTCCCGGCGGTTGGCTCTGCAGTTGGGCCTGCTATCGGTCCTGGATTGCCGGCGCTGCCGGCGGCAGTAATATCCTCAGACATCGAGATGCCAGATTGGTACGAAGATGATGCGTTGCCGCGGGTCCCGGTGCGTGCGGGCTGCGGCGATGACGAACGGATGAACGAACGATCAGTCGAAACGGATTCGCGGATCGATCACGGCGTATGCGAAGTCGCTCAGGATGTTGCCGAGCAATCGGAGCACGACGGTGAACACCAGGATACCCATCACCACGGTGTAGTCCCGCTCCACGGCGGAGCGATAGCTCAGGTAGCCGAAGCCGTCGATATTGAACACGGTCTCGATCAGCACCGAGCCGGTAAGCACGATGCTCAGGATGCTGCCGATGCCGGTGGCGATCGGGATCAGCGAGTTGCGCATCGCGTGTCCGAAGATCACGCGCCGCTCCGTGAGCCCCTTCGCGAACGCCGTGCGCACATAGTCCTGGCCAAGGTTCTCCAGCAGCGAGTTCTTCATCAGGATCGTGAGCGTGGCGAATCCGCCGATCATGTAGCAGATGAGCGGAAGGACGCTGTGATTGACAAGGTCCCACGCCTGCTCGCCGAACGAGAGCTGGTCCCAGTTGTCGGAGTGAAAGTTGCCGAGCGGGAACCAGTGCCAGTTCGCTGCCATGGTGGAGAGGAGCAGGGCGCCGAGCGCCCACCCCGGCACGGAGTAGCCGATGAAGACGAGGGCGGAGCTTCCGATGTCGAACGGGGAGCCGTGTTTGATTGCCTTGAGAATGCCGAGCGGGATGCAGACCAGATAGGAGAGCAGGAAGCCGATGAGGCCATAATAGAGGGAGATGGGAAAGCGGCTCGTGATCACATCGAACGCCGGATCGCCGTAAACGCTGGACTGTCCGAAGTCTCCCTTCATCAGCTTTCCCAGCCACAGGATGTAGCGCATCGGGATCGGCTTGTCCAGGTTGTAATACCGCTTCAGTTCCGCCTTGGCCTCCTCGGAGATCTCGGTGTTCCCGCCGCCGATCCCCGAAGCCGTTCCGCCCCCTTCACCTCCGTGGCTTTGCTGCTGCGCCTGTTGCAGGGCGCGCTCCAGCGGCCCCCCCGGAGTGAACTGAAGGATGCAGAATACAAGGAGCGTACATCCCAGGAATGTGGGGATGATCAGCAGAAACCGACGGATGAAGTAGTTGACCATCTGGTTCAACCGGATTGGTGCTGCGTGTTGCGAGACGCCGTCATACCACGGCGAATCGGGAATGATAGAGAAAGATACGCACGATTGGGGATGATGCGGCGCACGGCGCGACAATTTCCTGACCGCTCCGCCGGCATGCGGCAGCGGTATGCCGGCGGCGGTGTGCCGCATGATTCCGGCGGGTAGTTGCCGTCGGAGCGTTCGGCGCCCGGGTCTGCAATGCCTGCAGGTGCAGGTGTGCGGCCGGTTCGGAAACGGACTGTTGTTCGATCCCGCGAAACCCCGGAGTGCCGGGGCAGGAGCGGCGGCGCAGCCAATCGATGCGTTCAACCCAACGGACCGCCGGTTCGCGGCGATGCCATCGGACGTTGGTACGGCCGATGGTTGTACACGCCCGGCACTCGCAGGAGTTACCACGAAAAAGTGCGGCCCCGGGTCACCGGGGCCGCAGCTCGATCAACCATCTCAACCGATGTTACTTCAGCGAGGGCTTGGAGGAGTCACCCTTCCCGCCGGCCTTCGCCTGTGCGGCCTGCGGCTGAGCGGGGGGCGGCGTCATGTGGCCGTCCGGGTACTTCTTATCCCACTCCGGCCAGAACATCACGTCGGTGGCGCCAACGTCCATCGTCACCGATTTATCCGTTGCTCCCTTTTTCGACTGGGCAGCCTTCTCCGGATCGTACCACCACTGGAAGAGCGCCTCATCGTAATCGCTGATGCGACCCAGCGTGAAGTTCGGCACGCCGAACTTGTTCCAGTAGGCGATGCGGACGAACGGCACATGATAGGCAAGCGCATACTGGTTGTTTGCAACGAGGATGCTGTCCAGTTCGCGGATCAGCTTCACGCGCGTCGGCTGGTCGAACGTGACCTGCTCCTGCTCCATGATCTGGTCGGCGCGCGCGTTCTTGAAGCCGGTGATGTTGTTGGAGTTCGGGCCGGCGAGGCGCGAGTGGAAGGAACTGATCGGGTTCGGCGGCACGATGCCGCCCCACTGCTGGAACGTCATCGTGAAGTTCTTTTCCAGCGTCATCTTGAAGATGCTGGTGTTGTCCACCTGACGGAAGTTGACCTTGATGCCGGCCTTCTGCAACTCCTGCTGGTACGGCGTCACGATCCGGATCTGATCGGCCGTCACGAGCATCTCCACCACCAGCGGCTGGCCGTTCTTCACCAGAATGCCCTCGCTGTTGCGCGACGTATACCCCGCCTCGGCCAGCAACTGCGCGGCCTTCGTGGGATCATACTCCTGCTTCGGGTTGTTCGGGTTTGCGTACACCGAGTTCGGATAGTATGAATCGGAGAGGACGTACTCGTTGTACATCAGCTTCTCCACCAGGTCCTTCCGGTTGAACAGGAGCGTGAACGCCTGGCGGACCCTCTGGTCGGTAAACGGCTCGCGCTGCGTGTTGAAGGCGATGCCGCCGAAGCCGGTCGGCTTGTCGTTGTAGATCTTCCTGCGCTGAATGATTCCGCGCTTCACCAGATCGTTGTCCTTGAACTTCTCGACCCAGTACGATGCACGGTTCACGTAGTAGAAGTCGTACTCCCCCGCGAAGAACTTCTCCAGGCGCAGGTTTTCGTCGCGCACCACCACGAACTTGATCTTGTCGAAGTTGTTCCAGTACTTGTAGATCGGTTGGTCCTTCGCCCACCAGTCCGAACGGCGCGTGAGCGTGACGGAGTTCCCCTTCTTGATGTCATCCTTCAGCACCACGTACGGGCCGCTTCCGGTGGGCATGTCGTACTGGTACTTCTCCAGATACTCCTTGCCGGAGATGTTGCCGATAATATGGGCCGGCAGAACCGGGCGTCCGGCGAAGTAGAACATGTTCTTCCAGTTCTTTGTCTTCGAGCGGACCGAGACGATATACTTGCTGATGGCGACCGGAGGATCGAACCCGTCGTAGAACGTGTTGGTGTAGGGATCGAGAATGCCGGGATCCTTGCCCAGCTTGTAGGAGGCGAGCACGTCCTCCGTGGTGACCGGGTGGCCATCGGAGAAGCGCGCATCGGGGTTGATGCGGTAGTAGAACGTCTGCCCGTCCGCGCCTACCTTCCAGTGCGTTGCGAGGCTTGGAAGATAGTCCAGCGTGAGAGGGTTCGTACCAAGAAGCGACTCGTAAACCAGACCGTAGATGGCGCGTGTTTCGGTAGTGTTCTCGTCCTTGCCGTATGCCCGGAAGGTGGCCGGATACTCCACCATGCTGGTGGTGACATCGCCCCCCTTCTTTGCGTTGGAGTCCGCGATCAGATTGCTCTCCTCAGGCGACAGGGACACCGTCTGCCAGCCGCTGTCGGCGGCAACCTTCTCGAAACCCGCACCGCCAAGGCCTGCGGGAACGCTGGGGTCCGCACCCGGTGGAACGTTGAACTGCTTCGGCAGCGTTACCGACATGTCCTTCATCTGCGCTGAACCGCCGTCCTTGGATCCTCCCGACTTGCCGCAGCCGGCGCCCACCAGGGCAACGAGAAGAAGAACAGCAATGGCTCGTACAGAGGTCCGGAATGATTGCTTCATTGGATCCTCCCTTGTTACAGTGTGAGTATGATGTTGAACAACTGGGTTCTGTTGGAACGTGCCCGGATGGTCCTGTTGAAGAAGCGGGAGCTGAGGTGACAGCGTGCCGGGCGCACTGTTGTCGTAGGCCATGGTAGCCGAATATAACACGCTCCCGCTCACGCAGGCCTACTCCCTTCGGGCTTACACGCGCATATCCCCACCCGCATTACCGCGGCAGACGCGGCCGAGCGTTGGTGCAGCATGCACTGAAGCATGCTGCACTTCACCCTCTGTGTTGGGGCTGTGGGATTGCGCGCCTCGATTTGATAAATTCTCCGTTCGCAGGCTCTGTCCCTGATTCGCAGGCATTGTCCTGCCGGTCCAGTCTCTCGAACCGTATGGGTCCTGGAGGATCGCACTATGTTCTCTCGAGTTATCCGCGTACTGCTTGCTGGTTCATTCTGGTTGCTCGCGCTTGCGGTGATTGCCCGCGCGCAGGATATCGGTATCACCAACGGTGTTCCCTACCCCGCCAGCCATACCGATACCACCATCAGCCAATATCTCCCATCGCTTCCGCCGGAACCTGCGGGATCGCATGGCTTTCTGCGCAACAATGGAGAAGGCAACTGGGAGTTCGCCGACGGCACGCCGGCCAGATTCTATGGTGTCTCGATGCAGCTCGCCGCATGTTTCCCGGACAGCGAGGCGGCCATCGTGATTGCTGCGCGCCTTCGGAAGCTGGGGGTGAACCTGGTCCGTTTCGAGTCGATGGACCTTGGCTACGACTGGGGAGACTACGCGCAGCAGCGGTCGTTCCTGGACGCCGCGAACGGGTTCCGTACGCTCCACGCGGGGCAGATGGCGCGGCTGGACTGGTTCGTCTATCAGCTGAAGCAGCATGGCATCTACAGCTACTTCATCCTGCAGTCCGCACGTGCCGCGCGCGCGGACGACGGCCTGGGTGCCGATGCGGACTCCGCGATGTGGCTGGGGCGCGAGCTGCAATTCCTCTATCCGAAGGCTCGCGCCGTGGAACATTCCATCGTGACGCAGCTCATGGTGCACACCAACCCCCATACCGGCAACGCCTATCGCAACGAGCCTGCGCTCGCGATGGTGGAGGCACTCGATCAGGGAAGCTTCTTCTCCATGTGCCGCCTGGGCTACACGGAGTATCGCGCCGGACAGTCCGGCTTCAGCTATCGCCACAGCCGGCGCGTGGACACGCTCTTCGCGCAGTGGCTGAAGCAGAAGTACGGCTCCACGCCGGCACTCGCCGCTGCATGGCATACGGCTCCGCCGAACGGAGGCTATCCCAGTCTGATTACCGAGGGGAGCTTCGAGGGGGATTTCCAGACCTACTGGACCATCAACTCCTACGACGGCGTTACCGTCTCCACCATCCTTACCCAGGGGGACAGCGTTCCCAACGGCACGCTCAGCCTGAAGCTGAGGATCAAGAACGCCAAGGGAGCCAGCTCGCTCTACAGCGCCTACATGCTGCAGAGCGTGACCGGGCTGGAGTACAACACGGTCTATCGGCTCTCGTTCAAGACCAAGTGCGCCAATGCGGACAGCATCCCGATCCTGCTTGGCGCCTATCAACCGGTGGATGGAGGAATGGGGGCCGGCCTGAGCGGTACGGTGTATGCGAAGCCGTTCTGGCAACAGCAGCAGGTTGATTTCCTCGTGCCGATCAAGAGCACGGTCCCGGTTGCCGTCGTCATGTGGTTCGGCGCGGTGAACGGCGATCTCACGTTCGACGACGTGCAGCTGCGCAAGCTGGAGGTGCCCGGGCTGGTGAACGGCGAGTCGCTGGAGAACTTCACCGTGGGCCGCATTCCGATGGGGTCGGTGGCGATCAGCCGGGCCGTGAGCGCGCAGCGCGTGGCCGATCAGAACGCGTTCTACATGGATCTGGAGCGGGGCGTGTACGATGAGATGCGCCGGCTTCTTCACGATACCATCGGCGCCAGGCAGGTCTTCACCGGTGCCGGCCACTACTGGGCAAGCGGATTTCAGGAGACGATGGCGCAGGCTGCGTCGGACTTCACGCTCTCGGCAAAGGGATGGGACTACATCTCGAGCGGCGCACCCGGTGCCGGATGGGAAACCCGCAACACCTCCCCGCTCCGTGTGGACTGGGGTGGCATGCCGAACACCTGGGTGCAGAGCGCGCATCGCCGGCAACCGTTCATCGCGTCGTTCCAGCAGCCCTACCCGAATCGCTATCAGGCGGAGTCCGTTCTCTCCAATGCCGTCTACTCCTCGCTCCAGGATTGGGACGGGCTCATGTGGGATGCCTATGCGGACGACAGGCTGACGGACAACCAGGCGATCGACAGCCTGCAGTACTATATGATCGGGAAGAACCCGCTGGTGACATCGCTGATGCCGGCGGCATCGTTCCTCTATCGCAACCGGCTTGTTGCTCCGGCGCAGACAACGATCAGCATCCAGCACAGCCAGGATCAGGCGCAGGCATTCACGCGCATGATCAATCTGTGGGATGATTACGGCGTGCCCGGCGGATTCAACGGCCGTGCGGCGCTGGTGAACCGGATCGTGATCGACTCCGTGAACGCCAGCTACTTCACGCAGCGCGAGGATATCTCCTTCTCCGCGGAAGTGGACGGCCAGTCCGAGAGCGATACGCGCGAGATCCTCTGGGAGTACAGCCGCGGCTCGCTCACACTCGATGCGCAGAAGGCGCAGGGGGTGAGCGGCTATCTGACCCGCTCCGGCGGGCTCGCGCTCCGTAATCTGGATATCAAACTTCAGAGCGGCAACGAGACGGCAACCATTCTCTGGGTGCCTCTGGACACCGCGCAGCGCGTGGGGGATCATGGCCGTTCGCTCCTGACCATCGCCTCGCGCATGGAGCCTACCGGCTGGCACTGGCTGGATACGATGCACGGCACAACGTGGGGCGGGAGCCCGATGCTGCTCGATCCGGTGCGGGTACGCCTGACGATCAAGCCGAACGACAACTCCAACGTGGCCACGCTCACGCCGCTCGATCCCTCGGGGAATCCGGCCGGCACACCGATCACCGGCACGGCCGTGAACGGCAAGATCGATCTCGGCATCGATCAGAGCACGGTGCATTCGATCTGGTTCGCCGTGGAGCTGAAGTTCGATCCCAGCGCAGCCGTTGCCGGCGGCGCCACGGCGGCGGGTGCGCTCGCGGCGGAGCCGAGCATCACGAGCGAGCGTTCCTATGTCACCTATTCGCTTGCAGTTCCATCGGGTGACGTCCGGGTGGAGGCGTTCGATGCGCTGGGCCGCATGGTGCGGACGCTGCATGCGGGCCCGGCTGATGCCGGGCGTCACAGCGAGCGATTCGATGCAGTCGCGCTGCCGGCGGGGACGTACATCATCCGTCTGCGCACCGCCGAGGGAGCCGTGATGACAACCAAGGTTGCCGTTGTCCGTTAGCGCGCCATGTGAGCGCACGTACTGTAGCAGAGTAAAGCGGCTGCCGGCGCGGCCTACAGTTTTTTTGAGAGGTATATTTCAATCGGGGGATGCGGTGGTTGCAGCCGCATTCCCCGGTTTCGTGGGCTGAGGCAGCTCGGTTTGCGGTGGGAACCGTAATTTCGCGGCTGCTTCATCGGTGCCCATGCCTCCGTGCCGGATAGTCCGGATGCTGCGGGCCCATTCCCAATCCGTTGTGGTCTACTTCTTCTCCGACGTTCATCTCGGCCTTGGTTCGCCCGCATCGAATCGCGAGCGGGAGGCGGTGCTGGGGCGCTTCCTGGCGATGATCCGCGACCGGCGGCCGGAGGCTCTCTATATCGTTGGCGATCTGTTCGATTACTGGTTCGAGTATCGCACGGTGATCCCGCGCGGGTTCTCCCGCACCATCGGCGCGCTTGCCGCGGTCGTGGATGCCGGCGTGCGCGTGGAGTATCTGGTGGGGAATCACGACTTCGGGCATCGTGATTTCTTCGAGAAGGAGTTGGGGATACCGGTTCACTTCGGTGACCTCGAGCGGGTGATCGCCGGGCGCCGCTGTTATCTCTCGCATGGCGACGGGAAGGCATTCAACGATACCGGCTATCTGATTCTCAAGAAGATTCTCCGCGCCCGCATCTCCGGCATGCTGTTCCGCCTGATGCATCCCGATATCGGTATCGGTGTGGCGGCCTGGGCATCCAGGCGCAGCCGCGATTACACGGCGCAGAAGAATTACGACGGCGAGCGTCCCGGCGAGTCCGATGGGCTGTATGCATTCGCGGAGCGGAAGATCGTACAGGAGGGATTCGAGTTGGTGGTGATGGGGCACAGCCATCGGCCGCGCCGCGCAGATCTTCCCGGCGGCACCTACATCAATCTCGGAACCTGGCTGCGCGACCGTTCCTATCTGGTGATGGATGAATCCACGCTCGAGCTGCTCCGGTTCGAGGAGGAAGTCCGGGACGCACCGCTGCGGTGAAGCAGTGGCTGTGAAGCACGGCGCCTGTATCACTTCGTGTTTCGCCGTTCGGTCGTGGCGATGACATCACCGTTCATCTTGTATCTTGGGCCGCCCGACGGAACGCGCCGTGACGCCGCCCGATGCAGCGGGCCCATGCGCGAACTTCCCGCTTCCTTCTGCCGCCCACCGGAAACCCCGGCGAGGCGCGGCCCGGCGCACCGGGAACCATGACCCGACATTCCAACAACTGCGATAGACCATGAGCGAGACTGTTGCCAACGGGATGATTGCCCGGTTGAAGCCCCAGAAGAATCAACTCGACGAGCGGGGCCTGCTCCGCTACGGAAAGATGTTGATCGATGGCGAGTGGGTTGACGCCCTCTCCGGGAAGACCTTCGAGAGCCGGTACCCCGGCAGCGGCGAGGTGATTGCGCACGTTGCCGCCGGCGACGCTGCGGACGTTGATCGTGCGGTGCAGGCGGCGCAGCGCGCCTTCAACGATGGGGACTATCGCAGGATGAACGGTGCCGACCGCGGGAAGCTTCTCTGGAATATCGCCGACCTGATGGAGCGGCACATCGATGAGCTGGCGGAACTGGAGACGCTGGACAACGGCAAGCCGCTGGTGGAGTCGTTGAAGGTGGACCTGCCGCAATCGATCGCATGCTTCCGTTATTATGCGGGATGGGCCGGGAAGACCACCGGCGAGACGATCGAAACGAATGCCCGCGCCAACGCGTTCGCCTGCACGCTCCGCGAGCCGCTGGGTGTCTGCGGCCAGATCATCCCCTGGAATTTTCCGATCCAGATGGCCGCATGGAAGCTGGCTCCGGCGATCGCCTGCGGCAACACCGTGGTGATCAAGCCGGCGGAGCAGACCTCCGTCTCGCTGCTGCGCCTTGGCGAACTGATGATGGAGGCGGGGCTGCCGAAGGGCGTGGTCAACATCGTGACCGGTTTCGGCGAGACCGCAGGTGCGGCGCTGGTTGCCCATCCCGGAGTGGAAAAGATTGCGTTCACCGGCTCCGTGGAGGTTGGAAAGCGTATCATGCGCAACGCGGCCGGCACCCTGAAGAAGGTGACGCTGGAGCTGGGAGGGAAGTCGCCGAACATCGTGTTTGCCGATTCGAATCTGGAACTCGCGGCGAAGGTGGCGCTGATGGGAATATTCTTCAACCAGGGGCAGATGTGCACGGCCGGCAGCCGTATCCTGATTGAAAGCTCCGCGCGCGAACAGTTCCTGGAAGTGCTCGCCGGGCGTGCAGCGAAGATGGCGGTTGGCGATCCGCTGGATCCGAAGACGCGGATGGGTTCGCTGGTGAGCGAGGAACAGATGAATCGCGTGCTTGGCTATGTGGAGAAGGGGAAGGCGGAGGGGGCACAGCTTCTCTCCGGCGGCGACCGTGTCGGCACGCATGGATACTTCGTGACGCCGACAGTGTTCGACAACGTCTCCAACGACATGACGATTGCGCGCGAGGAGATCTTCGGTCCGGTGGCCTCCGTGATCACGTTCAACGATGCGGAGGAGGCGTTGCGCATCGCCAACGATAGCGCATTCGGGCTCGCGTCCGCCGTCTGGACAACGGATCTGAAGAAGGCGCTCACGTTCGCGCGCGGCATCAAGGCCGGCACCGTCTGGGTGAACACCTACAACATGACGGACAACGCGCTGCCGTTCGGCGGCTACAAGGATTCCGGCTTCGGCCGCGAACTGGGATCGGCGGCGCTCGATGTCTACACGCAGACCAAGACGGTCTACATCGATCTCAACTAGGCTGCCTCCGGTACTTCACGAATGTGGTCGCCGGGGGCCCGTGCCCTGTCGGGACCACGCGGCGATCAGCGCGCGACGGTGCGAGATCGCACTGCTCCGTGCCGCTGGCGAGTGATGCTGCCGATGTTCATGCCGGCGCCGCACTAGGGCGCACATGCAGTGTCCGGGCCGTTCCGGGCCGATGCTTCGAGTCAGGCGCTCCCATGCTTGAGCCATGGGAGCGTTTTCGTTGATGCCGGTGCGGTGCGGGCCGCATGGCGGGGATGTTCCGCATCGGCGCCGCGGGGCCTCGCCCGCCGGAGGTCATCGCGCGGAATATGTGCCTCCGGCGCGCAGCACCTCCAGCCACAACGCGGCGGCGTTCCGTGCATCGTCGATGGCGCGGTGGCGGTTCAGCGGTGCCGGAAGCTCCGCGATCTCCAGTGCGCGCTCCATGTTGACGCCCCGGCCAACGAAGGCATCACTGAACGCCGGCTTGATATTGATGTACTCGTCATCGAACGGATACGGCAGGCGATGGAATGCGCATGCCTGGCGCAGCAGATAGCGGTCGAACGCGCCCCATGAACAGAGCGTGCACTCTGCCGGCTCCCTGAGCCATGCCACGAAGTTCGCGAGAGCTTCCGGGAAGGCCGGAGCGGTGTCCACGTCCTGCTGGGTAATCGATGTGAGCCGCATACAGTACTGGCTGAGCCGCGGGTAGCGTGTGGGGCGCACAAATGTCTGGAACTCGTCAATGATGCGTCTGGTGGAGTATTCCATGCGGATGCATCCGAACTCGATGATCTCTTCGTCGCTGCGGCGATTCATTTCCGGCCAGCAGGTGGCTTCGAAGTCGAGGATGATGTAGTACTGTTTTGCGATAAGGCTCTCCCGATTCAGTGTGATCGGACAAGTTAGAAAGGGCGGTATCGCTGCGAAAGCATATTGACGTACTGCGTCGCCGTGGAAACGATGTGTCACGAGAGGGGGTGCAGGGAAGGGCGGCGCGCCTGCTGCGAAGATTTCGTGGCATTTCTTCGGTGCGAGGTTTTGAAATGCAGGGGCTTTGGTAGTAGATTCTTTCACTGTTTGCAGATGAACCAGGAGGAATACGATGGCAGTAACCGGCTTAGGTACAATGCGCGAAGAGCTTCAGGGCACTTCGGTGGACGCATTGTTCCAGCGTGGTGAGGCGGACCGATTACTGGCGCGCCCGAAGGCGCAGGAGGACTTGGAGAAGATTGCGAAGTCCGAACGAAGTGATCATCGCTTGCGTGTTCTTGCACACGAATTGCTCGTGATGTCCGGCAAGAACCCTGACCCGCGGATGGTTCGCATTTATTGCGAGGCGATATCCGGCGCGTTCATGCACAACTGGTGGGCGCTTCCAGGGCATCACCTGGGCAAGTTCGGCAGCACGCTCATACGGTTCGGTGAAGCCGCTCTGCCATATCTTCTGAAGGAGATGGATGATCCGGCGCTTCTGACGTATCTGGGGCCGGATGCCCCGATCAACAGGGAATATCGGTACTGTGTCGGCGATCTGGCGCTGTATCTGGCGTCGCAGATCGGCGGGTTCGAGTTCTCCGACGCAAAGGAGCCGGAAGTGCGCGAGGCGGCCCGGATGCAGTACATGAAAGATCTTTCGGAGAAGCTCGCCAACGTCAAGCGCAAGTAGGATCGGTTATCCACGTCTCCGAGAAGACTCCTCCCACATCTCCCGCCGCAGCATTTGTGCGCTCACTTCCGGCACGATCGGCAGCACGAGCATCGCTTCCGATCGGCCCCGCGAACAACGTCCGGAAGATCCGCGGCGCACGTTATCATCGGGCCCCACTCGCCGAGAATACTCGAGAGCGTTTCCAGCGGAACGCCCCGGTGCCGCCGTGTATGGTTGGCAGCGGAGCCGCGCCGGATCGCCGCTGTCCGCCGGCCGGGTGTAACCCGCGGCACGCCGGCCGGGCTGCGCCCGCGGCGCAATGTCGCGAAGCGATAATCGGCCGGTGTGTTGTGCACACCGGCTCACTTCTGTAGATTCTGAACGCATTCGCCTGCATGGGGCCAGGGTCCGGCCTCTCCTGCTCGCAGGCTTCTCTGCCGGATATCTCCCATATCCAACGCCGAGGTCCAATCGGATCGTAGTTGCTTTATCCACGGAGATCCATGAAAACCGTATCTACCATTCTGCTGAAACGTGGCATGGCGCTGGCTATGGCGTACATCGTTGCGGTGGCGGCGCATGCGATCGCTCAGGTACCGGGAAACTCCGGCGCGTACGACAGCGGCGCCAATCCCCTGAATGCGCAGCGGCGCAGCGCGGTTGTACAGGGAACCAGAGCTGCATCGGACGTCATCTGGGTGATGCCGTCCATCAATACCGATCCACACAATCGTGGCATTCATCTCCCCATCACTCTACAGAATCCCAACGGCAGAACGATCTGCGATCCCAACTCGCTCCAGATGACGGTTGCGTACAATGCAACGGTCTTCTTCATCCGCTCGGTGACACGCGGAACGATTGTGAGCAAGACGCTGGGGCACGACTCGATCTACGTGACGATCTCGTTCGCCGGCGCCGCCCCGGTAACCGACGGCGTGTTCACCGAGTTGGTTGGCGACGTGCTGGTTGGCAGCGAACAGTCCACCACGCTCGATATCGTTTCGCTGACATGCGCCGGCGCCCCGGTCACCGATTCGCTGCAGGAGGGTCTGCTCTATCTCGGCCCGGGCTTCTGCGAGAACGGAAGTGACCGGCTGCTGATCTACACCGATGGGTTGAAGATCAACAAGATCGCTCCCAACCCCACACGCGGCGCCGTGACCGTGAATGTCACCACGATGGAAGTGGTGGAGACATGGCTCGAAGTATATGCGATGAACGGGAACCGGGTTTTCGCGACCTCCTGGACGCCTGCCAGTGAGCAGGAGAGCGATATGAAGCGGGAGATCGTATTGCCGGCCGATATTCCCAGCGGCACCTACAGGATGGTGCTTCGCACGCCGGAGCGGAGCGACGTACAATCTCTCATCATCTCGAAGTAACAGGGGATCGTAGCCATGATGAACGCATTACGTCGCTGCGAGCAACCTGGACTCGGGAGGCTGCGATTGGGCGCGCTTGCGCTTGCGATGCTCACGGCAGGCTCGCTCCGTGCGCAGGAGGCGCTGGACACCACCGGGACGCGCGTGGGGGTGTTCGGGGCCTACCAGCTGGTGCAGCAGCAGGCCACGATTATCGGCATCCCCGGTATCCCAACGTGCTCGCCCGGGTTCTCCAGCGGCAACGGTTCCGGGTTTGCAGCGGGTGTGTTGGGGCAGTGGCGCTCCAGCAGTGCGTTCGCGCTGCAGGCTCGCCTGGGATACTCCACCGGCACCACCACATTGCGGGTGCAGGAGAATATCGGCAACGCCCTGGAGAACGGAGAGGTGGTGATCGCCACAACGGAGCATCGCCTGAAGACCACGCTCGGCCTCATCGATCTCGAGCCGCGGCTGCTGGTACGTCCGTTCTCCTTCCCGGTATCGCTGAACCTCGGCGTTCAGTGCGGGATCGTCAGCTCCTTTACGTACGATCAGGAGGAGGCGATCATCTCCCCGACGAATGTGCGCTTCACCGGCGGTCTGGTGCGGAATCACTATTCCGGGAAGGTGCCGGATGCTCCAAGCGTCCAGTTCTCCGGCCTCGTGGGGCTCAGCTACGAGCTGCCGCTCTCGGCAAAGGTGTCGCTCAGTCCCGAGGTGACGTACTACCGCTCCTTCTCTCAGCTGGTGCAGGACTCCAACTGGTACGCCCACGGCCTGCGCATCGGCTTCTCGATGACCTACACGCTGAACTCGGAGCATACCTTCGCCGACAGCACCGGACCTTCGAAGATGCTCTCGGCGACGGTTGCCGCGGTAAAGCTCTCGGACGACGAGCAGTCCGGCGCGCAGATGTCCAAGATGCATGTGGAGGAATTCGTTGCTCCACAGCTGCGGCCGCTTCTCAACTTCATGTTCTTCGATGAGGGCTCCGCCGATATTCCGTCGCGATACGACCGGTTGACGCCGCAGGACGCGGCGAGCTTCGACATGAACCGGTTGCAGAATCTGGAGGTGCTGCCCACCTACTATCAGATGCTGAACGTGATCGGCCTGCGCATGCAGAAGAATCCGGCTGCGACGCTGACCCTGATCGGATGCAATGCCGATGCGGGGGAGGAACGCGGGAAGGTGGACCTTTCACGCAAGCGGGCGGAGTCCGTGCGCAACTATCTGCGCGATGTCTGGAAGATCGGTGAGGACCGGTTGAAGGTCGAGGCGCGCGGACTTCCGGAGAAGCCCTCCGGATCCACGCCGGACGGCATGGAGGAGAACCGGCGCGTGGAGATTCGCTCCAGCACTCCGGATATCCTGGAGCCGGTGTTCGTTGTGGACACGGCGTTGACCACCGATCCGGCCGCCGTGCGCTTCATCACCGAAGTGGCGTCGGAGGTGGGGGTGGAACAGTGGAAGCTGGTTGCCTCGCAGGGCGATCACGAGCTGAAGACATTCGCCGGCAACGGCTCCGTGCCGCATACGCTGGACTGGGGGCTGCAGAGTGAACGCGCCTCGATTCCGCGCGGCTCGCAGAAGGTGAACTACCGTCTGGAGGTAACCGATTCGGTGAAGAACCGGTTCGTGACGCCGATGGGATCCATCGGGGTTGAGCAGATGACCGTGAAGAAGAAGCGGGAGGAGGGGCTGGCGGACAAGGAGATCAACAAGTTCAGCCTGATTCTCTTCGAGTACGGCAAGTCCGAGATCAGCGACGCCAACCGCAGGATCGTGGAGTTCATCAGGCAGAAGATCGATCCGAACGCCAAGGTGCTGGTTACCGGACATACGGACCGGGCCGGCGACGCAGCGGTGAACCAGAGGCTTTCCGAGGAGCGCGCCCGTTCAACGGCGCGCGCGCTCGGCGTGCCGAATGCGGATGTGAAGGGGCTGGGGGAATCGATTCTGCTCTACAACAACGATCTCCCGGAAGGACGCTTCTACTGCCGCGTGGTGAACGTGGTGGTGGAGACCCAGATCGGGCAGTAGCTGCCGGGTTCCGCGAACCGCAGGGCAGGCGTTGCAACGCGTGCACGAGATACAGGGGCGAAATACGAACGGGCGCCATGATGCATTGTCATCGTGGCGCCCGTTTGCATAACTTCAACCTTGCCCTGCTCCACGAATCCCGGCATCTTCATCATGGACAATGCACCGGTCCACTATCTCGGTGCGTGCCGTATTTCCGGTTAACCGTATGCGTATCTCTCTCAATCTCCGTCCGCTTCTGCATGCAGCGGTCGCATCAGGCCTTCTGGCCGGACTGCTCCTTGCGGGCTGCAAGAGCGATCCCACCGGCCCCCCGCCCGTCGTGATCCCCGGGCCGACGGAGACGATCATCTACTCCAAGCATATCCAGCCGATCTTCACCAACAGCTGCGGCGGCACCGGCTGCCATCTGAGCAACGACAATCTCAACGGTGTGCTGCTGGATTCATGGGAACATCTGATGTCCGGGGCAGCGGATTACGGCGCGGAGATCGTTCCCTATTCCGTTGCAAAGAGCCATCTGTTCCAGCACATCAACAGCGACACCACGCTCTCGCCGGTCGTGGAGCCGGTTCAGCGAATGCCGCTGGCACGCAGTCCGCTTCCTCAGGAGCAGGTGGATGCAATCCGCCGTTGGATCGCCGAGGGAGCGAAGAACGACAACGGCGAGGTTGCCCTGGGGACTCCGAGCCGTCCGCGGGTCTACGTGGCGGCGCAGGCCGACGATGCGGTGACGGTGATCGATCAGGCCACGCAGCTCGTTGCGCGCTACATCCCGGTTGGAAGCATCACCGGCGGAGCTCCGGAGTCGCCGCACAACCTGGTGCTCTCCCCCGATGGAAACTATCTCTACGTCAACCTGATCGTTGCAGGGATGGTGGAGAAATACGATGCCCACACCTTCGCCAAGCTGGGCTCCGTGCGTGTCGGGCTCTCTCCGGCGCAGATCGCCATCACGCACGATGGCTCCACGCTCTATGTTTCCAACTTCGACCAGACGCTTGCGCAGACGTTCGTGATGCGGCTGAACGCGGCCACGCTCACGGTTACCGATACCATCTTCGATGTGGGCCTGGCTCCGCACGGTGTAACGCTGAGTGCGGACGAGAAGTATCTCTATACCACGAACGCATTCAGTGACGATATCAGCGAGATCGATCTCTCCACGCTGCAGGTGAAGCGCCGCTTCCTCGCCACGCCGGATTCCCCGCTGCCCCCCAGCACGAAGCCGCTGTTGCAGCCCTATCAGAGCGTGATATCGCACGACGGCCGCTATCTCTTCTTCTCCTGCCGCGTGCACTCGCAGGTCCGCGTGGTGGACCTCACAACGGGGCGTGTGATCGACAGCATCGCCGTCGGCACAACGCCTCTGGTGTTGAACATGACGCCGGACGGCCGTGAGATCTGGGTTCCGAACCAGGCTGCGGCCTCCCTTACCGTGATCGATGTTGCCTCGCGCAGCGTTGTGGCAACCATCACCGATCTCAAGCAGCAGCCACATGCGGTCGGGTTCTCCGCCGACGGCAGGACCGCCTTCCTGAGCTGCGAGAATCAGAACGGCAACCAGCACCATGCAACCATCGGCAGTTCGCTCGCGCCGGGGTTGGTCTATGTGATCGATGTGGCAACGCGCCGCGTAATCCGATCCATGGAGGTTGGCTCCTTCGCCGCCGGTGTAGCCGTTGCGGGATAACGAGCGTGAAGCCGGGTTGGAGCGCGCCCGGAGCATCACCCTGGAGATACCATCAATGCCCGCCGGCATCGGCGGCACTCTATCACGGTTTCCATCGAACTATCCGATGAAGAGATTCCTTCTGGCATATATGCTGCTGCTCGCCGCCGCGGCCGCGGCATCGGCGCAGAGCAATACGTCGATGAACATGACGCTGTTCGACAGCCTCAACCCCGTTCGAACCGATAGTCTTGGCCCGAACTCCGCGCTGTGGGGGTACGTTGCGCCGGACGGGCGTGAGTATGCACTGGTAGGGACGCAGATCGGTACGTCCATCATCGACGTCACCGAGAAGCCGATCCGTCAGGTGGCATTCATTCCCGGACCGAAGAGCATCTGGCGCGAGATGAAGGTGTACAGGAACTACGCCTACATCATCACCGAATCCGCGGACCCGGGGAAGGGCCTGCAGATTGTGGATCTCTCCGCTCTGCCGGCGAGCGCAACGCTGGTGCGTACGGATTCCACGGTCTTCAATCGCGCGCACACGGTGTTCATCAACGGCCACCGCCTGTATGCGATGGGAACCCAGGCGGAGGCCGGCGCCAACGGCGGCGTGATCATCTTCGATCTCGAACCGGACCCGCTTCATCCGCAGCGTATCGGACAGGTGAGCCCCTACTACTACCACGATGCATTCGAGCGGAACGATACGCTGCTCGGAGCGGCGATCTACGGACAGGGGTGCGACATCTATGATATCCACGACCTTGCGAACCCGAAGCACCTGGCCACGATTCAATATCCGTACAGCGGCACGCACAACGCGGAGATCACGAGCGACGGCGGCTACGTTGTTACGAGCGACGAGATCGGCAATACGCCGAAGACGATGAAGGTGTGGGACATCCACGATCTGAACAACATCACGAAGGTGGCGGAGTACACGCCGAACCCGGTGGACATCGTTCACAACGTTCACGTGCGCGGACGCTACATCGTTGCCGCCTGGTATACGGCCGGCGTGCGGATCATCGACATGATCGATCCCGTGCATCCGCGCGAGGTGGGGTTCTATGACACCTATCCCGGCCCGTCGGACGGCTACAACGGCGTGTGGGAGGCCTACGGGTTCTTCCCTTCCGGCAAGGTGATCGCGGGAGACCGGCAGACGGGGCTCTATGTGCTGGAGTTCAACAAGACCACGGCCGGCTCCATCTCCGGTGTCATTCGCAACCGGGCCACGGGCGATCCGCTGCCGAACGCGACGATCACGATTCCCGAAACCGGCGAGACGATCACCGCCGGTCCGGCCGGTGAATACTACGTTGGCGGGCCGAACGGCGCGGCGCGCACGCTTCAGGTAAAGCGGTTCGGCTACGGCGACACCACCGAGGCGCTGACGCTCAATGGCGATGAGAAGCGTGACATCCAACTGGATCCGCTGCAGTTCATCTCCGCGACGGTGACGGCGCACGACCGGCAGGGGGGCGAGATTCGTGACTTCGTATACGCGGTGGAGCCGTACATCCACTCGGCCACCGCCCCCGGGGCGGTCGGCGCCCTTTCGCTTCCGCACGACTCGCTCTACACACTGGTGATCGCCAAGTGGGGATATGGCACCGAGCGCGTTCCGGTGCGCCTGACACAGAACAACCAGCAGGTGGATGTGGTGCTCCGCCGGCACTACCAGGATGATGCGACACTGGATCTGGGATGGAGCTATGCGGACCCGGGCGACAACGCTTCGACCGGCCGCTGGCTTCGGATGATTCCCTATCTGGCGTTCCCCGGTTCCGACTGGATCTTCCCGAAGTCCGAGCCTACCAACGGTCCGGACGGCTACGTGTTCCAGACCGGTGCCCCGTTCCACGACGCTCCGGCCCAGGAGAGCGACGTCAACGGCGGCGTTACCACGCTTACCTCGCCGGCGATGGACCTCCGCGGGTATCCCCATCCCATCCTGGACTTCGACTACTGGTCCGTGTACTACAAGTCCGATTCCGTCCGCGATACCTTCCTGGTGCAGGTCTCCAACGACAACGGGGCAAGCTGGAAGACGGCCTTCAAGGATGTGGAGGGGCGCGCCGGCTGGAAGCACTGGGTGTTCGGTTTCGCGGACGTTGTGCCGGTCACCGATTCGATGCGTGTTCGCTTCCGCACCAGTGATATCCTCAGCAAGGCATACGTGATGGCGGGGATGGACAACTTCGAGGTGAACGGCGGCGGCGAGCTTGGCGTGCCGGCGGCGCCCGGCGACGGCGCTGGGTTCTGCTCACTGGCGTTTGCGCCGAACCCGGTGCGCAGTACCGGAACGGTGACGGTGCGGATGGAGCAGGCGCTTCGCTCCGTTCATCTGGCGCTGGTCGACGCGCTGGGGCGTGAGGTGGAGACATTGCACGAGGGGCCGCTCGATGCCGGCGAACACCGGTACAATGTGGGCGGGGCTCTGCCGGCGGGAAGCTACTTCGTCCGCGCCATCGGCTCGGAGGGCAGGGATGCCACGCTTGGCTTCGTGGTGACTCGCTGAGCATGCCCGCGCAGCGAGCGCGCCGGCGCACGCACGTATATCGAAACGAACAGGCCCATCATGTGATGTGGCCTGTTCGTTTTCGTGCCTTCGACGGCAGTTCGTTTCGCGATCAGCGCTGCCCTGCCGCGCCCGGGGAATCGCCTGGGGTTGCGCCCGGACGCAGGTCCTGCACGACGGCGTAGTCGCGCGCCTTCTGCAGCATCGTGCGGAGCAGTTCGCGCCGGTACCGCTCGCGGTAGTCGGCCGTGAACGCGGCGCGGTCGCGGTCGTAGTCGCTGGCGGTTGGTGCCTTCTGCCTCTGGATCACGCGAAGGAAATAGTAGGCATGCGTTCCGCGTACGGGGCCGGAGACGCCGCCGTCCGGTGTTTTCTCCATGAGGGAATCGAGGATGGTCACGGCTTCGTCCGGCGGCGACTGCAGCGGCTGGTTCTGGATCATGAACGACTCCGCGTTCGGTGCGGACCAGCGTATGATACCAACCGTCATCTCCGGCGTAAGCGTGTCGCGCAGGTGCATCATGATCGGCTTCAGATAGTCCAGCTGCTTCGCGCGGCGTACGTGCGTGTAGACGAAGTTCTCCCGAATTTTCTCGTACGGTGCAACGCCGGTTGGATAGGAGTAGAGGATCCTCGCAATCATCACGCGATCGTACGGAAGCGTGATCACCGCGATATCACCCGTCTCCCCGTTGAACGCGAAGTTGGCGGGGGAGAGAGCATCGCCGTACACGTTCAGGCGCCGGAGCATCGAAGTGTCCGTGACGGAACGTGGATACTTCGCCCTCAGCGCATGGAACATCGAGTCGTTCGCGGTATGGTTCTGCACCGCACGGGCGAACGCTGCAGCATCGGCACGTGCCTCGTCCATCGCCTCGTGCGATGCGCCGAACGGAAAACGAAGCTCGCGTATCCGATATCCGGTGGTCACCTTGTCGTTCACCCATATCAGGTGATAGCCGAAGCGGGTGCGCACCGGCCCCACAACCTGGTTCAGCGGGGCGCCGAATGCGGCGCTGTCGAACTGTGCCACGGAGCCTCCGCGCCTGAAGAAGCCGAGATCCCCGCCATCCTTTGCAGTGCCGTCCTCGCTGTAGTAGTGCACGGCCTGAAGGAAGACATCCTCGCTCACGATCTTTTCCTTGAGCGCGTTCATGAGGGTGACGATGGAATGCTCCTGCGCCGTATCCCCCTCCTGCACCTTCATCAACACGTGGCGTGCGCGGAGAATCGTGTCCTTCAGCGACACGGTATCATCGATGAAGAGCATGATGTTCTCCTGATCCACCACATAGGGCCCGATCATCTCTCCCGGCTTTGCATGACGCAGGGCATCGCGCGTAATCGCCGGCACCTGCAGAAGGGAGACGGGCTGCGCGGGGAAACGATTGGGGGGCATTCCCTTGAGGAGTGTGCTCACGATCTGCGAGCGTTCGCTCCCGGGGGCGTTCATCACCGCCGAGCGCACATCGGCGATCTTCTGCTTCAGTTCCGCGCTGTCCTTCGGCAGCGGAACCACCGGAAGGATGATGGCCGCAACCTGCCGTGCGCTTGCGAAGCGGTAATCCTCCTGATGGGAGTCGTACCATGCGCGCGCCTCCGGCTCGGCGACATGAACCAGCGAGTCCGGTACGGTGGAATGCAGAACGCGAATGAAGGAGCCGGTGAACCTGGTATTCTCCGCGAAGTAGCGAGCCCTGATCATCGCCTCGGTAAGCGGCTTCTCCTTCAGAAGCTCATCCATCAACCGGCTGCGCAGCATCTGCGCCTGGGTATAATCGATCACCTTGTTGAGATCGGACTTCCACTGCGCCACCATCGCATCGCGCGGCATCGTGGGGTTGACAAGCTGGGCGATCTTCTCCGGATGAACCACCACTTCCCGATAGACATCCTCGTGAAAGGTGCCGGAGCCGTCCACGAACGGAGCCTTTATGAAGTCCGGCGGGTCGTTCAGAAGACTGCGGCGGGCATCCTCACGCGATATGTTGATGTTGCGCCTGGCCGCCTCCTGCCGGACCAGTTCATCGTCGATGAGCTGCAGCACCAGCGAATCCTCGGTGGCCTGGTTCATCACGGTATCCATCCCGAGGCGGCGCTGGTAACTGATCTGATCGTGATACCAGTTGGCATACAGGTACCATGGGATGCCGTGGCCGTTCACGACGACAACGGATCGTTCGTTCTCCGGCGGCTTCCCCTTGGGTGCGTGCCCTTTCTGCCCCCATGCGGGGAGGGCAACCATGAACATGATGAGGAGCACGAGAACGATGGAGGAACGTCGATTCATAGAGCGTAGTCCGATTCCGGATTATGGCCGGAGTGCGGTGATTGTTGGCGTCCGGCCATGACAGGGCATGGTATGCATTACCGCAAAGAGCGGAAACATACCTCCGGTGAATACCTCGGGGAAAGGGAAAAACAGGGCCGTAAACGGAACGGCTGGCGCGCCGCACCGGAATGGGTGCACGCGGCCAGCTGGTGTGAGTGGGAGCCGGATTCGGCGGCCCGCGTTACTACAGATTCGGGCGGACGAGTTTGGCTACCGGGGCAAACGTGCCGGCGGCCTTCTCCTTGTAGCGCGCGATGATCCGGCGAACATAGTCGCGCGTTTCGGCAAACGGCGGAATGCCGCGATACTTCTCCACATTGCCGGGGCCGGCGTTGTAGCCGGCGAGCGCGAACTCCACGTTCCCCTTGAATCGGCTCAGGAGCATCTTCAGATAGCGCACGCCCCCTTCGATTGCCTGATGCGGGTCGTTCGGGTTGGTGACGCCGAGCATCTCCGCCGTTCCCGGGATCATCTGCGCAAGCCCCATCGCGCTATCCACGGAGATGGCGTTGGGATTGAAGTTGGATTCCTGCTGCAGCAGCGCCGCCACCAGATGCGGATCGATCTGATACTTCATGCTGACCCGCTGGATCAGATCGCGGAACGGAACCTTCCAGGTCATCTCCACGACGGCATCGGGTCCCTCCGCGATCAGCTCGCCGCGCGGCCTGAACGCCCGCTCCTGAACTTCCACGCTGGTCTTGTTCAGCAGGCTGCTCGTCCTGCTCCCGCGCTTCCCTTCCACGGTTGCCGACGGGGTCCAGATCATCACCGTTACCAGCGCATTGCCAACCTGCTTCACGGCACGTGCCACTGTCAACGTCGCTCCCTCGTTCTCGCTCAGGGGAGTACGATGCACCTTGAAGTCGAAGCCGTACTCGCGGCGGTACCACTCCATCAGCGAGGCTACGGAGGAGTCCGAACGATAGAGCCGCGACAGCGTTGCCGAGGGAATGCCGGGCATCGTTCCAGAACCTGCCTCCGCGCGGGTCTTCAGGCGAAAGGGGGGCGCAATGATTGCCGGACGGTTGGGTGTGGAGAGTATGCGCAGATATTCGGTCTGCGGATAGAAGTCGAGATAGGCGTCAGCTACCTGCGCCATCGTGCCGCGCTCCTGATTCAGCGCGCTGTTGTACCGGCGCGTCTCGGAGAGTGCACTGTAGGCAACCTTTGAAGCGTGCTCCACCGAGCCGCGCGAGAGAGCCGAGTACTCGGCCGCGCTGTTCTCGCTGAAGAGGGGCGCTTCATCCATACAGGGAGCCGACACACCGGGCGTCTGGGCGATCGCGTTCCGCGCAAGCAGAACCGCCGCCGCCAGGGTGAGCCCCAGTTGGAGATAATGTTTCGTAGTTCGTGTCAAGGCATTCAACATTGGTCGCGACAGAGCAGACCCCGGGGTCAGGGCCGGCCATGGAACATCGAGATTACGAAGGGCACGACTTTCATCAAAGGACAAAACGGTCAAGTTCCGTTCATACCGCCCGATTGGATCCGGGCGTGAGATCAACAATACCGCCGAATCCATGAGATGGTTACAACGCTTCGGCGTTTGATACGGTTTGCGGACGTTCATCCGCCACCGGGCCCTGTACGTTCAGGCCGCCCGCCGGCAGGCACCGGGCCGGAACCTCTCCGCGAAAATGCGGTCCGGGGTTCGCAGGCCGCGGAATCTTGGCATCAACTTCATATTATGGTGTTTCCATGAACACTTCCGATTGGATCGACCGCCTGAGAGACGATGAATCCCTGACCGGGGAGCTGCCCGATGATGTGGCCGCCCGCCTTCTGGCCTGGGGGGAACAGCGGCTTGCAGCCTGTGCCACCGAGGAGGAGGCGCGTGCCGTGTTTGCGGATGTTCGCGCCGTTGCACGTGCTGCCGGCCGGGGGGAGGAGCTGGATGGGCTGCTCGCCGGCCGTGACCAACATCGCGGAGGCTCCGTGGAGGAACCCGGGAAGCGCGCCGGGGGATCCGCGCACGCTGATGCAACCGAAGGTGAGAAGGAATGAACCACGAATTATCGGAACGCTCGAACGGCCAGCCACCTCCCCTCTCCACAACCTGGCGAGCCGGGGCGTTGATTGTGATGGTGACGATTGCAGCGTCGCTTTCATGCTGCCAATCGGAGAAATCACCCCGTGAGAGCGGGCGCGCCGGTAGGAAGGAGGGGCGCACGGCGCCGGGGCCCGGTCCGGCAGCGGACACAGCGTCCCCTGTGAGCGCGGTGAACGGGGAGATCTCGGTCTTCTTCAGCAATGCGTACGCCAACAACCCGAAGGTCGGGGAGAACGATCCGAACAACATCGATCGTCACCTTGCGGACGTTATCACTCATGCGCGCTCCACCGTGGATTGCGCCTTCTTCGAGCTGAAGTGCGAGCGGATTGCCGCGGCGCTGATAGCAGCGAAGCAACGAGGGGTGCGCGTTCGTCTGGTCGCCGATTCCGATTTCCGGGAGGATGCCGAGATGCAGGAGGTGCTGGCCGCACGGATTCCGGTTGTGTTCGACGAGCGAAGCGCGTTCATGCACGACAAGTTCGTCATCGCCGATGCCGTACTCGTCTGGACCGGTTCCTACAATGCCACGGACAATTGTTCCTACCGAAACAACAACAACGCATTGCTTCTCCATTCGGCGGAGCTTGCCGAGAACTACACGGCGGAGTTCGAGGAGATGTTCAACGACGGCAAGTTCGGCCCGCGATCTCCATCGGCCACGCCGCACTCCTTCGTGAAGCTTGGCGATGCCGATGTCTACAACTATTTCGGTCCGGAGGATGAACCTCAGACCAAGATCCTCCGCTTTCTGAAGGCGGCGAAGCAGAGCGTTCACTTCCTGGCGTTCAGCTTCACCGATCAGGATATCGGCTCCGTGCTCGTGGAACGCCATCAGAACGGCGTTCAGGTGGAAGGTGTGGTGGAGCGGCGAAACTCCGACGCGCGCGGCGCGCAGATGGGCCCGCTCATGGCCGCAGGCATTCCGGTGCTGCAGGATGGCAACACCTACGTGATGCATCACAAGGTGTTCGTGATCGACGGCACCTGGACCATCACGGGGAGCTACAACTTCACATCCTCCGGTGCGAACCAGAACGACGAGAACGTTCTGGTGATTCGCAGTCCCGCCGTGGCGCGTGCATTCGAGGGGGAGTATCAGCGCATCAAACGGATGGCGCAGCAAAGTCCTGTGGTGCATGTGAATGCGCGAGCGGGTGCAACCAATCAGTAGTGCTGCCGTTTGTCACATGATTCGCTCGGCAACCCCTCCGGTCACGACGTTGACGGTGTTCTCCTTCGCGCCGCGCATGCGGGCGTGGGCGTTCGTACAGATGGGGCTGGCCCGTCCGCTGCTGCGGAGCGTGCCCGGCATGCGCTTTCGCAAACTTCTCGGCACCGGCCGGGGAATCGGGTTTACGCTTCGTCCGGACTGGGGCCGGTATGCCCTGCTTGCTGTATGGGATTCCGAGGAGGACGCCGGCGTATTCCTCCGCTCGTCGCGGTTCATGGAGCGCTACCGTCGCCGCGCGATGCATGAGTGGACGACGATTCTGAAAACCATCTCCGCGCACGGTGCGTGGGACGGGCTCAATCCCTTCCTTCCTTCGGGCGCCTCCAGCGATGACGGCCGCGTAGGCGTGCTTACCAGGGCAACCATCCGTCCGGGGCGTCTCCGGCCGTTCTGGAAGATGGTTGCGCCGATCAGCGAGGCACTGGAGCGTGCGGAGGGGCTCGAGTGCTCCATCGGAATCGGCGAGATTCCGTTCATCCGGCAGGCCACGCTCTCCATATGGAGCGATCACGACGCCATGAAGCGCTTTGCCTACGCCGATCCGGTACATCGCGGCGTGGTGGAGCGAACGCGCGCGGAGTCCTGGTATGCCGAGGAGCTCTTCGCCCGCTTTGCAGTGATCCACGTTAGCGGACAATTGCGATAATTGCGGAGAGCATCTCTCCTCGTCGCTCGCGCACGCGGCCGTGCCCGGCGATTGATCCATCCTTCTTCGTTCACTGACCGATGCACGATCGACCGTTGATTTCCGCCGCCGCCACGCACGACCTGGGAACGCTGCTGGAGTTCAGCCGCATTCTCAACGAGTGCGATTCGCGCGAGGTGATCTTCAGCAACGTTCTTCTTTCGTTGATGGGGAAGCTGGGCCTTGGGCGTGCCGGCGTTGCGGTTCCGGTGGGGGACGGAACGTTCATTGTGGAGCATGTCAAGGGAGGGGCTGCGGATCTGATGGGGCTGCAGGTTTCATGGAATCCTGCTCGATGCCATGGCATCTACCCTGTGGAAGACGCCTTTGTCCTGCGGGAGGAGCGCGAGTGCGCCGCAGCCGCCAGGGTGGCACAGGTGATGCCGGTGACATCGGGCGAGAGCATGTATGCCCTTCTGCTTCTGGGTTCGCCGCTGGTGCGTACGATATCGGAGGGGGAGGCGCTCAGTTATACGCTGTTGATAGGGGCGATCGCGGCGATGGCGCTGGAGGGGTGCGAGACACGCAGTTCGCTCTACGAAGCCAACCGCCGTCTCGAGCGGCGCATTCACCGTCTGCGCTCGCTCTTCGAGGCGGTGCGCGAGTTCAGCGCCCTTCTGGATCAGGGCGCCATTCTCCGGCTGCTTGGATTCACCTTGATGGGGGAGATGGCGATCTCGCGCTTCTGCGTTGCGTTGAGTGCCGGAGGAACCTACCGTGAGGTGGTGAACCATCGGTTCAGTGCCGCGTTCCCGCCCGAGGTGCTGGCGATCGTTGCCGGGTGGGGAATGCGGGTTTTCAACGAGCGCCGGGGATTGAACGATCAGGAGGCGACGCTTTTCGATCTCGGCGTACGCGCCACGGTGCCGATGGAGGCGCAGGGGAATCTCCGCGGGCTGCTGCTGGTTGGGGAGCGCCTGCAATACGATTTCGACGAGGAGGATGTGGAGTATCTGGCGTCGCTGGCGAACCTTGCGATCGGGGCGCTGGAGAATGCCCGGCTGCTGGAGGAGATGATCGTGAAGGAGCGCATGGAGGAGGACCTCCGGATTGCCGCCGATATCCAGCAGGCACTGCTTCCGCGGGCGCTCCCGGCAATCGCCGGCTACGAACTGGCGGCGCAGACAACGCCCACGCAGCAGGTTGGCGGCGACTGCTACGATGCAATCGAACTGCACGATGGGCGCGTGCTGATCACGATAGCCGATGTCTCCGGCAAGGGAACGCCCGCCTCGCTCCTGATGGCGAGCGTCCAGGCGGCCGTGCGTGCGCTTGCACAGCTCAGCCTGCCGCTGGATGATTTCGTTGCCCGGGTCAACGATGTGATCTACAACAATACGGCTCCGGACAAGTTCATCACCGCCTTTTTCGGTGTGATCGATCCGGCCTCCCATCTGTTCACCTATGTCAATGCCGGCCACAATCCTCCATTCCTCTTCTCGGCCGACGGCATGGCCAAGCTGGAATGTGGTGGCGTGATTCTGGGAATCATGCCCTCGCTGATTCCATACATGGTTGGAACGATAGCGCTTCAGCCGGAAGATCTGCTGCTGCTTTACACCGACGGTGTGAACGAAGCGTTCGACACGCATCAACAGGAATACGGCGAGGCGCGGATGCAGGCGCTCTTCGCAAACAACCGCACCGGTTCCGCGATGGAGGCCCTGGAGCGGCTGCGCGCCGATGTACGGCGGTTCATCGGCACCGCGCCGCAGTCCGACGATATCACCATCGTGACGCTGCGCCGGATCTGAACGCCCGCACCCGGCTCATGGACTTGGGTATTCCTGCCGCTCGCGGCCGGCCGCAGGCGATTATGCCGCATATTATTTTACGAGAGCGCTCGCGCCGCTTGATAATAAGTTCGGTGCCGTTGTAGCTTCACACTCCGACCCGGTTCTGCATTTACCCTTCACTGGACTGCTTCCCTTCATGACTGTTGGGCAACGACTGCACGCAGCGCGCGAGGCAAATGGAATGTCGATCGGCGACGTTGCGCGACGAACCTACATTCAGCCAAAATTCATCCAGGCGATCGAAGAGGACAATCTCGCGGTTATTCCAGAGTCGCATCGCAGATTGTTTGTTCGAGAGTTCGCGAAGAGCGTTGGCGAACACCCAGACGAGTTGCTTGCTCTGCTGCCGGAACAGGCGCCGCCGCCGCTTCCCATCGCCGTGCAGGCGCTTCCGGAAACCGTGCGCCCGATAGTCAGTACGCCGCCGTCGCAGGTACCACCCATTCCCGATGAGGAGAGAAAAGTCTACAGCGCCTTTCTCAAGCGGCTTTCGAATGAAGGGGGGATCAAACTCGGCAACAGCAAACTCTCCATCTGGTTGATCGGGAGCGCAGTCCTGCTGCTTCTGCTCGTGGCGATATACTATCTGTTCCTTCGCCCCGAGCATTCCACAACCACGGAGCGAAAGTCGAAGGCGGACTCCGCCGGCTCGCCCACCCAGGTGCTCTCTCGGGGACCGGCGGACACCAATGCCGACGCCGGCGAGGCACCGTCCGCTGCCTCCGCTCCTGCTGCGGGCGACAGCCTGACGCTGGAAGGGAGGGCAACATCCAAGATCTGGTTTGCGATCGTGATGGATGGGAAGCGCAGCGAGACCGGCACGCTGGACAGCGGCTCGGTGAAGGTGTGGCGGGCAACGCAGCATTTCAAGCTCTCGCTCGGCAACGCAGGAGGGCTGCAACTGTCGCTCAACGAAAAGCCGATCGGCACGCTGGGGCCCGCTCGAACCAGCGTTCGCAATCAGATCATCGATGCAGCCGGTGTGCGCCGCCTTGCTCCGCCGCGCAAGCCGGCCGTGCCCGAGAGTGCAGCCGCACCAAGCACCGCACATCCGTCTGCACCACATTCGGGAACGTCGCGATCCGGAACCGGCCGCCATCCTGCACGCCAGCACGGCGCCGCACTTCCGCGTATCATCACACCAACCGAACTGCGAACCACGCCGCCGCAGCGCTGATGCCGGGCGGCGATCCGGCGTAGCGATCCGGGCACAGCAATTCTGCGCGTGAGCAATCCATCGGCAATTCGACAACGGCGCGTGAGGCGATGCTTCGCGCGCCGTTGCGGTTTCGGACGCTGCCGTGGAGGTTGTTCCACGCTCCAACCGGGCATCGTGCGGCGCAGGGGAGCGAAGGCCTTGGACGGTTCTGCGATGGCGGGAACGGGAACGCTCATCGCGTTGTGTACCAGAGCGCCGGCACCGTCATCAACTTTCGATGAAACGGCACGGCTGCCCGCGAGGAGAAGACGTCGTAGCCGTTCCGCTCGATCACGCCGAGGATGCGCCGATAGTTGTGGCTCATCAACGTCACGGTGAGGCGGCTGTCCTGCTCAAGCATGGCGATGCCGCGGTCCGCGCTGTTGTAGTACTCGTGCGCGCGCGCAATCTGAAAGCGCATCATCGCACGAAAGCCCGGCCCCACGTCCTGCGCAGCCAATGCCTGCTCGTCGATTCCGAAGTTCCGCAGCTCATCGAGAGGGAGATAGATCCGGCCGTTCAGATAGTCCTCGTTGATATCCCGGAGAATATTGGTGAGCTGCATCGCGATGCCCAGATCGATTGCATGCCCAAGCGCCGCAGGGTTCGAGTAACCGAATATCTCCGTGGTCATCAGCCCAACGACGGAGGCTACCCTGTAGCAATAGTCGCGGAGCTGATCGAACGACGCGAATCGTACCGCCGGGCGGAGATCCGAAAGCACCCCCTGTATCAACTGGTCGGGAAGCGAGCGTTCGATGTTGAAGGTCTGAAGCGTATGTGCCCAGGCTGTCATGACCGGTCCGTCCGCAGTGCGGCCGGCATAGACGCCATCCAGCTCCGCACGCAGCTTCTCCATGACGCGCTCGATTGCCTCCCGTTCGGATGCTCCGGCGGAGGAAAACACGCGGTCCACGAGGTCGTCCACATGACGGCAGAATGCATAGACGGCGTAGCACGCCGTTCGCTTCGGTTCCGGCAGGAAGAGCGAAGCGAAGTAGAATGTCTTTGCATGCTTCAGCGTGACACGGCGGCAGTGGGCGTATGCGTCACGTGTTGTGCGGTCCATGCGTATCTCCTGCCTTGCCGGATATGGAGCGTGTGGGGCGTGCGTACCGGTCGGGCGGCAATCTATCGGATAACCCCGTGAGATGAAAACGTCCGGTCGATGTGCCGGGAGAGTGTCTGATGCGGAGTGCCGGATGCGCCTGGGCAGTCCGGCTTCTTCCGATCACCGTCGATATCTTCGTGCTGCGCACCATCCCTCCCGGTGCGCTCTCCGTAACACCGGTCCGGCATCCGGAAGGGGCCGGCACCCCGGCGTCCGGGCCAGCTTCGAGATAATCTTCATGGCAAAACCACGTGTTCGCTTTGTATGCCAGTCATGCGGCGCCAGTTCGGCGCGCTGGCTGGGGAAGTGCCCGTCATGCGGAGCATGGGAAACCTACGTGGAGGAAACCGTCTCCGCATCCGAACCGGCGCGGGCCGTCGGGCCACGCTCCTCCTCTTCCGGGGGACAGGTGATGGCACTGAGCGCGGTCTCCGTGGAAACCGAACCGCGCCTCGGTACCGGGATCGGCGAGCTGGATCGCGTTCTCGGCGGCGGCATCATGGCCGGCTCCATCATACTGGTTGGCGGCGATCCCGGCGTCGGCAAGTCCACGCTGATGGCGCAGATGTGCCAGGGACTTGCCGGGCGATCGGTTCTCTACGTATCCGGCGAGGAGTCGCCGCTGCAGATCAAGCTGCGGAGCGATCGCCTCGGCGTCACCAATCCCGGCATTCATATCCTCGCGGAGACGAATCTGGAATTGATTCTCGGCGCCATCAAGACGATGAATCCGGAGATTGCGATCATCGATTCAATCCAGACCACCTATCATCCCCAGGTGGAGTCCGCGCCTGGCTCGGTTGCTCAGGTGCGCGAGTGCACCGGCGTGCTGATGCAGACCGCCAAGGCGGGCGGCACGGCGATCTTCGTGATCGGCCATGTTACCAAGGAGGGAACGATCGCCGGGCCGAAGGTGCTCGAGCACATGGTTGATACGGTGCTGCAGTTCGAAGGTGAGCGTACGCATCTGTACCGGATACTGCGTGCGGCCAAGAATCGTTACGGCTCCACAAACGAGATCGGCGTGTTCGAGATGGGGGACCGGGGTCTCGAGGAGGTAAGCAATCCAAGCTCCGTCTTCCTATCAGAACGAACGTTCGGCTCCAGCGGATGTGTGATCACGGCAACGCTCGAGGGAACCCGTCCGATTCTGGTTGAGACGCAGGCGTTGGTGACCCCCTCCAGTTATGGCGTGCCCCAGCGGGCCGCCACCGGCTTCGACTACAAACGGCTGCAGATGCTTCTTGCCGTGCTCGAGAAGAGGCTCGGGTTGGGGCTTGGACAGTTCGATGTGTTCGTGAACATCGCCGGCGGCGTTCGCGTGGACGACCCTGCGGTGGATCTGGCCGTTGCGGCCGCCATCGTATCCAGCTATCGCGATGTGCCGGCGGACTCCGGTACGGTGGTTGTCGGGGAGGTTGGCCTGGGGGGTGAGATACGAACCGTGGCGCAGGTTGAGCAGCGGATCGCCGAAGCGGCGAAGCTCGGCTTTCAGGGAGTGATCACGCCGGCTTCCAATCTGAAGCGCATCTCCCAGCGAGGCGGGCTGAGGATACAGGGTGTCTCCACCGTGCAGGAGGCGATCGATGCGGTAGTGTGACCAGATCGATCAGACCAGATATGGCAACGCCCGGAATCTGTCGCGGATTCCGGGCGTTGCCGTTTCTGTTCGATGCGGCAATTGGCAGGGCACGGAGCGAACACCGGCTCTGAGAAAAAAAATGCAAAGATGTTCTTTTGAATACCCAGTATTATCTGGCTATGTCGATCCGGGTTCCGTATATTTGCCCACGTCAATGCGAGAGGCGCAGCCACGGAGCGCCGATCGGCCTCTCGCACAAAGACCGCAATATCGGCAGATTCCTTGAAAATTTAGTGCTATGAAGCATGAAACAGCGAGCAGCCGGGATCTGCCTGCAAGGGGCGCGGAAAACTTTCGCCCGCAGCAGTTCACCCTTGCATCGATACCCTGAACTCAGTATGTTCATGCCCGAAAAGTTATGGCTACCAACAACCCGCTGACGCAACTTACTCCGCGGCAACGCGAGATTCTGGAGTACATCGTGAGCTTCCAGAAGCGCGTAGGTCGTACTCCGACAGGTCCGGAGATTGCTACGCATTTTCGGTTCAAGGATCCTTCTCCTGCATATCAGCATTTGAGTCTGATGGAGAAGAAGGGGTTCATCGAACTGTCGCGGGCGGGGCAGGGGAAGCCGATGGGAATCAAGTTGACGGATCGAGCGCAGAGTCTGTTCTCGACATCTTGGGCGGTGTTGGGGACGATTCCGGCTGGTCCGCTTTCGGAAGTCCTGGCCGAAGAGACAACGCAGAGGATCGATCGTATCGACGACCTTATCCCCGATCTGCAGCCGGGAGATTTCTTTCTCTCGGTGAGCGGGGACTCGATGATCGAGGCAGGGTTGGTTCCGGGACAGTATGTGATTGTTCGACCGGGCCTTGTGCCAAAGAGCGGGGACATTTGTGCGGTGTGGGTGGAAGGCCAGGGGAGCACGTTGAAGCAGGTTTTCTTCGAGGACGGAGTTGTGCGTTTGCAACCCGCCAATAGTATGTACAAGGCCCAGGTCTATCCGGCTGAGATTGTCCGGGTTCAGGGGGTTCTTGTGGCTGCGTTGTCCATCGAGAAGTTCAGACGCAGTTCCGGCCGTACCTGAGGGGCGGCCACAGAGATCGATTTGCATGACAACCCATACCCTGCTGCACTCCGTTCGCCACACGGAGCCCGCGCTGGCCGGTATGTAGCCCACCGAGCGTGGCGCGGCATGCGTTGGCAGCCTTGCACATGACGTGTCTCCTCGACACCGGAGGAGAGGGCGCCACCAACGCAGGGTTGGATTGTCCGAGATTTCACCATCACACCTGAAAGGAGCCAAGGCGGGGGTAGGGACGATGTTCCTATCCCCGCCTGCCGTTGTATCTGTCCACCGTAGGTTGCTGCGATATGAACTGTTCAGTTGTGAATCACGCCGTAGGCGCGTACGGGGAAGGTGCCGAAGTTGCGCACCTTCGCCGGCACGGCATGGAAGCGGAATCCCTGGTTTGGAAGAGCGGAGAGATTGGCGAGGTGCTCCACGATCGGTATCCCGGCACCGAGAAGAATCGTGTGCGCCGGACGGCTCATATCGTCGGTGTCGTCGATGTTCAATGAATCAATCCCCACCAACGCTGCGCCCGCATCGCGCAGATACCCGGCCGCTGCGCTCGTGAGGAACGGGTGCCCCTCGAAGTAGGTATCGGTGCGCCAGTGCCGGTCCCATCCGGTCTGTACCAGCACGGCTCGGCCCGCAGGCTCGATCCCCGAAAAATGCTCCGGACCGATCGCGCGCCCGTGTTGCTCCGTCGGTACCCGGACCACGACGCCTTCCAGATCCGCAAGGGAATCCAGCGGCAACCCCGCAAGGTCCACGCCATCGGCATATCGATGGAACGGCGAATCCACATACGTGCCGGTGTTCGCAACCATCTCGATCTTTCCGATGTGAAACTCCGTCCCCTCATCGTAGATCGCGCGCGACGCCTCGCGGCTCAGATAATCACAGATGATCGGCCCCGGCAGGCCTTTGTAGGTGATCATCTCCGCCTCGATCGCATGGCTTACATCGATCAGCTGCTGCCTCATCGTCTCCCTGGTGTATGAATGTTGATATTCGTCCTGCCCGCGGAACACTTCGCTTCAGCGAACGTTGACGAGATGCCTGTCCGTCCGGTCCCAGCGCCAGTCCGTCGTGCCGCCGTCCAGCCAGACGCCGCCAAGCCAGCGACGAACGCCGTTCAGCTTCACGGCGTCCGCCTCCCCCAGCAGCACCGCGGTGCCGGCATCGGTGCGCGACAGCATTGCATGGGAGAACGTGCCTCGGGCGATCGCCGTTCCCGGATCGCCGACGCCGGTGAGCTTCATCAGCGGATGCGCACCGGCCGCGAGGAACTGCAGATCGTACCAGAGCTGGCAGTCCCCATAGCCGAAGCTGATCCCCGAATTGCAGATGCGGCGGAATACGTCGGGGAACAATGTCGGCTCATCGAGATCTGTTATCACGAGGGTCTCGATGTGATTGAGGCCGTTGTGCGTGGAGGGATAGCGAAGCATGTGCGCGAACATCGCGTGCTGTGCCCGCGCGGAAGTTGGTGACGGCAGATGGAATGCCGCGTCCAGATCCGTGGGCTCCGCGGAACCATATGCGCGCCAGTGCCTGGCTCCTTCGGCGATCAACTCCGCCGGCAGTTCCGTGCGCAGTGCGAAGATCTCCTCCGGTGAACGCCCCATGGTTCCTTCCGGAGGATCGTCTGCCAGCGGATGCGAGATACGGCCCGCATTGGTCACGATCGTCTGCTCGAACTGCATCGACTCGAGCCGGCTCAGCAGATACCAGAGGATGGTCTGGCAGAAGAGATCGTCATCGAACCAGAGCACGAGTTCATCGAACGCAGGACTTGCATCCAGCATTTCCTCCATCGCGATCATTTCCTCGGAGCAACGCTGCATGTCGGCTCCGTAGGCATTGCTGAGATGCTGGGCTCGTATGGCAATCCATTCGGCACGGCCCAGCCCCGCGGAGGCGCGCCCCGTTACCAGCGACTCCCGCCATGGAACGTGATCGCCGGGTATCCCCGCGCTGCGTGCAGCGTTTGCGGAGACATCGCCATTGTGAATGTTGAGGATGTTCATGGCGCAACTTACAGTTCCTGTCAAAACCCGATTGCGCTGCAGAGGCTACGGGCCGTGCAGCGCCGAACGGCAGGAAAGTACGTGCGAAGACGTATCCTGATATGCTCTGAAGAGCACGTTGGGCCGGAGTTGTACTCAGGCCCCATTCTTCCGATGAAGACCGCGGAGTCACACTCCGCGATAACAGATCGACGTGCTATCAGGAACCAATTCCCTCGGTACGAACTCTTTGTGGGAGCGTTCATTTGAGCCTTCGATTTCCGGTTCGGCCTTACCGAGGGAGTCCGCATGCAGGCATGGGCAGTCCCTTCCCGCGCGTTGCTCTCGGCACGGTGTCCACCCATTCGTATGCATCCGCAGGAACGGGGAGCCCTTCCCCTGATGAAACAGATTGTGCGGACGGCCACGGTTCGGCTGCGGCTCCCGATCTTTGCAGTCCGACATTCAATCCCCGTTCATGCGCGCCGGCGGACCGGTTGCGCGGCGGCGGCACAACTGCATTTCATACCGATGACCGAACTGGAACAACGGATCGAGCAGCTTTTTGCGATTCCTGCGGCGGAGCTGCCGCGCGATGAGGCAAACAATGCGTTTGGAGAATTGAAGGATGCGTTGAACCGCGGAACCGTTCGATCGGCGGAGCCCGACGGTGCCGGCGGGTGGAAGGTGAATGCATGGGTCAAGCGGGGCATTCTCCTCGGGTTCCGGGCCGGCATTCTCAGCGACGTATCCACCGGCGGTTTCTCCTTCTTCGATAAGGACAATCTTCCGATGCGCCGGCTCTCGGTTGAGGCGAACGTGCGTGTGGTCCCGGGTGGGTCCGCCATCCGCGATGGCGCCTACGTTGCGGCCGGCGTGATCTGCATGCCGCCGATGTACATCAACATCGGTGCATACGTGGATGAAGGGAGCATGATTGACTCGCATGCGCTGGTTGGCACGTGCGCGCAGATCGGCCGGCGCGTTCATGTAAGTGCGGCCGCGCAGATCGGCGGCGTACTTGAGCCGGTTGGCGCCAACCCGGTGATCGTTGAGGACGATGTTCTGGTGGGAGGGAATTGCGGGGTCTACGAGGGAACCATTGTTCGCAGTCGCGCGGTGCTGGCGGCCGGCGTTGTGCTCACCGCTTCGGTTCGCGTGTACGATGTCGTGAACGGCCGCGTGCTTTCGGCAACGCCGACGTCGCCGCTGGAGATTCCCGCGGGCGCCGTTGTGGTGAACGGTTCGCGCCGCATGGCCGGCGCATTTGCCGAGGAGCATGGGCTCTCGATTGCCACGCCCATCGTCATCAAGTATCGGGACAGCAGAACCGATGCGCGCACCGCGTTGGAGGAGGCGCTTCGCTAGAGCGTTCCCCGTTCGCAGTGCTCGTTTCCACGTGCATCGCGTGCGCCGGGTAACGGCGTCATGCGGCCAACGTGTACCCCTGGGCGGTTTGCCCTGTCGCGGGTGATTCGCGAAGTTTGAGGCTCATGACGTTGGGCATTCCCGGGCTTGGGCGCCGAGCGGCGGAGCCGGGTACTGTTTCCAGGAGCGGCCGTTTTGCTGCGGGGCAGGCCCGGGGATCGTGCTGCGGCTCCAGGCGCATGAATGCATCCACCTGCTCCCGATCCCGGCGCTTCCAACACCGTGCACCACGCGGCTTCCGTGCCGGGTGCCCCGTTCCGGTATCAGCAGGTACTTCAATTCTCGTTCCCGGTAGTTTGCAATGAGCAGTATGAACAATAGTGCACAGGAAAACGGATCCGATCGGTCGCAGCCTGAAGGCCCGCGCAAGGGGATATCGCGGCCGCACCTCCGTTCGGCAATGGGGATCGGTGTAATCGTTGTTGGCTTCGCCCTTCTTGCCCTCGGCATCTACCTCGTTGAAATCGTCAACGGGCTGCCGTCGCTCGAGGAGTTGGAGAACCCGCATCCGGATCTCTCCACACGCATCTTCAGTGCCGATGGCCAGCCGCTGGACATGTTCTACGTGCACAACCGCAGCTACATCCGGTTCGACTCCATTCCTCCGGCGTTCGTCGACGCATTGATCGCCACGGAGGACCAGAAGTTCTACGATCACTGGGGCGTCAACCTGGAGCGCATCATCAAGGCGCTGGTGAAGAATGTGCTCTCGATGAATCTCGCGAAGGAGGGGGCCAGCACGATCACGCAGCAGCTTGCCCGCAATCTCTATCTCTCGCAGGAGGTGACGATCAGCCGCAAGCTGCGTGAGCAGTTCACGGCCGTCCAGATCGAGCGTACGTACACGAAGCACGAGATCATAGAGATGTATGCCAACACCGTCTACTTCGGACACGGTGCATACGGCATACAGGTGGCGTCGGAGATCTACTTCGGCAAGCGGCCGATGGATCTTACCGTCGATGAGTGCGCGTACCTGGTTGGGGTACTGAAGGCTCCGGAGAATTACGATGCCGATCAGCATTACGACCGGGCGATCGAACGCCGGAACACCGTGCTCGGGCTGATGATGGAGATGGGATATGTGGATGGGGGAAAGTTCGATCAGTACTGCAAGCAGCCGATCGTCTTCGCGCAACACAAGCGCGAGCCCGGAATCGCCTCGCACTTCGTGGAGGCCGTTCGCCTCAGTCTGGCCAAGGATCCGAAGCTGCAGGGATACAACCTCTATCGCGACGGTCTGGTGATCTACACCACGCTGGACAGCCGCATGCAGAAGTATGCCAACGAGGCGGTGCGGGAGCATCTGGAGGAGTTCCAGAAGACCTTCAATCATACGTGGTCATGGCGCGGCCGTGAGGGGCTGTTGAAGTCAATCGTGAGCCGGGCCGTGCACGAGAGCGATCGCTACAAGGCGGCGCTCAACGACAACGAGCGGCAGAAGATTCTCACGGAGCTTACCAGCAACGCGGCGTTCATCGACTCGGTGAAACGCGAGGCCATGCAGATCGAGGCCGGCTTCGTTGTTGTGGAGCCGAAGACCGGCTTCGTGCGCGCGATGGTTGGCGGCAACGACATCACATCCGGCCGCGGGCTCAACCACGTGACACAGATCCGTCGCCAGCCCGGCTCCTCCTTCAAGCCGTTCGTGTATGCCTCGGCGCTGGACGAGGGGATGAACCCCGGTTCCGCAATCTCCGCCGGGCCGGTGGTGTACCGGATGCCGGGAGGGGAGATCTGGAAGCCGAAGGGAGGGGGCGGCGGAATGGTTTCGCTGCGCAGCGCACTGAAGTTCTCCATCAATACCGTGGCCGCGCGTCTGATCCTGGAGAAGACCACGCCGGCGAAGGTTGTGAAGCTGGCCAAGTCCATGGGGATCAAGTCGCCGATTCCTGAACTCCCATCCATTGCACTCGGAAGCGCCGAGGTCACGCCGTACGAGCTGACGGCTGCCTACGGCGCCTTCCCGAACGACGGCATCTATGTGGAGCCCACGATGATCCTCAAGATCGAGGATCGATGGGGACATGTGATCTATCAGGCGAAGCCGGAGATGCACGAGGTGCTGTCGCCGCGCGTTGCCAGCCAGATGGTGTCGATGATGCGCGGCGTGGTGGATGGCGGCACGGCGACCTCCATCCGTCACTGGTTCAACTATCCGGCCGCCGGCAAGACCGGAACCACGCAGGACTTCGCCGATGCCTGGTTCATCGGCTATACGCCGGAACTGGTGGCGGGCGTGTGGGTTGGATTCGACGATCATCGCATCAAGTTCACCGGCTGGTACGGGCAGGGAGGAAAGGCGGCCGCGCCGGTCTGGGGGCGCTTCATGGCGAAGGTATATCAGGACGATCGCCTGCCGTACGACGTTCGCGAATTCAACGGCGAGCCGGCGCGGTCGTACGATCGCCTGCCGTACAACTACGACCGCGAACCGTTGGAGAACAGCGAGGTGCCGGAAGACGTGATCGGCAATTCGGGTGACGGCGGCGACAACGGCGGCTCCGAGGGAAACGACAAGCCGAACGAACCCCCTACCGCTACCGACGACAAGTCGGGAGCGCTGGACGGCGGGAGCCCGAACAAGAACATGGGGCAGGGGAAGAATCCGTAGCACCGCTCAAACCCTTGTTCGGCAAGGGCTCCGCGGCGGCGCCTCTCTTCCCGATCTACCGGAACCGGATATCGGCACGCATGCCATCGCGATGGCGCGCGTGCCGAATGCGTTTCATTCCCTTCCGGCCCGTTTCATCACGCACTCTCCCTGCACGAAGTAAGCGCACGCCGGGCAGTGCGGCGTCGCGAGCGGCAGATCGCGTCGTCCCGAATAAGTCAACGCCCGGATATCCTCGATGCCAGAGGCGATCTCCTCGCCGATGCGCATCTGCTCGAACGATGAGAACGTGAAGGTCTGTGGAATGTCCGGATGTTCCGTGAAGAGTATCGTGCAGGTAACCGCCGTGCGCTTCGGCTCCAGCGCAGCAAGCAGATATGCGTACACGCGGAGCTGCGGAAGATAGGCCTCCGCAGCGGCCGGCACCTCGTCCCGTTTCAGGCGCCGCGTCTTGTACTGTACCGCGCTCAGCGCGCCGTTGCTGCTGCGGATCACGCGATCCATCACGCCCATCAGGTATTCACGGCCAACCGGCATCGTCAGTTCGTAGTTCGCGGCGGTGGCTCCGTCCGGCGCTGTGATGACGGACCGCGCCTCCGGGCTCGCGAGCAATCGCTCCAGCGTCCCGATAAGCCGTACGCGCATTGCCTCCCGCTCCGCGGGCATCATCGGCTCCAGTGCCAGCGCATCGGCAACGACGCGTGCCAGCGCGCCCGATTCGGCACCGGGGTCCTCGCGCAGCGGCAGACCGGTCTCCGGGTCCATCGCGCGGTCCAGGTTCATCGCGGCGCTGCGGAAGGCACGGGCGAAGAGAGCGCCGTCGTCGGTATCGGCAATGCCGTCGCGCCCCTCCGCATGGTGAGCCATGTCGACGCGGTAGGCGTCGGCGATCTCTTCCGGAATACCGAGCCGATACTTCAGATAGTACTTCGTGGGGCACTGGCTGTAGATCATGAGCTGCGTGGCAGAGTAGATCTCTCCCTCGGCGCGTGCCGGAATCTCGCCGATACGAACCGCCTCGGCACGGAACGGCATCTCGGCACGCTCCACCTCCTCCTCGGGAGGCGGCTGCGGAACCGTGCGGAGCACGCGCACGCTCTGCTCCCATTCCTCCGTGCGCATCCCCTCGCCGTCCGCCTCGAGAAAGGAGAGTGCGGAGGAGACGAGTCGCACGTCGCCATTTCCATCGGGGAGCATCGGCAGCGGGGCGATGGCCCATGCGAGCATCGTGCCGGACGGCGGCCGGTTCTCGTTGTATTCGCCGGAGAGAATCAGAAGGTCGCGCGCGCGCGTGGCCGCAACGTAGAACAGCCGCGCCTCCTCCGCCCCTTCGCGCTCGGCGGCTCGAAGGCCCATCAGGGCTGTGATTGCGGGGCGACGCTCCTGGTGGTTGAATCGCCAGGTCCATCCGAAGCCGAGGTCCTTGTCGAAGAACGGCTCCGTGGAGGCGCGCGTTGGAGCATGCAGCGAAGGAAGCACCACCACGGGATATTCCAACCCCTTTGCCGCATGCATCGTCATCAGCCGCACGGCATCGCGGCCGGTGTTGAGCGGCGCCTCACCCTCCATCTCCGCGAACTCCACCATCTCGGTGATCCGTTCGACGAAGTCGAAGAGGTTCGTGAATCCTCGAAGCTCGAACTCTCGCGCCATCTCGAGAAGCTTGTCAACGTTGGCGAGATTCTGCTCGCCGCGCTCCGCTCCGATAACGGCTCCGCGCCAGCCCGTTCGCTCCAGTGCGCGCCGCAGCAGAAGGGATGCCGGCACGCGCCCGGCCATCGCGCGATCATCCTCGATGATCGCCACCGCGCGCGCAAGCGCCGGCTGGGCGTTCCCCGCGGCCACGTGCTCCACCGAGCGCGACCAGAGGTCGCGTCCGATCCTTCCGGACGTAAGCGTGATGCGATAGATCTCCGCATCGGAAACGCCGAAGAAGGGGGAGCGCAGAACGCCGAGCAGCGAGATATCGTCGCGAGGGTTGAGGAGCGTGCGCAGGTAGTTCAACATGTCGAAGATCTCCTGCGTCCGGTAGAAGCCGGAGCCTCCGTGCGTCGCGAACGGAATGCCGTACAGCCGGAACGCCGATTCGATGGCCGCGAACTGCGAACGCTTGCGGCAGAGAATTGCAATGTCGCTGAAGCGCGCGCCGCGCGGCCGTTCGGCCTCCGTGCCGTCCGTATCCCACACAACCGGTTCGGCGCTCCGCACCAGATCGAGCAGGCGGCGCGCTATCATCTCCGCTTCGGAACACTCCGCATCTTCCGCCTGGCAGGCCTCCTCCGCCTCCGTTGCGCCGCCTGCCTCGGCGTCAGCCGCTTCTGCGTCAGCCGCTTCGGCGTCCGTGCCTCCTTCGGATGGAGCGAGAATCAGTTCAACCGTGCCGCGCCCCTCGGTGCGCCGCGCCGAGACGAGCGGCTCGTAGTCCACACCGAACTGTGCGCCGTCGTGACGCCTGAGCACGAGCGAGCAGGCCTCGTTGACGTAGGCGCAGATGGAGGGGAGCAGCCGAAACGATGCCGCGAGCTTGATGGCGCCGCGCCGTTCCTCGTCGTTGGCAGGATCGATCAGCTCATCGCGAAAATGGAGAGGCGTGCCGCTGCGGCCGAGCGTGTCGTTCGCCGCGCCGATCTGCCGCTCCGCCAGCGAGAAGACTTCCACATCCGCATTGCGGAAGCCGTAGATCGATTGCTTCGTGTCGCCCACGATGCAGAGCCGGCCATCCTCCAGATCGTTGAACATCTGCCTGGCGAGCGTGTACTGCAGTTCGTTGGTATCCTGGAACTCATCGATCATGATGTGATCGAACCGTTCATGTACCAGCGTACGGAATGCCGGTGCCTGCAGCGCCGTTGCCAGATGCAGTTGCAGATCCTCGAAGTCGAGAACGTTGAGCCGCTCCTTCCGCTCGTTGTAGCGCGCCAATGCGTTGTCGTATATCGCAAGCAGCGTTGCCGTGTCGTCGTGGAGCTCCGCATGAAGCGCCGGGTCACCGTCCGTCTCGAGGAAGGGCGCCACGCTTCTGAACGCGGCTGCCGCAGCCTCGGCCGGCGCATCGGCGACGGCGGCATCTTCTCCCTTCAGTGCGAGGAGCCTCTTCCGCACCGTTCCCTTCTCCGTAAGGATCAGCGTCCGGAGCGTCAATGCGTGCGCGATCATTGCGTCGGCCGTGCGAGCGGCGCGAAGGTCTGCGAATGCCTGGAGGGTTTCGGCGGCGGCATCCGGCTTCATCATCGAAGCGAGGTCGGTGACCGCGCTCTCCAGCCGGACGCCGTGCAGCCTGGTGCGCAGCGTTCGCTCCACCGCGTCGATCCAGCGGCGCACCGCGGCGTCGCGGTCGAGCGCCAGCACGCCATGCATCCTGCTGAAGTAGATCATCTCCCGCCGGTCCAGCATCATGCGGAGGATGGACTCCATGTTCTCCCGTCCGATCTTGCGCGCGAGGTTGTACACCAGATCGAACTCCTCGTTCTCATCCTCGCTCAGTGCGGACTCGATCGCATCCATCAGCGCCTCCTCCAGCAGGCGCCTGCGTTCGTAGCCGCTGGTGACGCCGAAGTTCGGTGCCACTCCGGTCTCGATGGGAAACTCCCGCAGCAGTCGCGAACAGAAACCGTGAATGGTGGAGACAATGGCCGATGGAAATCGCTCGCGCGCAATCTTCAGAACCCGCCACGATGCCCGGTGTTCCTCGCTCGTAAGGCGGCGCTCCAGCTCTCCGGCGATCTTGCCGCGCAACTCGGCCGCAGCCTTCTCGGTGAAGGTGATCGCGGCGATCTTCTCCGGCGTCGTTCCGAATCGTTCAACCAGATCGCAGTACCGGCTTACCAGAACACGTGTCTTGCCCGATCCCGCGTTTGCGGTGATCGACATATGGCGCAGCGGGTCGTGCGCCTTCTTCTGGTCCAGAGTGAATTGTGGCACTCGAAAAGATAGGAAGAGGAACTCGTATCGATGAAGCGCGTGCGGGCGTCGGCACGACAATTGTCAGCACGGCGATACTTCCGTACCGCACTCCAGCATTCAGGAATGAGACGGATGGATGTCGCTGCTGCGTGCAGTCCGCTGCGGCCATGCAACCGGCCTGGGCCCGGCCTTCTCACAGATGCAGGGGTACAAATGCAGAGGCCGCCCACGCTGGAGCGGCCTCGTGCCGGAATCATCACGTCCATCCTGGTGGATGGCACGGCGTCATCAATGAACCACCGTCACCATTCCGCCTGTCCGCGCCGTGCCAACCAGCAGTTGGTACAGATAGGTACCCGAGGGGAGCGACGCGGTGGAAAGCGTTATCTCCTGCTCTCCTGCTTCGCGATATCCTGCGGACACCGTCACGGCGGCGGCTCCCTTCTGATCGGTCACCCTCAACGTTGCCGTGCCGGGGAGTGCCTGTACCCATCGTACGGTTGCGGAGCCGGATGCCGGGTTGGGGAAGCAGCCGAGAAGCTGCAGTCCATGCACAGCGTTCGGAACCTCCGGCGCAACGCCCGAGGCGTTCTTCGGCACGATCGAGAAGTTGGCGTCCGTTGTATCGCTCAGCGCGTTCTTCCTCCAGTCGATCCGCAGCCGTGCCTGGCTTCCGATGAAGTTCGGTACGGTCCACATCATCGAGTCCACGCCGGCCTTTGCCGTTGCGGAATCCACGGGTGCCCACGCCGTTCCTCCGTCGTTGCTGAAGAACACCATGAAGCTTCCCGTGACATTGGCGGACTGCCAGCGGATGTAGATGACGGAGTCCACCTTCAACATCTCGCCGCCGTTCGGATAGAGCAGCTTCACCGCTGGAACAGCCGGTGCCTTGCCGTTGATCGTGAAGACGTTGTCCGACGTGTCGCGGGCCGCCGTGGACCCCACACGCACCAATGCCGTGGTGGAGGAATCGTTCGGCACCTTCCAGTTCAACGAGTCCGGTCCCGTACGTGCCGTGCGGTTGCCGATCGGCTTCCATGTCTTGCCGTTATCCACCGAATACTCGATCGTCAACTGGCCGGAGATATCCTGGGCGGTCCATTTGATGCGGGTCATGGAGTCCGCAAGGAACACTTCGCCGCCGTTCGGATAGAGGAGTTTGATCGATGGCTTCACCGATGCGCGGATCGAGAAGACGCGGTTGGAGATATCCTGTGCGCTGCTGTCGGCCATGCGAACGCGCACGAACGCCCTGGAGCTGGAGTCGTGCGGCACGGTCCAGGTAAGCGAGTCCTGGCCGTCATGGCCGGTTACTGTGGAGATCGGTTTCCAGACCTTGCCGCTGTCCACGGAATACTGAACGTCCAGTTGAGTCGAGACGTTGACGGCGTTCCAACGGATCTTGACCGTTGAGTCGTACTGAAGGATCTCGCCTCCGTTCGGGTAGAGAACCTGGATAACGGGAACCGGATGCGAGACGATATTGAAGACACGGGCGGAGCGGCTGACCTTCGTGCCGCTGGTGAGCCGCATGAGCGCGCGATGCGTGGTATCGGACGGGACGGTCCAGGCCAGCGAATCCAGTCCGCTGTGTGCGGTAACGGAGTCCACGCGCGTCCAGGTGGCGCCGCTGTCCGCGGAGAACTCCACGAGGATGCCGCTGGTCAGCCCGTTGGCCAGCCAGCGGATCTGCGTCTGCGTGTTGGCAACCAGATTTTCTCCGCCATTGGGACTGAAGATGCGAACGGTCTGGGCTTGAATACTGAGCGTGAGGGTGATGATACTGAGAACCGGCAGCAGAATTCGAACCGTCCACTCCAGTCCGCTTCGGCGTATGAGGTGTCGGGGTTGATCCACGAGTTGCCTCCTCGGGAATAGGTTGAGAAATATCCATGGCATCCAGGAACGGCCAAGCCACGGGGAGTACGTCACGGGAGTGGAGACGCGAACTTACGTCCGTTACATCTTGGATCAACCCTCTCCGGTCCGGTCCGATGAAATTTTTTTTCGCGGCGATGCGCCTCCAGGCTGCGGATGTAGCCGGGCCAGCCGTGCCGGATGGAGTCCGGCGGGTCACCCATCCGGTGTGTTTGGCCGGTTGCGGGGCTGGGCACGGCCAACGCGAGCTTCGCATTCCGTATTTTTGCCCACTATGGCAGAACGCAAATGTGTATTCGACCCGCTCTCCGAGTTGATGGCCTACTATGCGGACAAGAAGAGTGTCCGCACGGTGGTCGATACGGCGAGTCTCACGGTGGACGAACGCCTGAAGCATCGCATCATCGATGGCGATCAGATCGGGCTGGATGATGATCTGACGGAGGCGCTGAAGGAGTACGATCCCCTCACCATCATCAACACCATTCTGCTGGACGGCATGAAGGTTGTTGGCGAGCTTTTCGGTTCCGGGCAGATGCAGCTCCCGTTCGTGCTGCAGTCCGCTGAAACCATGAAGCGCGCCGTGGCCTATCTGGAGCCGTTCATGGAACGCTCCGAAGGTTCCGCGAAGGGAACGATGGTGCTTGCCACGGTGAAGGGGGATGTGCACGACATCGGCAAGAATCTGGTGGATATCATCCTCACGAATAACGGCTACCGCGTTGTGAACCTGGGGATCAAGGTTCCCGTGGAGACCATGCTGGAGGCGGCTCGCGAGCATCATGCCGATGCGATCGGCATGAGCGGCCTGCTGGTGAAGAGCACGTTGGTAATGAAGGAGAACCTTCAGCTCATGCGCGGGCGCGAGATCGATATTCCCGTGGTGCTTGGCGGTGCTGCACTGACACGGCGTTACGTGGAGCAGGATCTGCGCGAGATCTACGGGCCGAACGTTGCCTACGCCGGCGATGCCTTCGACGGGCTGCACTACATGGAGCAGCTTGCCGGCGGGCTGGGGCTTGCCCGGCAGAGCGCCGCAGCGGTAGAGGCCGTTCCGGAGGAAGAGGTTTCGGTTGAGCAGCGGGCGTCGAGCGATGCCTACGCAAATGCACAGCCGGCGCGGCGTGTGTCGGAGCGCGGCGCCGTCAGGATTCGTGCCGCCATGCAGGATGATCTGGACTCGCTTGCGGAACTGATGGGCGTTGTCCGCGAGGATCTGGAGGCCGCGGACATTGCGGAGTTGATGGTGGCGGAGTTGAACGAGGACGTTGTGGGCGGCGGCCGGATCATGCCGATGGGGGATGGCGTGGTGGAGCTTACGAATATCTCCATGCGGCCGGAGCAGTGGAAGGCAGGCAGCGGCTACGATCTGGTGCGGGCGATGCGCCGGACCGCGCGTGCGGGGAGGCCCGGCATGGAGGTGTATGTGACGTGCGATCCGGACGATCCGGAGCTGCCGCGCTTCTACCGGACGCTCGGCTTCGACCAGGTGCCGGTTGACGATCCGCGTGCCGCGATCGCCAACGACAAGATCGATTTCTGCATCGATGCCTACGGACGCACGCCTGCGCTCTTCATCTCCAAGCCTGCTTCGATGCTTGGGGAGGGAGGCGGCTCCTCGTTCGCAGTCTCCCTCCAGTTGCAGGAGGAGCAGAGCCGCGATGCGGACTTCACCGTTGCCGCGCAGGACTACGAGACCGACGCCGGCGTGCATCGCCTGCGCGTTGTCTCCGATGTCGATCGCACCATCGCGGTCCCCCAGGTGCCGTTCTTCGGGTCGCGCGTGGTGGACAACATTCATCTGGAAAAGGTGTTCGAGTACATCAACGACGTGGCGCTGATCCGCGGGCAGTGGCAGGTGAAGCGCGGCACGCGGAGCGCCGAGGAGTACCGTCGTGAGCTGGACGAGGTTGTGTACCCGAAGCTGGAGGAGATGAAACTGCGCGCAAAGCGGGAGCGGCTGCTCGAGCCGAAGGTGATCTACGGTTACTTCCCCTGCCGTGCGGACTACAATGAGCTGGTGATCTACAGGCCGAAAGGGTTCGGCGCCGCGGAGAGCGTCGGCGAATGGGGCGCAGTCAATCTGGAAGAGGGCTCTCTCGAGGAGTGGATGCGCTACGAGTTCCCGCGTCAGTCGCACGGGCGGCACCTCTGCATCTCGGACTTCTTCAGGCCTGCAGGCGAACCGGTCTTCGATGTTGTAGCGTTCCAGATCGTGACGATGGGGCGGCGAGCAAGCGAGTATGCGGGCGAGCTCTTCTCATCCAACAACTACGCGGACTATCTCTACTTCCACGGTCTCTCCGTGGAGAGCGCGGAGGCGCTTGCCGAATACTGGCACCGGTCCGTGCGTGTGGAACTGGGGATTGCAGGGGAGGATGCAGCGGACATTCGTCGCCTCTTCTCGCAGGGCTATCGCGGCAGCCGCTACTCCTTCGGCTATCCCGCATGTCCCAATCTGGAGGATCAGGCGAAGCTCTTCGAGATGCTCCGGCCGGAGCGGATCGGCGTGAACCTCTCGGAGGAGTTCATGCTCGATCCGGAACAGTCCACCAGTGCCATCGTTGTGCACCATCCCGCGGCGAAGTACTTCAACGTGCGCGAGTGATGATGCAATCCCGGCTCCCTGCATGGCTGCGCACGAGGAGCGGATAATCGCCCGAATAGTTTCGGCGATCGCATGAGCATATGCTCCGCGATCGCCCGCGCAGAAGCGCCTTTACCGGACACGCCCCTTCATGGTCAACCCGCCATGAAGGGGCGTTCTGTTTTTTCGACCACCGATTCCGGCCGGGAATTGATGGTTACGCGCCACTCCATCCATCCTCCAAAATTTTCCGACGCTCTTTAAGAGGCTTTTAAGAGCCACGGATAGCATGAATACATGTTCGATGATCGGGGGAGTGGGAGCCGGTGGCTGAGAGAAGGACTTGGAACAACTCGAACAGCATGAACAGTATCGGGTGATCAGATGAATACGCAAACAGACCTTCGTTCGATCGTGAAGCTTCTCGGCGGGTGCCTCTTCTGCGTGGCGCTTGCGGCGCTCGGGTTCTATCCGTTCGCTGCCGGGAAGCAGATGCGCGATCGCGCGGCTTCGGCTCCGGCCGGCTGCGACGCGAACCTGTCGATCTCATAGGCAGACGCTACCCCCCCCTGCGGCAACCCGTCGCCCGGGAACTCCGGCTCCCGGGCGATATGCCTCCGGCAACGGCCATGATGCCTCCCCGGAGAAATCGATGAAGCAACACGAACAACAATCATAGCGGCTCGGCAACGGCCGCAACCATCAACCTGGAAGGTGCTAGAAATGAGACAGGCAACGGTACGACAGAGACTTCATCCTCCCTGTACGAGGAGCGAAGCAGCAGATCCGGCCACGAGGGGTGCCATGTTCCGCCGCGTGATGCTCTTCATGGCATCGCTGGCGGCCTTCGTGCTGGCAATGGCGATGCCGTGCGCACGGCTTGCCGCACAGAACGATCCCTGCTATGCCGACACGCTCCGGCTGAACAGCGGCCTCAATCAGGTCACCAACACACTGGTGCCGATCGGGGCCTACAATCTTTCGTGGACGGTGATCAGCGATCCCGACCCGGGTACGAGCGAGCCGCGTCCGGCGGTCGCCATCACCAAGCATCCGGCTTGGGGCGGTCCGCTGGTGAACACCCAGTGGCTCAGTTCCTATCCCACATCCATTGCTCCGCTGAACGGTCCGTACGTCTTCCAGACCTGCTTCTGCATGAACCAGAAGCATGGTGCACCGAAGCTGGTGATGGACCTGATGGCCGACGACAGCGCAGCCGTGTTTCTGAACGGCAACTATGTGGGCTCCACCACCGGAGGCTACACAACGCCAACCCATATCGTGGACGTGAACCCGGCACACTTTCAGCCCGGGAAGAACTGCCTTCAGGTGAAGGTCGTGAACATCGGCAGCGTTGCGATGGGCTTCGATCTCGCGGGCTACGTCAACGCCAGCGGCGTGGGCCTGATCAAGCCGAAGTGCTGCGACTCCACCGGCGCCGTCATGGGGATGAAGTTCAACGACCTGAACTGTAACGGCAAGCAGGATCCGGGCGAGCCGGGGCTTCCGAACTGGGTGATCCATCTCTCCAACGGGATGTACGATACCACCGACGCTCTCGGCAACTACTACTTCTACGGATTGAACCCGGGCACCTACGTGGTGAACGAGGTGAATCAGAGCGGATGGACACAGACCTATCCGGCCTCCGGAACATACACGGTCACCGTCGGTGCGGGTCAGGTGGTCTCCGCCATCGACTTCGGCAACTGCAAGGGACAGCAGAAGGACACCTGCTTCCTGGTTGGCGACAAGAAGATCGATTGCATCAAGCTTCCCGGAACCACGCAGACGGCGTACTCGCTTACCGTGTGGCTGAAGAGCTACTTCGCGAACTGCCCGCAGGCATCGGGCACGGTCGTGGGCGTGCTGCCGAGCGGCGTGACGGTAACCCCGCCCACATTCGGCATCAGCAACGTGATGGCGCCGGTGAACTTCACCATCAGCGGTCCGGGCGCCGTTGCAGGTGCTACGGTCTCGTTGATCCTCCGGGTCTGCTGCGTGGATGCGGCGGGCGCGCAGCGCTGCTGCACGGATACCGTGAAGGTTGTCCTGCCGAGTTGCGGCTGCTTCGAGATCCGCGAACAGACGATCAGCTGCCAGTGGACGCCGAACGGCATTACCTATCAGTACTGCTTCGACTTCCTGAACATGTCCGGTTTCACGGCCTACTACTTCAACATCGTTCCGCCGGCCGGCGTCTCCGTCGTGCCGCCAACGATCCTGTATCCGTCCGGTGTTCCGAACGGCACCATCTCGCCGATGCAGTGCGTCACCATCAGCGGCCCCGGCGCCGTTCCGGGATCGGTGATCACGCTGCTCGTGCGGATGTGCGACAAGGATCGCCAGCATTGCTGCACGGACTCGATTCAGATCAGGCTCCCGGATGACTGCAAGCCGAAGGATTGCTGTGCCGACTTCATGAAGCGCTTCGCGAAGCTTACGGACGCGGCCTCGAGCAATGGTGCGGCCGGCGTGAAGGGATTGCTCTGGGCACAGGGCCCGGGCGCGGCGCCGATCGTAGCAGTCTCCGCAACGCTCGTGAGCGTGACGCTCAACGGTGCTCCTGCATGGGGCTACTTCACGGGTGGTGCGATCTCCGGAATGGGCGCCGGCGCGGTGCCGCCAACGCCCGGCTATCCGTTCCCGCAGGATATCACCTGGGGGCCGATGCCGCCGGTGAACCTGCTCGGCAATCCGTTCAACCTCGCGATGCAGTTCCCGCCGATGGCTCCGCGTGCATGGAAGGATGTGCTGCACTACTGCATTCGCTTCCGCTTCACGGACAAGAACTGCGTCACGTGCGACACGGTGATCTGCTTCACGCGGGTTCGCTATCGCTTCATCATCCTGAACGACGTGAGCGTGGTGCGCGGCAGCACGCACAAGGGCGCGGCCTCCACGCCGCAGAGCGGTGGCAGCGGGCTCACGTTCTCCGGAACCATCAACGACAGCAACAGCGCAACGATGCATGTCAACTTCCCGCAGGTGCCGCAGGGCGTCGGCCAGGTGAAGTATGTCGGCATGAGGGTAACCCCGCTCGATTCCGGCGTGACGATCGACGACGGCGCCACACCGCAGAGCGGCTACGATCTCTTCTTCGTGGACGGCGCCATGGTGGCGGCCTTCCAGGCCGATCCCGGAGCGAGCGCCGATATCGCGCTTACCTACGGCGGGCTTGCCGGACGTTCATCGGTGCGCAGCCATGTGGAGTTGCAGTACACGATCACCGACTCCGGTACGGGCGAGACCGATACGTTGACGGAGGAGGCGAACTTCACGATGCGTCGTGACGAGGCGAAGGGAGGCGACGTGATGGAACCGGTGGCCGTGGACCTGAAGAACGTTCGCACCTATGCGGTTCATCTGCGCAATCTCAACAAGTCCGGTTCGCCGATCACCGGCATCGGCCTGAGCGGCCCTGGCGCGGGGAGCGGGATCTCGATCATCGCCGTAGGCCCCACGTTGAATCAGGAGCAGGTGCTGCTTGAGCCGGGGATGAACGGTGCGGTGCATGCGGTGAAGGACTGGGAGGATTCGAATGCGGTTGTGGCCGCGGGCGGAACGCTGGGCCCGATCTATCTCACCGTTGCCGGTACGCAGGCCAATGCAGTGACGCTCACCTTCACGACGTACGATTCGGATGGGCAGGAGTTGAGCACCGGTGAGATCACGCTCTCATCGCCGCTCTCCTCGGTGCGCGGCAGCGATGGCGACAACGGCTCCGCAGCCGCGGCCTCCATGCTCGGCCAGAGCTTCCCGAACCCCGCGGCCTACTCGGCCACGATCAACTTCTCGCTGCCGGTCACTTCGGACGAGGTGAGCCTGGTGGTGAGTGATGCCTCCGGTGCCGTGGTCGATCATCTCATCGATGGCGAGCGCCTTGCCGCCGGCGATCACGCGGTCTTCTTCGAGACCTCGAAGCTCCCCAGCGGCACCTACTACTACACGCTTCGTGTCGGCACGCATGTCGAAACGCGCAGCATGCAGGTGGTGAAGTAACCGAACCCTGCCTGCCGCCGTCCGATGCGAGCCTCACTGGTCTGGGGGGACACATAACGGATCGCCCGGTTGGCGGCGATGGCAGAAACGGCAAGCCCCTCTCGCACGATCGAGTGTGAGAGGGGCTTCTGTCATTTCTTCTTACGGATCATTCCGCATTGCCTGCTGTTTGTGTCGAAACATATCGGGCCCTCGTCCGTGCAACTGGCACTTCAAGCAGTGGACGGCGCCGAATGCAGGAACCATGGGCCTTGCAGCCCGACGGATCATTCGGAACGTGCGGGGCACGGCATCGTCCGAATGGCACACCAGGATGCTCAACATGATGAAGGCCGGCCGCGATAGCGGCGCCTTCGGTGAATACATCGAGTAAGGAGAATGTATGCCACGTGGAATTACGACACTTGTGAGCGGAGCGGCGCTGATGGCCGCACTGTTCGTGACTTCATGCACCGAGACCGTAACGGCGCCGAGAACGGTTGCCGGTTCGGGAAACAACACCATGGTGAAGCTGAGCGTGAAGGATGTCACGCTTACAACCGGTGCGCCGCAGCGGATCATCACGATCGAGCCGCAGGTTGATCAGGCCGTTGCCTGGCGCGTGCGCGCGGTGGGCTCCAGTATCACCGTGACGCCGAGCACCGGCATCGGCAAGGGGACCTTCGTCGTCCGCGTCAGCAATCCCGATCTGCGCGAAGGGCGGGTGCAGCTTGGCGAACTGCAGTTCGATCTGGATGCAGCAAGCCTGGGCCATGGATCGATGGCGAAGACGAAGCCGGGAAGCGGCACGGGCTCCGTTCAGTGGGAACTGGTGCAGGATCTCAGGCTTCCGGTGTGGTTCATCGGAAGCTGATCGGATTCCCCTGCGGCGCATCTCCGATGCCCGCGAGGGCCTGAGGCAGCGCCCCGGAAGTGCCTGCATGCACTGGCGTGATGTGGCTCCGCTATCCGAATGCCGAAGGCTCCGTGCGCTCGATGCGCCCGGGGCCTTCCTGTTCATAGTGCGCCAGGCATTGCGCGTGACTAGGGGGTGGAAGTCCCCAGCGGGCCGTGATGGTGGGAACGGCTAGCTGAACAGCAAGGGCTGTGTCGCGAGGCAAGGTCTGAAGGAAGCTGTAGGCAAAGCCTCGGCCTGAGGAACACGAACCGCATAAGAGGCGGCCAACGGTGGACGAGCGGGCTATGAGACGCAAAGTGCAATACCATCCGGACCGGTTGGTCGTAGATGCGGCGGGTATTGTGTGTTCCCAAATTAAGAGATTCTGAGGCATTGATTCTGAGTAGAAAAGCGCCCTCACAAGGGCGCGTTCCCGGATTAACGTGTACTACCGTAATGGGCCTCCCCCCGTCGCGCCGCGACACGTCAGATGGACACCTGTACAAAACCGCGTTTTGAGATAAATTGGCGTGGTTGGTTCTAAATCGAGTTGGAGGACTTTCGGTACTTACGGAACCTTAATTTGGGAATCAAACGGAACCCGGCTTCGCATTTATTGAGGCAACAAACTCAGCCCGGCGCGCATGTTCTATGACTGTCCGTGCGGCCTCCCAGGTAGCATCCATGCTGGCGGTCTCCACCTCGTCGGTGGTGATCACCTCGCGGCCTGCGGGCGGCAGTGCTGGGGTAGATGCGACGAACCCCCACCGGTCTGTGGCTCCTGTCATAGCTTGATGCCCTCCTGCTTGAGATAGTTCGTGAGGATGATCATGGATACGCTGCCGTCATGCAGATCAAAGGTCATGCTCAATGAATGCCCGTTGATGAGCCACCACTGCCTGCCCTCCACCGTGGTCATGAGATCCGACACACGCTTCGCATACCACAAGCTCGGCGGGAGTCGCTTTGCCACGTCGTCGGGGATGTCGGCATCATAACCGAACCGTGGCCACGTATAGTATCCCCGCCATTCAGAGCGGAACTCACCCGCAGCAAACACCGAGATGCGATCCACCCCCAGCGCGCGCGCCTGCGTGACCGGGTAGCGAACACGCGCGCACCGAAGCCCGGAGGGGCATCCGGACGGATCACCAGCAGGTCGTTGTGCAGCTCTACGTTGCCATCAGTGGCACGGAAGACCACGCGCTGTGAGGTCATCGCGTACATCGGATGGCTCACGCTCATGTGAACGCCATCCATGCCATCGTCACTGACGGCCGGTTGCACCACCACGTGTGAGCCGCTTGGAGCGCCAGCCAGGCGGCTGCGCTGCTGGTGCGTCATGGATTGCCCCAGCACCATGGATTCGAATCCTCGCGTGCCGTAGTCCGCCTCAACATGGCTTTCGCCGCCAAAGTGCGCCGCGGTCAGGGGATCACGTTCGCCGGCCGGGCCGAACTGCAGTGGCTGCTGTCTGGGCATATCCGCCGGCTTTTCTGCGATCGGTTCCCAGTGATGCCGGCAGTTGTAACCACCGCAGTACGTCTTCACCGGCAGGCCCTGGCCGTTGTCCATCTGGGCGATCTCATCAGCCGTGAACACCTTGCCCACATGAGCCCGGCAGAACTCCCGCTCGCCGCGCGGGCCTGCATAGCGGAAGCGCTCAATGCCCAGTTGCGTGGCGCCATGCATCGTTGCCGTGCGGTTGTACGCACTCAGGGCGGTGGATGTTACTGTCGCAGCACGATACTGCACGCCGCCCATAACCTGGGCTATGCGGTTCTCCATGTCCTGGGCAGACCGCTCACGGCGCAGACCGTCCTCGATGATCCGGGCGACACGCCCATCGATGGCTCCCTGCATCTGCGCAAAGGAGCTACTGGCGCGTACGGTGATGCGGGCCAGTGTATCGCGGTCCGGCGGCGGCATCCTGGTATCACTCAGGAACTGCGCCTGGCGCTCCGCGTCGCGCAGCATCTGATCGCGCAGCACCTGCGGCGCCTTGCTCGTGGCAATCAGCCGCGATACCTGCTGGCGAATCTCGGCGGAACTCAGGCCGCGGCGTACGCCGTCGGCCACCAGGCTGCGCAGCTCGCGTTCCAGGCGCTGCAGGTCATCAGGCATCAGGCACCTCCCCGAACAGGTCCAGCATGCCACGGGATTGCGGATGAGTACCGCGCCCCAGCAGATA
>DASZRW010000043.1:0-66694 GCA_035549015.1 Kapaibacterium sp. (SeqCode)
TTCGACCGTCGCCGCCGATCCCGGCAACACCCTCGTCACAAAGGACTTCCTCACCTCGGCCGGCAATGCAGCGGTCTCGACAAACGCATCGCTCAGCGGTGACGGAACATCCGGCTCACCGCTCGGCGTCAACCTCGCCAGCGCGAACGAATGGTCCGCAACGCAGACGCTCCCCGCAACAGCGGCACAGGGGGATAACCTGATCGCATCGGTCAACGCAGGCGCGGGTGCCGTCAATGCGGCACGCATCGGCAACGGACTCACCGACGCGCAGGTGAACGACAACCTGACGATCAACGGCGGCACGGTGGACGGAACACCGATCGGCGCTACCACGCCGAGCACCGGCGCCTTCACGAACCTCACTGCGGCTTCGGTCAACGTCACGACGCTCTCGCTCACCGGCAAGGCAACGTCGGCCTCGACCGTCGCCGCCGATCCCGGCAACACCCTCGTCACAAAGGACTTCCTCACCTCGGCCGGCAATGCCGCGGTCTCGACAAACGCATCGCTCAGCGGTGACGGAACATCCGGCTCACCCCTCGGCGTCAACCTCGCCAACGCGAACGCATGGTCCGCAACGCAGACGCTCCCCGCAACGGCGGCACAGGGCAATACCCTGATCGCATCGGTCAATGCAGGCGCGAGTGCCGTCAACGCGGCACGCATCGGCAACGGACTCACCGACGCACAGGTGAACGACAACCTGACGATCTCCGGCGGCACGGTGAACAACACACCGATCGGCGCTACCACGCCGAGCACCGGCGCCTTCACGACAATCGCGGGAACGGCACTTCCGTCGGGAAGCAGTTCCACGTCGTTCGTGGTGTCCAATGCCGGAGCACTGGAAACGCGGACGGCAGCATCGCTCGTCGGCTCGTTCCCCGTCAGCGTAGGAGCCTCGATCAGCGGAGACGGCACAGTAGCCAATCCGCTGCTCGTGAACCTGGCCCATGCGAACACCTGGACGGCAACGCAGACGCTTCCGGCAACGGCTGCGCAGGGGGACGCCCTGATCGCCTCCGCGAACTCCGGCAGCACGGCACTCAATGCGGCACGCATCGGCAACGGACTCACGGACGCGCAGGTGAACGACAACCTGACAATCTCCGGCGGCACGGTGAACAATTCACCGGTGGGCGCGGTCACGGCAAGCACCGGCCGGTTTACGACATCGGAGGCAACCACGACGCTCGGCCCGGGTGTGAGCCCTGCGCGCGGCACCTCCTATCGTGACAATGCGATCGTAGCATGGGGAAGCGTGGACGCAAACGGCACGTATACCAACTCCGTCGGCAACGGCGGCTCCTACGAGTTCGGCAACGGCACGCTGGTTCATACCGGCCCCGGAACGTACACGATCACGCTGCCCGCAACGACAACTGCCGGCTCGACCATCGTGACGCTGCAGTCCATCGGCTTCGTGACGGTGACGCAGGCCGGCACGCTGGTGACCATCAGCACGTTCAACCAGGCCGGCTTCCCGACCGACATGGCCTTCTACTTCCAGACGGTGACGCGCCAGTAATCCGAACCGGTTATTGACGACGGACGTACGAACGGCCCTCGATCACAGCGATCGAGGGCCGTTCACTTTTGATCCATCGCGCGGCAACATCCTCCGGCCCCGCGCATTTACAGGCAGGGACAGACGTCGAGGATACTCGGCCGCACGTTGATGACAAGACATCCATTCACGTCGGTGGACGCGCATGCATCGATCGTACAGCAGTTCGGCCCCACACCGATGCCGAGCTGGCAGGGAATGGTGGGATCGTATGTGACCAGATTGCCGTGGCAATCGCGGAAGCCGAGTACCGCACCGGAAATGCAGGGAGCACTGCCGCGTGTGCCAGGAGCAATGGTAACGCAGTTCTTCGCGCCATTCGGCGGCAGCACGCAGAACGTCACCTTGCACGCCACTGCGAGGTCCACATTGATGGTAATGTGATCGCACAGGCAATTGTAGTTCTGCGCGGCCATGTTGTGCGGCAGCCCGAAAAGAATCAGGGCGGCAAGCGCAGCGACAATCGAAGCGGATCGAACGGTGAGATGATGCATCATAGTCCCTTCCTCCTCATGCTGATGAAATATGTGGCAGGTTATCAGTGGATGCCGTACTCCATGCATGCCCGCATCGTATCCGCTTCCGGGCATGACGGCTCACGACGGGCGCAACTTCCGCACTCGGTTGGTAACAGGCGAGTACATGGTTGTGTACCCTGAAGGTGGAGGCAGCAGGCAGTGCATATCTGCAATGGTGGTGCGGCTAAAGTCAGGCGGCAGGCCGTGGGAATAAACGCTCGGATGGAAGGTGCAGCCGGCAAGCCATCCGGCGGACTTCGTTCCGAGGAAGGTCCGGATCTGAAAATGATACGGGTCGAGGCCCGCACTGAAAAAACACACTTCGCAGGAGTCCGCACGGGGAATGCAGACAATGTTTGGGCGGCATGGCGAACTGCGTGACGGCTCTGCGAGAACCGTGGAATTACCACACTCACGCTGGAGCGGCGACGGCCCATGCGCCCGTCGGAGCCTACATGCTGAACGCCTGACGGAGCACGTCGCGCAGCGAGCCGAGGTCAACCGGCTTGGGAATGAAACCGTTGACGCCAAGGCGGCGCAGAGCGAATATTTCCTCCTCAGGAATATTGCCGGAGACAACTGCGACGGGCGAACCAGGCTTTACTTCCTGCACCCTGCGCACGACGTCCGCTCCAGACATGGTCGGCATATGGAGATCGGTGACAACGATATCGAAGTCGTGGGGCCGGGCCCGGAATTCCTCCAGCGCCGTGTCGGGATCGGAATACCCCGTGGCGTGATATCCCAGGTGCTGCAGCATTCGCGAGACGACCATCACCAGTCCCGGCTCATCATCCACATACAGCACGTGAATGTCTTCGGGCCGGAGTACCTGGCGCGACCGGGAGGGGCCGATCTCCCGAACGGAAATCGGGGCGCCGGGTTCAACATTGGTATTCATAAATACTCGGTATGTGTATACACGGAAGCCCGATCTCATGCGCCGTATGAGATGGAGCGGAATAATGATCACGCATAACACCGCAACCAATCGCGAGTTTCACCCCGGGACCTACCGGACCGTGTGTACGATATCGCTGGGATCGGGCAGAACGCCCGGCGATGCCGGACATCGCCCGGCATCGCCGGGCACTCGTCCGTAGCTGATACCCTGCAACTTCCGGTAGCAGGCGCCAGCCGCACATACGGTGATCCCAGCCGAAGGCCGGGGAGCATACAGGCCCGGAACGGTGTGCCGCTGTGCGGCTTTCCAGAGAGCGATCCGTTGAACGCTGATTGCGATGCCGTCCATCCGCATCCGGTGCGCATCTGCCGGCGACCGGTACATGCGTTTCGGTCACTACGGTCCACTACGGGCAACGTTCAACAGGTTCGATCCCTGACGCTGCAGCCCGTCACCCCCCGATTGCCCTGGTAATGGCGGTGCCGGCGGCATCCATTACCTTGACGACAAACGGACTGAGAATTGCCTTCCCTGCCCATTCGGCCACTACCGGAAGCTTGTCGCCAATCCATTCGATCGCCCGCTTGATGCGCCCGGCGTCCGGTTCATCGGCCTCCACCTCTTTTGCCAGCGCCCGCACCTCCTGCTGCGCCGCCTCCTTCTCCGGCTCCGGAACGTCGGTTCGCACAGCCGCACGCAACTCATCGAGAAGCGCACGCATCGCATCGCGATCTTCTTCGGTAATTCCCGCCTGTTCGGCGTTGACGTTCATCGTAACGATGTTCTGATTCCCCGCCACGATCTGTCCGGAATTATTTCCGGTGACATTGATCTGATGCCCGCCCGCAGGCGCCTGGTCGTTCATATGAACCTCCAACTGATTCGTTTCCAGAACATAGGGGAAATTTTCGGTAATCGGGGATAGGCGAACCCGGATCTTTCGGATCCAATCACATCCGCCGATCCGTTGCACGCCGGACGCATCGGAGCAGCCGTACAGCCCAGCCCCTACCGCGGCGGCGGCGGCTGATCCGAAGGCTTTCTGATCATCACGTGCGGCTTCAGAATAACCGGACTTCGATGATTCACTGACGTGCAATCGGAGACCGGCTTCGGCGGCTGCCGCGGAATGAAGGTAAGGGTATCGGCCACCACAGTGTGCGCAACCGGATCGGTGGCAGTGAGCACAACCTTCGGAGCTCGCACCACCATCAGGCGTGTCAGCTCCGGAGCAGGCACGGGCGTTACCACGACCTTGAACCCCGCCGTAGTGCTTCCCGCCGGAATATTTACACTTGCCGGACTCACCACCACATACTTCGGGTTGGTGCTTGCCAGTTCGACGCGCATTCCTCCGGCAAGCGCAGGCCGGTCCAGGCTCACCGAACCGGCAAACGAGGTCTGCGTGCCGAGCGGAATCGTGGTGGTGCTCGTGGAGATCCGGATCAGACGCGGCGGTAGCGCCGGCGGATAGAGCGCAACAATCACGCGACGCGATGTCCCGTTCCAGGTGGCAGTGATCACCGCATCAACGCGACGCTCAACAGGTACGGTGCGCAAAGTGATGCGTGTGGATACCTGGCCCTGCACAACCACGGCGGAGGGCTGCACCTCGATGCTTCCCTTCGGCTCGGCCGTCAGCATGATCCCCGCGTCGGTCCGTGCGGGAGCACTCAGCATGATCGATGCACCAACCGTGCTCCCTCCAACCGCACGCGCCGAGTCCGGAACAATCGCAGTCAAGGTCGGAACGGCCGGTGGCGGTTGCAGCGAATCATGATGCGTCGAATCGCGGTGGGTCGAATCACGACGCGTTGAATCGCGATGCACGGTATCCGCCGCAGGAGGGGTTCGCCCCGCCGGCACGGAGACCGTATCGAGATTGGAATAGTCCGATGTTCGCTCGCCGATGAAGGCCTGCGCACGGTAGATATATGTTCCGCCGGGACGCACGCCCAGGTCCGCATGGGTTGCGATTCCCGCATCGAGCGTTGCAATCACGGCGAACGATCCGCCGGGCGTACTCCGTTCCAGGCGAACTCCTGCACGATGTTCCGATCGATCGGTCCAGGAGAGATGGACACCCGAGGTATCGGGCATCCAGGCGGCCTCCAGGGCGAACGGCGCCGGAATCGGCGACGACGGCCAGAAAAGCCAGGCAAGAAAGGCAACGGCAAGCACGCCCGCGGCCTGCAACAGACGGCGCGGGTTTCGTCCCGTACCTCCCGGCGCAGGTGCCAGGCGCTCCAGGTTGTGCGCGGTAATCAGTGCACCACGCTCGTCCCCCATGCTCTTCCGCAACGCAAGCGCCTGTTCCAGCGAGCTCTGCGCAAGCGTGCGATCGCCGGTGCAGAGCGCGAGCGAGCCCCGCTGATGCAGTGCCCACGCCTTCGCCGCATCGTTCCCACCGTGGTTTGCAGCCTTCAACGTGTCGCCGATGACGGCGGCGCGAGCCTCCCAACGTCCGGCAAGGGTGAGTGCCGCTTCGATTGCCGGCGCGATTGCCAACGCTTCCTTCCATCGCCCCGATGCGATGCCGAACTCCAGCGTGCGAAGAATCGCCGCCGAGTCCGGGAGGAGAGAAAGCGGGCTCCATCCTCTCGCCGCTCCCCCCGCGGAGACAGCCTGCGCAGACGCAGCGCCTGCAGGCATTGTCAGGGCCGAGGCGGACTCCGGCCACTGAGCGGCAACGTAGCGCGCAACGTATTCGAGTGCACGCTCTCCGGCTTCCGAATGATTCAGCCGTCCGCGAAACGGTTCCACCAGATGTGGAACGAGCGCCCATCCATCATCCTTCTGCTCCACCAGATGACGCTCTTCGAGCATCCTCAGGACGGATTCGACGGAGGGCACGGACATTGCATCGCCTCCCTGCTGTACACCGCTCCCTGCAAGCTCCGCGATGTGCTTCGCCGCAACGTATGCGTCACCGAAAAACGCGAGCACCGTGAGGACGCGCCGTTCACCATCCGTGCATGCATCGAGCAGAGCATCCGGATCCGGCGCGCCGCCGCCGGCAAGGTGCGCAGCGGCATCCTGCAGTGTTCCGGAGGCACGGCGCACTTCGCATGCAAGCGCAACCAGCGCTGCCGGGTTTCCCTTGCACGATTCCCACAACGTATGCGCCGGTGCGCGTTCCTCCGCCGCCAGCGGATGCCGAAGCTCGCGCTCCATCAGCGTCACAGAATCGTCGAACGGAAGCCCATGCAGATCCACATTGTCCACCTCCTGCACCAGACATCCGGCCTCGGATGCCACAAGGAAGGTGGCGTTCGGAAGCTTGTTGGCGAGCGACCGGAACTCGTCGTCGGTGGATTGAAGATCGTCCACCACGATCAGTGCGCGCTTGTTCCCCAGCGCGCGCGCAAGCTCCGCGTCGGTGGGTTTGTAGGGGACCTCGTATTCGTGAAAGGCATCGAACACGAACTGGAGGATGTCCGCGGGCGGCCTGCCGCGACCGTCGATGTAGATAACACCGTCGGCGCAATAGTCGCCGGTGCAGACGTTGGAGATATGCCGCAGCATCGCGGTCTTCCCCAGGCCCGGTGCACCGCACAGCTCAACGGTCATGTTCCGGGCCACCGAGGCAAGAGCCTCCTTGCGTTCGGCCACCCGGTCCAGAAGATCCGGGAATGACTTCGGGCGAATGTAGACGGGGGTGGGAAGCGGGCGCGGTCGGTCGGAACGCTCGTTGTTGACGATGTAGTCGCCGTGAACGGTCAGCGTGACGGTGTTGTTGTCGCCATTGACGATCTGCCCGTAGTTGTTGCCCGTAAACGAAAGCTCATGCCCCATGACGATTCCGGGATAGGTGGCTGGCCACTGGCACGGATGGTACGCTGCCATGCTGTCCGGCGCATACGTTCGCAACGACGCGCGGATGCATTCGATGACCGCGGCAATATATGCTTCCCACGATTACCATAAGCGATGGCCGAGCCGGGAAGGCATCCCCCACTCGATGCGGAAGCGAACGAACGCCGCCGATGAAATATGCGCTCGTGCATCCACCCACGGCGGCTTCGATGCCGATGCTCCCTGGTATTGGGGATTAACAATGGCGGAACATGTTGCGGATGTAGTATGTTTGCCGACGATTGGTCCCCCTCCCCCGCACTGTATTCCCCGGGATATTTCCCTGGCCGCACACATTGTCCGTTGTGCGGCAGAAGAGCCGTGCGCGCTGCACGGACTTTCGCATTCATCCAACAACAAAGGACGCCATTGAATGTGTACGAATTTCATGATCCCGCTCGATGAAGAGAAGCAGTTCGTTGTCACCGCCCGCACCATGGATTTCGGCCAGCCGATGGATTGCGTGCTCTGCATGATTCCGCGCGGCGAATCGTTTCCATTGATTCCGCCGGATCACGCCTATCGCTGGACGAACACCTACGGGTTCGTTGCGATGACGGCGATGATTTCCATCAGCAAGCTCCAAATCGACGCACCGTATTACACCGACGGCCTGAACGAGAAGGGAGTATCCGCCGCGCTTCTCTGGCTTCCCGGCACCATCTATCCATCGCCGTCGCAGACCACACCGAATCTCTATATGGCGGACCTCGTCTCGCTGGTCCTGGGGATGGCGGCCGATGTCGGGGACGCCGTCTCGCTGCTCCGGTCGGTCAACGTGATCGACTTCCCGTTCCTTCGCGATGCGGACTATCCTCCCCTGCATCTGATCGTGTGCGACGCCAACGGCGACAGCGTGATCTTCGAATTTCTGGACGGCGCAATGGAGGTGACACCGTGCGACAACGGCGTGATGACGAACGCTCCGGAATATTCGTGGCATTTGTTGAACCTGCTCAATTACGAGAACCTGAGCGTATACAATTCTCCGCAGGAACACTGGGGACAGGAGATCAACGGCAGCGGCATGCTGGGCCTGCCGGGGGACGCCACGCCCCCATCCCGATTTGTCCGGATTACCTGCATGCTCGATACGATTTTTCCCCCCGCCGATACGCAGGAGGCAATCGGCCTCGCCTCGCAGTTGACGCAGACCGTCACTGTTCCGTACGGAACCATCGCCAGCATCAACGAGCAGGATGAGGAAATCATGGCGGACTTCACGCAGTGGAATGTGGTGCGCGATCACGTAAACGGCGTCTACTACGTGGCGACGCCGTTCAACCCGACGCTGCAACGGATAAATCTCGCCGAGCTGGATTTCTCGGCTTCGAAGCGGACATGCATACCGATCGTGCAGGCCGCATGGTTCAACGATATCACCAATCAGTTTCCAACAGCCTGAGGCGCAGGATGCCGCATGGGGGCCGGATGCGCCCTCATGCGGCATATGCGCATGCTCCCGCAGGCCGGGGAACGGCATCCCGATGCGAAATCTCTTGCTCCGTGGGGTTCCACGACCGATCTTCGGGGCATCCACCTCCTCCGTTGACCATTCACAACCGTATCCACGGAGTAACTTCCATGAACAGACGAACGCTTTTCGCGACAGGTGTCACGCTGGCTGTGCTTGCGGCACTTGTCGGAGGACCAAGGGCAGGTGCACAGCCCATGAACAATGCCTGTTGCACCTTTACTATTGCGGCAAACAACACCATACCGGCCAACTGCTTCCCATTCAACGTCAAGACGGTCTGGGCCGGCGTTGGACAGACGAACAGTATTCCCGGAACGGGACAGAACCAGTTTCAGATCAACGGATGCCCTCCCGTTCCCGCAACGCTGGACGCCATTACCATCAATGGAACAACGGTAACCCCGGGATCACCGGGAAACATCACGCTCGCGTGCGGGGTATGTGTGTTCGTTCACTGCACATATGACACGAACGGCTGCATCATCATTCACCTTTCCACCTGCCCACCGTAACGACCGGGCAATTCCGACCGCGTTTTCCTTCCCCGCGCGGACGTGCATGGTGGAGCGCGTCCGCGCTCCGGCGCTCCGCCGTCGCTGTACCCGAAATCCCTGCACCGGAGTCCACGCCCCGCCGGTCCGTCGCATCCGGACAGTGCCCGGCTCGCTATCTTCCCGGCTGAACCGCATTCCCGGCACGATCCGCATGAAGCGAGCGATCTGCACGCCGCCTCGGAACGCTGCGGTGCCGCTCCCATCAAGCTGTTCGGGAGATCTGTCCCACGTTCATGCATCGGCTTCATCCATGAGCCCATCCTTCGCTGCACGCATTCTCACCGGCAATCGCATTGCGGCGGTACTCTATTTCCTCCTCTCGGCATATGTGTTCGGCATCTGGGTATGGAGCGCCGATACGAAGCCGGATGCGTTCAACGCCGATCCGCAATCCCGGATCTCCGATATCATTTACGGCCGCGCCCACAGGCCGTACGTTCAGCGCGCGCTGATCCCCATCATCACACGCACCGTTCGCGGAGCGATACCGGACGCCGCGGCGGACTCCCTCAGCGCCCGGGCGCAGCGCATGCCGAAGGTCAGGGAGGAGCTCGAGCGGCTGCATTGGGAGGGAGGGTTCCTCTCGGAATACCTCATCGCTCTGGCGCTCGCCTTCGCAAGCCTGCTCGCCTTCGCCTTCACAGTGCGCGCGCTCTGGACAACGTTCTACGAAACGGATCGATGGATTACGAACGCCGTGCCGCTCGCAGCGCTTCTCCTGCTCCCTCCGATCTTTCCGACCGGACCTCATTACATCTACGACTTCCCCGCCCTCCTCCTCTTCACGCTGGGCCTGGTTGCGCTGCTTCAACGCAGATGGCTGCTCTACTACCCGGTGCTCGCGATCGGGCTGTTGAACAAGGAGACGATGGTGCTCCTTCCGCTCCTCTTCATCCTGCTCAACCGCCACAGGCTTCGGTCCCGCGCCGTGCTTCTCCATATCGCGGCGCAGGGGGGAATTTTCCTTGCGATCAAATTCGCGATCGCTGCCGCGTTCGCAGGGAACCCCGGGAACACGATGGATTTCCATCTCTTCGCGAACGTGGATATCCTGCTCCGCGGATATGGCATCGGCGCGCTCCTCGTGATCGGAGCGTTCGCCGGGCTGCTTCTGCACGACTGGCGGCATAAGCATCCGGACCTGAAAATCGCGGCGCTGCTCATCATCCCGATGCTCCTTCTCCTGTTCTGGGGGGGCATCATCACGGAGCTGCGCGATCTCTACGAATTGTTCCCGATCGTGTTGATTCTATCCCTTCATACGATTCTCTTCTCGACGATGAAAATTCGATACCGGCATTCGTTGCCGGCCTCCGATATTCCGTACGCCGACCGCCGGCCGCATATCCGGCCCACCAGTACATGATGATGCACCCCCTCCTGCGGGGCATCTTTCGCAGCGCATTTTCAGGCGATATATTTGCACCGTTGCAAGTCCGATAGAATTTACCGGCAAATTCCACCGGAGCATCCCTAAATACCTGCGAAGAGTATCCTGATTTGCTCTGAAGAGCACGTTGGGCCTGAGTTCTACTCAGGCCACATTCTTCCGATGACGATCGCGGAGTCACACTCCGCGATAACAGATAGAAGTGTCATCAGGAATCAATTCCCTCTGTACGTAGATCATTCATAATACCCACCGACGTACCGGGGCTTCGTTTCATGCGAACTGCCGATACAATTCTATTGCTCGAAAATATCCATCTCCCGACCACCTATTCACCCTCGGTACCAATGGGGCATTCATGTTGCAATCCGGACACCCCGGAACCGGCTCCGGTCTCCGGACCGCTTCACACCGCATCATCGGAATATTATCAACGATCGCATTGCTCATCGCATGCGGCACCGCGGCTGTCGCGGGTCCGGACATCCTGATTCGGGACAATCCCGGCGACAACGGATCGGCACCGAGCACCGGCGGCGGGAATCCGATCAACGCGGAGGTATTCCAGGTTCAGATGGGTGATGGTGGAGCGGGGAAGGTGATCCGGCGGCCGGATTTCGATCACGGCACGAATCCGTCTGGGATGGAACAACGGCCGGCGGCACTCAGGCCTCGAACGGCACATACTTCTCCAGGCTCAGCACGCTGGAAGGCGCAACGGAGCAGCAGTTGAAGATCGTGCGATAGCATCCCGACAGGAAACGTGCGGCCGCATCCGATGCGATGGTCGATGCGGCTGCACATTCCATCGCACCGATTTTCTCAGCAATGAGCCCCCGCATCATGTGGGTGGTGCGGGGGCTCCGCTGTGATGCCGGCGGGCGCCGGCTCCTGCTCCACCGGTCCCCATGCTTCCTGGCGCCAGCCTATCCGCTTCGACGCAGCGGATGTATCGACCTGCGGCATATGCTCGCACACGAGCGCCAGCGTCTCGCCGACGAGGGCCTCCACCTCGCAGAGCGCCTCCGGCATCGGGGCATGAAACAGCCGTTCCAGACGACGGCCGAGACCGGCGGGCGCAATCGTCATCTCCCCGATCAGCCGGCCCATCCGCTTGAATTGAAATGTCGTGAAGTAGAGATGGTTCAGCCCTGCAAGCACGCCGATGATGTTCTGCGCGCTTTCGACAAGAACATGATGGTACCAGACGGTGGCATCGCGCGTGGAGAACTGCCCCAACAGCCCCCACACCGGGAAGAAGTTCATGTACTTGCGCACCATGGCCTCGGCAAGCGCCTCGGGATACACCGCGGCGCGCTCCTTCCACTCCTCGATATACTCGGCGCCGAACAGCGGCACGCATGCGAGCGTTCCCTCCAGCGCCTTCTGCAACGGTGACTCCACCTCCAGCTTCACCAGCACCGTATCGATCGCATCGTTCCAGGCGGCGATGGTTGTGTGAACGATCTGCACCTCCACCCCATCGAGCAGGTAGGCCTCCATCACCGACCCCTCCTCCCGGTTCTCCACCAGCCACTTCCGCTCCTGCGCGCCCAGCCTGGTGCGAACGCCGGCAAGCCACTCCTCTTCCGGCAACCCATCGCGATAGTAGATGGACATGTCGATGTCCGAGTAATGATCCGCAATTCCCTTGGCAACGGAGCCGGTAACCATGGCGGCCCGAGCCAGAGGATGCACGGAGTGTGCGAGCGCAACGCGCTTCGCGAGGTTGAACAGAATGGTGCTTTCCGGGGTCATCATCAGCTCCTGTCTTCGTTGAACGATCGGGCATCTACGACCGGCACCTCGACAAGTTGCGGCAGGCGGCACGGGATCCGGCGTGCGCACACCAGAGATCCGAACGAACACAGACGTCGCAGCACGAAGTTCCCGGAATCACGCCCCTCGTATCATGACTCCCCCGGACTTCGCTACGAAGCACTTTGCAGCGCCATGGAATCGGACCAGATTGTCGCATTACGCAACCGGCGGTTCTTACCCCGACGAATCCCATCTCCCGTCAACGGGACGACACACCATCTCTCCGGAGGAGGCGCGGCTCCTATCGGATCACAAACGGAAGAGGTATCAAAAGCAGCGCTCCAAACCTGGTAGCGTGAAGAATAGAATCCGCCGGTTGGGAATACGTGCCTCTCATCCACGTTCATTACGAAGGAACGGGCGCGGCATCGCGCCGCCATCAACGCGAAGCCGGATGAGGCGATCCACCACGATCGCATCATCCGGCCGTTCGCATCTCGATGTACATTCGCTCCGGGAACCGGTATCCGCCTGTTCACCGAAGCCCCAAGCGAGCGGCGGCCGGGATGGCCTGCCGCTCCGAATGTATCATCCATCGCGTCTTCGAACCCACGAGGAGCTCATATCCCGCATGGGACCCGGGCAGCCGCCGGCCTCGGCGCGCGCATCACTGCACGCGCTGGCGCAGCTCCCTGTTCTCACGGCGCAGTGCCTCCACTTCATCGCGAAGGGTCTGCACGGCGTTCTTCAATTCTTCGATCGCATCGTGATCGCCTGCCGTCCGCTTCTCCAGCGCCTGGATCGCCAGATAGGAGACGCCCATCATGTCCAGGTTGTTCACCGTGGTGTCCGTGCCGATCACTCCCACACCGTCGTTGCCGAACAGGCGGTGGAAATCCTGAGCCATGATGCCGTAGTGGCGATGGCCCGAGGGATCGGTGGTGTAGCGCCAGCTGCCGAGGGAGACGTCGCGGAACTTCCCGAGCACGGACTCACCGTCGATGGTGATGATGTCGGACTTGATGCGGCGGTCCGACGGAGCGGCCCACCCGAGCGTCACCTGCGTGCCGGCAATGGCACTGATCGTGAGCTGATCGCCAACGCCGCCTGCTGCTGCCGGCAGCGTGTACTCGATGTCGGCCGCCTGCGTCTGCGCCAGGAAGGCGGTGTAGTGCGCGGTTCCGGGGAACGCCCCCGTTGTTCCGTTCGGTGCGTAGAAGCGGAGCTGCGAGGCCGTGTTGCTGTTGTTTGCAAGCCAGATGTTGGTGTTGCCGAACACCGCAACGTTGTTGGTGCTGACGGACATGTCGTTGGCACCGGTGTTCCCGCCCAGGAAGCCGAAGCTGCCGGTACCGGAGAGCGTAAGCCCGCGGCCGCCGGCGATGGCCGAATACTGGGCACCGACCACGTTGTATTGCCCACCACCGATCGCTGCATAGGCGGCATTGCTCGAGATCTGGTTGTTCCGTCCTCCGGTGATAGTCGCGAACTGCGCCGCCGATCGCACGGCGTTCATGTCGCCGCCGCCGATGAAGGAATTCTGTGCGTTGGTTTCGATGGTATCGTGTGTTCCACCGGCGAGCGTCGAGCTCAGGGCATTCGAGTAGTTCTGTTCGCCGCCGCCGATCGTGCTCCAACGTCCGCCAACATCGATGACATTCTGCATGCCGCCGCCGATCGTGGTACGGTATGCGCCCGCGTTGATCCTGTTCTGCTCACCGCCGCCGATCGTTGCACGATCAGAGCCGGTGCCGATCTCGTTGTCGTAGCCGCCGCCGATCGTGCTCCTCGTTGCGCTCGAGCGGATGGCGTTGGTCGTGCCGCCGCCGATCGTCGAGTACGGTGCCGAGGCTTCGATCGTATCGATCGTACCGCCGCCGATCAGCGATTCGAACGAGCTGTTGCCAATGTTGTTGTTGCTGCCGCCGCCGATCACGGAGAACTGCGACGATGTGCCGAGGGCGTTGCCGTTGCCGCCGGCGATCACCGACGTATGAGAGCTGAGCGCGTTGTTCGTGCCGCCGCTGACGGTGCAGCCGAAGGAGCCGGTGTTGATCTTGTTGTTGAAACCGCCGGCGATGGTTGTATGGTCGCCCGAGACGATCACGTTCCCCAGGCCGCCGCCGATCGTGCCGTTCCCTGCGCTCGCCGTAATCGAGTTGCTGACGCCGCCGGCAATCGTTGCGTTGATGGAGCTTGCGCCGATCGTATTCCTGTTGCCGCCGCTGATGGTTCCGTAGTTCGAGGAGATGGAGTGGGAATTGCCGTTGGACCCGCCGCCGGCAATCGTTGCAGAGACCACGCCCGCCGCCACGCTGTTGGAACGGTAGCCGCCGATGATGTTCGCGCTGGTGGCGTTCGGCTCGTACCGCATCACCCGGCCGCGGCCGTCCGTGCCGCTGGATACGCCGTCGCCCACGTGGAACTCGATCGCCTGATCGTCCGTGGTTCCCACGAAGTTGGTGCCGGGAGTGGTCCCCGCGTTGCCGGTGAGCCCCCAGGCCGTCGACCCGGTGTTGTCCGTAGCCCAGTCCAGCGTAATCGTGCTGCCGGCAACGGTCTTCACCTTCAGCACGTCACCCGCGATGCCGGCAGTGTCCGGCAGAACGTAGTTGATGTCCGCGATCTGCGCCTGCGCCTGGAAGGAGGAGTAGTTTGCCGTGTTGGGGAACGCTCCGGCCGTGTTGTACGGCTCGTAGAATCGTGCCTGCGAGGCCGTGTTGTTGTTGTTCGCCAGCCAGAGCGCGGTATTGCCGAGCACTGCCACGTTGTTGGTTGCAACCTGCATGTCGTTGGTGCCGGTGTTCGCACCCAGGAAGCCGAAGCTGCCGGTGCCGGAGAGCGTAAGCCCGCGGCCGCCGGCGATCGTGGAGCGCGCGCCGCTCACCACGTTGCTCTGGCCACCCGAGATCGTGCCCAACGATGCGCTGACAGTGTTGCTGGTGCCACCCGAGATCGTGCCCAACGATGCACTGACAGTGTTGCTGGTGCCGCCCGAGATGGTGGCGTTGCCTGCCGACGTACTGATCGCATTGCTCTGGCCGCCCGAGATCGTGGAGCTTCCGGCCGATGTGCTGATGGAGTTGGTGTTGCCGCCGCCGATCACACTGTTGCTGGAACTGGTGCTGATCGTGTTGCTCGTACCGCCGGAGACGGTGCTGTTGGTGGAGCCGATAGCGTTATTGCTGCCGCCGCCGATGGTACTTGTGTTGGAGTTCTTGTTGACGACGTTCTGGAAGCCGCCGCCTACCGTGGAGATCGTGGAGCCCGTGTCGATCGTGTTGCTCATGCCACCCGCGATCGTCGATCGATCGGAATTAAACCGGATCGTGTTGCCGTAACCGCCCGCTATCGTGCTGTTGCCGGAACTTCCCTCGATGCCGTTGAAGGAGCCGCCCCCAACCGTACCGCGCACGGAGCCGTTGCCGATGCTGTTTCCTTCGCCCGCGCCGATGGATGACTCGTAGGCGTTGTCGATGATCTTGTTGTTGTGGCCGCCCGCGATCTTCGTCCAACGCGCATTGGTGCCGATCGCGTTGCCGTCGCCGCCGCCGATCACGCTGGTGTTCGATCCGGTGGAGTTGTTCGTACCGCCGCTGATCACGGAGGTACTTGCGCTTGCCGCGATGGAGTTGCTGCTGCCGCCGCCGATCACCGATGTGGTGGCGCCGGTGGCGATCGCGTTGCTGCTGCCGCCGCTCACAACCGACGTGCCCGAGCTCGCGGCGATGGAATTGCCGTTGCCGCCGGCAATCACGGAGATCGTGGAGGTGGTGCCGATGGAGTTGTTGTTGCCGCCGCCGATCACGGAGGTGGCGGAGTTGATGGTGTTGTTGCTGCCGCCATCGATCACCGACGTGCCGGAGCTTGCCGCGATGCTGTTGTTGTTGCCGCCGCCGATCACCGAGATCGTGGAGGTGGTGCCGATGCTGTTCTTGCTGCCGCCCGATATCGTTCCGTAGTTGGAGGAGACCGAGTTGACGCTGCCGTTCAGGCCGCCGCCCCCGATCACGGCGCCCACCGTGCCGGCGAGCACGTTGTTGCCGGCATAACCGCCGATGATGTTCGCACTGGTGCCGTTCGGCTCGAACCGCATCACCCGGCCGCGGCCGTCCGTGCCGGATGATACGCCGTTCCCCACATGGAACTGAAGCGCCTGATCGTCCGTGGTGCCGACGAAGTTCGTCCCCGGCGTGCTGCCGCTGTTCCCGGTAAGCGTCCACCACTGGTTGCCGAGCGACGGCACCAGCGAGCTCACCATGCGCCGCTGCACCACGCCGCCGTTCGAGATGAGCAGCGTATCGGACGTTCCGGTAGCGAGTGCGTTCAACGTGAGCCCGTCGAACTGCGGCCGCGCGTTTCTGTGGATATCCTGCGGAAGCGAAAGCGTCACGTTCCCGCGCGCCGTATCCACGCTCACCTGATTGGTTGTCCCGGCCAGCGAGAGAACACCCGTGTTGCGAACATTCAGCGAGCCGCCCAGCGATACGGTGGTGTCGCCCGCGACACCGGAACCATACACTACCCTGATCGCAGAGTTCGCCAGCTCGTTGTTGTCCACCGATCCGTTCGGCAGCTTCACCGTTGTGCCGTTCACCGTGAGGTTTCCGCCGATCGTTGCGTCACCGGTGGAGCGGATCCCCTTCACGCTCACCGTATCGACCTGCAATGGCGAGGGGAGCGAGAGCGTCACGTTCCCGCGCACGGTGTCCACCTTCACCTGATTCGGCGTGCCGTTCAACTGCACAACGCCGGTGTTGCGGACGTTCAACGTGCCGCCAAGCACAACGGAGTCGTCGCCGGCGATGCCCGCACCGTACGCAACCCTGATCTTCGAGTTCGCGAGTGCCGAGTTGCCCACCGATCCGTTCGGCAGCGTCACGCTGCTTCCTTTCACGATCAGGCTTCCGTTGAGTGTGAGCCCGTTGAACTTCGGCGAGGCGTTGGTATCGATGTTCTGCGGAAGCGAGAGCGTCACCACGCCGCGGCTGGTGTCGGCGATCACCTGGTTCGGCGTGCCGTTCAACTGCACCACACCGGTGTTGCGCAGCTTCAGCGTGCCGCCAAGCGCAACCGTATCGTCGCCGGCGATGCCGGGACCGTAGGAGAGCTTGATCTTGGAGTTTGCCAGTTCGTTGTTGTCCACCGATCCGTTCGGCAGCGAGACGCTCACTCCGCCTACCAGCAGGTTCCCGCCGATAGTCAGATTGCCGCCGAGGCTCATGTCGCCGTTGTCATTGACGGCGATGCCGGCCGGCTCCCAGGTCTTCGTGTTGGCATTCCAGCGGAGCAGCTCGCCATGTACGGGGGGGCGTGCCGTTGTCGCCTTCCAGCGCGTTCCGTCCCAATAGAGCAGCGCGCCCTGAACGGAGCCGTCTGCCAGGGTCAGCGGGTCGCTCGCCGAGCCGGTCCCCTTCAGCGGCGGATTTGCCGTTGTGATGGAGGGACCCGGACGCCAGCCGCGCGCGGTTGCATCCCAGCGCAGCACCTGCCCGTCCGCCGCACCCTGGGCGGCCAGACGAAGCGGATCGGCCGTGGTTCCGGTGCCGGATACTTCCTGCGCACTTACAACGCGCGGCTCCGCGGCCTTCCACGCCCTGGCGGTGGCATCCCAGAGAAGCACCTGGCGGTCCGCCGTTCCATCCACGAGGCCGAGCGGCGTTGCGGACGATCCATCGCCGCGCAGCGGCGCCTGTGCCTGAACGCCCGAGGCTCCCGGCTGCCACGCTCCGGCGGCATCGTTCCAGACGAGCGCCTGCCCGTTGGTGGCTCCCATGCGCGCGATGTCCAACGGCGCCGCGGTGGAACCGTTGCCGCTGATGCGTGCCTTCGTGGCGATGCTCGCATCGACGGCCTCCCACCTGCCGGCGGATGCGTTCCAGCGGATCGTCTGCCCGTCGGTTGCCGTTGTCGGAAGCACCGCAGGCACAACGATCGCCAGTGTATCACCGGAGGTGCGAACGCTCGCGCCCCCCTGGCCAACCAGCACAATGTTGCCATCCAGGGAATTGAGCGTGTGCACCACGCCTGGTGCGCCGCGATCGAGAAGCAGCGCGCTATCGGCGGTCACCGCGTGCATGGAGTATGGCGTTGCCACGAAGCGGACGCGCGGCGCCATCTCCGGCTCGCCCTGCAGTTCCAGGCCGATCCAGTAGGACTTGTCGAACGGGAGAATCATCGGAGTCTTCTCGCCCAGTATGGCCTCGAAGACACCGTCCACTGTCTGCACGCCGTCAGTCTCCTGCCAGATCGCCGTGCCGCCGGTGGCGGCATCGTAGATCCGGAACGTAACCGTGTAGGAGCCATCGGGAACGGCCGTTCTCTTGTTGTCGGCAAGCACGCCCTGGTACGATAGAAGCCGGGGCGGCAGTTGCTGCGCCCGAACCGGGCAGGCGAGGATTGCGACACTCACGACCAGTAGACCGAGCGCGCGTCCGATGCGATGAATGATGGTAGCTGCCATTGTTGTTCTCGTTATCGAATGGGTTGTTACTGTCCTTGAGTGTTGGCGCGCTCATGCGGCGGCGGAGGAGGCGGCGCGGGCACCGGCGCCGGCGGTGGAACCACCGGGCCGTTGCGCATGGAGTAGCAGAGGTTGAGCCCGATGCGCAGACCCCGCATCTTCCACGACTCCGTGTTCAGGATGTTGTTCATTCCCGTCCAGAGATCCACCTCCGGAGCCAGCAGTACGCTCCGGAGGCGGTTCAACGGGATATCGTATCGGGCTCCCGTGTACAGCCCGATGCCTACCGCGTGCTCGCCGCCTATCGTTCCCTCGAACTGCAGGCGCTGCCGCGAGTCGTTCTCGTAGCGGATGTTGGAGGGAGAAAGGATCTCCTCGCTCTGCTGGTACGTGCCGCTCAGCATGAAGTCCGCGCGCGCTCCGGCAACGATGTGAAGGCCGGAAAGCGGTTCGTAGCCAACGAACAATTCCGTTGCAAGCGCCGGAAGGGTCACGCTGATGGTATGCCCGAAGACCGCGGTGATGGTATCGTGATCGGAGGTGACCAGTTCGTTCTCCTCCGCGCTCAGCGTCCCATCGTATCTGGCATAGAGCAGATGCACGCCGATCGAAAACTGCTTCAGCGGAAACACCTCGCCCGAAAGGCCAAGCGCATACCCCGTTCCGCTGCCATCCCGATACTCGGGGCAGCAGCTCGGAACGCCCGGCAGGCCGGTCATCGAGGCGTTGTAATCGATCGCCTGATACGCCCCGAAGAGCCCCGCCCGCCAGATCTCGTAATCCGACGTATCGCTCTGCGCGGCGCAGTCCCCGGCCGCCAGCAGCAGCAGAATCAGCGTCGCCGCCGGCAGGGCCATGGAAGTTGTATTGGCATTGAAGTATCGTGCCTTCATTGCTTCGCTCATGAAGAAGGTTGATGCGTCTCCGCGGATGCGGATGCGCCGGGAAAGAGAACGTCTGTTACTGCGTGATGAGCAGGGGCTGGCTGAACCGCCCGGTTGGGGTTGTGAACACAACCACGTAGGAACCGCTGGAGATACCGGTGAGGTCCACCTCCTGCCGGTAGAGCTTCTCGGCTTCGGCGTCCCCGGCGGCGACATGGGCGATCTCGTCGCCAAGCATGTCGACGATGCGCACGTCCAGCGGGCCCGCTTCCGCGGAGACATACTCCACCGTGGTGCTGCGCGAGGCCGGGTTCGGCCACACGTTGATGCGGGACGCGAACGCGCCGGAACGGATCAGGCGAATCTGATTGCCGGCACGGCAGACCCCAAGAAGCTGCAGCGCTCCATCCTCGCGCACCGTGGCGATGCGCTCCTCGCCGGTCTGCTGCCACTGGAAGTCGTCGATTGCAATCGGCGTGCTCTCGGAATCACCCAGCGCAACCACGAAATCCAGTTGCGCGATCACGGACTGGCCGTCGTTCGCAATGCCGGTGATCTCGATGGCGCAGTCGTCGCCATCGTAGGTGCAGGCCGGTGTGCTCCCCGCCGCATGCAGGAGCGTATGATTGAACCGGATGCGGGCCTGGAAGGGACGCGGGCCGAACGGCCCCTGAGTCTGAGAAACCGTCAGTTGCAGCGGCACAGTGATATGCGTCCCCACCTCGGCGTCGATATGCGGAATGGAGACCTTGGTCACCACCTCCGGGCGGTAGGCCTGATACCAGAAGCCGACGTCGTGGAGGTCACCCGACTTGCGGACCATCCGGCCGGCAGCGGTCTGCGAGATCGTCCCGTTGACGATATGCCCCGGACTGGAGGATGTGCCCCCTCCCCCGGCAATCACTTCCCGCGTCACGATGGTCTGGGCCGCCATCCTGGCTCCACAGGGTATCCCCCAGGTCATGCACACCAAAATCGCCATGTACGGCATGCGCATGCCGGCCGATGCCAGCCCTGTCGATCGTATCGCCCGAAGCAGTCGAGATGCCTTGGCCATCTGTTCCTCTGCGTTGAAGTCGTCCGTTATTGAAGTCTTCCGGCATGTCCTGACGGCGTTTTCGTAGGAACCTGCCGCCGAGTGCGGCACCGTTGCCCGGAATACCATGGTTCGTGATGCGAAACTAGGGGGTACGCCCGTAACTCTTCAAACAACGAGGGGGGGCATTGGGGGTGCAGATAGTGATTCCATGCACCCCTTCATCCATATTGCCGAAAACGTAATGCGACACATACCTCGTGATTTCAATTCCGAATGCCATGATACCGGAACCTCCTCCCCCACACAATAACACGCTTCTGACCGCGCAGCGCCTGCGCGAACGGGTGCGCGAGGCGCGCGGAGGGTTTGCGCCAGATCACGTAGCCCGCTGGCTGCATCATCGCGACCCGGCATTGCTTGAAAGCGACGCGGACGAGCTGGCCGAGATTCTGGCCGGACTGGCGGAGAGCGCCCGCGCCCGCCTTGCCGATGCCGGCGTTCGGATGCCGGCGGATGAAGGGGCTCCGTTGCCGCGCCTCTCCAGGCGGGAGCGCGAGTATGTCGGCAATCTGGCCGCGCTTCTGGCCGCGCTCTGCACGGCACTCTCGGCCGGCGGCAGGCAGGCGGAGGCGCTGGAGGCCGGACGCGAGGGGGTGGCGTGGTGCCTGGTGGCGCGCGACGAGCGCCAGCAATCGATCCTCTGGATCACGCTCGCGAGCGCTCACCTTGCCCTGGGCAGCCTGGAGGAGGAGGAACGGGCAGCCGACAACGCGGTCGCGGCGGCGCGTGCATCCAGGGAGCCTATTGCGATCGTGGCGGCGCTGGAGAATCTCGCCAGCCTCCTGATTGTCCGGTGGCGTCTGGAGGATGCCGAGAGCCGTTGCGACGAGGCACTGGCGCTGGTGCGCGGAGGCCTGGGGGATGAGGAGCGCAGCCGGTACTACGCGCGGTTGCTGATGCATAAAGGGCGCATCGGCATGAACCGCACCAACTACTCCCAGAGCATCACGCTTCTTCGCGAGGCGCTGCGATGGGCGGATGAGACAACGGATCCGGACGATCGTGCCGCGATCCTCGCACACCTCGGCTCGGTGTACCTTCGGCTGGAACATTACCGGCAGAGTGTGGAGTGCCAGCAGCAGGTGGTGCGGATCGGGCATGAGGTGGGGTCCGACACGATCTGCGGCTGGGGATACTTCCGGCTTGCCGAGGCCCACTTCCATCTCAACGAACTGGAGGAAACGGGCGAGGCGTTGGATCGGGCGGATGAGTGCATCGCAGGCCGCCTTCCCGGCCTCGCCACGATGATCGGCGCGAAGCGTGCGCAGCTCTATGCCACAACCGGAGAGTTCGAGGCAGGACTGGAACGCTGCCGCGAGCTTCTGGGCACCACCACGGACAAGCCGGACGGGGAACTGCATATGTTCCTCCACACCATCATTGCGGAGATCGAGGTGAAGCGTGGCAACCCCCTCGAGGCGGAGACCCACTATCGTCTCGCCGTCGGGATCGCCGAACGCGAATTCCCGCAGCGGACTCCGACACTCAAGGTGAACCTGGCGGAGGTGCTCTACACACTTGGGCGCCGCGACGAGGTGACCGGCCTGGTGAGCCAGACGGCCGAATCACCGGCGTTGAACGACACCGAGCATGTGAAGGTGCTCCGGCTTCAGGCGCTTCTTGCCGAGGAGGCCGGAGAGCTGCGCACGGTGATAGCGCTGGAGCGCGAGGCGTCGCTGCTGGAGCGAACACTGCTGGAACGCCGTGCGGAGCAGTCGCTGCGCAACGCCCGGATCGTTGCCGAGACCGACCTGCTGGAACGCGAGGCGGAGACCGAGCGCGAGCGCCGGCACCGGGTGGAGCGGGAGCTGGCGGACACCAGGGTGGAGCTGAGCGATCGGAATCGGCTGGTGGAGACCGTGGAACAGCGCCTGCAGCGCGCCGTTGCAGACGCCACCGGGCCCCGGGAGCGGAGCGTGATCAAGACATTGCAGGATACTGTTGCCTCGATTCGCGAGGCGCATCAACCACTTGACGTTTCACTCCATTATCTTAGCAGCATCGATAACGATTTCTTCAGTCGCCTGCGCTCGCGCTTTCCCGCGCTGACACCGAAACAGGAACGCCTGTGCGGTCTGTTGCGTGCCGGCCTTGCGTCCAGGGAGATCGGAACGTTGCTGGCGCTGGAGCCCGAGGGGCTGAAGGCACAGCGCAAGCGGCTGCGCAAGCGACTTGGCATGGGACCGGATGAGAGTTTGGAGAAGTTCCTGGCGGGGATCTGAGGTTGCGGGCGTGTGCGGAGCGTGCGATATCCCGGCCGATGCCCGAACAACCTCCGCTCCCACCGAGCGCTCCTCCGTCCATGAACCAACGATATGCCAACTGAAAGCCAGAAGCCCTGCTGCGAGACACTTCTCGGCGCGCAGCAATTGCGTGAGCTGGTGCGTGAAGCACGGGGAGGCTTCACTCCGGACCACGTGGCCCGCACCATTCGCGATGAAGATCCGGCGCTGCGTGAGAACGATGTCGTGGAGATCGCGGAAATTCTGGAGGGACTGGTTCAGTCCGCACGCGAGCGTCTGCACGACGCGGGAATCGAGCCGGCGGAAGAGGAAGCAGCCGGCTCGCAGCAGCGCCTCTCCAAACGGGAACGTGAGTACACCGCCAATCTGATCACACTTCTGGTGAACCAGGCGCTCGCCGTGATGACCGCGGGGCGCACGGAGGATGCACTGCGCCTCGCCGCCGAAGCGCTGGCATGGAGCAGAACCATCGGCGACCGTGCGCTGGAGTCGCTCGCCTTCCGCGTCATGTCCGAGGCGTACTCTCGCTCCGGCGCCTATGCAGAGCAGGAGCAGGTTGCCGTTCGGGCGGAGGAGGCGGCACGGGCTTCGGGCAACCCGCTCTATCTGATCTCCGCGCTCCAGACGCGGGCAACCAACATGCTCGGACGGTGGCGCCTCGACGAGGCAGAACCGCTGGTTGCCGAGGCGTTCGACATCGTACGGGAGGAATTCGACGAGGAGGAGGAATGCCGCTACTACGGAGCGTTGATGATCTGCCGGGCCCGCATCCAACTGATGCGCCTGCATTATCCGGAGGCGATTCAGTTGCTTCGCGAGGCGCTGCGCTGGGCCGAACGCGACCGATTCCCCGTGACGCGTACAACGCTCTATTCCCAACTGGGCTCAACCTACCTCCGCATTGCCCAGTACCGCCAGGCGATCGAATGCCACCACGAGGTTGTCCTCCTCTCGGAACATATCGGCTCCGCACTGATCTCCGGATGGGGCTACTTCCGTCTGGCCCACACCTACATGGTGTTGAAGGAGTTCGACGAGGCAGCCGAGGCATTGAGCCGTGCCGAGGATTATGCCGGAGACACCATCAAGGAACTCGGGTTCTCCATCCTCAACCAGCGCGCCCGCCTGTTCGCGGCAACCGAACGGTACGATGATGCATCGGAGATCTGCCGATCGCTCCTGAAGACCATCGGCGACCGGCCCCTTCCCAATCTCGTGATGTCCGCTCGCTGCCTTCTCGGCGACATGGCGATAAGGCAGGATCGATTCGAGGAAGCGGTGGAGCACTATCGAATCGCAGCCGAGTTCGCGGAGACGGCATTCCCGCAGCGTATCCACGAGGCGAAGATCGGCCTGGCGCGGGCGCTGCTGCGCCTCGAGCGGAATGCCGAGTTCGGAGTGCTGATCAACGAGATCCGCAACACGGAATCGACCACTCCGGAGGAGCAGCTGGAACTGCTCCGGCTCATGGCTGCCGACGCAGAGCAGCGCAATGACCTTCGCGCCGTGCTGGATCACGAACGGCAGGCGTTCGAACTGGAACGCACGTTGCTCGAACGGCAGTCCGAACAATCGCTCCGCAATGCCCGCGTGATGGCGGAGACCGATCTGCTGGAGCGAACCGCGGAGCTCGAACGCGAACGCCGGCGGCGTGCGGAGCACGAGCTTGCCGACGCCATGGTGCAGCTCAGCGATCGCACCCGGCTGGTGGAGGTTGTGGAACAACGCCTTCGCCGCGCGCTGGTGGAGACCGGCCCCCAACGCGAGCAGTCCGCCATCAATGCACTGCGCGAGACGCTCTCCTCGCTCCGCACCGGCATGAGGGCGCCGGAGACGCCGCTCGCCTATCTCGGCAGCGTGGACGATGAGTTCTTCCGCCGCCTGCGCGAACGCTTCCCCGGTCTCACGCCCAAGCAGGAACGGCTCTGCGGGCTGTTGCGCGCCGGCCTCTCCTCCAGGGAAATCGGCACCCTCCTCAACATCGAAGCCGAGGGGCTGAAGGCACAGCGCAAGCGCCTGCGCAAACGCCTCGGCATGGAGCCGGAGGCCAGCCTCGAGAAGATGATGGCGGAGATGTAGGAGGACGTTTTGGGTGATGGGTGATGGGTAATGAGTGATCGGTGTGGGATGGGAAAGATGTTTTGGGCGATGGGTGATGAGTTGGGAAATCGGCGTCGATGGGAGCACGGCACCGGTTGTCGCGGGGTTGTACTCCGCGGCCCGAGATGGGGGATGGCGTGGAATCGCACGGAGACCGGGGTCTTGCGACCCCGGCGCCATCGTCTCCCCGTACGTTGCCGCAGAGTGATACTCCGCGACCGGCGACCCTCTCTTCACACGCTCAGCAGGGGCACGGGCCCTTCGCGGGGCGGATGTTCAGTTCCGGACAGCCCTTGGCATCGGTGCCCAGGCATGCATCAACACAGCAGCCCACGCCCGCCGGGAAGTTGAACAGGCAGCCGGTTGGGTCCAACTCGTTCTTGTGGTTCTGGCAATCCACCAGCGTCACCTCGCAGCCGTCCGCGCACGGCACCTGCACCGAGGTCCCCGGTGCCACCGTCACCCCCGGACTCAACTGCCCGGGATAGATCACCACCACGGTCACCTTGCAGGCAACCTTCGCATCCACGTTGATGGTAATGAACTTGCAGGTACAGTGAGCGATCACGCCCCCCTGCGCCGCGAGCCGCGTGGCCGCAAGCGCCGTGAACAACAGCGCCAGCGACGCCAGCCTGATAATGGATCTGTTCCTCATGATACTCCTCTCTCCAGTTTGAATGGGTAGTACCGCCCGAACTGTGCGCGGCGCCCGAGGGCCGCGATGGCGGAGAGAGAAGATGATCATCCCCCACTCGGCATGCGAGTACATGGTTGTGTACCGGTGCCGCGATCACACTATGCAGGGCATTACCTGTTGTCGCGGTATTGCTCTTCGCAACCTGACAGACGCAGTAGTACAACTGTTGCCCAACAAAGAACGCATTAAGCAGCAACAAACAATTCATTCACCGTAGGAACCTGCTGATCTGCTCAATGGTATGTAAAGAATCGGCGTGCTAACCCGGGCGTCAATCCTGAGCCGAAGGCGAAGACCCGCAGGGCTGCGAAGCGCATCTTTCCGAAGAGTGCCCGTAGCCCCCAGATCCTTCCGCTTCGCGATGCTCGGCGTCCCCGGCGAGCCGGGGTTTTTGACACGATGACAGCATTGACTTTCTTTGCTTCTTTCTTGAGAGCAAGTCAATAACAGCTTGAATTGCGGAAGCGCTCGCCTGTGCGGTCCAGATAGGCTTTCCAATTACCCACCATCCGCTCCTCGTTTGCCTCTCGGCTTCCAAGGTCCGGCCCAACCATCGGCATATAACGAACAAACGGCGCCACTTCCTCAGGATAATCGAAGTCCGCATAGACTTCCTCGACCATAGAAAGCGGATCGGCAATTGAGTGACGATGATCATACAGCCACGCGAGAATAATATACAGCCACTTCTCTCTGACATTACCCTCCGGTCTGGGCTGCTCGCGCCGTGCCAACCTCGCCACCAATTCGATGATTGGATCGGCTGGTGAACAACTTGCCACATCCACGATATCAGGTTCGTATCTACCGCTGTTGTTCAAGATCACCGTTGCCTGTTCTATTGCAACGGTCGAAGAGATCAACTCGTTTTCAAGACCGAACAGTATATCCTGCCAGTCGATGTCGACAGAGCGGCAAATAAAGTCATACGGGATCTTGATATGGATCATGTCAAGGCACCACCTTCTGATTTGGAACACCAGTAATTCTCCCACCCGGAATGAAACGTTGATGGGTGATCACGTCATTCGGATCGAGAATGTACTCAAAGATACCCGACTTTCCATTCATTTCGCCTTCGGTTTGAAGGAGTAACCGTTTAATCCCATCTCCACCCGTCAGGTTGAATAGTGTTCCAGCCTCCAGCTGCTCTTTGGAGAGGAAACTTGGAGCATGATGAAATATATCCGCCTTCAAGGCAGCATTAATTCGATCTGCAACAAGAATACGGTCTGCTGCCTCGCCAATGGGAACGGTGGGGCCACTTGGCAGCGCAAGAGGAGGTGGGGGGCCACTCGGTAGCGCAAGAGGTTGGGTAGGACCAGTTAGCTGCGTCGGCGGATGGGTAGTCGCTTGGTCCAGCGACTCCTCAATGATATCTTTTCCAACCGTTTCGACCGTTATCCGCCCCGCAGCGGTTAGAAGGGACTTCGCAAGGAACACATCGGTGGCCGCTCCCAGAGTGTGAAGAATCCCCCGTCCATAGTTCCCATTTTGGAAGTCATCAATTGCCGCACGGCCATTCCCCCAGATCGGAACGTACTTCTCAACAGGCCCAGGCTGGCCAACGGATGTACTCGCGGGTCCAATCTGATATGGGTTACGCTCTCCCAAATCGTATTGATATTGGATCGTTGTCTGTAAGTCGACCGTTGGGTTGTAGGAGTCCGGTGTTACAACGAGAGCCGCAACCCACGGAGTACTGCCCCATGGAAACCTGATGCGTCCATAATCCCTACCGTCACTGCCAACACCCCATTCAACAATGCCTCCATCAGGCGTATGGGCTGGATTCGGCCCGCCATTGTCGCTTTTGATCGTCAAACCCGGTGATGTGGATGGATCCGCCCCATTTCGATCCGTCATCATCACCGGATTGTCCCCCATCGCCACGTATGGCGACTCACCCGGATGCGTCACCGGATCGTTCCCCCACCAGCGCCCGAGCCGCGGGTCGTACTCCCGGAAGCTGGTATTGTACTGGTTGCCGGTGGGGGCGTCCCGCTCCATGTCATCATACCCGTAGCGGCTGGAGCTTCCGCCGCGCGACGGCTGCTGCATCCCGAACGGATAGTAGTTGGAGAAGGAGAGGACATCCGCGTAGAACCGGCCGGGCGCGCCGGAGGGGGAGAGCCGCGCCTTCTTCGCATCGCTGATCATCAGGCGCACGCTGCCGAGGTTGTCCTTCAGCTCGTACTCTTTCTTGTAGAGATTGCGCGTGAAGATCGCCGTCGGCACGGTGTCGCTGAGAGGAATGTTCGGCTTGCACGTTCCCACGCGCTCGAGTCCGTAGATCGGCAACTCCGCCAGCGTCATGGAGCAGTCCGTACGGGTCCACTCGTCCAGATTGCCCCGCACATAGTCCACGTCGCACACGTCCGGGATCCCGTTGCCGTTCAGGTCCGTGCTCACGAGCGGGTTCGGGATCGAGGGACAGGGGTCCGCCCCATCCAGTATGCCATCCCCATCGGCATCTCCCAGGCATACGATCGGATTCTGCGACGCGTTCGCCACCAGCGGACAGTTGTCGGCCTCGTTCAGCACGCCGTCGCCGTCGATGTCGGTGTCGCACTCGTCGCCGATGCCGTCGTGGTCGATATCGCTCTGCAGCGGGTTGTAGACAAACGGGCAGTTATCGGACGCGTCCGGGATGCCGTCCCCGTCCGTATCCGGGCCGAACGGCACGATCGGCGTCACGATGCAGATCTCGCGGTAGATCGCCATCACCACGCCGGCGGCGTCGCGCACGTAGTATTCGTTCGTGATGTTCTTCGCCCCGGTCGGCAGGTTGATCATGCTGGAGGTCTTCACACGATCGCCGAAGCCGTCGTAGGTCCAGGTATGCTGGGTGGATGGCCCTCCAGGCCCCACCGGCGGCTCCGTATAGCCGCGCACCTTGCCGATATTGTTCCAGGTGATCGCGGTGACCCGCCCGGCCACGTCGTTCGTCAGATGGCCGTCCAGATCGTACGTATAGTTGTTCGCGTTCTGGTTGTCGATATCCTGCGAGTACCTGGTGGCGTTCGCCGTGTCGTTCACCTGCAGCAACCGGTTGGTCCCCGCCTGGTAGACATGCCCCTGGTGATCCATCCCGTTCGTCTGGCTCCCGCCCGGGCCCACCAGGTTGGCGTTGCGGTGGAGCGTATCGATGTTGCCGTTGGCATCGTAGCGATACCATGTCCGGTAGTCCGCGGTGGCAGTCCAGACGGAGGTCGCCGCATTGTAACCGGAGAAGTTGCTGGTATCCAGCCGCCCAAGGAGGTCGTACCGGTAGGTCTCTCCCGCCAGCCCCTCGTACTGCACACTTCCCGGCGCCGCCTTGTGGACGATGTTGGTGGCCGCGCCGCTTATCGTACCGTCGTAGAGCGGAGTGGGGCTCACCAGGCCGGCACCGGCCGTTGCCTCGAACTGCGATCCGGTGTGCTTGAAGTCGCTATTGAAGTAGCGCAGCTCCAGCGCGAAGGAGTCCGCCGGGTAGGTGTTCACCGTTGGGGCGTCCAGGCCGGGATCCTTGGAGGAGTCCAGGCTCGCGTGGTTGATCGCCTTCAGCCACCCCTGCGGTGTGTACACGTAGTCCATCCCCTGCACCTTGTCCTCACCCAGCTCCAGCCGCTTCAACTGCCCCAGCGGCGTGTAGGAGTAGCCTGCATCGCGGTCCCAGATCTGGCCGTCGCGCGAGGTCTCCACCTTCACCATCCTGCCATCGGCATCGTGCGTGTAGCGATGATGGAACTGATCCACCCGCCCCTCGTTGTAGTCCACCTGGTTCATGTTGCCGCTTACCAGGTCGTACGTGTACTTCGTGTAGTTCCTGCGGAGCACCCCCGTGCCCGGCTCGTTGAAGCCGGGGATCTCCTGCGACACCCACTCGATGTTGCCATGCGCGTCGTAGCTGTAGCAGGTGCGGGAGCCCTCGTCCGTGTAGACATAGCTCACCCTGTTCTGCAGGTTGTGCTGCGGCGAGCCATCCAGGTACCCCATGCTCGCGAGCGGCACCGAGTAGACGATGTGCGTCCGCTCGCTCCCGCCGGCCGGGAAGGAGGCCACATTCACGTTCCCATCCAGCAGCCCCGGCTGGTTCCCTCCCGCTCCGCGTCCCCTCTCCACGATGCGGCCAAGAGCATCGTACTTCACATAGGAGTACGCTCCGGTAAGCCCCTGCTGCAGCGTCATGCTGAAACGGGCGCGCCCCTTGCTGTCGTACCAGTAGCGAACCTCGCCGCCGTCAAGGTTCCCCGTCCACGTGGGCTGCCCCAGCGAGTTGTACTCGTAGCGGCTGACGAACGTGTGCGGCGGATGGGCCAGGCGATTCGCGGTGCCGGTTACCATCCCCTTCGGCTGCACCGTCCGCACCAGGTTGCCGACGCGGTCGTAATAGAAGAGCGTGAAGTGGAAGTAGTCCTGCGGGTACATCACCATGAACAGATCCTTCACGTTCGTCGGATCGGAGCAGGTGTGGATGTACTTCTCTTTCAGCGCCCCCACCCTCGCCTCCGCGCACGCGGAGATCTGGCGGTTGATGGACTCGCTGATCTTCCGCGCCGCCGTCTCGCGGCAGTTCTCGGGCCGCAGCGTATCGGCGTGGCCGACGGCGTTGTCCGGCTTCACGAAGCGGAAGCAGACGGCCGGGCACTCGATCGTCTCGCAGACATCCGTGGCAACCCGCTTGTCGCGCGAGACAAAGAAGCGGATGGCGCAGTAGCGTCGCGAACTTGTGCTGACCCCTCCTCCGGCCCAGGTGTAATGGTTGAACCAGAGGTAATGATCAGCATCCTCGGAGAATCGACCGAAATACCCCGTATACGAATGCGAAAAGTAGGTGTCGAGCCATGCACTGGTAGAGCTGTTAAGGGGGATGTCGCCGCTGCCCCCTTGATGGCCGGCACATTCCGACCCCCAATAGTCGCTCAGTGTAATCTGGGTCAGCACCTCGTGGGCACCTCCACCATAGACCAGATTGTCGGCGCTGCAGATGCCTTCGAGTGTGGTCTGCACCTGAAGCGCTCCGGAAACGCCGGCGGACTTGAGCTGCGCGAAACCGATACGGTACGGGTCGCCTGAATGCCACTGGAACGCGGCGATCTCGTTCGTGAACAGGTTGTGATCGCCCGTTGGCGATTCGTACGTGAAGAAGTCGCTCAGCGGCTGAGCACTGGGACTGCCATTGATGCCGACGAATGTGGTTGCGAAGTAGCCGTCCCGCATGTCCACATAATCCGGCGGCAACGTCGTGTTCGAATACGTATAGATGCGTGTGCGGATCCCGAAACTATCCTGCTCACAGTGATCGATATGTGAATCGTCCTCTTCGTCTACCTGGAATCCCCATTGCTCGTCGAGGAAGTTGTTCAGCGTGCTCACCATCGGATGCGGGCTGGCCGGCGTGCCGAGGAATGTGGTATCCGCATGATACCAGAGCTCACACGCGGGATCGCCGCCAAGCTCGAAGCGGCCGCTCACGTCGGTGGGATACACCAGCACAAGCGAATCGCCGATCGTGCTCAGGATATCCGACGGGATGCCGATCTCGCGCAGCACCCGCTTGAAGTTCCAGTTACCCCCTCCGGTCCCCACCGTGTCCCTGCGGAACCGCTCGAGGTTCTCGTTCAGGTACTCCACGATGATGGTCTTGTAGTCCCGCGTCCACCCCTGGTACGTCCGCCAGCCACTGGCGCAGCTTCCAACACCCTTCGGCACGATCTCCGGCTCGAAGTTGTAGACCGTGTCCATCCGGTCCGCATCACCCGGCGCTCCTATCGATGTGACATGCTTCGGATGGCCGTTGTCCCATGTCACCGTCACCTGGCACATCGCCTTGCAGCTGTCCACCAGCGCGTCGGCGATACAGATCACATGATCCCACGAGATGGACTGGTTATTTGCCGCGTATCCCCTCAGGATGGCGCCGATATACATGTCGCGATGTGCATCGCATACCTGGTCGCATGCACCGTCGATCCGGCTCTTGAGATCGAGCAGGCAGGCATCGAGCTTGTCCTTGTTCCCTCCCGCACCTTCCTCGCACTCGCTCTTGATGTCACCGCCAACGTCCGTTCCACCTCCGGTGCGTATGCCCATGCGGATACACTGGTACAGCGAATCCCACTGCTTGATGGAGTCCACGTTGTTGTGCCATGCGGGCTTGTAGCCGGCATACGTCTGGCAATCCGGATTGCTCCCGATGTTGTAGTTGATGTACTTGTAGGCGAAGAGCAGATAGCCGCGGGTGGCATCGTAGGGAACGTGGGCCGTATCAACGATGCGGCGTCCGGCACAGTCCAGGAAGGACTCCAGCAGGCTGAAGCTGTTGGAGAGATGCGTGGAGTCACCGTCGGTCGTGGCAAGCTGGCGGTAGTTGTCCACCAGCGCCTTCCAGCAGTTGAAGAGCGATGAGCAGTCGTACACGTGATTGCCGCCGACCGTCTCGTTCAACATGTTGGCGATGAGCTTGTTGAACGCCCCCAGGCCGTTCGGGTAGGTCCCGTTCCCCCCCGGATACTGGTCCCCTCCACCGGAGCGGAAGTACTTGTTCAGATTGTTCGTGTCGTTCCCACCGAACGTATGCCCCCACATCGAGATCAGGTAGCGTTCGAAGTTCGGAACGGAGTCGCGGCAGGGATCCGAAGCGCAATCCGGTTCGATGATCGGGATGCGAACCGGGCAGCAGTTGCCGTTGATCACCTTCACGGTATCGTGCTCCGGGTCCACGTTCAGATAGATGTACAGGCTGTCCAGCTTCCCATCGTCCAGGTAGTGCTTCACCTTCGCAAGCGAGTCGAACCCCCAGACGGCGTTCACCACCTGCGAGACCACGCTGGCACGATATTCATCGGCATAGGTGCTCCCGCCAGGCGCCGTGGAGGCGGGGTCCGCGGTGTTCGTCTCCAGTATCCGCTCCACCACGTACGTCCCCGGCGGCAGCACCAGCGGGATCGAGAGACTCAGCGTCGGCGCGCCGCCGCACGATGCCGGCGGAACAAGCGTATCCTTCTCGAACGTGTTCTCCGGATGGTCCACGTCGTGCACCAGCAGCCGCACGCGATAGTCGCACGTGGTGCACTGCGTCACACACTCGGTCTCGCTGAGCTCGGCCGGCGTGATCTTGTAGACGAGCGTGATCGTCGTCGTGTCCGTGAAGCTGAGCCGCTTGTTGGAGGTGAAGGAGTAGGGATCGATGGAGCGCCGCCCGCCGATGGTATCCCGTATCATCATCTCCGAAAGGAAGGGGCGCTCGTAATCGTTGTTGACCAGCAGGCCGCCGTGATGCTGCTCCTGCTGGCATGTGGCGATCACCTGCCCCTCCTTGGAGTGATATTCCACCATCACCTGCTTGTTCGGCCCCTGCCGCAGCACCTTGTAGACGCTGGTGTCCGAGGGAGCCTCGTCGCCGAACATGTTGATCAGTTCCATGCTGGAGACGCCGGAGTAGTACGCCCGCGAGGTCCGGCTCTGGCCGCTTCCCGAGCCGCCGATCCGGAGCGTGTCGCCGATGGAGCCCCCCTCTTCCGGACGCCCGGTGCCGTCGGGGGAGTAGTGCGTCTGCACGAAGGGAATCCCCTCCGCCGTCCCGACGGTCTTGTCGCTGTTGCTGCTGGAGTAGTAGTTGTGGATCAGCCCGTCGTCCGTGTGGCTGGGGCTGTCGTAGTTCGCGTCGTCATCGAAGTGCTCCGCACGATAGCTCTTCTGCCCGCTCATGATCGGACCATCGATGAAGCCGAAGTAGCCGAGCTCCGCGCTGTCTGCCGGGGCGCTGAGCGATTGAACGGCCGGGCGGGCGGAGCGGTCGTACACGGTCTGGCCCACCAGGATGTGATTGCCGGACTGTACCTTCTTCTGCACCTGCACCGGCTGCAGGTTCCTGTTGCTGTAGGCGATCCCCTCGGCAACGCGCAACCCCTCGCTGAACGCCCGCGTGTATGTCCAGTTCTTGTCGTTGTCGAACTGATGATAGAAGAACGCATAGTCGGGAAGCCCCGCGTCCGTCGGCGAGGTGAAGTTCAACACCGTATCGTTGGGCGGCGATGTGCTCCATACTCCCCAGTTCTGGTCGTTCGCGAAGTCGCCCGGATACATGTTGCCGATCGGGCGCACGCGCCAGATATAGTAGCCGGATCCCTCCGCAAGCGTCAGCTTCAGCTCCGGCTTGCTGCCGCCGGTCTCCACCGTCAGCGCCTGGCTCCAGTCCACCGTTGCCTTCGTCTTCAGATGGGCATCGCTCGCGCGCGTGTAGGCGGTGCTGGTGTCCGTGTTGTAGAGCCGGAGGATCTGGAACTGATAGTCGGGGAAGGTGTCGGAGCAGCCGGTTGCGAGATGCCAGGAAAAGAGAACCGGGTTGGTTCGCTTGATACCGTTCGTCGGGCGTATCGGGTCGATGGCCACCAGCGGCGTGGCAGCGTTGCTGCTGTTGTGCGCGTCGATGGAATACTCGTCGTGAAACGACATCGTGAGCCGCAGGTCGCGCGTGGTGTTCGCATCCACCAGGGCATCGGTAACGGTGATGACAAACTGCGCGGTGGAATCGTACGCGGTGAGCAGGCCGGCGAAGTCCAGATGGTACCACTGCTCCGGATTGCTCTGGTCGATCTTCAGCGTCACCGATGAAAAGAACGATGGCCCCCCGGCGGTGTTGATGCGCTTGATCTGGAACTTGACGGTGTCCAGGAAGTTCCCGGTGCCTGCGTATTCGAAGTCGTCGTTGCGGTCGAACTTCACATCGAGCACGGCGGAGTGGAGCGTCCGCGCCGCACAGTTGTTCGGGGAGAAGTTCGGCGTGCGCGTCAGCGTGGCAACGGCGTTGCCGCCCCCCGTGGAGACACTCTTCAGCGAGCTGTAGTTCAGCGTGACATGATCGTCCCGCTCGATGTAACGGAACGCCGGCACCAGCGCCGTCGAGTCGGTCGCCAACGTCTCCTGCCGGTGCGGCGATATCGCCGTGCGCTGCGCGAGGAGCGGCCGCGGCGCGGCCATGGCGGCGATCACTGCAACCAGGATCGGAATCAGAGTGCGTATCGCTCGGTTCATGCCGTTCATCGTTCTCATGAATTCGGTATATCGGCGTTGGTTCGGCTCACGGTTGTTCATCGCGCATCCTCCTCCTTCTTCTCGGTGCCTGCGGACTGCGCCTCATCCTTCAATGCCGCCCATTCAGCCTCGCTGATTCCGAGTTTGCCGAGCAGTTCCGCACGCTGCGCGTGCAGTTCCTCCACGCTCGCGTTGCAGGCCGCCCGCGTGGCGATATCCGTTGCCGCGGCTGCGGAGTCGCGCGCTGCATGCTCGCGGTCCTCGATCGTGGCCAGTTGCTTCATCCACTCCAGCTTCTTCAGCGCCGGAATCTCCGGCGCGCCGATGGAGTCCAGGTTGAACGATGCCAGCGACCGCGGATCGAACGGCTTCCACTGCCTGCTCCCGAGCGTACGAGTCCGTATGCCATCGGCATTGACTTCCGCATCGAGCAGGTCGATGCGCGGTCCCTTCGGCGATACCCGCTCGCCGGCAAGCGCCGTGTATGCCCGCTCGTTCCCTCCCTTTCGACGCGTTCCGTTCGGTGCGCCGCCGGGATCGGGAACCACGGTGTTGTCGTATCGCTTCAGCATCGGGAGATTCCCGAGCTGCTCGCCGGTCGTCCGGACGCCGCGCGCCGTCTCCTTCCGCTGCCGCAGCAGCCTCCCCTCGGCGTTGTACTGGTTGTAGAGTGCGAAGTGCTGGTCGTCCAGCCCCGCCATGAGCCGCTGCCGGTCGCGATCGACGACGAACGTGGTCACCACGGCATCGAGCGGCTGCATGCGGATGTCATCGATCCAGGCCGTGTCCGCTCCCGCGCTCAGACTGGCATCCAGCGACATCGAGAGCGTGGTGCCGGCGGGAACGGCAGGGAATGGGTTCAGCGTCACCTCGTACAACGACCACTCTCCCGTCTGCGCCACCTTGTACGTTGGCGAGATCCGGAACGTCTGGCTCCAGCCGCCATCGCTCAGGTGCACGGAAATCGAGTGGCTCCCCGCTGGCGCAACGATAGCGGGATCGGTAACCTTCATCCAGAACCGGATGGAGAGCCCCTTGTTGACCGTCTGGTCCGTAATCCTGACCGATGCCAGCGAGGCGGTGGAGACAGCGCCCGTCACGCTTCGGGAGTAGAAACCGGTGTGGGCAATGCCGGGCATTGCGGCACCCATGACCACCACTCCCGCTGCGGACGATTCGAAGTTCTGGAAGGCAACGGAGCCATAGTTGGCATTGGCCGCCATCAGCAGAAGCCCGGTGTGATCGTTGCAGGCCTTCAGCGAGGAGTAGACACCGTTGATGTCCACCGTCTCCTGCGGCTCGCCGTATGGCGAATACTGCGTGACGCTGTCGGTACGGAACCACTTCCCCCACTTGAGACTGGAGGCCGGACTGTTCCAGTTGAAGAGCTGGAAGTCCGTGAAGGTGCCGGCCCCCTTGTAGTCGCGCTCGATGCCTGAGTGGCCGCTGCCGCCAACGATGCCGGTACGATAGAGGAAGCTGGCCCGGGGCCTCCACTTCCCCCTGGCACCGTACTCGAATTCGTTCGCATCCGAAGGCGTGTGTGGTATCTCGATTGAATCGTACGGAGAGACGTTGTCATACGTGGTTGCCGACGCCGCTATCACGTTCGTCGCGCCCGGCCCCTGGGGCTGCGTTGTACTGCAGAACTGTATGCAGGTGACCGGCTGCGGGCAGCAGCCGCTGACGCAGCCGTAGTAGACAAGATTGCCATCCGCATCGAGCGCGAAGTGTCCGCCGATTCCAGCCAGGTCCGTGCTCATCTGCGGCGGAGCCGGCGATGGCACGTTCACGGAGATCACCGGCTGACCGGTGAGGATGTTGGTCCCCACCCAGACACTCATCGCATTGCACATGCCGGTCACCGGATCCTGGACGGCAACGCCCATGGACTGCATCGTGGTCTGCGAGATGCTGCCGCCGCTGGTATGGACCAGGGTGTTGAGATTGCTGATGAAGGAGCCGCGTGCGGCAATCTGCGACGCCGGCTGCAGGTCGATATCGGCGCCGGTCTGGATCTGCGTCTCCGTACTGCCGTAGGTGGCGATCGATCCCGCGCTCGCATTCAACTGGTTTGTGTACCCGCTCCGGATCACCTCGATGTCCGCATTTCCCGTGGTGGTGTTCGTGCTTGCAACGCTCGTGGAGACCGGCCTCAGGTCCAGCACCACCGAGAGCCCGACGGTGACGGCGTTCACGTGGAAGAGGCCGAGATCGGACGTTCCTCCCGGCGCGGTGAGGTGGATCAGGTCGCCCTGCGTGAAGAGCGATCGGAGCGGACAGAGGGAGTCCGTTGAGGTTGGAGTGATCGTGACCGATCCGGACCCGTGCTTGACGATGGAAAGCGAACCGGAATGGCGAAGGAGTTGATGTTCGTTGTTCGCGATCTGCCCCATTCCCGTGTAGCGCTCCGCGGCCGGGAAGTTGTAGGAGTGATAGGCTCCCAGCTGCCCCGTTGGCGCCTGCTCCAGCGCGAGCCCGTCGAACCCATCGGCGGTGTGAACGATCACCGGCGCTCCGCTGAGCGGATCGAACGCCTCGTTGCGGGAATAGTGATAGACGCCGTCGGCATAGCTCACCACTCCCTTCTGAATCGTTGGGTAGCGGGTAACCTTGCTCGTCACGAATGTGGCGAGCGTGCCGGAGGTGGTTTCCAGATATCCCTGCCCGGAAAGGCTGATGGTGAAGGGAGGGGCAGGAAGTATCGAGAAGTCCCCCTCCAGCTTTCCGTCCACCACCGCGTTGTCGTACGAGCGGCGATCGTGTGCGATCTCCATCTCCGCACCCGGCGTATCCATCACCGCCACATCGCCGGGCTTCGCGAGCATCGGGATCTTCTCGCCGGGCTGGAAGTAGCTTACTTCCTGGCTCGAGGCAAGCGTCCAGCTGTCCTTGTTCGCATAGGTGCCGCTGTAGGCCGCGCGGCTGCGAAACTGCCCGTGCATGTCATTCAGCACGAACCGGTATCCCTGCGACATCCAGAGATCGTCCTCGTAGAAACTGATCGCCGGTGCATACGGCACCTGCGAGAGCGCCATGTTCGCGGCCGCATTCTCCCACGGCATTGTCTGTTTGTCCAGGCCGGCAACGCCGGAGTAGTCCACGCTGCGGCCGATGCCGGAGTAGTTCTCGAAGAACGGATAGTCCTTTGCGGTGAAGTAGCGCGCGATGGAGAATCCGGGGTTGCTCCTGCCGGTGTGAATGCTTCGCACAACGACGCGCGAGTACCCGACACTCGCAGCCGGCAGAAGCGATTCCCCCGGCATTCCTTCGTACCGGCCAAGGTCCTCGCCGGCAATGATCTTGTTGGCCATATCCGGCTTGGCCTCGGTCCCCCATACGTTCACCAGCGCGTTCTCCTCGCGGCAGGCGGAGGGCTCGTTCACGGCAACGCCGCTGCTCACGTGCTCGTGGCGCGCGTCATCATAATCGTCGTAGATATACTCGGAGCCGGTAAGCGCGCTGTCGCCGGCATTGCCGGGATCGTAGGTCAGCAGGCGCCGCACGCGCACACCGCCGCCGAGCTTGGGATAGAGGAGCGGCACGCGGATGTAGGAGTCGTGAAAGTCGATCGCCTGGCAGTGCTCGGATTCCGTATAGCCGGCGCGGGCATACTGGAACAGGAGAGTGGAGATCATTCCCGGGCCGTTGTCCGTGAAGGCAACACCATCGTCCGGCCCCATCAGGCCCAGCTTGTTCTTCATCACGAACTCGCCGCAGATCTGCTTCGGGATGCGGTCCCCCTTCAGCGACACGTAGAGCCGGTACCTCGGATGCGTACCGGAAATCACGTCCACGCCGATATTGTCAACCGGAGCATACCCACGGATGTAGTCGCCGGTGTACGTGTCGTCCAGATGCGGCGTTCCCCCCTTCAGCGCGTAGAGGAGCTTGAAGTAGGCTCGCTCCTTCGCGCCTGCGGCGTTCGCCTGCATGAACGTCCGGCGCATGAGCACGGCCAGCGCGTTCACGGCAGCCGCATTCGTGTCCGGCACGCCGATGTCGCCGGTGTTCAGATAGTACTTGTTGGTGCCGCCGACATCGTCATTCGAAACGGTATCGTTCAGGCTCACCATTCCCATCGCGGGATGATCCTGCACGTAGGAGTATCGGTTCTGCTCGTACTGCACGTGGACCTCGCCGAGCGATGGTGTCCTGATCCATTTCAACTGCCAGGCGGCCGGATCGAACGAGGATGTGTCCGGAACCTGGTTCACCCATGGTTGCATCTTCACATAGCGGGTGCCTCCGTTCAACTGATAGTTCCCCCAGGCATCGATATCCACCGGCGAGTAGTCCGGGTTCTGTTCAGCGGAGCTGAGTGCGTCCGCGAAGTGCGCGATGTCGCCATAGTGCTGCTCGACGTCGTGACTGTAATCGGCCGCGCGCTTATACTCGTAGCCGAACATGTACGGGCTGTACTCCGCGTTGGCAACATCCCCCTCGCTCCACCACAGCTTCTTCAACGTCAGCATGCCGGGGCGCTTGATGGTTGACGGAGGAACTTCCGTCCGGCGCGCATTCGGCAGCCCCTGCCGGAGCGATGAATCGTATTCGAAGTGAACAGTCTTGATCAGCGTCGCCGGGTTTCCATCCGCGTCCTTCGCATAGAGCTCGATCCGCTCCAATCGCTGCGCGGCGTTGGCGTTCGGGTAATAGGTGCCGCCGAAGAGCGAGGTGTAGCCGGCCTGCGTCAACGTGGAGTCACCGGCAATCAGTGCCTCCGCCTGGCTGCTCGGCGTGTGATACGCCTGGTAGGCGTCCAGACGCTGTGTCAGCGAGCCCTTGATCCGGTGCCCGTTCACGACAACGTTGGTCCGGTTGGTAACGAAGTAGGCGATGTGCGTCTTGGTCTCGATGGACTTCAGATAGTACACCTCACGCTCGCCGCTGGAGAAGCTCCCCAGATCGTCCGTGGGATCGGAGAGGGTGTTCCGGCTGTAGAGCAGGCCGTTGTAGGGCTGGCGCCACGCGAACCAGCTTCCGGAGAGGGAGGAACTCTTCGTGCGCGTCCCGGCGGCACGCACGTAGTTGAACTTCGTATAGCCGCCGAAGTCATCGGGTGTCGGGCCGTTGTTCGTGCGGTCGATATAGTCCGGCGTGGTAATCAGTGTCAGCAGGTAGGTGCTTGCGTAGGGGGCAGGCCGTTCCTGCCCGATCACCACCGGCGCATCGGGCGCGCTCAGGTAGGCGTGCGCGATGAACTTGGAGTTCATGCGGCTGGTGCTGTCCAGCACATTCTTCGGAAGGCCGAGCTGGATGTCCTTCTCCGAACGCGCATATACCGGCAGCCCGTACACATAGCGCATGCCGTTTGCATTGGTGATGCAGAACTCGCCGATCTGATCCAGGATGGCCGCGTCGCTCCGGTCCACCAGCGATCTGGTGAGACTGTCCTTCGTGAACGAGTCGTAGAACACTCCCTGGTCCGTGGTGCGGTTCATCTCCGCGTTGGTGTGGTAGCCCACGAACGTATTGCGGCCGATCGTCCCGCCGTTGTTCGCCTGATCGTACACGTCGTCCGCCAGATGCGGCATCACGTCACCATCGGGAGTGAAGCGGAGCAGCCGGGCAGAGAGCACATCGTCGTTGGCTCCGTAGCGGAGGCTGCCGCCAAGATCACCATGGAAGCGAAAGATGTAGGGATCGCGGTCGCCCGGTTGCTGAAAGCGGAAGCGGTCCATGGCAATAACCTTGTCCCACTCACCCGCACTGAAACTGGCGGAGCCCAGCCCGAGATTCCCTCCGATGCCGAAGCGCGCACCTGCTGCCAGGTCCACTCCCACCTGCACGATGCTGAACTTCCCGCCGGTACTGTTCGGATGGAAGATTCCGGCACCGCGGTTGTACAGGCGGAAGCTCCCTCCCATGCCCGTGCCGGCTACCAGGAAGTTGTCCGCGTTGCTGAACGGAACCGGCAGAAATGGATTCTCCCTTCGATACGCCACCTGGCGCTCCGTGTAGTAATCCATTGCGTCGCCGCCGGTAGCGCTGGCGGAGTACATGTAGCCGAACGCGTTCAGTGTGGTGGATGGATCGTTCTCGTACCAGGTGTAGTTCCCCTCCACTCCTCCCTCGATCCCGGAAAGGAATGCGGGATTGAGCGCCGCCATGAACTTCGCCGAGTAATTCGAGGAGCCACCGTGGTAGTTCAGGTTCACCGGCGTCGGGACGTGCTGCTCCTGCGTGATGGCGCTGTTGATATACGCGGAGGCGAAGAGCGAAGCCGCCGATATGCCGAACTGCAGATCCTTTCCGAGATTGTTGAACAAGCCGACCTTGGAGAGCGCGGCAACAGCCAACCCCGGATCGACATGTACCGAGAAGCTGCCGCCATCGTTCTTCGAGGTGTAATTCATACTCATCAACCCCTTCGCCCAGGCCCCCACGCCGAACGAGCGGGAGTAGCCCGTTGCGTTGTTGAACATGGTGGTGAGCGAGAGGTTCAGGCTGACGTTGCCGGGATTGTTATTTGTCGGCTTGAACGGAACCACATCGGCCAGATCCTTGCTCAGGATCTCGAAGTCCAGCTTCCGCGTGGCCGTAACGGAGAAGAACTTCTTCGTCTTGTTCCAGTACTTCACCGTCCCCTTCCAGTCGTCGGGGAATCCGCGCCGGTCACGGGTAATGGCGCCGGTGTTCAGCGTCCATCCGTAGCCGACCCATGAAGCATCCTGTGCTATCGGAGCACCGCTCCGATAGCTGAGCGTCACGTCGAACCCGGAGCCCTGCGGGCCCGGGATGGAGAGCACGGGGACGTTGTAGTTGAAGGCCCCGGAGAACTCGTCCACACCGGCGTTGCCCCCTGCTCCTCCCGGTGAGGAGAACTCCGACTGTGCAGGGCCGCTTCCCTGCGCGGCCGCGTGTGAGGAGACAAGTACTCCGGCCAGCACCAGGCATAACGCTCCGGCAGCCAGGCGAATCGATGTCGTTCGTAGTGCTCTCATCGTGATCAGACAGTGATGATCGTGTTCGTATGCCCGGCAAGCGTGCGAGGCCCGGCAGGCATGTGGGAGTACGGAGTTCGAAATGTTCAGCGAACCAGCACGGCCTTGCCGGTCAGGTCCGCACCGCCGCAGCGAAGACGATACATGTAGGCGCCCTGCGGCGCCATCTCGTTCCGGGCGTTCAAGCCGTTCCATGTGGCGGTATACTCGCCGGCATCCTCCATGCCGTCAACCAGCGTCGCCACCGGCGCGCCATCCATCGTGTAGATGCCGAGCTCCACACGCTCGCGCGCGCCGTGCCGGTACCGGATCCGGAGCGACGTGGAGAACGGATTGGGTGATGCGGCCAGGATGGATGCGCCGCCGTTGTCCGGCGAGTGCGCTCCTCCTTCGTGGACGGAGGCAACGTGGTTGATCGCGAGATCCTTCAATGCCTCCACTGAACCATTCCCCCAGCGGACGAAGGCGGAGTCTATGACGTGCGCGGAGCCGAGGCCGAACTGCACACGCGCCGGCTCCTGCACCAGCGATCCCCGCCCGCAGGTGACGTCGCGCGTGTAGCGAACGCCGTCCGCCCAGAGCGTGACGCGCGCGCCGACAGCGTGCTCCCCGGTCAGGTCGATCTCTGCGTAGTTGGCCCCCGCTCCGGTCGGCATCGTATTGCGATAGATCCGGAGATGGCCATCGACGAACGTCACCAGGTCCAGATGGCCGTCGTTGTCCAGGTCCGCAAGAACGGCATCGGGACCGGCAGCGGTGCGGAACAGGCCGTACTGGAAGGAGGCCGCAGCGAAGTGCCCGGCTGAATTCTGTGTATAGAGTTCGGCATATCTGCATCCGTCCGACGTCGCGAGGAGGAAATCGAGCCGGCCGTCGTTATCAACATCGCCCCAGATTCCGGAGGAGCGTCCAACATGGAAATCGATCGGCTCCGCCTCGATCAGGCTCGGCACAGCCCCGGCAGCCGGAACGCTTCCGCGAACCAGGCTGCCGCCGGGTTCGTTGGCCGCGGCCGCGGCGCGGGCCGGCATCAGCGTCGGGCGAAGCAGATCCAGCACGCCGTCGTTGTCGTAATCGGCCCATGCCGTTGCAACGCTGTGCCCCGCCGATTGAAAGGATCCGCCGGTGAAGACACGCGCCGTGACATTGGCCAGCGAACCGTCGCGGCGTCCCTCCCACAACTCGTCGCGCGCGCCATCGGCAGCAACCAGGTGGAGATCGGGGAGGCCGTCGCCGTTGTAGTCCACGAACTGCGCCGCATCGCAGTAGAGCGGACCGCGGGCTTCGCCGAGCAGCATATGTGTGCTGTCGGCGAAGCCCAGGGCACCGTTGTTCAACAGCAACCGACTCCCCTCGGAGCGGGCGCGGTTGCGCGCCGGGACGCCGATGAAGAGATCAAGATATCCATCCCCATTAATGTCGCCGATCGTGTAGGTGGAGGGATAGGCGATGCGTGGCAGCGCGATCGCATGCGGGGTGAAGGTTCCGTCACCGTTGTTGAGATAGAGGGTCGCCGATGCGGAATCCGAGGCCGCAGGGAGAAACAGGATATCCGGACGCAGATCGTTGTCGACGTCGAGCACGATGTTGGCCGCGGGGTTGCCGGCGAGGCCGGCCGCCGCGGTCACGTCCGCGAAATGTGCGTTACCGTCGTTGCGATACAGACGACCATCGATCGCGAGATCGATGGTGCCGTTGCCGTCGATGTCGGCAAGCGCGATGTTCATGTTGCGCGATGCGCTGTCCGGCAGCATCGCATCGGCCGTTGCGTCCGCGAAGTATTCCGGTGACACGCGCTCCGGGTAGTGCACCACGGCATCGATCGCGTATGCACAGCGCCCCCACTGCCACGTGCCGTCATCCATCCCGAGCGCCTGAGCGTAGTAGGCATCGTCCGCCGCGTTCATGCAGGCGGGGGTACGCTGCCGCGTATCGGAGAGAAGGGTGACGCCGGAGGAGAGGTGATCCACCGCGATGAAGAACTGCGTGGATTCGCACAGCACCGCACGATGAAACGTGACGGTGATCCGTTCCATCCCCCCATGCGACTTCGTAACCACAACGGGCTCCACCAGATCGTGCTCCAGCAGCGGAGCGGGCGCACCGGCCTCGGCGCCATACAGGTGCACCGTGGCCCTGCCCGCCCTGCCGCCAAAGGCAATCGTGACCGACTCGACGGTAACCGGCGCAGGGAGATCGAAGCGTGCCGCCTGCGTCGTGATCCGCCGGTCGTTATAGTACGCCCATGCACCCTTCGCCATATACGGGCGGAGCGTGTCCGGCGCCTGCGCCTGTGCGGTGACTACCTGCATGGCGATGAGCGCTGTCGCGATTGCTGCAACGGATCGTGTCATGGCACTCTTCCGGGTACTGGATCGGATTCAATGCGCTTCCGGGCTGCCCGGACCATCACGACTCCCGCTCTGCCGTCGACATCGGAGTTTCGGGACATACGGTTGTGAATGGTCATACGGACGCAGCAATGGATGCACGTTCGCAACAGCCTTGTTCACTTCAAGCCGGTGGCTGCTTGTGCGCAATGTGTACAGCATACGCTGCGGTGGAAACGATGGTCTTACATCCGGCGGCTTTCACCTTACCGGCGGCGGCAAACAGCAGACAGGCGGCACGCCCTGCGGACAGGCGGATACGTTGCGGAGAAGGCGGAGGCCCGCAGAAGCACGCGCATCTGCAGATGCAGCACGCACCTCTGTAGATGCAGCGCGCGCCATCGGCGCAGGCCTGGAGATTGGGCCGCATCCGTGCAGGGAAGGATAACGGGACCGTGCCCCCGTATCGGGAAATCGCACGCTATCGCTCGGGCCGTCTTCATTCTCCTTGCGCACATCGACGAGCCTTGCGACCTTTGCCCCGTTCACTATCCCCTGCCTCCATCAACGCCTTTCCGGAGCAATCCCTATGAAGAGAGCATTGTTGCTTTCGATCTGCACGGCCGTATGCGTGCTCGCAATTTCTGCGTTCGCCCCGCATGCGAACGCGCAGGCAAACGCCTGTTGCGGGTTCACCATCACGGCAAACATGAACATCCCGCTCGCCTGCTTCCCCATTGCGGTAACGACAAGCTGGGGTAACGGCCTGCAGTCACAGACGGACAACGTGAACGTCCGCGGAACGTCGGGGTTCACCATCGTGCCGTGCGGGACTCCGCCGCCAACCCCGTTCGACTGGGTTTCGTTGGACGGCGGACTCACGAAGATCCTGTACAACACGCCGACACAGGTAAATCTTCCGGCCCCCTGCGCTACCACATGCGTGACCCTGATCGTCACCAGCGATCCGGTCACCGGCTGCATCCAGATTCGCCTCGCCGGCTGCTAAGTACTTGCGAAGAAGTATCCTGACATGCTCTGAAGAGCACGTTGGGCCTGAGTAGAACTCAGGCCCCATTCTTCCGGTGGCGATCGCGGAGTCATACTCCGCGATAACGGATCGACGTGCTATCAGGAATCAATTCCCTCTGTACGTAGCAGGAAAGGAAACGCCGGCGCAACGATTCATCCTCTGCTCATTCTCTGCCGGATGCAGGCAGGGCATGCCACGCCGGCATGCCCCTGCCATTCAATTGCGTATGCGTTCCAATCCATGCCGCGAAACCGAACGTTCTATTCCGATGGGCGGAATTCGCTGACGAGGTAGTTGCGGCGTACGTCCTCGTATGCTTCGCGGAGCTCGGACTCCGGCGTCTCCGCCGTGAACACCATGCAGTGCCCGGTTGAGCCGATGCAGAGCGACACCTCGCCCTGCCATTCATTGGCCACGGCCGCGCGTTCGAAGAGCGGTGCGGTGCGCTGTGCGGAGTGCACGTCGCCGATATGCCACACGGCCACCGGCTCGAGAATGTCGAGCACGTCGCGCCGCGGCCGGGAGGAGCCTCCCGCTCCCCACCGCAGAGTCCAGTGAGGTCCCGCTCCCTCGCGCTCGAAGCCGAGATCCCCCAGCAACTCCACCTGCGAGTCGTGCCGCACCGATGTGTCGCAGACCAGAGCCTTCAGTTCCTGGTCCGGCTTCGAGCTTTCCAGAAGGATCCTGGTTGCCACCAGATCCACATACATCATCGTCTTCATATCCCTCCAGTCTCCATTGTTCCACATATACCTGTCTCGCGCCGATACGGCGCGCCTCACGCCCGAGCGCATCATCGGGAACGGACGAGCGGCGGGCACCTGCGGTCACACACCGGCGGCGATCCCGGTCATTCATCATCCCACGGCATCCCCCCCGAATCGCAATCGCCGCATCCCGGGCATACCAGCCCGACCGCACGCGCCGGCATGTGCAATTTCAGCCAGGGCATATCAAGACGGCATCAATTCTTCCTCCTGCAGGGTCAAGGCCCCGTCTGAGTGATAACGCATCGAGGGGGAAAGCCGTTGGCGGCAGTGGGCGGCCCGCCGGCAGTGGAGCCGGTGGGAATGCCGGGCGCATCCCTACGTGATCGATGAAACCGGGGCAGGAGAACGGTGGCGCGCCGATCCGCCGGCCCACCGGCATCCGAACCGACAACATTCAGAGGAGACTTACCGACATGCCGATCCCTACCGAACCCATAGGAAGCATCCCACGGCCGCAATCGCTGATTGACGGAACGGCGGCATTTTCCGCCGGCCGGATCACGCGGAGCGAACTGGATGCGCTCCATACCGAGGCGCTGCGCGACACATTGCATCACTTCGAGGCGACCGGATCGCCGGTTATCACCGATGGCGAGCAGAGCAAGCCGAGCTTCGCAACATATCCGATCCACGGACTCGAGAACCTTGCATCGGACGGTGTGGTGATTCCCTTCGCGGACGGCCACACGCGCCAGCTTCCGACGCTTACCAGCGGACCGTTCCGCTTCAGCACATTCGCGGATTCGTATCTGAAGGAGGCGCGGCAGCACACGAACCTTCCGTTGAAGCAGGCGGTGATCTCCGCATCGGCGCTGAGCCTTCTCTATCCGGCCAACGGCATCGAGGGATACTCGCAGGAGGATTTCATCGCCGATCTTCTTGCGGAGAGCGCCGCCGACATCCGCCGCTGCCTGCAGCACGGTGCGCATGCCGTGCAGATCGACTTTACCGAAGGCCGGCTCTCGCTGAAGCTGGACCCCTCGAAGGGACTGCTGCGGAACTTCGTGGCATTGAACAACCAGGCTCTGGAATCGTTCACCGACGAGGAGAGAAAGAGGATCGGCGTTCACACATGCCCGGGAGGCGATCACGATTCCACGCACAGCGCCGATGTGGACTATGCCGATCTGCTTCCCGATCTGTTCAAGCTGAACGTGGGCAACTTCTATGTGCAACTTGCCAGCGAGAGCGATCCCGCACGCGTGCTGGGCATCATCCGCGACAATCTGCAGCCGGGGCAGCGAGTGTTCGTGGGGGTCACCGATCCGATCGATCCGCGCATCGAGACGCCGGAGGAGGTACGCGACCGCGTTCTCCAGGCCGCACAGTTTGTTCCGCTTGACCAGCTTGGTACAACGGACGATTGCGGATTCTCCCCGTTCGGTGACGATGTTTCAACGGCACGCGAGACAGCGTTCGCGAAGATCCGCGCACGCGTGGAGGGAACCCGGCTTGCAGCGGAACGGCTGGGGGTGTGAGAAACGGGTATGCACGATTGCGGCCGCGCCGCTCCCGATGCAAACGGTGCGCCCGCAAATGAATGCGCCGGCTTCACAGGGTGAGATGTGATGCCGGCGCTGCGATGCTTCTCCGCGCGCGTCCGCGAGCAAGCGTTCGACGTGCGTGGGAACGTCATGGAGTCTTGAACCGTCCCACGATTTCATGCGGAGAGCGTCGCATACCGATCGGACGGGCAACCCTCCGATGAGTCTCCGACAGCGCCATCGACGAACCGTCCCCGATGTCGGTGAGCGCCGGCCGCTCACCTTCAGCGGCGCAGGTCTCGTCCGTAGTGCTGCGTCAATGCACCACGAGGAACGGCTGCGCACCACCATCGGCCTCCACCCGAACCATGTACCCCCGCCCGGAAGATTCTCTACCGGGAGCACGACCGCATGGAGGCCAGCCTCCATGCGGTCCATCTCCTGCCGGCTCACTTCCCCGCCCAGGCTGTTGGACAATGCGATGCGAATGGTGCCTGCTGCGCGAAGGGTGAACCGAACGGTGATCTCGTGCGTGCCGGCCCTGGGGGGGAAACGCGAACGACAACGCATCCGCTCTTCTTCGATGTTGATGAAGCGGAATGCATCGTGAAGTCTGCATCGGGAGGCTATCGAATCAACCTGCACATCGCGGGGCGCGGCTGCGCGGTGCAATTGGAACCGATGCAATGGGCGCCGGTGCAATGGGCGCCGGTGCAATCGGAACTCCGGCACCGCGTTGCGGCGATCCACGCCCCGCGAACGTTCGTCGCGGAGAGAGCCGTGTGAAGCCTCGCAACAGGAGCCATCCAATGCGGGCATTCATCGCCGCTCTCCGCAGCATGGCGTTCGTTTGAAATGGAATCGCCGCAACTCAGTACCGGCAGACATGGTCACGACGCTCGATGCGGACCGCGGTATTCCGATCGCCGCACATACAGCCGATTGCGGCGATGGGATCCTTCGGAAACATCTGGCGATGCGCCGTGTTGTCTCTGAGGTGATTGCCGCAGCGATCGAGAATCGCCGCCGTTCGTATCCGCTCAATACGTACCGGCATCACCATGACGAGAGCGTAATGTCAATGTCCGCAAGCTAGATGCACCCGGTTAACGTTGGATGAACATTTGCAATGCAACAGATCAGTGAGGGCGTTCACACCTCGGCACCGCCGGGGCCCGGCCAGGTGGATTGGAACGAGCGGCAGGCCGTGGACGCCCTGTACGAGCGCGCCTGGCGGCTGAAGCAGGCCGAACCGGCAGCCGCGCGGGCGTTGAGCACGGAGATGATTGCGCGGGCCGGAGCAATCGGGTATCGGCTGGGGCGCGCGCACGGTCTGCTTACGGGCGCTTCTGTGGATCGCGCGGAATCCGAGTACGAGCGGGGACGCATCGCCGCGCAGGAGGCGCTGGATATCTGCCGCGAGGAGAATGACTCCCTTGGAGAGGCTCGTGCTCTCTCGCTCCTCGGCACCATCGATCGCTGGAACGGCGAGGTGGATCGCTGCTTGCATCGGCAGAACGAATGCATCGCGATCTGCAGACGATTCGGATATGTCGAGGAGGAGTCGAGCGCTCTGATGGCGATGAGCCACGCTCTCCGCGTGCTGGGAAAAGTTCAGGAGGCCTTGGACCATGCAACGGAGGCGCAGCGCGTGGCGCACGATAACGGCTGCCGCGAACACGAGGCGTTCGCGCTGCTGGCCGTTGGCTCGGCGCTGGAACGGCTCTATCGCTACGACGATGCGCTGGCAATGTACCAGCAGGCACGGGCGATCGGCCTGGCAATGGACAACCGCCGCATCCTTGCATACGTGACCGGCAACATGTCGCTGATCGCCTATCGCATCGGCGACGTCCCCTCTGCACTCCGGGCGGAGCTGGAGTGTCTGGAGGTGAAGGAATCGTTGAACGACAGAACCGGCATCGGAATCTCGCTCAACAACATCGGCCTCTCCTACATGGACCTCGGCGACTATGCACGCTCGCTGGAGGCGCTGGTGCAGAGCCTGGAGATTGCGCAGGGCATAGGGGACCGCGAAGGGGAATCCATCTCGCTCAACAACATCGGTCTGCTGTACGAGGCGCTGGGTGAAAAGGAGCGGCTGCTGGATTGTTATCTCCAGAGCCTTCGCATCTCGCAGGAGATCGGGAACGTGAGCGGAGCCGCATACTCGCTCTCGCACCTGGGCCGCTTCTACGAGGACTACGGCGATCACGCACGGGCACTGCTTTACTACCTGACGTCGCTGCGGCAGTTCGAGACGTGCGGCAGCCTTCTGGAGTGCGCCGCATCGCACCGCTACATCGGCCGCGTCTGCCGCGCCCTGGGAGACAGGGAGGAAGCCTCACGCCACTTCCTGGAAAGCCTTCGCGGATCGTGCGCGCTGGGGAACGCGGCGAGCGAGATCGAAACGTTGATCGAACTTGCAACCACCGAGCGCGAACGCGGGAATGCGGAGTTGGCGATAACGCGGCTGGAGGATGCGCTGGCGCGCGCCGACGCAGTGCCGTTCAGCCACCGCCATGCACTTCTGCAATTGCTGGCCCAGGCCTGCTTCGATGCAAACGAGATGGAGAAGCATCGCACCTATCGGCGTCTGGCTCTGGACGCCTCGCACTCCGCATTCGATGCCGCGGCATCGCGGCGCGTGCGCGAACTGATCGCCAGATTCGACGGAGGCATGACACGGCGCGAGGGAAGAATGCTCGGGCTGTCCGAGGAGGATCTGCAGGTGATCGAACGGATGACGCAGCGTACGAAGCAGGCGCCCGGCGGAACGCAGATCGCAGCGGCCTCGCCGGCAGTGCACGGCCGCACGGTTCATCCGTCCACGCAGGCCGGTACGGCTCCCGGGATCCGCGTTGTCACGTTCGGCGTGCTGGATGTTTCGGTCGCAGGACGCAGCCTCGGCCGGAGCGACTGGCGACGCAAGCGCGCACGCGATCTGTTCAAGCTTCTGCTGGCACATCACTGCCAGTGGCTGACGGTGGACACCATCTTCGAGAAGCTGTGGAATACCGGTGAGGAGCGAAACATGCACCTGCTGGTTCGCAATGCCGTGACGCACATCCGCAAGGCGTTCGCGCCGGACACCGGCGCGGCCCCGCCGGTCCAGTGCGTGGACGGCGCCTACATGCTGGATCTCGGGCCGAACGCCTGGATCGACTTCCTGAAGTTCAAGGAGCTGATCCAGTCCGCACGCGCCGCGGCCACCGCCGGGGAGCGGCGCCTGCTGTATCAGGATGCCGCACGCCTCTACAACGGTGACTTCCTGTGCGAGGATGAATTTCAGGAGTGGACGTCGTACGAGCGCCATATGCTGAAGGATGCCTTCCTGGAGGCGAAGGAATTTCTCGCACGGGAGCATCTGCGAAGCGGTGAACTGGATCAGGCGATCGAGTGCGCGCGATCGATCGTGATGCGCGACGAGACGAGCGAGACGGCCTACGAGGTACTGCTCACGGCCCAGCGCGCACGCGGACGCCTCGCGGACATGCGCGCCACCTTCCGGCAATGCGAGCATGCATTCCAGCGCGAGCTTGGGCAGGCGCCTCCACGGCATCTCGCGGCCCTGATGGCCGGAACGGCGTAGTGTACGTTCCACAGCGTGGATCGCGGGCAACCGGCCTCCCGTTTTCCGCCATCACCTCTGCGCCAGCCTGCAATGATCGTTCGGCCCGGACCTGGCGCGGCTGTCGGGCACTCCGCCGCAACGGAGTGCGGATCGCGCGCGCGGGTGTTTTTTCATCGTCCGCATCTCTCACTCATCGCCCCCGGTTCATCCCCATCGTCATACCACGCGGAGCAATCACGGAGCTCTCGTATCGGAACGTTGAACCACCGAACGCAACCATCGGCATGGGGTGCATGCCGGCGCCGGAACGGAGGCATTGCGATCGATCGTATGCGAGCGGAGCCGAGACGCCATGTCTCGTCCAGGGCTGCGTCCGCCGGTTCGGATAACCGGCAGTGGAGCACCGCGCCTGGCGTCGCCGAACTATCGGGGTTGCAGGCGATGCATCACACGGCGCTCCCTGCCGTTTCTCAACGATGGCCGGAGCATTCGATCACTGCCGTATTCTTCCAGTTCATTCCGGGCAATGCTTCATGCGGCACGGCTCGATCGTATTGATCGCCGACGCGAACGAATGCACGCTCATCGGAACACGGCAGGCAAACGGCGTCGGTTCAACGGGGAATATTCCGACGCATGGGCTCCCACTCGACAACAGGAATACAGGATGGATATCGAGTCGAACCGGAGAGGTGACGTTGAGCTGTCGCGCCGGAGACTCGGATTGTTTGAACGGGCGCTAACCTACTGCCGCTCGATGAGCCGAATATGATCGCAGTCCGAGTGTTGTGGCGGGTCTCTTCCGTCGCGGAATCAATCCGCGGTTCCGCTGCGACGGTGCCGGGGAGGATGCGGCCGCGCGGGCATGCAGCCGGCTCCTCTCCGGCGTACGGATCGCAGGAGGCCGAGTACCCAAAGATGTACTCGGCGCAGAGGCAGATGCGTGATAGGTTGCACTCAGTCCCCCGCATCGCACATTTCAATCACCTCCCCCGATCTTCAATCACTCCCCCCGACAGGAGATGCATCATGAACAGATACGTGATTTCTTCGCTGCTGGCGTGCGCGCTGCTTACGATTGCGGTTGCACTTGCCCCGGTTTCGGCTCGTGCCCAGCAGGACCCGAACTGCTGCGATTACATGGTGAACGCAACGGGAATTCCCGCAACATGCTTCCCCGTTGTTCTGGTGACGTCGTGGGCAGGAGGGCTCAACTCCACGGTGACGCTCACGTCCCCCGCCTTCTTCCCGGAGCACATCCCGTTCCCCTGCCCGCCCGCGCCGGCATTTCTCTCGGCAACGGTAACCAGCGTGGGGGGCTGCTGTATCCGCCCGGTATCCTTCTTCTGCGGCGGTTGCCTCTTCATTCAGCTGGTTCGTTGTTGACGGCCTGCATCGCGATGCGATACGGGTGAACGACGCAATGCCTCGCGCATGTCATGGGCATACGCGAGGCATTGCTCTTCCGAAGGCCGGCCGTCGTTCAGAACACCGTGATCCGCGAGGCGTTCAGCACGTGCATCTTCTGAAGCCGCTCCCCCAGCCCCAGCAGATGATGATTGTCCGGCGGCACGGTCACCTTCGTGCACGGCCCCTGCGCCTCATCGATCTTGTAGAGGTAGGCCGGGCTCCATCGCTGGTTGAAACTGCCATCCACGTTGAGCACTTCCTGCGCGAAGACGCCCGGATATCGCTGTGCGATATAGTGGGAATCGGTGTCGAAGATGAGCGCCACCGGGGCAAAGGGGAGCCGGTGCATTGCGTCGATGATGCCGCGCTGGTGCTTCTGCGCCACGTTGTTTCCGTTGATGATCTGATCCACCGGAGTCGGCTGCGTGCCGTCGCAGAGCGAGCCGGTGCCGCCGCCGTATCCGCCCCACTGCGAAGGGTTCGGCGTGCCGCCGCCGTGATAGCTCAGTACATCCACCAGCGGAGGTCCAACCGGGCTTGGCCCGATCCCCAGGCCGTCCAGGAAGCAGGTGAATCCCGGGCTGGACCGTTCGTCCAGGAGGTCATCCACGGAACTGATGGAGACAAGCCGGCGGCGTTTGCCCGTAGCAGGGTCCACCAGTTTCTGATGCAGCCAGCCGGCCACGATCCGGTGCCACTCCCGCACGTGCGTGATCCCGGAATGCGGCTCGTTGAAGAGCTCGTACATCACATTCCAGTGCTTCATCGTTGCACCGACAATCGCATCGAACAATCCCCGCTGCAGCGAGCCGAGCAGAATCTTGCGCTGAACCGGATGCGGATCGTTCGGTTCCTGAATGTCGCAATAGAACTTCGTTGCATTCGCCACCGCATTGCCCGCATCGTCCACAATCACGCCGTTGGTGTTGTTGTTGAATTGAAACGGATTGCTTGCAAAACCGGGCGACTCGATCGCCTGCTTGCTCGAGAGCGAAATGCAGACAACGATGCCGTGACTCTTCGCAGCCCCAACAAACTCGTCGAGGCGCGAAAGGTATGTGCCGGAGACCAGGCTGAGATTGTACTTGCCGGGATGCTGCGGGGCGATCAGGAACGGCACCACGCGAACGTTGTAGGGATTGAAGACAAAGAGGCGGAGGTAGTTCACCTTGTACGACTTCAGCGTTGCGAAATAGTCGTTGAAGGTCATGCTGAATCGGTCGGTGCCGGGAAGTGCGGTATCCTGCGACGAGAGCAGGTCCAGGCCGGTGCCTCCGGGAAGCACCCCGCCCACTTCATCGAAGAAACTGAAACCGAACAGGTTCACACGCCGGTTTCCCACGGTGTCGAAGATATCGTACTTCTGATCGAGTGGATTCGTTGCTCCGGTGGGAGCAACATACAAACGCGTTGGATCCATTGGTCCATCTCTCCCCTGTTGATGTATTGATGAACAGGCACGGCATGACGGCACCTGCCGGGCGCCGCAACTGCACGTGCGTCTGGTATTGATGCGATCCTGCGGGGAGAGGGGTGAGTCGACGATGCAGCCGGAGCGTCCGCACGCAGCCCGCCCGGAAATGCGGCGCCGTGAGGCAGCGCCGATTTCATACGGGCTCGCGGGGATTCCGGACCAGTGGCGGGCACGGCATGTATCGGGGCACGGGGAACGCGTGCCCAACCTGGCCGCACCGGAAGCCGTCTGCATGGAGCGGGGAGCCGACCATGCGATCGGCATCGCGCAGCACATTACCTGGCTTCCTGCGTCTACGATTCGAGAGATTCCGGGGACATGGTTTCGATGGAACGCGCGCAAGTTAACACGATGCGCATTCAATGCAAGCGGGGTTATCGCGTGGCACGGTTCCACCCGTCATTTTCCACGATGTACGGATATCGATCTCCGATGTACAATTGATCTTTGTATCCACCAATCAATGTGGTATGTTTCACCGGCCTCTGATGTCGGCAGGATAGGCATGAGCGGGAACAATCGCATCGGGTTCGTACTGAATTCGGTGCACCACCGAAATGCGATGCAGACAATTGTAGATTTACATCAATGCCGGTTCTCTTCACATTCTTACGATGACAACCGATGCCGTATTCACGCACGCTGGCTACGCTGATATTTGCATTGATCGCCACGCAGCTCGATGCGCAGGGTACGGACTCCACGGTGGCCATCCGATTCCCGGCACGATTTGCCGCCGCAATACTGCGGGTGAGCGCGGCAACGGATGCGAACGGCGCCGACGTTCCGATGGCATTCCAGCCCGGGCTCCGGTACCGGCGGATGGGGATCGCCATTACCGGCCGGCCGATCCGGACCGATGCACATCGATTCATCAGGCTCCATCTCACCGCCAGGACAACGATCGCCTCTCCCGACACGAAGTCCTGGGCGGCAGCAGGAGGCGCAAATCCCGCCACCGGGGCGACCGTTGATTCGATGCAGGTGCCGCCGGGGCATATGGGCGCAGGAAGCGTGTTCCGGGAAATGCCGGCCGGAAGAATGGAAGCGGTGGATGCAGAGGAGGGAACGGTGCCGGCGGATGCATGCACCATTGCTCCTGTGGCGGTTCGGGCGCGCGATACATGCGCGGCACGGGAGTACATGGTGAGCCTCCGGAACATCGATGCACGCACAATCCTTCTTCGGCTGGCAGGCGAACGGCGTGTGGCGCCCGGCCTGGAAAGCCAGTGCTCGGCGCCGGTCGCGAGTGCGGCCGCCGGTACGGCCTCGAGTGCGGAGAAGCCGGCGCTGAGCATTGTGCGCTAGCAGGATACAGCAGATTGAACGGCCCGAGGGGTTATCGCAGGGCCCGAACCGCACGGCCCCTGCGATAACCAACCGGAGCACACAGCCCCGAAGCCATCGCCGTGCACGGCCGATGGCTTCGGGGTTTCAAGGCTGTCCATTCGGCGCATTTCTCACGGATCGACCGCAAGCGTGTCGTAGTAGCTCACAACGCGATCGTGCGCGCCGGCACGCGTGTAGACATCCGGTTTGCGCGACCCGATGACGCCGGCAATCACCTCCGCCACGTCCTCCGCGTTCTGTGCATCGGGAAACGAACGCGAGTCCGGTCCGCCATGCATCGCGTTCAGACCGAAGTCCGTGCGCACAACGCCGGGTGATACGAGGGAGAACTGGATGCCGGGATGCGTCTCCTGCACTTCGGCGCGGAAGGTGGCGGTGAGCGCGTTGAGGAAGTGCTTGGCGCCGCAGTACGCGGAGCGGATCACCGCGAACGGCATGCGGCCGAGCATGGAGGAGATGTTGATCACATGCCCCTTCCCCCGCTCCTGAAAATGCGGCAGCACCTCCTGCATGCCGTACAGCGCGGACTTGACGTTCACCTGCATCACCTGATCGATATCCTCGTCGGTAAGCTGCGAGGGAAGACGCGATATCCCCTGCCCCACATTGTTCACCCAGACATCGATGCGGCCGAAGCGTTCCAATGCAACGGCAACAACGCGTTGCACCTCATCGCGGCGCGATACGTCCGCGGGAATTGCCAGCGCCTTTTCGCCGCAGCGCCCCGCCACTTCGCCGAGCGCGTCCGCACGGCGCGCAACCAGCGCCAGGGAGGCCCCAGCGGAAGCGAGCAGCTCCGCAAGCGCCGCGCCGATGCCGCTGCTGGCACCGGTAATCACAACCACGATATCATCCATTCCGGAGTTCATCCTGATTCCTCGAGATTGCTTGATGAATGGGCGGCACGTACATGCCGCCTCCGGAGAATCTAAGTACTTGCGAAGAAGTATCCTGATATGCTCTGAACAACACGTTGGGCCTGAGTTGTACTCCGGCCCCATTCTTCTGATGACGATCGCGGAGTCACACTCCGCGATAACAGATCGAAGTCCTATCAGAAATCAATTCCCTCTGTACGTAACGCGATCGCACCGGACACTCCAACCGTGCCGGAGGGGGGCATTGACTCCGACAACGTGGCGAACGGCACACTCTCCCGGCAGCACGCAGACGATGCCGGTGCCCGCACGGCGCCCGCAACGCAGGTGTCACAGGTTCTCGAGCAGGCGCTTCGGCGCAACCATACGCCAGGCCGCCGCCGCATACATCCCAACGACCTCCCAGTCCACACGTCCGGTATCCAGATAGATGCCGATCCAACCGCTCGGGCCAAGGTATGCCGGAACGAAAAAGTGTTCGGGATCATCCGTCACCAGCCGCCCCTGTTCCTCCTTCGTGGACTTGCACGCTGCGGCAATGCGCCCGTTGCCGTGATGATCGAACATGTAGTAGAGGAACGTTTTCTTCCGGACCTGGAACTGCAGGTGCTCCTCGCCGACGGGTTGAACCTCCACTTCCGGCAACTGCTCGCAGATTGCAAGGAGCCGCTCGCGCCGTTTCGGCGCCGATGATATCTGCTTTGGTGTGAGTGCCATGATCGCTTCGGTTGATGGTTCCATCCGCAGCCGGACCGTATCCACCGTCCGCCGGATCCGGCCAGCCGGGCGGCGCGCGCCGGGCATTGCAGGATGCGCGAATGTCGGGATGCGCCGTACAGTATTCAAATCTGAAGAGAGGGTGCCTGATCTCCGCGCAGGCGCCGAGCGTTTTCCACCGGGCCCAACGCCGATCGTGCCGATCGTGAAGAAGGCCCGGCCCAACAAGGGACCGGGCCGTCCTTTCAATTCTGTTACCTGGACCGTCACATCTGCGCTCGGCGGAGCCGGCAAATCTCCGCACTGCCACGGCGAGGACGTTCGAAACGCCGGCCGATATTCAACCGGCGTCTGCGCACAACCTGGACAACTGCGCGCATCGATTGCATTCGATCAGATGGTGAGCGATTCCGCGCCCTCGATGAAGCTGACCTCCGGCTTGCCCACAACGCCGGCGCGCGACATCGCTTCGCGCAGCGTGTCCGACTGCGCAAACGCCTGCGCCTTCTCCAGACTCTCCCACTTCAGAAGAACGGTCACTTCGTTCGGGTTGCCCGCAGTCTGCATCAACTGGCCTCCCAGCGATCCCCCCGCCTGGCGGTTTGGAGCGTCCTCATCGAAAATGGTCTTCCACTTGTCGAAGTCCTCAACGGTGTGGCGAACAAGGATGTACGGCATCGTGTTTCTCCTGATGATTGAGTGATTGCGGAGCACGATCGGCGCCACTGTGGTCCCGGAAGCGGGCAGGCGATCGATCGCACAGTGAATACGAAAGGGGTGCCGACCTGGATTGCGCCGCCCGGCGGTTGCATCGGAGGTTGCACGTCCGCTGGGGAGCGGTTCAAGTCCCCACGGGCGTTACATCCAATGGCGTATGTGTCTGGAACAACAACCGGCCTCGCATGCGTTCGCGCGCGGCGCAGTCAGGAATCAATCCCGAAACCAATGTTCATCCTTCGCCTTGTTTCGCGCCTGCGCATCCTGATCGTTCTCATCGCCTCCGCCATCGCGGCCTGTATCGGAGGCTGTTCCACTCCGATCACGCCAAAGGATCAAGCCTTCCAGGGAATCCAGATCGCGTTCGAGAACGGGCAGCTTGGAGGAACGATCGGGGATGCATCGGATGACTGGCAGCCGATCGCCGATGTGTGCGCGGAGTTCCCGGCCGCCTATCCAAACCCGGCAAGCTCCTCCTCAACCCTCAACATCAGGCTCTGCCAGCAGGACAACGTGCGCGTATGGGTGGAGTCAGCGCCGGGAGTGAACTACCAGATCGTTCAACGTGGTGTAATGCAGGCCGGCCAGTATACACTCACCATGGATTGGAGCAGCGCACCGGCCGGCATCTATCGATGCTACCTCGAGATCGAACGTGATGGCCGCACATATCGCACCTACGGTGATGTGAAGGTGGAACACTAGCGGCCTGTATGTGCGATATCGCAGGGATCCGGCAGAACGTCCGGCCATGCCGGAGATGGTCACGCATCGCGGAGCACCCGTCTGCAGCAGATACCATGCAGCTTCCGGCAACAGGCACCGGCGGCACGTACCGTGATGCCGGCCGAAGGCCGGGGAGCATACATATCTGGAGCGGTGCGGCCTGGCGGCCGGGAGAAGAGGAGGGTGCTGCAAACGGCACGCCGCTGTGCGGCTTTCCGGAGAGTGGTCCGGTTGAACGCCGAGATACTTTTGCATTACAGCGCAATGTTGATGCGTTGGATGCCGAGCCCGGATCAGTGCGCAGCTATTTCAGAACGGAGCGGGCAACCTGCCGAATGTTCTCTCCGGCGCCGTGCGGGTACACCGGGTTGAAGGGAGCGCGGCGGCACGGCGAGGCATCGATCATCATGTGAATCCCCTGTGGCATGCTGAATCCCATGTGGAACGAATCGGGTGCGCGTGTTGGGCCGGGTTTTACCCGGACCCCGCTCTACTCGGCTACCGATGAAGGATGTGAAGCATCTCGGTGCGCAGGCCGGAGATCTCCAGGCCCGGATACGCCGCTGCGAGCTGTTCCGAACCGATCGAGTCGATCATCCCGACAACGGCCCTGGCATACTCTTCCGCGCGTGCACCGTTACCCACGGCGACGTACATGCGGGCCAGCTCCGCCACCACCGGGAGTGACTGCATCATCGTTGCCATCGGCAGCGCGCGCTCCATCTCCGCGAGGGTTGCAGCGGCCTGTGCCCGATCGTCCCGCTCGGTGAGTTCGAATCGTGCAAGCCGGTCGTACAGAAGCAGATAGGTCAGCACCACCTGCTCGCGCGAGTCGCATGGGATGGCAGTGTCGCGGATGGCGGAGAAGCCGAGGCGCCTGGTCCAGGCAGGTGCAGGGATCCCGGCTGCGGAGCCGGGCATCAGGAGGGCACGCATCACCGAATAGTTGATCGGCTGGGTATCATCCGGCTGCGCCGGCTGGCGTGTGGGAACGAGCAGGTTCACCAGCCCCGCCCAGCGCGAGTAGGCTCGCAGCCCCAGGCTGGCACCAGACTCCACGGACGTGGAGATGCAGACGGGGCGCTCCCATCCGTTGGTGCGCAACAGATCGATCAACACCTGATCCGCCATGGACAACATGTGGTAGTTACCGAACTGTTGGGTACGAAGGATGAACATGGCCCTTCCATGCCGAAGCACGTCCCTGTCGGTGATGCCCGCACGCTTTGCAGCCGCCTGCGCGATCGGCACCTGCATCGGAAGCAGGCTGTCGTTCACCTGCCGCCATTGGATCGTGTCCAGCTGCGCATCACCGTATCCCAGCCGGAGCGCAGCCGAACCCAGGGTGCTCCCATGCTTCAACATCTTCACATACCACGCAGCGTTTGCGAGCGAAAGATTCACAGGTGTCACGTCCTTGCGGAGACCCTCGACGCATTGCAGGTAGAGAAGCGGGAAGGTGTCGTTGTCGCCGTTGAGAAGCACGATGGCATCCGGCGGGCATGAGCCGAGGATGTTGCGGCAGAGCTCCAGCGCCGCATCCGGGAACCCGGACTCCCTGCGCCCCTCGGCAAAGGCCCAGCGCGCGGAGTCCGCGAGCCCCTGCTTTGCATACCTGAGCGCCAACGCCCCCCACGCCGCCGTGATCTTGTCGTACGGACCAAGCACCGCGATCTCGCCGCGGTAATGCGAGTCCGCGGCAAGTGCCTTTCTCATCTCGCCGGTCACGGTGCGCGCCTGTTCGAGCGACGCGGTCGTGATGCCATCACTTCCACCGGCGCGCCGCGTGAAGATGCGATCGTACGTGTACCCCAGGAAATAATGCGCCTCGGCATTGGCGGGCTCCAGCGCCAGCGTCTGCTTCAGCAGGGTTTCTGCGGCACCGTATCGTGCAAGGATGGAATCGGACGCGGCATCCGGGGTGGATTCGTTTGTCCATGCCTCCGCCTCCTTGAACTCGCGCTTCGCTCGGGCAAGGAGCGAATCGGCATGCGCGTGCTGGGCGGAGGCCCGCTCAACGGCAATAAGCAAGAATGGAAGGATGAGAAGGGAGACGGCACGAACCCACTGCGTCCGAAGATTCTTCATGGTGAGGTTGTTGGAGGTTGAATCTCGCCGGTGCACCAAGTTATCACGTGAGGCGGAGATGACAAGGTGTGCCGCCAGCACGCGGCCGCGCGCGCCACGGCGACATATCACCCACCATGACGCATCAATCGTCATGCTGAATCCGGAGTGGAACGAACCGCGTGCGGCTCCCGGTGCGCACGCAGATGAAGTACTCCCCGGTTGCCGGCGAGCCGAGTTCGAAGCTGCGGCACCGTTGCCCTTCCGGCTCCTCCTCATCGGCGAGCACGGAGCGCAGTTGCCCGATCTCGTCGTACAGCTCAATCCGCACCCTGGCCGGCGCATCGAGCGCATAGCTCACCATGCACGTCCCCGGGCATGGATTCGGGAACACCGTCACATCTGCATCACCGGGATGCGGGCGCTCCACGGCCGAAGTATTCCGCACGGTCACTGCCACATCCTTCGTCGTCATGCTGATATCGTCGAACGCGCGGAGCGTGAACGTATAGATGCCGGGAACCGTCAGGTTGCCGACTTCCGAATTGGGGAGGCCCTGGTGAGCGAACGTTGGATGCGCTCCCGCCGGCGCGGATTTCACCACCCACCAGTGCCGAAGAAGATCTCCTTCACGATCGCTCGTGGTTGCGGTGAGCTGCGTGGTGGTTGCCGGCAACGAGAGCACACCCGGCGAGGCGGCGACCGAACCGATCACCGGAGGCGTGTTCTGCGGATGCACCGTGCAGATCACCTGTGCGATAACCGGAGCGTGCGAGCGATCGCTCACGGCAATTTGAAAGACATAGTCGCCGGGAACGGTCATATTGGTGATGTTCGAACGGAAGCTCGCATATATCGAGATGGTGCCGCTCAATGCAACCGACGCCGTCGGGGGCTGGCTCACAACGGTCCACTGCGCCGTCAGCGTATCGTTCTCGAGATCGGAGATGTTTGCCTGCAGCACTCCGGAGGAGGTGGGAAGCGCGATGTTCGTATGCAGCGGCACGCCGTCGGCGCGCGGCAGGTCCAGCACCACTCCGTACGGCGCCGCAAGGCGGAACCCGGTGTAGCCGAGAACCGGCGGCTGGTTCGACTCGTAGCGAACAAGGTACGCCTGCTTCGACGTGGTGTTGATTCCATCCCGCACCTCCACATTGAAGACGTACGTGCCGGCGGCGGTAAGGCCGCTGACGGTTGTGGTCGCCGCATCGGGCGTTGCAAGAGCAACGTTCGCACCGGCAGGCGTGCGTACCACGGACCATCGGTATGTCAGCGGATCGCGCTCGGGATCGTTCGCCGTCACGGACAATGAGGACGTGGTGGCCGGCGGTTCCACCACACCGGGTGTGGAGCCCCAGGTCATGATGGTGGGCGGAAGGTTCGGCCCGGCGTATGGATAAAGCGTTGCCACCACGCCGCTCGGAACCGACAGCGTCGTGCCGCTGTCCGCAACGGTTCTCACGCCGAGCTCCTGGAACGCGATCACGGAGTTTGCGGCCTGCGAAAGCCCGTATCTGCCGGACGGCACTCCATGCAGCGTCACGCTCTTCGTGGCGGGTGAGGTGTTGTAGATGACGGACGTTGCTGCTCCTCCCTTCACGAATGCGAGCACGCGAACGGTAGTGTCCGAGGATTGCGCTCCGATGCGCACGGCACCGGGCCGCACGTAATGCAGCACCTGCCGGAGACGGAAGTAATACCGCGTTGGAGTGAACGATGTATATCCCGGATTTGGATTGACGGTGTTGGAACTGCTGAACGCCACCTCCCAGTAGGTGACGCCGCCGCGGAGCAGATCATCGAACAGATTGTCGATGTTGTTCGGATCCATCTCCGTCTGAGCGGTCGGTATTCCAATCGATGCACCGAACTCCCTGATCTGCGAGCGATAGGGATCGGCGGTTCCGTAGTTGTGATAGGAAAGGCGGCCGACGTACGGCCACATGCCGGAGTCCGCCTGAACGGCCGTGATATAGTCCCAACTGGTTTTCGGTGCCACCGCCTCGGGGAATTGAATCCGTGTTCCAAGGCCGTTGGCGGCAAGCCGCGGACCCAGTGCCTCGATATCATCCGCGAGAACCTTCGGCGTCCAGTTGCCCGTTGGCTCGTTGATGATCACCGCGTAATTCATCTCCACCCCGTAGTGCTCCTTCCAGTAGAGTGCATTCGCCACTATCTGCTGCGCCCGCTCACCGGGATGATTCAGAATCCATGGCTTCTGGAAGGCGGCGAGGCTGGCGTATCCGGGACTGGAATAGAATGACGGCCGATACCCTTCGGCGAGGACACGGTTCCTGAAATAGGCCATGTAGTCGAATGACTTCGCCGGCCCCGGTTCGAACTTCGTCCAGTCGATGCTGTCGCAATCGCCGTTGTCGCCGCCGCTGCCATCGAGCCGCGGCCCCACCTCCGTGATGCGCGTGCCGGTGAGGCCCCAGTCGTCGGTGAGATAATCGATGTACTGATAGTCGACGGAGTCCACCGCAGCCCACCCCGCAGCCAGGTTACCGCTTCCGTGTCCCCATCCCTCGATCGTCTGAAAGCGGACGGCCGGATCGAGACTCACGGTTACCTGTGCCGTCACTGCCGGCGCGCCCCACAACCAGAGTGCCGCCGTAACGAGAATGATCGGAAGCCAGGTACGCCGCGTCGTGCAGCGTGATTCGGAATGGATCGCATATGTGCTCATGGGTATCGGCTCGCTCGTGTGGACCAACCAGCCGTGCCTGGACAAAGGCATGCTGCACGGCCTGTTGCCAAGTATGATCACATCAACGGAGCGAATGTTACAGCCCACTGGTTACGGGCCGGTGATACCTGGGCAATGCGAACCGTGGATCGTATTCGTTGCACCGGACGCGCATGATTGCCGCTCGGGGCATGGTGGCATCTCCGGCAGGATATCCGCCGCGGAGGACGCGGAGGAACAGAGAGAACCGAATCTCTCCACTCCTCCACGCCCCGTAGCGATTCCATCTGTTGCGACGATGCTACAGCGATGCGAGGTGATCGCCCAGGCGCACCGCCAGCGCAATTATCGTCAGCGTCGGGTTGGAGACGCCGCCCGTTGTGAAGACCGATGAACTCGCGATGTATAGGTTCTCGATCTCGTGCGACCGGCAGTTCCCATCCACATATCCGTTGCGTGGATCGCGCGACATGCGTGTGGCCCCCATGTGATGATCGCCCGGCGCGGTAATCACCGGGTTGCTGGTGCCGCCGGACGCATAGCCCAGCTTCTTCACTTCGGCGATCGTATACGTCATGGCCATTTCCGCCGTGTGGGCGTCCAGTGCCGTGGTACGCCAGTCCAGCAACACATCCGGATCGCCGAACAGGTCGCGCCGCGTACTGCTCAGCCGGATCGTGCTCGCGGGATTGGGCACCTGCTCCCAGTTGAGATTGATGTTGCCGCTGGAGAAATCCACCTTCGCACGGAAGTTGCCGATCCCGACGGTACGGAGCGTGTGATCGGTTGGAACGTACGTGGCGAAGATCCGCGGCGGCCATTGATATCCCTTCAACTCCACTTCCGGCCACCGGCTGTAGAAGTTCTGCACCTCCACCGATGGACGGGATGTCATGGACAGACGCCCGGCGTTGGTATTGAGCGGATGTACCATGAAGTTGCGCCCGAGATGTCCGGACCCGTTGCCGATGCCGCCGGAGATCAGTAACAGACGGATGGTCTCGATCCCTCCCGCGGCAAGCACAACATGCTTCGCACGCACCGTGAAGGTGTTGCCCGGCCGCGCCGGATGCACGGAGCGATCGATCGTCTGCGCGTTGATCCGCGCAATGGCTGTGCCAGCGCCGTTGGTCTCCAGGCGCCGCACATTGGCATTCCTCACCACCGTCACATTGTGCGATCGAATCAGGTCCGGTCCCCACACATGCTGAAAGTCCAGGGCGCCGTCGATCGCAGGACCGTTGCCGTTCATGATGCTGAACACACCGGTGCGCACCACGCCGGTGGCCTCCGGGAGTACGGCGATCGGCGGGTTGGTCTTCCCAACCCACTCCTCCGGGCGATCGTAGTCGTACGGATTGAAGTGCCCGAGCGAGCAATATTCCAGCGCCGCCTCGTAGTACGGATGCAACTCCGCCGCATCGATGGGCCACACCCAGGCAGGATTCAGATCGCCGCGATCGAAATCGATCGGGGAGAGCGTGCGTGTCCAACCGCCCCAGCAATTGGTGGTCCCTCCGTAGACGCGGATGCGTGAGCGGAGCAGAAAGCGCGGGTCGATGCGTCCCATCTCCGGCGTCACTTCCCCTTCGTACAGCGGCTGCGTATCGGGATCCTCGTAGCGATGGCCATCGGCATTCCAGGCCTCCGGCGCAGGCTCGGTTGCCTTCTCCACCGCCTGCGTCAGCAGCTCACGCGCAGGTTCCGCGGAGGTGGACTCGAATCTCTGCACGGCTTCACGCTGGTCCGTGGCGAACGGATCGCGCTTGTCCACGAGGCTGCTCTCGAGCAGCAGAATGTTCCTCCCCGTTGCAAGCAGCCGGTGCGCAAGCGTAATGCCTGCTGCCCCGGAACCAATGATGCAGATGTCGCACTCGAGCTGTGCGTCGGGTGGTAGTGTGCCGGCATCAAGTTCTGCCATGATGTCTCCTTCTCGGTGCACGAGGCACGCGATCGATCGAATGATGGGGTATGGCGTTCTGCAATCCGGAGGCGCCGGTGTTCAGGCCGGCACCCCTCCCCGACAAACGCACGGCGAAATGGGCACGCATGGAGGAGGGCATGGCAACCCGGTACGTGAATGCGGCGGAGGATCGCAGGAGGGGATAGTGATGCCGCGAAGGTACTGTGCGTTCCCAAATTAAGAGATTCTGAGGCATTGATTCTGAGCAGAAAAGCGCCCTCACAAGGGCGCGTTCCCGGATTAACGTGTACTACCGTAATGGGCCTCCCCCCGTCGCGCCGCGACACGTCAGATGGACACCTGTACAAATCCGCGTTTTGAGATCAATTGGCGTGGTTGGTTCTAAATCGAGCTGGAGGACTTTCGGTACTTACGGAACTTACGGAACCACCTTTCGGAACCTTTCGGAACCTTAATTTGGGAATCAAACGGAACCCGGCTTCGCACTTATTGAGGCTACAAACTCCGCCCGGCGCGCGTGTTCTATGACCGTCCGTGCGGCCTCCCAGGTAGCATCCATGCTGGCGGTCTCCACCTCGTCGGTGGTGATCACCTCGCGGCCTGCGGGTGGCAGTGCTGGTGTAGATGCGACGAACCCCCACCGGTCTGTGGCTCCCGTTGTCATAACTTGATGCCCTCCTGCTTGAGATAGTTCGTGAGGATGATCATGGATAAGCTGCCATCATGCAGGTCAAAGGTCATGCTCAATGAATGCCCGTTGATGAGCCACCACTGCCTGCCCTCCACCGTGGTCATGAGATCCGATACACGCTTCGCATACCACAAGCTCGGCGGGAGTTGCGTTGCCACGTCGTCGGGGATGTCGGCATCATAACCGAACCGTGGCCACGTATAGTATCCCCGCCATTCAGAGCGGAACTCACCCGCAGCAAACACCGAGATGCGATCCACACCCAGCGCGCGCGCCTGCGTGACCTGGGTAGCGAATACGCGCGCACCGAAGCCCGGAGGGGCATCCGGACGGATCACCAGTAGGTCGTTGTGCAGCTCTACGCTGCCATCAGCGGCACGGAAGACCACGCGCTGTGAGGGCATCACGTACATCGGATGGCTCACGCTCATGTGAATGCCATCCATGCCGTCGTCACTGACGGCCGGTTGCACCACCACGTGTGAGCCAGTTGGAGCGCCAGCCAGGCGGCTGCGCTGCTGGTGCGTCATGGATTGTCCCAGCACCATGGACTCGAATCCTCGCGTGCCGTAGTCCGCCTCAACGTGGCTATCCCCGCCAAAGTGCGCCTGGGTCAGAGGATCACGTGCATCGTCCGGGCCGAACTGCAGTGGCTGCTGTCTGGGCATATCCGCCGGCTTTTCTACGATCGGTTCCCAGTGATGCCGGCAGTTGTAACCACCGCAGTACGTCTTCACCGGCAGGCCCTGACCGTTGTCCATCTGGGCGATCTCATCAGCCGTGAATATCATGCCCACATGAGCCCGGCAGAACTCGCGCTCGCCGCGCGGGCCTGCATAGCGGAAGTGCTCAATGCCCAGTTGCGTGGCGCCATGCATCGTTGCCGTGCGGTTGTACGCACTCAGGGCGGTGGAGGTTACTGTCGCAGCACGATACTGCACGCCGCCCATGACCTGGGCTATGCGGTTCTCCATGTCCTGGGCAGACCGCTCACGGCGCAGACCGTCCTCGATGATCCGGGCGACACGCCCATCGATGGCTCCCTGCATCTGCGCAAAGGAGCTACTGGTGCGTGCGGTGATGCGGGCCAGCGTATCGCGGTCCGGCGGCGGCATCCTGGTGTCACTCAGGAACTGCGCCTGGCGCTCCGCGTCGCGCAGCATCTGATCACGCAGCACCTGCGGCGCCTTGCTCGTGGCAATCAGCCGCGATACCTGCTGGCGAATCTCGGCGGAGCTCAGGCCGCGGCGTACGCCGTCGGCCACCAGGCTGCGCAGCTCGCGTTCCAGGCGCTGCAGGTCATCAGGCATCAGGCACCTCCCCGAACAGGTCCAGCATGCCACGGGATTGCGGATGAGTACCGCGCCCCAGCAGATA
>DASZRW010000044.1:0-11803 GCA_035549015.1 Kapaibacterium sp. (SeqCode)
ATCCCGCCGATGAACTGCCCAACGTTCCCAAGCTGCCCGAGCGTGCCATCCATCAGGTCCGAGAACGCCCTGCGCACGCTGTTGCTCATGTCGCGCAGGGCGGAGGCGATGCCGTTCAGCCACTGCGGGCCGCCGACCCCCTCACCGCTGCCGGGTCCGTAGAGCACCGAGGGAATGGAGGTACCTCCCGGCTGTGCTCCGGGGGCGGGAACGCCGATCGGTCCTCCAGCGCCGCTCCCGGTACCGCTTCCATCGCTCGCGCCGCCCGTGCTCCCCTTCTGAGCCGCGAGGCCGCTGGGGTCGATGCGGTCCACCGGATTCCCCGCCGCGTAGCTGTAGAGATTGGCGCTGTCCGCATATCCAAGCGGATCCGGACTCAGCCATGCGCCGTGCCGGGGATCCATGAGCCGCGACCCCGCAAGATACAGACCGGCATCGTTCAGCCAGCGCAGCCCGCCGAAGCGGGGCTCCACGCCGGTGGAACTTGCAGCGGGCGCGGGGGCGCCGAAGGGCTGGTAGCGGAAGCGTTCGGCAACGACGCCGGAGCTGTCTGTCACGGCGAGCAGATTGCACCGCGCATCGTGATGCGTCAGATAGGTCTCGCCGCTCACATGCATCGCAAGCGTGCCGGGGCGGAGCGGATGATGCGTGAACTGCCGTACAACGGTTCCGGCCTCCTTTTCCTGCCAGAGCGCCGCGCCGAAGTATCCCATGCGGCGTTCGGTGCCGCCGTTCTGCGTGATGCCGCTCACGCGCCCGAGCGCGTCGTAGCGCAGCTCCAGGGGCACGGCCGTGCCGGGGAGGTTCTCCGCCCGCACGATGCGCCCCAGCGCATCCACGGTGTATCGCGCGGCGCCATCATCCTTGCGCGCGCCATCCGGATAATGCGTCACGCTCTCCGCGCCGGCGCTCGCCAGGCGATGCCCCGCCGCATAGGTGTAGGCGGTGGTGGCGGGCGTTCCACCGGAGGGAGTTTCCTCCTCGGCCAGGCGCTCATCGGCTCTGCCGCCGGGGGCCGGGGTGTAGAGCCAGCGCAGGGTGCCGGGGGCGGTCATCGCGCTCTCCACGGCCGCGATATCGGCGTCATTCTCCGCCTGCGTTCCGCCGGTGCCGAGACCGGTGATGGCGGCCCCCTCCTCGCGCGAACGCGCAAGCCGCGAGCGGGCGTCGAAGTCGTAAAGCCGCGACTGCACCGTGCCGCGCGTCAGCAGTTCCACGCGGCGCCGGTCGCGGGTGTCGTGGCGATAGATGGCCTCCTCGATCGCCGTGCCGCCGCTCTCCAGCCTGATCGCATTCGCGCGCAGGCGCGCATCGTACTCCACCGTCTCGCTCAGCCCGCCGAGGAGCGACGCGGTTCCGGAGGCGGCCGGCCCGTAGGGGGTGAACTCCGCCAGCACTGCCGCGCCGGCGCCGAGCGTTCCCGCCGCGGTGCGCTCGATCCTCGTCACCACGCCGTTCAGGTTGGTGCTCAGCGTCTCCTGCCGGCCGTCCGGGAAGATGCGCGTGACGGCGCCGGCCGCATCGTCGTACAACGCCTGCAGCGTGTCGCCATCCGCCGTCTCGGTCAACTGGCGGCCGAGGCTGTCGTACGTTCGCGCAACAACGGCGCTCCCGGCGCTCGCACCGGTCATGCGCCCCAGTAGATCGTATGTATACAGATGGCCGGGAATGGCCGCGACTCCGGCCGGGAGGTTGCGCGCGTTCAGCGAGGCAAGCCGGCCGGCGTCGTCGTAACCGTAGTCCAGCGTGATGCCGCCCGGCATCACGGTGCGCGCAAGGCGGCCGTCCGGGCCGTAGGCATGGGTGCGCGGGGCGGGATCGCCCGGCATTCTGGTGCCGAGCAGCCTGCCGATGCCGTCGTACTCGTACGTGGTTGTCTGCCCCGAGGGGTCCGTGTACGCCGTCATGCGGCCGGCGAGATCGTACGCCTGCGTGTGCACCAGATTCAGCCCGGATGGATCGAGCGTGCGGCTGAGCATTTCGTTCAGCAGACCGTAGGAGTACTCCGTGCGCGTGGTGCCGTCGCGCTCAACTGCGGCGGTGAGGAGATCACGGTCATCATACTCGTAGGTGGAGGCGGCACCGTCGGGATCGGCGACGCTGATCACGCGCCCGCGCGCGTCGTAGGTGCGAACCCAGCTTCGCATATCGGGGCTTCCGCCGCCGGGAGGGAGATCGCCGCGCGTGATGGTGACCGTTCGCGCGGCGATGTCGTAGGCGTACTCCTGCGTGTTCCCCAGCGGATCGGTATTGCGGATTGCACGCCCAAGGCCGTCGTACTCGCTTGCATGCGTTCCGTCGCGATGATCCGTCTCGATCGCCAGGCGATCGTCGCGATCCCATGTGAACGTTGTCGTCAGCCGGGGCGTGGTGATCTCATCGAAGGGATCGGCATCGCTGAAGGGGCGCTCCGTGCGAGACACGAGACGGCCGCGGGCGTCGTACGCGAGCTCCGTGCGCGCCAGAAGCTGGTTCGCGTCCAGCCCCGGGTACGCGCGCAGCTCCGTACGCTCCACCAGTCCACGATCGGAATAGTAGTAGCGCACGGTGGCGCCGTTGGGTGTCGTGGTACCATTCGGAGCGCGATGCAGCCTGTGCACGCGGGCGGGCCGGCCGTACGGGCCATAGATGGTTTCGGCCACCTGATCCCTCGCAACCCCCTCGATCTGTTGCGCGGGGCGCCCGTCGCGGGCGTAGGAATAGCGTGAGGCGGATTTCGCGCCGTCGCGTTCCACCGTGTGTTCCAGTAGCAGGCCCCGCTCGTCGTAGCGCCAGCGCGATACGGCGCCAAGCGGGTCCACGCTCGCGGTTGCAAGGCCGCGGAAATCCACGGTGCGATGCGTGCGGCGCGGCTTCCCGGTGTTGGCGCCGATCAGCGTTCCGGTGACATGCCCAAGCACGTTCCGCTCTATCAGATCCACGATCGATTCCCCCTGGATCACCCCATCGGCATAGGCTCCACACGGACGCTCCACGCGCACGATCAGACCATCGGGATCGTATCCGATGCGCGTCACGGCGCGCGCGCCGGCAATCTCCGCCGTGGCGGCCTCCACCATGCGGCCGAAGATGTCGTTGGTCTGCGTCCGTTCGGCGCCGCTCGCGTCGATGGTGGAGGCCAGGTAGCCGTTAGCATCGTAGGTGTAGCGCTCAACGGCCGCAATCCCCGCCGCGTCCACGATCCTGCGCAGCAGCCGCCCGTTGGTGAGGCCGCTGCCGTTGTCGTACTCGAACTCGTGCCTGATTCCCTCCGCCGTCGTCACCGCCGTTGTGCGCCCGCGCAGATCGGTCTCATACCTCGTCTGCGCGGTCTGCGTGGTTCCGCCGGGAAGGAGCACATCGGGATGCACCACGCTCTCCAACCGGCCCAGCCCATCGAGCGAGTAGTGGTAGGTCGTGGTGACCTGCGCTGCGGTGAAACCATCGCCCGGCGTTCCCTGCTCGGTGAGCACCAGTTGCAGATTCGGTTCATACGTCGCGCGCCACGTGGTCAGGTCCGGAACGCCGCCATCCAGCAGCTCAACCTGCTGCACCATGCCGCGCATGCGCGGATCGGCATGGTCCGGGTGATAGGTGATGCGCTCCCCCGTTCCCCAGGCATAGACGATGATCCCGCCGGTCGCCTCATCGAAGTCGCGGAGCACCTGCGACCGTGTGCGATTTCCCTGCGTGTCGTAATCGAACTCAACGGCCGTGATGCGGTAGGAGCCATCCTCCGCAAGCCTCGTGCGGCGATCCAGAATATCGCCGCGAAAATTGAACGTGTATGTTGTAAGCCCGCCGTCGGGATCGATAACCTCGGTGCGCTGCGCGGGAATATTGAGGTGATTATCGTTCGGCGGCACCCACTCCAGCGGTGTATACTGAAACTGATATGGATATCCGCCATGAATTTGTACGAGAAGATGGCCGAAGCTCCAGCTGGAGGGATCGTCATCGTATTCATTTTCCACGTAGACGCGCCCGGCGGCATCCTCCACGCGGAGAATTGCGTGGCGCAGAATTTCCGGCTCGTGCAACCCGCCGTAATGGAAGCGGCGCGTCATCGGCTCGGCGCCGGCCTGCGCCGGGGGCATTACCACGCCAAGCAGATGCTGGATGTCGGGATCGTGCCAGTAGGTGATCGCCCGCCCAAGGCTGTCCGTCACGCTCTCCAGCAGCCCGCAATTGCCGTATCCGAATTCCAGATAGTGATAGGGCGCGGAAGCAGTTGCGCCGGAATCATCCACCGGTTTATAGGTAACGCGGTCCAGGCGATTTTCGCTGTCGTAGGAATATTCCAGCGTGTGGCCGAATCGGTCGATGATGCGGGCGAGGGGAATCCTGTAGGAATCGCTCCACGCAACCGGGCGCTGGAAATACATGATCACGCCACCGACGTCGCGGATGCGGTACTCGCCATTCGGATCGGAGGGCGGGAGTTGCTCGAGGATCTGAAATACACCACGCGGCGGATCGAACCCGGCGCCGTTGTTGCGGAAGATATCCTCGCGCAGCGCTCCCGTCCAGCGCGCAACGTCGCCGGTTGCCGAGGATTCCGCCGGCTGCAGTTCACGCAGGTAGATGTTGTGATTGTGATCCCAGTTCCATGCGAACGGTCCGGGGAATGCCTGGCCGCTGCGATAGGTGCGCACCAGGGCAAGGGGCGTTCCTGGAACGGAGATGTCGTTCTCGATGATCGTGAAGGCGCCTCGGAACAGGTCCACCGGATCGCCGGCCTGCGACGGCTGGTTCGATGTTTCGCTGCTTGTGGGGGCATCGTGCGGGCGCTTCTCCACCTCGCTCTGCAGCGGACCGTATTGCTGCTGCTCCTCGGTGCCGGTGCCGCCGGGTTTTCCGGATGCGATCGCCTGGTTGGTTCCGGAGGGCTGTTGCGGCGCCCCCTGCTTCTCGGGCGAGTCGACATTCTTTGGATCGCCATCCTTCAATTGATTCTCCGACGGCACCTCGACATACAGATCGTCGCGCGTGAACGGGCACCCCTGAAGCGCCGCCTCCCGCGCCCAACCATCCAGCGTGTATCGGGTTGACTTGCTCTCGTAGAATCTGAACGGCTTTCCTTCCGGCGGCAGTGTGCCCCCCACGTACCGTGCGTTGTTGACGAAGTCCGCCAACTCGCAGACGCTGTTGAAGGTAATTTCGCCGGTCTGGAGTGTGACTCCGTGGAGAGTCAACTCTCCTCCTTCGGCTGAGGGGTTGGCGAGGATGGTGTAGACTGGCATGAACAACTCCGGTGGTGGCAATTCGTGATTTGTATTGATGCGATGGATGCAACGGCAGCAGGCGCAGACCGCGACGTCCCCTGCTGGAATGCTCGTGTGTGATGTAGCCATGAGTGAAGCGGGCTCCGGCGCCCGTTGTACGGCGGGTACTTCGTGGTACCTGGATTCTACCGTACGCTGGGCGCCGATTCCCGATGCGACAATGCATGCGCAGTGTCCACACCCGTGCTTACGCCAGTACCTGCAGCTTGCAGATGAAGCTGCCTCCCTCCAGTCCGTTGCCGGATGGGAAGGCAAAGGCCTCACCGTCCAGCCTGCGGCCCTGGTAGGTCAACGCATCCGGCGCATCACCGGTAGCAACAATCGTGTACGTGGTGTCCGAGCTCAGCGGATCGGTGAGAACCACACGCAGAGTTGTGTCGTCGATCGTTGTCACATGGTGGCCGATCGTTCCGCCGCTCCAGCCGATAACAACGGTATCGTCCGTCACCGAAAGCGTATCCGGTATCTGGCTGAGATCCAGATCGATAATATCCACCTTGTCCGCAGGAAGCACCTGAACGATGTCGCTCGCATACAGCATGCGCCCAACCAGACGCGGGTTGCCGGCATCGGGAAACGTGCTCAGGAACTTCACTCCCTTCACCTTGAGGAGGGGGAGCACGGAAATCTCGGGGGGCGCCGGTGCCACAGCCAGAACGAAGGTGAAGTCTCCGCCGTCCGTTCCGTCACCCGACGGCAGGCGCAACGGGTCGCCATCCAGCACAACTGAACCGGACGTAATTGCATGCGCACCATCTCCCTTGAGCGTTACCTGGTAACTCTTCCCCTCCGTGAACGGTGCAGAGGCGGTGAAGCGGGCAATGCGGGCACTGGGCTGCGTGACCGTTCCGAGCAAGGCCGCCGTTCCCTGAGTCACGATGAACGAATCGGAGTCGACGGCTCCCGAGTCCGGCGCCATGCCGAACTCCACCTCGATCGTATCCGCCGCCGCACTCGCGCGCACCACCTGAACCGATCCGGGATGAATCATCTCGGAGACCAGAATCGGGCTGGAGGGGCTTGCCGCCACGTTCAACATCCGGACGCCGATCACGCGGAGGCGCTGCGCCGGGATGGCAGGGGTTGGCAACGCAACATCGGCCGTGGCGCGGAACACGAAGACGAAATCCGATCCACCGTAGCCGTTCCCCGACGGCAGACGATTCGGAGCGCCGTCCAGCTTGGAACCGAGATAGGTGATCGGGGTTGTGCCGGTCCCTTTCAGCGTCACCACGTACAGCGCCCCGGTCACCACAGCATCGGTGATCTTGATCGTGGCGGTCTTGTCGCTTCCAAGCACCACTGTGGCCGTAACTGCAGCGCCGTCCTTGGTTACCGACACGCTGCTGGTGGTTACCGTACCAAGGTCCGGCTGGTAGTTGAAGCGCACCAGGAATTGATTCGGGGACTGCGAGGCCGGAGCGTCCAGGATCGTGCCGGGATCGCTCATCAGGGCAAGCGGTTTCGCGGGCGATGAGACGGCAGACTGCGCCATCACATCGGTTACCGTGAACGGAGCACTCTTGCGGGCACCGATGGAGAGCTCCGCGAGCATCGGCTGAATGCCGAAGACGAAGTCGCCTCCAGCGATGCCGTCGCCCGAGGGGAGCCCCAGCGGCTCACCGTCCAGGTCCAAGGTGCCGAAGGTAATCGCCGTGCCGCCGGACCCGCGCACGGTAACGGTATAGAGCTCTCCGGGGGTCAGCGCCGTTGTGATGTAGATGCGCGCGATTGCGGGCGCAATCATCCGCACGTCGGTGGAGATCGAGGAGCCGTTGTGCTTGACGACAATGGAACTCGAGGTTACCTGGCCATCGTTCGGCCGATCGCTGAAAGCGATGTCTACGACGTTCGCCTGCTCACCCGCGGGAACGCGGAGCAACTGGTGCGGATCGGTCATCGAGAGAAGCATGCGCGGGTTTTCCGGATCGGGAACGGTGGTGCCGACCGTCACTCCGATCACCCGGGGCAGCGGAGTCACAGAGGAAGGCATTGCCGGAGCCGATGCCGCGCTGAGTGCAAGTATCACCTGCTCCTTGAGCTGGACCACTTCGTAGAGCGGGCGCCCTGCAAGCTTCGCCAACTCGGCGGAGTTTGTCCGGAGCATGGTGGCAAGCTGCACATCGCCGAGCGCTGCGGAGAGCGTCGTACGTTCGGACTGAGGAAGCACCGTGGAGGTGGAGAGCGTGCGGCTCAACTCCTGGCCCGCGCCACCATCGGAGAGTGCCTCAACCGAGCGCGTGAAGAACGGATCGCTCTTGGTGAACGGCACCGGGCAATCGATCCACGTGGGCGCAGTGGACATCTTCAGCAACCCGGTGAGCATGTCGCGCATCCACTTGGCCATCGCGGTACTGGATTGCAGCGTCGCGTCGGTTGCCGTGCCGTTCGCAATCTCCTGCTTCTGATGAGGCGGAAGGGTGTTCGTGGGCCAGGTGATTTTCTTCAACCACTCGGGTCCGCTGTTCGGGTCAGCCTGACGCAGCAGGTCCCAGATGAATGCGCAGGGGTTGTTGGGATCGAACGTCGGAGGATCGGTTGGTGGAATGGTGCCGGGATCGTCTCCTCCACCGCTGTCGCCGCCGCCATCGTGATCAGTCGGCTCCTCTCCAGAGCAGCAGCAGAGCGTACGTACAAGCACGTAGATCTGGTCCACGTAGTCCTGAATCGCCACCTGCGCCGGCGTCAGAAATATCGTGAGGTTGAAGCGCAGGTGCCCTGGTGTCTGCCCCCACGCGCCGTCTTCCTCACGTACAAATGTATGCCAGGAAACGCGGCCGTAAAAATTCACTTCCCGTGGCGTTACGGACTCCACTTTTGCCGTGGAAGTCATGGCTGCCCACCCCGGCTCATCCTCTATGATATTCACGGCCTCTGCCTTCGTCTTTTCCATATCGATTATCCAACCTGGCGGAGGGGCATACGTTCTACGAACCTCACCGTATTCGTGCCGGTCAACCGGTGTATTCGGCGGCACATCCGCGGTGAAATCCACCTCGAAGACGGCCACATCCGATTCCTGCTGTTTGGTCTGCGACGTGTTCAGATGTGCCGACTCCAGTCGGACATTCACGCAGAAATCCGTGATGGTGGACTTGCGTACAACCACCAGAAATACGTCCTGCATTCCCTCCAACGCGCGGGGACCGTTGATAAATGTGGCGGTATTGGAGAGGATATGGGGTCGCGGCTCCATAAAGAAGAGGGCGCGATTTGTTCCCACGTGAAATGCCTGGAACAGGTTGTACATCTGCGAAAGCTGTGTGGTATGCGACTGCATTTCGCGCCGCTCGGTGCTTCGATCCGTCGACGTGGTATCCGCCTGCTGCATCATATGTGTGGAGCGATCGCCCGTGGTATTGCTGATGCTTCCGCCAATCCCTCCCTTGTCCAGAATTGGAATCGAAAGATTGATCCCGGCGGTTGTACTCGAGAAACTCTCCGTGGAATCGGACGTCATTGCGCTCTTCCCGACGGCGAGCCGCGTCTGCGAGCCGGATGCAAACTGGCCGGTATCGGTAACGGACTCGTACAGTTCCCGCTTCTTCGGCTCAACGTCGGCGAAATAAATCTGGTTGAGCTGTCCACCTCCTCGCGGAGCAATGGAGACATGCATCAATGCTCCATAACACGGCGACGTCTTCTGAAGCACCTGTGCCGCCGTCCCACCCGCGCCGGATGCGATATTCTGTACCATGGCGCCGAGGACGGGCGAATCGGGCGTGATGGTCACCGTCACCTTCACGTAGGAGATGGTATACCCATCGGCAGCCAGCGTCTGATATTCAACGTCCGGCTCGTACCCGAACACGGCTATTGACGGTCGCCATGCCGGAGGTGGTTGATCTCTGCAGATGTTTGCATGCGTCATGTCTTCCGTGTAGCACAGCCGCTTCCATGGGATATCGAGCGGAAGGCCAAGATTGAACGTACTCATGGTGCCTCATCGAGTGAGATGGTTGTGGATAGTGATAAACAATCACGATGCGTAGCGCTGGACCGGCGGTCACCCGTCAAGGCACAGGCGTCTCTTCCGGCCGTCAGGATGCGGTCGGGATTTTCCTGAATGAGACAGCAGGCAAATGCAAACGTGCCCTACCGGAACATCCGGTGCGCCCTCATCAATTGTCTACGATCATCGAATAACTGAAGCGTTGGATGCCGTGGTCTACGCTGTGAGTTGGTTCGGGGAACGAGCGTAAGCGATTGCGGTGGATATTGAATTCGTACTTGCCGGGGTCTGTATCCTGTGTGATAGTGTATACCTGGTAAAATTACGGGTGCAACAATACGGTGCGCCGACATGCTTGTCAAGGATCTTTTTGGGTTTACGAGATATTTTTTACTTCGTCGTGCTACCTCGGCTTGCAGCCGGCAACATCATTTGTCGCATTCCGCGTCCGGGTAAATCGCTCTGCCAGTTGGGCATGTATCGGCGATGCATTCAGCCGTGCAGGATCACCGTGCTCCGGACCGCTCCCCAAATTGTTCCGCGAACAAGATGTCTGCCATAATGTGCTGCAACCGGCAGACTTTTCCGGGTGAATTCTCGCCGCCGATTTTCGACGATTCGCACAAACCGCGGCAGCTGTATCAACGTACACTCCGGTGGGGAAATCCGCTGCCGCGATGTACGCCGGCACGATCTGCCGCCCTCGGCTTTCACGTTTCGTATTCGGCGGGTGAACATCTCGTTTGTCCGAGAACCGAATCAACGGCTGTCCCGATCTCCGCCGGCTCGATGCCCGCCCGTTGCCAACATAACTATCCGAAGGGCGATTCCTTACAGTGGGCGGTTCCCCTCTGCTGCCGCAAGCTCCACCACACCGCACCTCCTCTACATCACTCGCAATACCCGCACCAAAGTGAACGGGGCGCCCTTTTCAGGACGCCCCGCTCCGTTTCAGCAACCCGTCGGTCAGGACCGCCGGCAACAGCCCCTAGTACTGCTGCCAGCGCGAAACGCCATCGCTGTAGAAGCTGATGCCGTTTGTGCCAGTGCCCGCTGAAATCGCGACCGACGTCGAGGACGCGTTGATAAGGTCGGTCCCGTTGCGCTGAATCGTGATGTTGTTGACCGCGGCATTTCCCAACTCGTTCTTGACGATGAGGATCTTCCCCGAGTTGACGGAGTTGGCCGGCGGAAGCGTCACCGTCACCGGACCCGCTGTCACATCGACGCCGATGATGTCCGTCCCTGCAGGAACGGTGTACGGCGAGTTGATATTCGAGATCGCAACACGATTGAACGAGAGACCGACCGACGGATTCGCCCAGCCAACGGTGTTCGTACCGCTGTTGTACATCAGCACCTGTCCGCCGGCGGCACCGGTACCGCTGATCTTGGAGGTGGAGACGGCACCGTCGGCGATATGACGGTTGGTGACAGCGAACGTCAGCAGCTTCAGCCCGGAGATCGCGCTATCAGCCATCTTCGACGTGGTCACGGTCCCGTTGGCAACCTTCGACGTCGTGATCGCGTTGGCGACGATGTCGATGTTCTGGATGCTGTTCGTCAGCGTCAGCTTCGAGTACGGAATGCCGGCGGCTGCCGCGATATCCGCATTCGTGATCGTGCCGTCCAGGATCTTGGCGCTCGTGATGGCGTTTGCTGCCACGGTCGGGTTCGGATACGTGCCGGTCAGATCACCGCCGGCCGCACCGGTTGCGCCACCGCCGCCGGCAGCCCAGACCACGTTCGTTCCATCATACGTCAGAACGTCATTGGCATTCGCGCCGGCAGCGCTCACCTTCGCCGGCGTCACCGAAGCATCGGCAATCTTCGCCGTCGTGATCGCGCTGTTTGCAACCGTCGGGTTCGGGTAGGTGCCGGTCAGGTCACCACCCGCCGCACCGCTCGCGCCGGCAGGAGCACTCCACGCGACGCTGGTGCCGTTGTAGGTAAGAACGTCGTTCGCGTTCGCACCCGTGCCGCTCATCTTCGCCGCCGTCACCGCACCGTCGGCGATGTGCCGGTTGGTGACCGCGAACGTCAGCAGCTTCAGCCCGGAGATCGCGCTGTCCGCCATCTTCGACGTTGTCACGGTGCCGTTGGCAACCTTCGACGTCGTGATCGCGTTGGCAACGATGTCCGCGTTCTGGATGCTGTTCACCAGATTCAGCTTCGAGTACTGGATGCCGGCCGCGGCCGCAATGTCCGCGTTGGTGATGGAGCCGTCCAGAATCTTGGCGCTGTTGATCGCATCGTTGGCGACAGTCGGATTCGGATACGTGCCCGTAAGATCACCACCGGCTGCGCCGGTTGCGCCGGTTGCCGGAGCGCTCCACACTACGTTCGTGCCGTTGTAGGTAAGAACGTCGTTCGTGTTCGCACCCGTGCCGCTCATCTTCGCCGTCGTCACCGCACCGTCGGCGATATGACGGTTGGTGACCGCGAACGTCAGCAGCTTCAGCCCGGAGATCGCGCTGTCTGCCATCTTCGAGGTTGTCACCGTACCGTTGGCAACCTTCGATGTCGTGATCGCGTTGGCAACGATGTCGCTGTTCTGAATGCTGTTCGTCAGGTTCAGCTTGCTGTA
>DASZRW010000045.1:0-83897 GCA_035549015.1 Kapaibacterium sp. (SeqCode)
GATTGCGGTTGTTCGGTATCGCGAGCCGGCAGGAGCGGTGGGTCGGTTGGTAGTTGTAGACGGGGTGGGTCGTGAGGTGAGCGTTGTGGATCTGCCTGCGGGTACGGGCGAGGAGCAGGAGGCGACGATCACGCTTGGGGACGTCTCCTCCGGAGTATACTTCCTCGAGCTGCGCTACGGCTCCGAGCGGAGCGCGCTGCCGCTGGTGGTGCGGCAGTAGAGAGCCGTCTGCCACGGTGGGCCGGGGATAACGTGGCCTCGATATCTTCCTTCATCTCCCGGGGATCTCCGCGAGCATTCGTGCATCTCCACTACGTCCCGTTCTTCGGATATCGTCTCGCTTCCTGTGACATCAGGGGAGCGTGAATCGTTCCGGTAATACCAGCCTGTCCGATATCCCGCGCTCGCGTGTCGGCCCTTCTCACGTTCCGCACCAAAGGACCATCCTGGAGACTTCGGGTACGGTCATGGCGTAGTATGCAGCATCAACCCTGCCGACGTGCATACAATGGGCTCAGGCCCACCGTGGAGGAGGTCGATGATGAAAATGTGCGATCGTATCGGCACATTGCCGCGGCCTTCGTTGTCATGGTGCATAGCCGCAGGTCGCAGGTCGTGCTCCGTGCCGGGGACCGACGAAGGGGATCGCGTTTGCTTATCGGAGGTGTTTGATTAGGCGGGAGCGGAGGCATAGGTTCCCGACATCATAGTGCAGAGTAGCCAATCGACAGAACCGGATGAAGCTGGGATATGGACTTACAATCGTGATGCTTGCGGCGCTTGCGGTGCCGGCGGCGTTGCGTGCCCAGCGGGAGAAGCCGGCGATTCTCGCCGGGCCGATCCTCGGCATCGGCGGTGCGATCGACCGCTCGACTATCCCGGTTTTCGGCGGATCGCCGGACTGCGGCATCTTCGCCCACGGCACATCGTTTGCAGCCGGTGCCGGAGGCCTGCTGCAGCTGCCGACTCTCTTCAACAACGATCTCGGCGCCGAACTCGGACTGCGCCTCAACTCCATACGCTGCAGGCTCCGTGCCACTCCTGTCGACCCCACACGCCTCGTGGACAACGGCACACTGGTAACACTGGATCGCGAGTTCGATCTTGATGTGAACAGCCTGGTTGTTGCATGCGATCTATTGCTGCACTATCGTGTGGCGCAGCGGCTCACGATTGCGGGCGGACCCTCCATCGGCTTTCGGCTCTCCTCCACGTTCGATGCCATCGATCGCGTCCTTGGTCCCGGCGACTACGCGTTCGACGATGGCCAGCGCCAGCATCGATTGATGGGGGGAACACCGCTCGCGCAGGCGCTTCTTGCAATGGGGCCGGTGATACGCGGCGCATACGAGCTGCCGGTGGGGCGTGTGGTGTTGCTGCCGGCACTCGAGTTGCGCGCGGATCTGCTCTCGCCGGTTCGGCATACGTCGTGGCAGTGCTACCAGATCGGCGCAAACCTCGGCCTGCTCTTCGACCTCTCGTCTCCTGCGCCGGTGCCGGCCGATACGGTGCGGCCGGTTCAGCCAATCCAGCCGGTGATCGTGGTTGCGCGCGAGCGTCCGCGTCTTTCGGCGAGCATCGGACTCTATGCGGTCGATGAGAACAATCAGCGGCAGCCGGTTGCGAAGGTTCATGTCAGTGAGGTGCTGTTCCATTCACATGCTCCGCTCATCCCCGCAGTCTTTTTCGAGCCGGGCGTTTCGCAGTTCGCCGATCGTTATCTCCGGATTGCACCGGATGAGGCGCGGCGCTTCCGTCCGGATGATCTGGCCGGTCAGAACCTCCTCGCCGTTCAGCATCGCGTTCTCGACGTTGTTGGATATCGCATGCGCGGCGATACCGCTGCGCGCCTGACGCTGTACGGCTCCGTCTCGCACGGCGAAAGCCCGGCGCTCGCTCGCGACCGTGCGCGTTCGTTGCAGAAGTATCTGGTTGAGACATGGGCGATTCAGCCGGAACGTATCGTCATCTCCGAAAGTGCTGGCATGATGGAACGTTCGAACGAGAACTCCGAGGATGGCCGTGCGGACAACAGGCGTGTGGAAATTCTCTCCAACCATGAAGGCGTGCTTGCTCCGGTGGCAACGGATCAGATCGTCCGCGAGTTCGATCCGCCTTTGGTAAAACTCGTTCCGTCGTACGAAGCGGAGGCAGGCGTGAAGCGCTGGGAACTTTCGCTGACCCAGCATGGGCGTACCATCGCACACTATTCGAGCAACGACTCCGGAAAGCTTGCCGCGCCGGAGATGACGTGGAACCTGGAGACGGAGAAGATCGACTCCGGACTGGCGCCGCTGGTGGGATCGATCACCGTGGAGGATTCCACCGGTGCGATTGTGACCGCGCAAAATCAGGTTCCGCTGCAGTTGGAACGGCGTGTCAGTGTCGTGGAGGGACAGGTGGTGCGGCTTGGCGGCCAGGAGCAGCTATCCTACAGTCTCGTGGGGTTCGACTACGACAGTCCGGAGCCCGGCCGGCCGGCCGAGCTTGCACTGCGTGAGATTGCGGACGCCGTGCAACCGGGAGCAACGATCACCATCACCGGGTACACCGATCGCATCGGCGAACACCAGCGCAACGTGGAACTATCGGCGCAGCGTGCAGCACGTGTGGCCGCTCTGCTGCATGCGCGCCTGGAAGCACGGCATCTCAAGGGCGTTCAGGTTACGACTGCGGCGGGCGGCATAGAGGCGCAGCGCTTCGGCAATGATGTCCCGGAGGCCCGCATGCTCACACGCGGCGTTGGTATTGTGGTGGAGCAGATGTCGCCTGCGGTACCGCGGTAGCTGCATGGTCAGGCTCGGCGGGAACCGGCCACCTGCCGCACCCCTGCATCCCTTCGAAGGGTTGAGCGTCCGGGTGGATGGTGAGGAGTTGAACGACATTCCTCGGCAGTCCCGGATGTTGGACCGCCGAGGAACGAATGGATATCAATGAGGGAGTTCAACCTGCACGCGTACCTTCAGGCTGCTGTCACGCCTGGAGACGCGATGAGTGCTGGTATCGCCATGAAGTTGCTGTACATCGGATGATGCCGCGGATGCATGGTCCGTTGGCTGAGGCTGATCCGTATGCTCGGCGTTCGCGGCATCTCCCATTGTCGCGATGCCCCGGCCGGCAGGTGCTGCGTGCGCCGGCGAGCGGCGAGCGGGTTGTACCGGGCGTGCATGGGACAAGCCGATCTCTGCCTGGCGCGGGCCGGCTGCAAGCGGAGCGCCGAGATGGTTGCCGGCCGGTGCAGTGGAGCCTGCCGTTGCCGGCTGCGGCGCATCCGCCGATGGCCGGGTGCTGCCTGCGGCCTGCTGAATGCCGGAGGACCGATCGCTGCCCGACTGCATCAGCGGAGCGATAACGAACGCGCCAACGGTTGTGAACAGCAGCGCCACCAGTGCGAATGCCCAGGCGCCTCCTATCCGGCGCCCCCCTTCGCGAGCCGTTCCGGGCGAAGCCTTCTCCGCAGTCTCGGGGACTACGCTCAAGAGCCCGACAAGCCTGGAGCGCGCGCCTCCGTGCGTTACGGCCGCGGCTTCGCGGTGCTTGCGGATCGCGCTGTCCACAATCTGCTGCGCCTTGAGCGTCGTCCGGAGATCGTGGTTCAATGCAACCTGAATGAAGAATTCCTCTTCCTCGGTGTGCGACAGTTTGCCGCAGAGATAGCGTTCAACCAGTTGTTCCTGCTGGACTCGTGTCATTGAGCCCCTCCCGGTTCCTCGCTTCCGCGAGGCTTTTGTTTATCCTCTTCCAAACCTATCATCGCTCCAATAATTCGTCCCAGGTGCGTGCGCGCACGCCAGGCTCGTGTTCGAATGGTACCTACCGGCTCGCCCAGCATCTCGGCAATCTCCTCGAACTGATATCCGGAGTATGCGTTCAGCGCCAGGACCTCGCGTTGATGCGCAGGCAGGTGCGGGAGCGCCAGTATCACCAGTTCCTCGAGATGCGACAACTCCGGGATGCTGGATGTCGGGTGCTTGGACTCCGGGATCTCCTCCAGATCGGCATGATGCCGGCGCGTGCGGATGGAGTCGATGCACAGATTGCGAGTCATCGTAAACAGAAGCCCCGGCACACTGCGAATCGTTCGCTCCGTCGATGTACGCCGCATCCTCATGATTCGTTCCCAGACCTCCTGCGTAACATCTTCAGCCTGGTCGGGATCGTTGAGATACTGATGACAGTAGAGATACAGCCGATGATTGTGCCGGTCGAAAAGTTGTACCAATGCCGCGTCATCCCCTTCAAAGAAGCGGCTCAACAACTCCGAATCCAGATTTTCCTGCCCCGTGTGCTTCGGGGAGGCTTCCTCGGGACTGGATGACTTGGAGAGAATCGTACCGAGCCAGCTCATGGCTTCAGGAAGATGACGAATCCGTGACGATGCCTGGGCATGCGGTCACAACCGGATATAGAAATAACGAGCCACGTCTTCGAAACGTCACACGCAGTATCAATATCGTGTATTGTGACGTTCGGCCCTCCTTGTTCGTTCAGATAGTGATGGCGACCCGGGCCGGCAGGATGGTTGCCTCGATACGGCCCCCACATATCTCACCAACGCCGAACCGTGGCGCGCGGGTGGCATGGGTATGCCGGGCACGGTGCTGTCACTACGCGATTACTCCGTAATATTGACCATGGCCGTCCCGCGAACACACCTGCAGCGAAGTGCTGTCTGGTTGGCGGCTCACTGCCTGTTGCTGCTGAACGCCGTATGCTGGCAGCAGGCGCGAGCCCAACCGGCGGAGTGGCTCCATGCCCGGAACGGCGGAACGTGCTTCGTCGAGAATCGAGGGCAGATCCGCGACGCCGATCACCACGCACGCCCGGACATTCTCTACGTCGCCGAGTCGCCGGGCACCCGTGTGTTTCTCCGTGCAGCCGGCCTCAGTTACGTCTTCTCCAGGATCGACGGGCAATCGGCCCCGTCCCCTGCACTCGGCTCGTCGTTGGGAACGGTTCCGCCCGATACCACACGCCGTCTGACGGTCTACCGTTTGGATATGGATCTGGTGGGCGCCAATCCGGACCCGCACGTCGAATCGGCAGGTCCCGCGGAGTGTTTCGCCAACTACTACCTCCCGCACACGCCTGGGGGAATAACCAACGTCCGTGCGTACGATCGCGTGACCTATCACGACATCTATCCGCATATCGACCTGGTATATCACGGCACGCAGAAGGGGATGAAGTATGACTTCGTCGTCCATCCAGGCGGGCGGGTCTCCGATATCGCGATACGATATACCGGCGCTCGGACATTGAGGCAGTCCGAGGCGGGGAGCATAACGGTGGAGAGTCCTTTTGGGACTGTGGAGGAAGGGACGCCGGAAGTCTATCAGACGCTGTCCGACGTACGGCAGCCGGTTCGGGGAACCTATGCAACGGCCGGGAACACCATTCGCTTCAACGTTGGAACCTACGATGCCTCGCGCGATCTCGTGATCGATCCGGCGCTGCTCTGGAGCACATTCATCGGCGGGGGGAACTCCGAGCTTGGGGCGAACTTCTTCAACACCGGCAATGTATGGGGCCCCGGGAGCGGCCGCGTGGGAGGAAATGGCTGCGCCGCCGATCGCGATACCACCATCACCTTCGTCGGCACGACGTTCAGCACCGATTTCCCCGTTACTCCGGGCGTTGCGCAGACGACATATGCCGGAGGGGCAACGGACTTCGATTGCTACGTCGTCCGGATGAGCCATCACGGCACGCGAATGTGGGCGACGTATTTCGGCGGATCGAATCAGGATATCGCCGGAGCGGTTGCGGTGGACGCACAGCACAATGCATACGTCACCGCAGGCACGCGCAGTGCGGACTTCCCGACAACACCGGGAGCGTTTCAATCGCCGGGTGCCGCGGGGGCATCCGGTGCCGCCGTCATCAAGCTGGATTCACTGGGGCGTCTGGTCTGGAGCACCTGCTATGCGGGCGCAAGCCTTCCCGCCATCGCCGTTGATGGATCAGGTAATGTCTACGTTGCCGGCTCCGCATCCAGCGTGGTTACCGCAACGCCGGCGGCCTTCCGTACCAATCCGCCTGCTGCGGGCCAGTTCGCCGGTCTGATCACCAAGTTCAACAGCACCGGCACGGCGCGCATCTGGTCCACCTTCTTTGCAACGGCCGCCATCACCGGGCCATCGTTCCTGCGATTCGAGGTGCTGGGCGCGACGAGCCTTGCGCTGGATCGCAACAGCAATCTCTATCTCTGCGGCACAACCGGTGCGGCCGATCTGCCTGTAACCGGCGGCGCGTTCCAGGCCACCAACAGAGGGGCCACCGATGCATGGGCGGCGGAGTTCGACAGCGCCGGGCACCGGCAGTGGTGTACATACTTCGGTGGAGGTTCGGACGATCATGCCTCCGGCATTGCTGTCGACGCGCGGCGCAACGTTGTGGTGATCGGCACCACGCAGAGCGCCAATCTCCCGGTAACGGCCGGCGCATTTCAAACCACGATTGCCGGAACAGGTACGGATTGCTGGATTGCACGCTTCGACTCCAACGGAGCAAATCGCTGGGGTACGTACTACGGCGGGACCAATTACGATTACGGAGCCGGCGTTGCAATCGATCCCGCTGGAAGAATCTGGTGCTCGGCCTATTCCATCTCACCGGACTTCCCCGTTTCCGGTGACGCCTATCAGGCGGCAATGCGCGGCAACGTGGATGCCGCCGTGGTGAAGCTCGATTCCAACGGCAACAGACAGTGGGCAACGCTCCTCGGCTCTCCCGGCTGGGACTACCCCGAGGGGATCGCGGCGAATACGTTCGGCTGTGTGGTGACCGGCGAAACATCGGACAACGGCTTCCCGACGTCGGCGACTGCATTTCAGAGGACGTTGAACGGTGGATCCGATGGGTTCGCTACGGCGTTCTGCGATGCCGTGGTGACGATCACCGCCAACGGCCCGCTGGCCTTCTGCTCCGGGGACTCCGTGACGCTGCGCGTTCCGGTCGGATTCGACTCCTATCGGTGGACCAACGGGAGTACCTCCAGTTCGACTGTCGTGAAGCAGTCTGGCAGCTACGGCGTCACCGTAACGATAGGGAGTTGCACGTTCGTTTCCGATCCGGTGCAGGTGGTTGCGCATGCGGTACCGCAGCATCGCGTTGTGCCGCACCTGGTTCAGCTCTGCGATGGCGACAGTACCACCATCACCGTACTCGGCCAGCTCACAACCTATCACTGGAGCACCGGCGATACGGCAGCGGCCATCACCGTTCGGAAGGCGGGGCGCTACAGCCTTACCTACCTGGATTCCAACGGCTGTGCGGGGCATGGCGATACGGCGATCGTGACAGTTGTACCGCGCCCGACGGCAACTATCGTCACCACCCAGCCGCTCACGTTCTGCGACGGCGGAAGTACGCTGCTCGATGCCGGTAGCGGCTACGCGCAGTATGTGTGGAGCAACGGTGCAACCACGCCGTCGATTGCAGCCACGAAGTCCGGGATCTACACCGTGCGGGTGCTGAGCACCTCCGGTTGCTGGAGCGATGAATCTGCACCCGTCCGCGTGAATGTGCTGCCCAACCCGGTCGTCACCCTGCGGAACATTCTCCCCACAACGTTCTGCGAAGGTGACAGCACCATTCTCGTTGCAGTCTCCGGAACAGGGGCGGCCTTCAGTTGGTCCAATGGCTCGACCACGCCGGCGATCACCGTTCGCACATCCGGAAAGTACACGGTTACCGTTACCGACACGAACGGATGCTCCACGAGCGCGAGCATGGACATCACGGTGATCAAGCGTCCGCAACTGACCGTCAGGGCTCATGGGCCAACGCGGTTCTGCGACGGCGACAGCGTTGAGCTGTCGGCATCCGGTTCCGGCCAGTTCCAGTGGTCCAACGGCTTCAGCGACTCGTCGATCGTGGTGAAGGCACCGGGGAAGTATTTCGTACTTGGAACGAATATCTCCGGATGCCTGGGAACGTCGGACACGATCACGGTGGAGGTTCTGCCGCTGCGATCGGCGGCAATTGCCGGGCCCGTGCAGGTCTGCAGCTCCGCACTCGCAAGCTATTCCGTTACCGACGCGGCAGGCGTTCGCTACGACTGGGATGTGACCGGCAGCGGAGCGATTCAAACCGGCGCCGGCACAAGCACCATCAGCGTTCTGTGGGGGGCGACGGGCGGCGGCACCGTTCACGTGCGCGTTACGGATGATTCCACCGGATGCAGTCACGACACCTCGCTCAACGTTGTGATCGGCGCATCGCTGGTGCCGGTGGTGACGTCGAATCGCTCACTGAACCTCTGTCCGGGCGACAGCGTGACGCTCGATGCCGGTGTCTTCGCAGGTTATCATTGGAGCAACGGCTCCACCGATCGATCCATCACAGTATCCGTTGCAGGAGATTACACCGTGACGGCCGTTGATTCGAAAGGGTGCAGCGGCACGTCCGATCCCGTGCACGTTCGAACTGCAGCGCCTCCATTGCCGGTGATCGCTCTGCCGGACGGGAATCTGTTCTGCGAGGGGGACAGCCTTGTCCTCGATGCCGGTGCCGGCTACGCAAAGTATCAGTGGTCCAACGGGTTCACGTCGCAGCGCGTTGCGGTACGTTCCGGCGGCGTCTACACCGTTGTGGTGACGGATGCGAACGGTTGTACCGGCGCCGCACCTCCTGTTACCGTCATCATGGAGCGTTCGCCGGTGCCCGAGGTCCATGGGCCCCGGATCGTCTGTCACGGCTCGCACATCGGCTATATCACCGGCGACAGTGCCGGCTCCACGTATGCCTGGCAGGTGAACGGCGGTGTGATTGCAAACGGGCAGGGGAGTAGTTCGATCGTTGTGGACTGGGGGGCCATCGGCGTTGGGACGGTTGCCGTCACGGCCACGAGCGCGCGCGCATGCAGCGGGACATCGCAGACCTATGAGGTGAACATCGGCGACAAGCTGGAGCCCACGGTGACGCCGTCGGGTTCGCTCTCGCTCTGCCCTGGAGGAAAGATCACGCTCGATGCGGGCGCCGGATACGTGAGCTACCTCTGGAGCACCGGCGCCACCTCGCAGACAATCGATGTCACCGTGCCCGGCCAGTATACCGTCACCGTGGCCGACGCCGGCGGCTGCAGCGGCACATCGGCATCGGTGGATGTTGTCGCGAAGATCGCTCCGATGCCAGCCGTGGAGCCTCCGGGGCCGATTGAATTGTGCGACGGCGACAGCATCGAGTTGAACGGCGGAGCCGGCTATGCAGGCTATCTCTGGTCCAGCGGCGAGCGGACCCGGAAGATCGTCGTGAAGAGCGCGGGGACATACCGTGTGACGGTTACGAGTGTGGAGGGCTGCGAGGGGACGTCGAGCAATGTGCTGGTGCGCGTTCATCCGCGCCCCGCACGGCCGGAGGTCAGCCTGAACGGCGGCGTTCTGGCATCGACGCCGGCGGGCATCTATCAGTGGAGCCTGAACGGCCTGGTGATTCCGGGTGCTACCGCGTCGCAATATGTGCCGACCGTGAGCGGGCTGTATCGCGTAACGATAGGCGATGGCAGCGGATGCACTGCGACGTCGGATCCCTTTCCCTACAGCATCCGTTCGCGGCTCGTCTGGCTGGATACTGTTTCAGCGCGCGTTGGCGATCGTGTTTCGATGGCGATGCGCGTGCGGCCGGGCCTGCTGGTTGATGATGGAATCCACGGTTACCACGCGGAGCTCTCCTACGATCCGAAAGCGATCTTCGTTCACGATGTGATATCACCCGATCGCTCGGTCACCGGCGACGCCGCGAGCTACACTGTCACGTCGCTCGGCAGGCTGACCGTGGACCGTCCGGTCTCCAGCCCGGCGATTACCGGCGGCGAGCTGTTCCGGATCGAGCTCGAGGGGCTGGTGAGCGGCCAGCCCTTCGATCCGCTGCGCATCGAGAAGGTGGAGATGCCGGAGGCATCGGGCCTCGGCATTGCCGGGAACGGTCTGCTGATTCTGAGCGGATGCCAGATCGGCACGGGATTCGGCAAGCTGGCGCGGCTGGACGTGGTGCGTCCGAATCCGGCGACCGGCGGCATCACGATCCGCTATCGGCTTCCTGCCGGAGCGGCTGCAACGCTGCATGTTTTCGATGGCGTGGGGCATGAGTTGCAGGGGGTAGCACTGCCGCCGGGCACGGGCGACTTCGAGGAACGCTACGTTGCGCTCGGCGAGCTATCCTCCGGGGTCTATCTCCTGGAACTGCACCAGGGGGCCGAACGCTGTGCGCTCCCGCTCGTGGTTGCGCGCTGAGCATGCGAGCCGCTACGCGATCTCTCCCAACACTCCGCTCTCATTCCACGATTCGTCCCATGTAGAGATCCAGATCGCCGAAGCTCTGCATGTCCGCGCGCTTCGACGCGAAGTAGATCAGATCGCCAACCGTCGTTGCTGCAACGGAGCGTTCATCGGCACTGGTGTTGAACGGGGCGCCGAGATTGACTGCCGCTCCCCAGCTTCCGTCCGCCTGGAGCCAGGAGACGTAGATATCGAATCCACCATGGCCGCCTGCCCGGTCCGACACGAACAGGAGAGCCTTGCCGTTCATCGTGATGCATGGGCTTTCGTTGTGCATGCCGCCGTTCACCGTTTCGGCCAGCCGTCGCGGCGAACTCCAGCTTCCATCACCAAGCATCGAGCTGGCATAGATGTAGCTGTGATCCTCGCGGTCCTTTCCGGTTGGGCGGTTGGAGACAAAGTAGAGGATCCTGCCATCTGCGGAGAGTGCCGGCTGGCTCTCCGCGTATTTGGAATTGATGCGCTTCAACGGATGTACTCCGGATGCGCCGGCGTCCTCCAGCCTTCCTTCGAAGATGTCGCAGTCGCCCGCGCCGTCCGCCCGGTTGCAGGCGGAGAAGTAGACCGCCTTCCCGTCATGACCCACGGCAATCCCGTTCTCGTTCCCGGTGCCGTTCAGCGGCGTTCCCATGCACTGGGCAGGCGTGAATACGGTATCGAAGCGTGTCCACTTGCTTGTCATCCAGAAATCGTTCCCTCCCGGTCCGCCGGTCCGGTTGCTGACGAAGTAGAGCGTGAGGCCGCCCGGCCCGAGGGACGGTGCGTACTCCATGGCGTGCGAGTTGACAAGCGCTCCGAGGTTGGTGACCTCGCATCGCTTCGTGCTGTCGAACGGCCATGTTCCAAGGGCGCCACGCCCTGTGGGTGCCGGAGCCCTGGATGCAACGGATGTGGTTGACGTCGTGGAAGGCGTGCTGCATCCGGACATCGCGATCACGATGCCGATCAGGATGATGCGGGCGGAAAACGATCGTTGGACCATGCGCTTCGCTCTCGATTGATTTCGGAAGATACGAGGGATGCGAACGTCGTATGAAGGAATTACAGGGGGAAGGTTCGGGGTTGAACGTTAGGGAGCGAAGTCTGACATGGGCTACGATCGCCGCAGAGCCTCTATGCATCGGGAAAGGCTTACTGATGTAGCTACGGCATTCCCGATATCCCAATGCTCGTGGATGAACGACAGGATGCTGGACATATAACCCGGTCCAACTTTTCGGCCGCTATTTGGGCCGGGCACCATTTCCTTTCGGACAATGGACCGCCTGGACATTCGAGCAAGGTCAACGATACTCCGTTTGGGGTCATCGAGGAGTTCGGGATTGGACGGGACCGCCCGTGGAGGAACGGACAGGAATTGTGCAATCCCCATGCTGTCAGCGAGAAGCCAACTCTCGACCGAGCGAACGGCTATGCGCAATATCATGTGTCGAGAGGGTTTTGTCAGCAGAAGTGCGACAAGGCTCGGTGCACAGTCCGCGTCATAATCCAGGTCCCGTAGAATAAACCATGGATGATGTCTTGCGGCATTGTTGAATCCAGGCAGCCGCGCATCGAGGTTCCCTTTTCCAGAACAGTCGTATTCAAAATCCACTGCAATTCCGGAGTGAAGACAGAGGCGCCTGGCAACTGCGATGTCGGTGATTCCTTCGCCAACGAACGTGATGGTTTTTGTACTCATACCGATAAGTGATCAGTCGAATGCAATTGCAAGTTGATCGGCATTCCGGGGCTTTGTTCGAGATACGATTGCCTCGGCAATGTTAAGACCACCTTCGACGAGGGATCGTACTTGTTCGATTGAATGGGCAGTAGCTACCTGCGTTCCACTCTCCGACGGATTGAGGACGATAACTTCGCTCAGGGCAATGCCCTCATCCGCCAATAGATCGGCTGAATGAGTGCTCAGGAATATCTGGCGAGACGAACGTCTCTGAGCATGAACGATCATCGATGGAATGGACTTGACGACTTCGGAGTGTAGAGATAATTCCGGCTCTTCGAGCAGCAAAGGAGCAGTACCGTCCATTATGCTCCACATGAGTCCGATCAGGCGCAAAGTGCCGTCGGAAAACTGCTCCTCGGTCTGCCATCCACTTTGAGGGCGCCAGTGTTTATACAACACGCGCAAATGCGGCCTCCCGTGATCATCACGTTGCAGTTCCAGTGATTCGAATTGCGGGACGGCAGCGCGCAATGCCTGGTTGATTCGCTTAAGGCGGGAGATCCTTGTTCTTTCCGAAACACTCGCTATCTGATCCAGAAAATCGCTGCCATATGGGTCGAAATGCTTTCTCTGTGACTGCTCTGTGTCGCGAATCAATTGGGGTACGATATGGAGATAACGAATCTGCGACAGGAAGTCGGCGATCTCACGAAACTCCTTGTTTGCCGTCACCTGTTCCAGATGAGTCTGCGACAGCCGATCAGGATCGGTCTGGTCGTCGTGATTCGGTCGAGAAAGTACTTCAAGACCATTGCGTTGTACCAGTTCTTTGGTGATCCGAATGTTTCGCTGCTGATCCTGAGTGAATCCCAATCGATAATACCAACGGACATTTTCTACTTCGAGATCCACAGCGATGGCGATAGCTGGATACCGTCTCGCATGGAGACAGCGAATCTGCGAGACCCCGCCTCTGGACTTGACTGCACGTTGAAAGCCGCCTTCTGGATTTGCAATGTCGCGGAGAAAGCGAAAGGCATCGAGAAGATTGGATTTCCCAGATGCATTCGGGCCGACAATGAATGCACGGCGTTCCAGGTCGATCTCGACAGTTTGAAAATTTTTCCAGTTGGAGAGAGAGAGATGCGTAAAGCGCATTGTTGGGATTCCCGCGAAGAATGACCCGATACGAAGATCGTCGAGGAGATAGTTAACAAATCATCGCTACGTGAACAAACGCCCATTTTCCTACACCTGCAGCACCCCGGTGCTGAACTTCGGCACATCGTGGTTGTGGCTGGCCATGGCAAGGCCACGGGAAACGATGCGGCGCGTGTCGCGCGGGTCGATGATGCCGTCAACCCAGAGCCGCGCCGCCGCATACACCGGATTGGTCTGCGAATCGTAGCGATCCTGAATCTCCTTCAACATCCCGGCCTGCTTCTCCGGAGTGATCGTCTCTCCCTGCTTCTCCAGCTGTGCGAGCTTGATGGTCAAGAGTGTCTTCGATGCCTGCGCTCCTCCCATCACCGCGATGTTGGCGCTGGGCCAGGCATAAATCAACCGGGGATCGTAGGCCTTGCCGCACATCGCATAGTTCCCCGCCCCGTAGCTGTTGCCGACGATGAAGGTGAACTTCGGGACCGTGCTGTTGCTGACGGCGTTCACCATCTTCGCGCCATCCTTGATGATGCCTCCCTGTTCGGCGCGCGTGCCAACCATGAAGCCGGTGACATCCTGGAGGAACACGAGGGGGATGTGGCGCTGATTGCAGTTCATGATGAAGCGGGCCGCCTTGTCCGCGCTGTCCGAGTAGATAACGCCTCCAACCTGCATTTCCCCCCTGGCGGTGCGGACGATGTTCCGGTTGTTGGCAACGATCCCCACGGCCCATCCATCCATGCGTCCGTATCCGCAGACGATCGTGCGGCCGTAGTCAGCCTTGTACTCCTCGAACTCCGAGCCATCCAGCAGGCGTGCCAGCAACTGATAGGTATCGTAGGGGCGCGTGCGGTCGTGAGCCAGAACGCCGAACAGCTCGTCCTGAGCGAATGCCGGCTCCGCCGGTGTGATGCGGTCGAAGAGCTTGCGCGCACCGAGCTCCGGGCCGAAGCGTGCAACAAGCGAGCGGATGATCGTGATCGCCTCCTGATCGTTGGCGGCCTTGTAATCGGTGTTCCCGCTGATGGAACAGTGCATGGTTGCGCCCCCCAGCGACTCGATGTCCGTACGTTCGCCGATCGCGGCCTCAACCAGCGCCGGCCCGGCGAGGAACAGGCTCCCGTTCCCTTCCACGATGATCGCTTCGTCCGACATGATCGGCAGGTAGGCGCCGCCCGCAACACAGGGGCCCATGATGCATGCGATCTGCGGGATTCCCATGCTGGACATGATGGCGTTGTTCCGGAACTGCCTGCCGAAGTGTTCCTTGTCCGGAAAGATCTCATCCTGCATCGGGAGGAAGACGCCGGCGGAGTCCACCAGGTAGATCGTGGGGAGCCGGTTCTCGATGGCGATCTCCTGCGCGCGCATGTTCTTCTTGGCCGTGAGCGGGAACCATGCTCCGGCCTTCACGGTGGCGTCGTTGGCAACGATCATGCACTCGCGCCCCTCGATCACCCCAACGCCCGCAACAACGCCGGCGGAGGGAGCGCCGCCCTGTTCCTCGTAAAACCCGTTTGCGGTAAGCAGGCCTATCTCCATGAACCAGGTGCCGGGATCGATCAGCAGGTCGATCCGTTCGCGAGCCGAGAGTTTTCCCCGATCATGCAGGCGCTCGCGCGCCTTTGCGCCGCCACCTGCACGCGTGCGGTTGGCAACGGCTTCCATGGTGCGGAGCAGTTCGCTGTTGGTTTCGTAGTTCTTCCGATAGGCAGGCGTTTCCTGCACGTCGTTGCCGATGAGCATGGTTGAAAGCGTATGTGCAGACTGGGTCGTTGAGTGCCGGTGCATGCCCGTTCGGTGCGCTGTATCCGGCGTTGCGATGCGCGGCCGCATCGCGTGTGAAAGCTGTCGTGAACGGCAACGCCGTTCTGCGGGCTGTTACGGCATCGTGAACGAAACCACCGGCGAGTGAAAATAGCCGAGGTTCGTCTCATGCCATTCCTGTGCCGCCGGCTCGTAATAGCCTACCGCTCGATAGGCCATCGGATAGGCGAGCACGTACACCACCTGCCCCTTGCGTACGCCCGCGCTGCGCAGCCCCGAGAGCGCAACGGTGCCGTTGAATGTTTGATCGCCCGCCTGCAGGGTAACCACGTCCGCGCCGATATGCCCGCTCTGCCTGGAGGTGAGGGCGGCGCTGGTATCCATGTAGACACGGATGTGACGGTTGGCCGTGGCTGGTGCCGGAGTGCTTGCCGTTCCGGTAATCCGAACGAAGTCCGCCCCCAGGCTCGACGCCGTGTCGATGGTGGCGTTGAACTCGTTGAACGCGTAGTCCGGGAGACCGGTGAGATACAGGTCGCGAAGATACGCGGTCCCGCCCCCGACGAACTGAAAGCCGTAGACCTTCATGTTGGAGAAGAGCGGCTTCGTCAGGGTAAAATCGTACGTGCCGGCGGGAAGGTCCTCGAACCTGCACAGCCCGGAGGGGGACGTGATGGCGGTCCGGTCCGAACCGTCGATCGACACCTTTACATCGCCTCGATCGGTGAGCAGGTTCCCATCCTGATCGACGAGATTCACCTCCACGTAGAGCGTGCCGCTGAGCCGTCCGTTGCCGGTTGCGTTCTCGTTGCATGAGAGAAGCGGCAGACAGCAGAGCAATGCCGCGCATAGCCGGTAAGCCGATGTTCCGATGTTCATGGTGCATCTCCACAGAGGTTGCGCGCCGAACGTAGCCTCTACGATACAACAACGCCGTCACGCAGGCAAGCGCCGGTTATCGGCCCTGCGCGCCGTCCGCTCCCGCCCGGTGTTCAGCGCACGATTGCCGGACAGCCGGGAGATCTCTCCGGCCGAATGTTACGAATCGCACGATAGCGATCGCGGCCCGCGCCTGCCTTGGGGGGAGGGGCTGATGCATCGTAACTTTGGCGCCTGTCAACTGCATCGACATCAATTTCGAGACGCTACTCATGGAACCGACTCTTCACATGAAGCAGGGGCTGAACCTGCTGGATCGCATTCTTCAGTTCTACCCTCTGATGCAGGAAGGGGACACGGCTACGGTGGAATTGACCGAGCAGGATTGGATGGTGCTGTACGACTTCACCGAGAATCCGGACGGAGTGGAAGTGCGTCCGGCTGCCATCAGGGAGATGACGGTGGATCGCCCCACGCGGACGATCATCCTCACTACCAATGACTGTACGGTGAGCGTGAAGATGGCGTAGCGCAGCGGCGGGGGGGACGAGCGATGCTGCGCCGGATGCTGCTGCGGAGTTCAACATCATCGCCCGCGTGAAGGCTCTGCAGCAACGGCCTTCCTTGCACGTCGTGTGCAGGCCTTGCCCGTTCGAGATCGGCCGGCGGCGCACCTGCTGCTGCGGCGCATCTGCTACTGCGGTGGCGTATCTGCTGCTGCGATGCCGGCAGCCTGTGCGCTTCGTGCAGGATCGGATCAGAACTCCTCGTCGAAACCCCGTTCGAAATACTCGGCGATGTCCGCCGCTGCCACCTCCTCGTCGCTTCCCTCGAACTCCAGCATCAGTTCCGATCCCTGCTCGGCGGCGAGCGTCATCACGCCGATAATACTCTTGCCGTTGATGCGGAAGCCTTCCTTGATGATCGTGAACTCGCATCGGTATTGCGAGGCCTTCTTCACGATGGTGGCTGCCGGCCGTGTATGCAGGCCGGCCCGATTGCGGATTGTGACCGTGCGAGAGACCATGGGATCGTTGAACGAGAGAGGGAGAATGATCGCGGGGCCGTGCGGGCCCGGTACGTTTGCGGGCCGCGCGGCGTACGCGGCTACTTGCTTCGGTTCATCAACATGTGCGCGAACCAAACAAGCATGTCGCGCGCGGGAGTGTCCGCCAGCACCCGAAGATCGCGCTTCGCTGCCTCGATTGCATCGGCAACGTCCGCTCGTGCGGCGTCCAGAATGCCGTGGCGCTCGTAAAGATCGCGCATTTCCGGAATGCGGCTCTCCGGAAGGCCCTTGTTCGCCAGCAGGGTTTCCAGCAGCTCCCGATCGGCGCCATCGTGAACGCGTTCCAGAGCGCGCACCAGGAGATAGGTCTTCTTCCCCTCGATCACATCGCCTCCCAACTTCTTCCCGAGCTCGGCCTCCTTCGCGGTGATATCCAGCAGATCGTCCTGAATCTGAAATGCCTGGCCGATATGGCGTGCATAGGCCCGCAGCCCGGCGATCTGTTCCGCTGTGCCGTCGCCGATCCATCCGCCAACCTCGGCCGCCGTCTCAACAAGGCGCCCGGTCTTCATGCCGATCATGTGCATGTAGTCATCGAGCGTCACATCGTGCCGCAGTTCGAACTCGCGATCCAGCGACTGCCCCTCGCACACATCGATAATCCCCTGCGTGAATGCAAGCAACACCTCCACCAGGTGCGGCGGACGCTGGGTTGCAAGGAGGGTCTTGTGCGCGAGACCGATCATCACATCGCCAACCAGTATCGCCGTTCCCTCATCCCAGCGTGTGTGGACGGTGGCGCGCCCGCGCCGTGTTGCGGCGCTGTCCATGATGTCATCGTGAACAAGCGTGAAGTTGTGGAGAATCTCCACGCCGACGCCGGCATCGAGCGCGGCCGGCCCGGAGCCCCCCACGGCTTCGGCCGCAAGCATCACCAGGATGGCGCGAATGCGCTTTCCCCCGCCGCTCAGCACATAGTGCGTGGGCTCGTAGAGGGAGGCCGGCTGGCTCCGGCCGATGAGGGATTGAAGGCGCTCGTCGACGAGCTGCTTGTACGAAAGGTAATGTGACTCGAAGTCCATACGTAGCAATGTTGTCGCGGCGCACGTGCGGCGCGTCGAGAGTGGGGAGGGAGCCGGGCATCCGATCGAAGCACGCATCGAAGCGCGAAGGGGACCCACGGCATGCCGATGCAGTCACGAAGCACCTATCAGGTGCGAGCGCGGCCCAGTGGGCGAAGGGGTGCCGAACGAAGTTCCGGAATCGTTGCGGAGCCGGTCAGGAACATCATGCCGCGAAGCTGGCGTCCCCATTGTGCAAGCATCGCATGCAACGCCTGCTGGCCTTCCTCGAGCAGCGTCTTCAACAGCGGGCGTGCCGCCGCCGTCGTGTGCGCCCCCAGGGCAATGGCCACCGCGATCTCCCGTGGGCTGGTGATTCCGCCCGATGCGATCAGCACGGCGTTTGCATTCTCGCAGAGCGGACGGGCCTCGGCAATCGCCTCCGCGGTTGGGATGCCCCAGTCCCAGAAGGTGCTCTCTGCAGCGGCGTCGCTCCGCCGCAACAACTCCACGCCGGCCCAGCTCGTTCCTCCGGCGCCGGCCACGTCGATGATGCGCACGCCGGCATCGAGCAGGCGGGCAACGCTCCGCGCCGAGAGTCCCGCACCAACCTCTTTCGCGATCAGCGGGATCTCCAGCGAGCGCGCAAGCGATTCGATGCCGCGCAGCACCCCGCGAAACCGCGGCGTCCCCTCCGGCTGCATCAGTTCCTGGAGCGGATTCAGGTGGATGGCGAACGCATCCGCTCCCACCATCTCCGCCAATCGTCGCACCGCATCCACATCCACGCTCCGCGCAATCTCCGCCGCCCCCAGGTTGCCGAACAGCGGTATCGTCGGTCCGGCCCGGCGTGCGGCCCTGAAGCTCTCCACATACTCGGCGCTCGCCAGCGTCTGGCGCTGCGAGCCCACCCCCATTGGAATCCGGAGCGTCTCGCACACCTCACCCAGTTCACGATTGATCCGCTCCGCCTCGGCATAGCCGCCGGTCATGGAGCCGACGATGAGGGGCATGCTGCATTCCTTGCCGAGGAAGGAGACGGAGGTGGAGACGTCCTCCAGATCCAGCTCCGGCAGCGCGTTGTGTTCCAGTTCGAACTGCTCCAGGCCGGTTGTCTTCGCACGAAACGCCACGTCTTCGCGGACACAGAGTTCCACGTGATCGCGTTTTCTACTGGAGGTCTTCCCCGCAGGCTCCGGGTCCTGCCGGGTGTCATCGGCCTGGTTGGTCATGATATCGTGTGCAATGAGGGGGCAAGATACTTCCGCGTCGGGAAACAGGATCGTTACGATGCGTGGTCAACGATCGCGTCTGCGGCTCCCGGCAGCCGGAGTGCGGGCGGGGAACGCCTGCAGTACGAGGCAGTGCCCGAATCCGGTTTGCCGGACGCCGGAGGCACCTGCATCGGGCGCAACGGTGCTACGCTTCGCGTGTACGGACCGCATGATCGAAGCCGTGGTTCGCGGGCGCATGCGCTGTGCGGTCCGGGCATGCGCGGGAGGTGCCGTAGAGGCCGCATTGCAGCGGAAATGTGGAGTTCGTGTTATATCTTCATCGGGCATGCCCGGTCCCCGGCGCCGGGTGTTGTTCCGTTTCGGCTTCGAGATAGCGCGGCATCAATCGGTCCGTGCCGTGCACCGTGCCAACCGAGTTATTCAACAACAGCGAGAGATCTACGATCATGATTCCACACATGTTCCGAACGGTATTCACGGCCGCTGTGTTCGCCCTGGTTGCGATCGGCTGCAGCGACAAGACGGTTACCGGGCCGGCTCCGTTTCAGGGGACCGAAATGATTCTCGTCTCCGTGGAGGATTCCGTCAACGACGTCTTCGCCGATCGGGTGCAACGCCTGGACCCCCTTGGTTCCAGCACCTACAAGACCACGTATCTGCTGGACAGCATGCGTCTCTACACCTCGCCTCGCGCCGGAAAGATGGCGTTCCTGATAGACAAGCAGCTTGCCGATATCTACAAGATCATCGTCACCAACATGGACGGATCCAACCCGGTGACGGTGGCAAGCGCCTCCACGCTCGCCAAGGCGATCTCCTATCCAACGCTTTCGCCCGATGCCAGGTACGTGGTGTATGCCACCAACGACAAGCAGCTCATGCGCGTGAACATCGATGGGACGAACCCTCAGAGTCTCGCGACCGACGCTGCATACGAGGGAATTGCCGCCTTCAGCCCGGACGGCGGCCGCGTGGCCTATTACGGTGAGGATGAGAACCTGCACATCGTCAACATCGACGGCAGCAACAGACGGCAGCTTGCGGCCAATGTCCAGAATGACCTCAGCGGCCATTCGAGCGTTGAGTTCTCGCCGGACGGCAAGAACATCGTCTACGTGGGGAGAAGTACCAAGGGGGCCGTGGATATCTACGTTGTCAATGCGGACGGCGATCCGAAGCCCCGCCAGCTTACGAACGACGATGGCGGTGACTCCGATCCAACCTGGTCACCCGACGGAACGCGGATCGCCTGGAGTGCCTATCCGGGAGATATCTGGGTGATGAACGCCGATGGAACCGGTGCGAAGGACATCACGACCAATCTCTCCAACCGGGATGACTCGCCGAGCTGGGGTCCGGACGGCCAGCATCTGATCTTCACGGACACCTACGTCAACCTCCAGCAGGGATACGCCGCGGATGTCGGCACGCTGCGTGAATACGACTTCGGCACCAATGAGTCGCGCTCGATCGCCTTCAAGGTGTATCGCGGCTTCTGGGGGAAGTTCTGATGATGGATGCCTGAGGGTCCGCGCCGTCTCGGAACGCTTCGAGGAGGGGCCGGGAGTGCGGGCTCCTATTCGAGCAGGGCTTCCCGTACGGCATCGGCGCCTCGCCGTGATTGCCGCGGGGCGATCCTCCGAAGGTGATCGCAGCCGGGGCTCAGGAAAGGACGATCACGGAAGGACGAATAACGCGAAGGCCATCCCGGGCAATCGGGATGGCCTTCGTTGTAACTGTGCGGCGCAATGGCGCGGCCTGCACGTGGGTAGAATCGAATCAGATATCGATGCGGGGAGCCGGGCCGCCGAAGGCGCCTGCCGGCGGCATCGGGGCATTGCCCAGGGGGACGCGGTGCATCATCATCGGTCCGTGCGGCGCCATGGAGCCGAGCCGCGGGTTGCCGATCGGGCCCTGGTGATCCTCCGAAGGAGCCTGGGGCGCATCATTCTCTTCCATGTTCTCCACACCCTCGTCTCCGTTGGAGAACTCCATGAACATCTGAAGCGGGCCCTGCATCTTGTCGAGCATCATGAAGGGGACGTTCCCATCCTGCGGCATCATCTCATCGAGGTTCATCCCGCTTCCTTCCTTCTTCTCCGGAAGCTTGACGGTGATGGTCCGTTCCTGCTTGTCGCGCATCACCTTCAACTGAAGGTCGCCGGCTCCCTTTCCGGAGAGCGCCTTCATCACGTCGCCCGGATTGGAGACCTTTGCGCCATCCACCGAAGTGATGATGTCACCCGCCTGCAGTCCTGCATCGGCGGCCGGAGACTTCTCGCGGACATCGCCTACCAGGGCACCGGTCTGGTCCTGGGCAAGGCCGAAATACTTTGCGAGCTGCGGCGAGATGTTCTGCAGCATGGCTCCCATCCGGCCGTTGTTATTGTTGATGATGACGTGCATCTCCTTCATCCCCTTCGGCAGGTTCTCCATGAAGTGCTCGTCCAATCCCTTCGGGAACGCGCCCCCCTGCATGAGCTTGCAGGTGGAATCGCCGAGCATCTTGAAGACGGTGGCCATAGGCGACTTCTGCTCCGCGAGCTTCACATCCACTTCGGAGCGGGCGCCGGAGCGGAGATAGCCGATGCGAACCGAGCGTCCGGACGGAGTCTCGGCCACGAGCCGTCGCAACTGCATGGCGCTCTCCACGCGCGTGCCGTTCCACGAAACGATGACGTCGTTCTTCTGAAGGCCGGCGCTCTTGGCAGGAGTGTTGTCGATCACATCATCCAGCACCGCACCATAGGGTTCGCTCAACCCGAGATCCTTGGCCTTCTGTTCGGTTACCTCGGAGGGTGCAACGCCCAGATATCCGCCGCCGCCAAGCAGGCTTTCAAAGCGGCGGATCTCGATGCGCTGTCCGTTGTGCGGATCGCTCGGGGTAACCGTTGTCTGTTGTGCGGTTGCCGTGCCGGCAATCACGAGCCCGGCCAGCATTGGAAACAGGAGTTGTTTCATAGTCATCCTCTTGACATCGTTTATTCGTTCTGCGGAATTGTGAAGCCTCTTCAACGGAGCGGGAGCGCCCGGCGGGCACCTTCCTCTCCCGATGCCAACCCTGCCGCAGCCGGGGAACTGCGCTGGCGATCAACGGACCACGATCACTCTCCCCAGCCCCCCATTGTTCCACCACAGGAAGTACTCGCCCGAAGGGAGAGAGGGGAGGAGGATCGTCTGCGAGGCGTTGCCTTCGCGCAGTTCCTGCCGCATGATCCGGCGGCCCAGCGGGTCGGTCATCCATAGTGACGCACCGCCCGCGGGGATGTTCCCCGAAATTCTGATGGTCCGCTCGCCGCCGGCCAGCACCGTTGGAGCGATGGCGATTCCCGTTTCGACGGCCGGATCGGTCCGCACCGCGGACGGCGCCGTGTACGTCGAGCGATAGGCAAGCAGGCCGCCGGCCGCGGTTCCAACAACGATGTAGGTCCCTTCCGGCAGGGCCAGCGCAGCAGGGATCGCACTGCGATCCGTTGCCACGTCCGGATAGGCAGTGGTATCCCGTACGAATGCACTTCCGGACCGCAGGTAGACGCGAAGAACGGCGTCGATGGCATCCGGGCGCGTGCGGCCGGCAACGACGGCATCGGGCCGTCCGTCGCCGTTCAGGTCGATGAAGGTTACGGCGGAATTCCATCCGATGTCCAGGGAGTCGAACGGTGCCGGGGGGACCTTCCGCTCGAACTGCGGCGCCGTTGCGGTGCCGGTGTTCTCGAAGTAGATGAAGCGGCCGCTGCCGGCACCCACGAGCAGATCGAGATCGCCGTCGCCGTCCAGATCAACCAGGCACGGCGCCGAGTACTGATTGACGTGAAAGGTGTCCAACTGCCACGGTGCATTTACAAGCATGTTCCCCTGGAAATGGAACAGCCGCACGCGACCGTCGTTGGCATCCCCCACAAGGATCTCGGCTTTGCCGTCGCCATCCAGATCGCCCGCGGTCGGCACGGACTGGAACAGCCCGGCCTGCGTGGCATAGCGGCCAAGCTCGTGCCAGGTTGTTGTGCTGCCGGCCGTCGAGAAGCTGTAGTACAGCAGCGATCCGTCGCTGGAGCCAACCAGCAGGCCGTCGTGCGATGCGTCGTGGATCGTGGCTGGCGCCGCGTAGGTGCCGAGATCGATCTCACTCGTCAGATCAACCTCGCGCCTGCGCATGACGATCTGCCCGGACCCGCCCGGGGCCACGTTCTCATAGTAGATGATCGGCTGTTCGGTGGAGAGGGGGTAGAGCGAGGAGATAAGCACGTCGGGGTCGCCGTCGCCGTCCAGATCGCCGGTGACCGGCTGGTTGAATCCGGCGCTCTGAACATCGTCGCCATTCGGACGGAAGGCGGTGTCCAGATGGTCCATGCTGAAGCGGGCGTTGGTGCGGGTGCCGTCGTTGGTGAACAACAGGAGCTTCGTTGTGAAGAAGTCGCCGAAGAGAATGTCCAGATCGCCGTCGCGATCGAGATCGGCGAAGTCCAGAACGCTGGCACCATGGCGGTTGGGCGCGCGGCCGTCCCCCTTCTCATGCGTCGCGCCGGCGGAGATCACCAGGATGCTTCCGTAGTGCGCCGTGATGAATGTGAACCGCGGCTGCGTTGCGGTGCCGATGTTCTCGTAGTAGGTGATCGATCCGTCCGTGTTGCCGCTGAACAGATCCAGATCGCCGTCTCCGTCGATATCCACGAACGAGGGAACCGTTTCCTGCTGTGTGTAGATGATCGTGTCGCCGCGCTTGAGCGTATCGGGGATCGCGGCGAAGCGAGGAGCCGCCGCCGAGCCGACATTCCTGTACTCCAGAAGCTGCGATGTTTCGCCGGAGGTGAAGAGGTCCAGATCGCCGTCGCCGTCGAGGTCGGCGAGACGGAACCAGCTTCGCATCGAGACGCTGTCGAAGGCGGTCCAGAACTCCCGTTTGAAATGCATCGAGCCCGTGTTACGGTACAGCCGAAGCCTGTTGTCCGGATTCAATGTCAGCAGATCCAGATCGCCGTCGGCATCGATGTCGCGCAGGCCGATTCGCGGCTGCACCAGTCCGCCGGAAAAGGGATTGGCATACGTCTCGCCGCTGCTCCGCACCACGGTGAACGGTGCCAGCTCCTGTACGAACGGCTGCGCCGTTGCGGTCCGGTGAACGGACACGGCACAGAGAAGCGTGCAGGCAACCAGGAGAGCGGTTCTAGCGTTCAATCGTGATCTCCATCGATGGGCTCGTGGTTGCGATCGGCAGCAGGATCAGCGTTCGCGCCGCCGCTCCAGCCGCAATCGTATTCAACGAATAGAGCGGGATGAACGGATGTGAAAGCTCCACGCTGTCCGGCTCCACGGAGACCACGATGCCGTAGGTGCCATCGTTCAATACCCGTCGCAGCGCTCCGGTGAAGTCCTCTCCGGGGCGGCCGTACGCGCGCTCCGGATGCGACCCGGCCCCGGGACCCGGGCCGTCGGCGTCGGGACCGGTGAGCGTGCGGAATCGTCCCATCTTCACATACTCGGGGCTTCCCGATCCTGCATTGCGAACAAGCCATGTCTGATAGGTCCAGCCCGGGTTGTCCGGATTGAGAGGCTGCGGCGCGAGGGCAAGGCCGCTGAGCGTATCGATGCCGCCGCCGCTTCGATTCCTGAACGTCACGAACCAGATTCCGGAGACGCTGTCCGGCGGGTCGTCGCTGGTCGGCGCCTGCAGCAGGCACCACGAGCTGGAATCCACGGCAAGCTTCGGGCCGAACGCGGCGCTGTCGTTCGGCTTCAGGACCGCGTCCAGCTGGCTCCCGGTGCCGGTGAAGAGCCCGGCCAGCACCCGTCGCTGCGGCGTTCCCAGCCCCTGGTTCTCATGCTCGAGCGTGACGAGCGCATCGGAAATGAGATCGGCCTGAAACCCTTCGGGGATGATGAACTGCGCCGGATTCCCCTGCAGATCCACCGCATGCCCCGAAGCGTCCACGCGGAAGGAACCCGCCGCGACGTAATCACGATCACCGTCATCGAAGTGTTTGTCCTTCGGGGACGTGCCTGCCTTCGGATAGCTGAACCAGAATTCGTAATAGAGATCCCCTTCCAGCATCGGGAAATTGTTGATGCTGGCGTTTACCGGCTTCTCCGGGGCCAGCGGATCGTTCGTGCAGCCGGTGATCGCCAGTGCGAGTGCGAGCAAGCAGACAAGGGTAATCGGGATGAGCGGTCTGTTCAGCATGCGGACATGAGTGTTTGTTGATCCGGCAGTTCATCGCTCGCGAACGTTGCTCCGCGCGCAGCGGGAGGGAGCGCGCGAATCGGATCCCGGGAGCGCTGCGGGTTCCTGTTGTGCGCAGGCCCGGAGAGACAACGTGCCGTATCGTCCAAGAATACAGCGGAAGAGCGGGCCGGGCAATCCAAATGGTTGCCGGCCGGTTGCCGGCAATTGGTCCGTGGCCTCTTCTGCCGGTTGCCGGTTTCAAACACAACGCCCGTCCGGGCGCGGGGCCGGGACGGGCGTTGAACGTTGAACACAGCCGATGATGCTAGTGCACCACGGAGAGCGTCTGGCTCCTGGATCCGGCGGAGCCGGTCAGGCGGAGATAGTACGCTCCGGCGGCGAGATCGGCGGTGCCGATCCGCGAGATGGTTGCAGTCGCCGCGAACCGGTCGGTGATCGTCCGCACGATACGTCCGGCGGCGTCCGCCACCGTCAGTGTGTACGGCTGCCCCTCCTCACCCGGCATCGGTGCGATGAAGAGTGAGGCTTCACCATGCGCGGGGTTCGGCATCACCGCGAACGATGACGCGATCTCCTTCTCTCCCGGCACCGCGCTCGGCCCAACGATATTCGCCAGCAGCCAGATCGTATCCTGGCGATACTTGGTGAAGTTCTCCGTCTCGATCTGGTTCACGATCAGGAAGGCCTTCTTGTAGCCGGGCTCCGTGGCGAAGAGCGTTACCGGGAGATCGTAGGAGTCACCCGGGTTCAGATCGATCGCGTTGACGTTCACCACGAACGACGCCGCGTCCGGTCCGTCCATGTCGCCGATCACCTGCATGGCATCGCTGCCGGCATTGTGGAAGAACTCCGTGAAGTTGGTGTCGTACTTCACACTCTTCTGGCGATCGCCGAAGTTGATCGACCGAAGCGCCAGCTTGTACTGAAGCAGCGGGCCCACCTTCGCGGTTCCCTTCAGCGTCAACGAATCCAGGCCGCCTCCCTTCGAGTTGCTGTGCACCCGCAGGTAGGCAATCTTGTCGCCAACGGAAGTCGGAGCGAAGCGGAACTTGCCCGGCAGACGAGATGCGCCGTCATCGATCTGGAACGGTGCGGTTCCCTCAACCATCTGGAATTCGAAGCGGTCCGGACCAACGATCTCGGTGCTGTCCACGCGGAGCGGAGCAGTGCCGTTGTTGGCGAAGAGCGTTGCCATGGTGGTATCCACCGTTTCACCAACGCGATGCGTCTTGAAGTCCACTTCCTTCTTGCCCCCGGCGATGATGCCGAGAACCGGCTGCTTGTCCACGGCGAAGGCTTCGATCGTCACCACCACCGGCGGATGCAGGCCGTTGCTCTTGATGGTGAGCGTGGCCGTGGTCGGGTTCTCCGTGGTGGAGAGATAGTGGATCTTGATCTGCTTGTACTCGCCCGGCTTCAGCGTGAAGGGGAAGGTGGAGGGCTCGGTGATCGTGATGGCGTTCGCGTTCGTGCCCGCGAGCGTCTGCTCGCTCACCTCGATCTCCTGCTTGCTGTTGTTCTGGTAGAACGCATCCAGGGTCGTGTCGAGCGGCTGATTGACGAGCGCCTTCGGGAAGTAGATCACCGTTGGATGCACGGTGAGGCGGCGCGAGAGTTCCACACAGGCCTTGGTCGGGAGATGCGCCTGCATGTAGGCGATCTGCTTCGGATGGAACACCTGTTCGGCCTGGGAGCAGTAGCTCATGATGGTGCCGAGGGTCTGCGTTACCTGTGCCGCGGAGAAGCAGGCGCCATCCTCGGCTGCGGCGCAGCGATCGATCTCGGGATTCCACGAGCAGCTGTGCGTGTGCTTCAGGCCGAAATTGTGGCCCGTTTCATGGCTGATCACACGCAGATCCTGCTGCGGATTGCTCCGGGTGATGAGGCTGTAGGCGCAGGCGATCGGCTTGTTGCAGAGCACATCCAGGAAGGCGATGCCGATGGGATTCACCCACGGCTTGCCGCTGAAGATGTGTTCGAACGCGCGGTCAACCGTCGGCTTGGACTGCAGCCAGTACTGCTGGGCCTGGTTCAGTGCGGCGTCCATCGAACCGCTTTCGGTATAGGGATAGCCGCCGGTCTGCGTGTCCCACATGTTCATATAGCTCGCGAAGATCTGGCAGCTGAAGTCACGCTCGTAGATGGCGCTCATCTGGCCGATCAGTTCCATCATGTAATCCTGTGCGGCCTGCTTGTTGCCGGCGAAGCGATCGTGAAGGTACTCGTAGTCGGACTCGAACGCCGCCTTCACGGAGTAGAGAATCTCATCCGCCGGATGCATCGGGGTCTGCGACATCTGGCGAAGCATCTCCTTATCGGAGGGGAGATCCGGCCCGAGCACCTTGAGCTTGTCGTCGGTGACGCCGCATGCATCTCCCGGCAGGGAAACATCGGCAAGCGGATATGCCTGCGCGGCAAGCGTTGCGCCGTTGGCCGGCACATCCTCGTCCGTGGTGATCTCGTACGAGGTGCCGTCCACCGTTACGGTTGCGCGGATACTGTTGTCGCCGATCGAGAAGTAGGCCCAGCTCTTCTGCTGGCCTGCCACGGTTCCGCGATACGTGCGCACGGTGGATGCCGGAAGCGGAAACACGCCGGCAGCGGTTGTGATCGTGGGCTGCACACCCGGCGCAAGCACCGAAAACTCATTCAGGTCCAGGTCCACGTTCAAGCCGCGAGAGAGGGGCACCCCGGCGAGATGGAGCTGATTGCCGGTGGCAGCTGCCCGAAACGCATTCAGATCAACCGAGAGCGGAAGGACATGAACGTTGGAAAATAGGTGGTCCGATTTTACGGCGGCCTTTCTCGAAGTGACCGAGAAAATGGACTGCCGGGCCTGCTGTGCCGATAGCGGTGCCGCAATCAGGCACAGGAGCATCAGGGGGACCCACAGCATACGCAACCGAGGGTGAAGTGGTACCGGATGGCTCATGGGAGATACGTGGTTATGATGTTGTTAAGGCTTGCCGTAGAGGTTACGGCTGTGCCCACCAGATAAGGGACTGTGGGAAGTGGACACACTTTGATAAAATTCGCATAATGGAGAAGATGTGCAAGGTGAAAAGCGAATCTGCGATGTTCTGCTTCCGAGGCGGATTCGCGGAATTGCGGGGGATTCGGGGCTGAATCTCTCTATATTGGCAATTGTTCAAGAACGCCTGCCTGCCGCGGCGTCCCTTTGGAATAACCCCGCTCAACCCTCCCCCGCATCGCGATGTATCTGCTCCGCTTCCCTCTCGGCTCCCTGGTTCCGGCTCTGCTGGCCTGCTGTATGGCAACGGTGGCCACACTGCATGCTCAGCCGCGCAAGGCGATACCGCCGACGGCTGCCCAGGAGGAGTTGATCGGACAGGGCTCGCGTGCTCACGACTCCGGCGACTACAGCCGCGCAATCTCGTTGTATCGGCAGGTGCTGAACCAGAATCCCGACGTAGTGATGGCGATCTACGAGATGTCGTTCACCTTCTTCGAATCGAAGCAGTTCGACAGCGCAGTGGCATACGCCCGGCGCGGGCTGGAATATGCATCCGATCAGGAACCGCTGCTCTATGTGACGCTCGGCTCCAGCTACGATGCACAGGGGAAGGGGGAGAAGGCCATCGAGACCTACTCGGCCGGCCTGAAGAAGCATCCGTCGTTCGCGCTGCTCCACTTCAATCTCGGCGTCACCTACTTTTCCAGACGTGAGGGAGCGCTGGCGCTGGCCAGCTTCAAGCAGGCGCTCCGTCTGGAACCAAATCATCCAGGCAGCCACTTCTGGCTGGGGCAGACCTATCAGGCGCTTGGGTACCGTATCCCCGCGGCGCTGGCCTTCTGCCGCTTTCTGATGCTGGAGCCGGCCACACGACGCTCGGAGGTTGCCGTCCACACCATCCACGAGATTATCGGCTCGCTGGTGAGCGTTGGCGGTGAGGCGAAGAATGAGATCGTGCTTCGTCCGTCCGATTCGCTTCATCTGGAAGAAGGGGACTTCCGGGGGCTGGAGTTGAAGCTCGGGATGCTGATCGGGACAAGCCGGTCCATGGGGCTCTCGAAGGAGGATGAGCCGATTACCTGGCTCGACATCTCACAGCTCGTGGATGGCTGCGGCGACAGCGTGATTGCCGCAGGCCATGGATTCGCCGCCGCCTACTACGCGCCCTACTTCGCTCAACTCGAACAGCACGGCTTCAGCGAGGCCTTCAGCAAGTATGTCCTGATTTCGATGAATGATTCCAATACCGTTGCGTGGCTGAAGGAACACGAGGAGGATGTCAGGAGCATGTTCCGTTGGTCTGCGGCGTATATGTGGCCCCGGTGATGAAGAGTGGGGCGCGGCGTGGCCTCGCGGTTCATCTCATGATGCCGCGGTAGTGTACCACCAGCAGCATTCCCTCATGCACGGTGATTGATAGTTCTTCTGCCGTCGCCCGGTTCGAGGCTCCCTCGCGTCCTCCCAGCCGCAATTCCTCTCCATCCAGTTCCCACTGAACTCCATGCGTCGTCAGCCGCGCGGATGCGAGCGGTATCAGCGAGACACGGTCGCCGGGATGTGTGCGGATACGAAGATGGTCGTGAACGAAGTAGCCGTACGATGCATCGTCCCGGATTGCAATCCGCATCGTGGCCGCATGACGGGCGAGCACGGAGAAGTTGTTCAATGCGTGATCGATCATCCCTCCCCCTGCGCCGATTACCGTTGCCTGCATCATGCCGCGCGCGGCAAGCCACGTCATCGCCTTCTCCAGATCGTTCTCCTCCTGGCTGGGCCGATGCACGAAGATGGTGCCGGTCAGTTCCAGGCGCTCTGCTGCATCCCCCACGGAGTCCATGTCGCCGATAACCACGTCGGGATGAACACCCATCGCCAGCAACTGCGCTGCGGCCCCGTCGGTTCCCACAACCAGGGCATGCTCGCGCGCAAGCCGTGCTGCGAGCAGAGGCGAGGGGAGTACACCTGCAGCCGCCACGAGTGCTTCGCCGGCATAGCGACCGGAATCATCGGCAATCACAGGCGTCCCATCGGTTCGATCGTGATATTCAGCATCTCCGGCGTATCGAACGCCGCCCGGAGATGCTTCTCGTCGCGATAGCCCCCCTCCGCCATGCGGAAGAACGGGAGCGAGTAGGAAAGGCTGCGCTGGTCGAACGGATATGGTTTGAACTGCAGCGTGTCCGCCACGCGACGGAACTGATAGCCTGCGTAGTGCTCCGGGCGTTCCGCTCCCAGGTCGCGCCGCATACAGAACTGAAGGGAGAACCAGTCCGCCATTCGCAGATAGGAGTAGGCGCGCTCGATCGCCGGATGGTCCAGCCCAAGCGCATCGCGCAGTTCCGCGCGGAGCTGCGCGAACTCCGTGAAGAACGCCTTCCACGCGGGCTGGCGCTTGTGAGCGATCTCGTGGATCGAGTAGGCGTGATGCGTGATCAGCAATGCAACGAAGGGATCATCCTCCAGATGCAGTGCGGTGGCGCGGCGCCAGATGGTGAGCGCATCCTCGGGCTCAATGCTCGTCATGTCTGCCGGCAGGCAGGTGACCGGGTCCAGGCGCGGCATCGCGTCGAACGCGATCCATCCCACATCATGGTGCCGTGTTGCAAGGATGATCTGATCGCGCTGGGGATCCTTGGTGAAATTGTTGTTGGACCAGTGCTCCAGCAGAAATGCCGCGAAGGCGGCGTGATCGTCCTGCCGGATCGCGATGGTTCCCTCGGGCGCGTGCTGCAGAATCATATCCTCTCCTTGATATCACTCCGTCGGATGCCTCAGAGAGACGTATGCCACGGTGCGTACGTGTTCCTCTACTGGGCCGATATCACACGAACGTCGAATATCAACGTTGCGTTTGGCGGAATCGTACCGGAACCGCCGCTGCCGTAGGCCATATCCGGAGGAATGATCAGCCGGCGACGGCCGCCAACCCGCATGTTCGTGGTGAGCCCATCATCCCAACCGCGGATTACCTGCCCTTTCCCCACAACGAACTCGATCGGCTGAAACGGATAGCCCCCGCGGTCGAATCGGTTCTTCAGATCCGCAGCCTCGGCATTTGGAGGGAAGGCATAGCCGTCGCGGTTGTACCGCCTGGCAACCGAGTCGATGGAGGTATCGAACAGGCGGCCATTGGTAAGGTAGCCGGCATAGTCCACGGACACCTTCATCCCCGGCCGTACCTCGGCGCCGGTTCCCTGCTGGTACTCGATGTAGCGCAGGCCGGTCATCAGCGTTACCGTATCGTACCGGGCCGGTGCCTGGGTCGATCCGGCGGTGCCATCCTTGGTGGCGGAGCCGGGGGTGCCGCATGCCGACAGCGCAAGAAGAACGAACGTGAGGGTCACTGCGAGATGTGGCAGAAGGAAGAACCGGCGGCGATGCGGAGTGCGGTGCTGTATGATCACGATGAGAACCCTGAGTGACCTGGCTGGCCTGTATAACGTGGACATTCCCTGCGAACCCCACTCCATGGGGCCGGCGGGCGTGATAAGGAATTCGTATGAATATACCCTAATGGAAGAAAACGATCAGCCGCTCCCGCCATCACGAGAAACTCAGCCCCGAGGATGCCCTGGTATCCCTCTGCAATGACCCACCGGTGGGCGTCGCGAGCCCCGACGGATCCGGGGCGTGGCGATCGGTGCGGGCTGGTCTCGCATGGCGGGTTCGGTTCGGTACGTTGAGCGGGAGAGGTCGCGTCGTTCCCCCGCTGCGTGGGATCTCGCGAAGGCGAGCGATGAAGTTGGTGCGCACCCAATGATGGTTCTGCAGGCAGTGGCGGTTTCACGTTGTCGGTATGAACGGTTGCTGCGCCGGGGTAATGAGTGCGGCTGCACCCACGGCTCAGTAATAGATGCGCCGGATGGGTGGGATGATATCGCGCAGCTGCGGAGCCTTCGGCGCAAGATGGAAGGAGAAGCCGCGCCCGGGCCCGGCCGGTACCAGATCGAGCGTCATGAGCCAGCAGTCCAGATCCTTCGAGATATTGATCGACGGAACGAGAAAGGCGCCGGCGAGAACGTTGTACTCCGCGCTGCTGGTGATATGCAGCGTTGGGGTGAGGGCGAAGGAGAAGGTCGTGTTCAGCGTCAGAGACGGAGTGAACGTGTTGCTCAAGCGGCTGAGGTTGTAGTTGCCGGTGAACGAGACCTGCCAGGGGATGCGGAACTGATCGTTGCCGGTAACGTCCTCGCCGAAGAACTCCGGTTCGTTGAACGGGATGTGTTCGAAGTTGAAGCGCTCGCGGCGTGCCGCGGCGGAATCGCCCGCAATGGTCTGCGTAACACCGGTTGCGAAGCCCTGGTCCGTGAAGCTGGTGCCGAACGTAATGCCGGCGCTCTCCATCCGCATCAATCCCTTCCCCTTGTCGATCAGCAGTTCCGGAATCAGGTTGCCGAGAGAGTCGCGGTCGTAGAGGGAGAAGGTGGCGTTGCCGCTCACGTTCCCCAGTGGGCCCAGATCGGTCGTGGCGCCTGCATTGACGGTTGACCACCGGAAGCTCGTGGCTGCCGCGGCATTGTACGATGTGGAGAGCGTCAGCGAGAGAAGCCGGACCTTGCGATCGGGGAGCGTATCACCCTGTGCCACTTTCGCCTCGAAATCGTTCCGCAGCGTAAGCCCTATGCTCTGCTGCAGGCCGTTGCCGGGGATGATCCCCACGTTGCCGTCGCGTTCGAAGAGGGAGTACTTCTCGATTGCATTCGTGCGCGGATTGAACACTTCGTCGTAGTACCCATACTTCGCCTGGCCGAAGTCCGGCACATAGTTGAGGGAGATGATTGGCGAGAATGTATGCCGGATCGCGTTCACACCGAACAGGCGCGGCTGCACGATGCCGTAGAGGCTTGTCGATGCGCTCACACCGAAGCCGTAGGTGAACGTTGGGTAGATGCCGGGAAGGAATGTGGCGATCACCGTATCCCCCACGGCCTGCTTCACGATGCGCCGCGTGAAGATGCTGCCGCTCATGCTGATGCCCGGCTGTATCGTGAAATAGCCAAGCTTGGGAGAGAGGCTCACCGTTGGCACATACGAGAATCCGTAGCGGCGATCGTTCGTTCTGAATCCCCCTCCGGGGAGTGTGTCCTGCTTTATCCATTCGATGTTGAAGCGAGCGGAGCCGCCAACGGAGAAGTTCAGCTTGTCCATGATGCTCTCACCGGTCGGCGTGGCAAATGGCGTCCAGGAGGGAACGGAGAACTGCAGCGGCAGCGACGTGGTCTCGTTCCGGTTGAGAATGTTCTGGTCGCGACGGAAGTCCGCCGATACCGACATGCCATTACTCCACGACGTGTTGTAGGAGAAGTTCGATCCCAGCGTTGCCGTGGTGTAGTTGTTCTGCTGTTGCGCCTGCGACAGTCCGGACTGTACCACGGAGTAGGTGTTGCGGATCGCGTTCTCGCTGGCAAAGTTGATCGTGCCGCCAAGCCTGCCGCGGCGCCCGATCTCCATCTGGTGCGTGTAGGTGAGCGTATAGTTCGTCGTGAAGTTGCTGTCCGGGTCGAACCGAGTGCGGCCGAAGGAAGTCTCGAGATCGGCCGCGTCGATCACTCCTCGCAGCCGGAAGCGCGTCGTGTTGTGGAGCGTGAAGCCTCCCTTGCTGTAGAGGTCGGCCATGAAGCGGGTATCGAAGTAGCTTCCCAGATCGAAGAAGAGTCCCAGCCCCACAAGCTGCAGTCCGCGCTGCGGGGTCTGGTCGAAGCTGGGGATGATCAGGCCGGATTGCCGGCCGTTCTGGCTGGAGAAGTAGACGCCGAAGGGGATGTAGAAGATCGGGACGTCCGCCACATAGAGCGCAGCCTGATCGGCAAAGATGCGATCGTTGGCAATCACCTTCATGCGCGGCGAGGCGAAATAGAAGTGCGGATGCGGCGCCTCGCAGGTGGTGTAGCGACCGTCCTGCACGAAGTAGGTGTTCTCGGCAACCTGCTTGATGCGTGCGCCATAGTAGAATCCGTCTCCCATCTTCGTCTCGGCAGCCCCCAGCGTCCCCCGCTTGTTCCTGAAGTTGTAGGTAAGGGAGTTGGCGGAGAGTTCCTGCGTGCCGTCGTGGAACACGGGAACCTCGCTGTACGTCTTCGTGGCGGAATCGAACCGCGCCAGCGCGAACAGCTCGGAGTTGTTGAAGTCCACACGGATGTAGTTCGCGGTGAGCTTCTGCGGTCCCTTCACCAGACTCGCATCCGAGTAGAGATGCATCTGCCGTTTCTTCACATCGAACAGCATCCGGTGCGATGCGCTGTATGTCACCACCGTGTCGATGCCGGAGGAGCCGGCCGTAACACCCACGGAATCGGTGCCGAGCGAGTCCGTATGCAGCCCCCCGAGCGAGTCCGCATGCATCGCAGCGGTCCGCAGGGAGTCCGCACGCAGCGAGTCCGTGCGGAGCGAATCGCTGTGTGCCTGCAGGCTGCGGAGGGAATCTGCCCGGAGCGAATCGTTCCTCGTGGTTGGCGTGTTGCGTCCCTTCTTCTTCCTGCCGGCCGGCTTGGTCTTGTTGCGGCTCGTGGTGTCTGCCTGCTGCGTCCTCGTTGAAGGGCTCTGTCCCAGCAACGGCGTTGCCAGGCTCGCCGCGAGAAGCGGGAGCAGCAACAGCATGAGCGGAATCAGTAGCGAACGCTTCGGCGTCATTCGGAATAGATGGGATCGGAACTCGATGCGGATTGCAGCGCGGCCGGGCGCTGGGCGTATCATCCGGCACTCTCCTATCGGAACAGACACCCGCCGGTTTCCGTCGTGACATTTCCACAACGAACGGCGCGGCGCCTTCGGTACACTCGTCCGGTATTCCTGCAGCGGGGGCGATGGAGGTCGGTGCCTGCCCTCTATTGCGTGCATGGCGCCGCATGGAACGTATCGCAGAACGATCCGGCCGCCCGCAGTTCCGTTGCCGGAATGCAGTCGGCCCGCTTCGCTCATGCCTCCGGTCCACTTCGGAGCGCCGCTCTACAGCCGCTTGCGCGGCACATCGGCCGGAACAACCAGCGCACAACTGCGGTCGGAGTCGATCCTGTCGCGCACCTTCTCCACGGTCACCGCAACCTTGCGTTCGCCGTTTGCGATGTTCACGGATGCCTTCATCGCGAACATCCGATCGCCAACACGCCGGAAGTCCTTGAATGCAATGGAGAACTCCTCGCTTTCACCCGTGCCGTCCGTTCGCGAGCGTGCATAGCTCTCAACGGCCAGCTTCTCCATGTTCACCGCAAATGTTTCCACATGATCCGGCGTATGAACGGTGTAATGCATGATGCCGTTGCGCGCCTCGGCCGTGTAGGTGCCGGCGGCCGGAAACTGCGGAAGCTCGCCTCTGAACATGGAGATCATCTGATCATACTCCATGTCCAGCTGCATCAGCTTCCCGAACGTTTTCCGGTCCGGTATTCCTTCAATCGCCTCCCCTTCCTGGGCATTGAAGAAGACGAAGCTGGAGCGCGTGGATCCCAGCGCGCCCACCGGCACGCCGAACGGGCCAACCAGGTTCACCTTCAGCGAGTCGCGCGATCGCACCAGCGCATCGTACCAGACGGTGACGCCCAGACCGGAGATCTTCATGTCGCCGTTGAGCGCCAGGTCCGGCGTGGATGCATAGCTCTGCCGCAGACGGATCAGCAGGGAGTCCGCGGCATTACCGCCCGCAGTTGCGGAGGTGGTCTGCGTGGAGGCGGAGCATCCGCCGATCAGAAGCGCGGCGGCCAGCGCGGCGCAGAGAACAGGGAGTGTCGGAATCTTCATCATCGTTTCTGCTCACTCGGCATTGTTGGGGGGCGCCGTCAACATCTTCGCGGCTGGGAGCCTGGCGAGCACTCGGAGAGTGCCGCATCCGGCGCCTAGCAGAAACGCTCCCGGGGGCGCGAGGTTTATCGGGTGCCGGCCTCTGTGTTGCAACGTTTGGCGGGGCTATCGTGCGGCCTGATACTTCCGCTGCAATTCGGCGTTGTCCGGGTCCAGCCGCACCGCCCGTCCGTATGCCTCGCGTGCCTCGCTGCGGTTGCCCAGGGCAAGCTGGGTATCGCCCAGGTGCTCGTACACGTCGGGGCCGGCTCCGCCGATATCAACCGAACGTTGAATATAACGAAGCGCCTCGTTGTACTCCCGTAAGCGGTAGTGAATCCATCCCTTCGTATCCAGAAACGTTTCGTTCTCCGGTTCGAGTAGGAGCGCCCGCGAGATCATCTTCATCGCCCGATCCAGCTTGCGGTTGAAGTGTGCGAGCGAGTAGGCATAGTTGTTCAGGATCGCGGCGTTGTCCGGATCCAGGGTTGTTGCGCGTTGATAGGCGTTCTCGGCCGCAGCCGGTTTCTCCTGGCGCGTGTAGGTTGCTCCGAGAGAACTCCATGCTTCGGCGTTCTCCTCCTCCAGTGTGATCGATCGCCGGAGATATCTCTCCGCGCTGTCCAGGCTGCCGGTGCGGTAGCAGGCATAACCGATCAGGTAGGCAACGCGGGGCTCGGCATGAAATCGGGAAGCGGAGGGGAGCATCAGATGCAGCGCCCGCGTGAAGTAGCCGTCGTTCACCCAGGTGGAGGCGGACTCCAGCCACCCATCGCGCGTGATCGTTCGGTTCCCCATGGCGCGCGCGGTAAGCGAATCCGCCGCCACCGAATCGCCCGCCCGGTAGGCGAGCATCCCGGCCATCTGCCACGGCTGCCAGGCCGGAGGAGACGAGGCAATGAGATGCTCGGCGAGCGCGCGCGCATAGGTCCGTACGCCGGGCTCGCCGATCGGCGTGGTGCCGCGTGCGATGGGGCGGGCCTGATTCATCAGGAAGTCCAGGCGAACCGAGTCCGAGGGAACGAAGCGATCCACGTCCGCCAGCATCGCCGCAGCATCGGCCGTTCGGCCGGCCATCGTGTAGGTGTGCGCCAGCACTGTGTACACATCGGTGCTCCCCGGGGTGAGGAGCAGAAGATCGTGCATTGTGCGGATCGCCTCATCGTACCGGCCAAGGGTGACGTAGAGATCGGAGAGATTGAGCAGCGTCTGGTAATCGCTCGTGATGTTCCGGCGGATATACTCGTAGTGTTCGATTGCGCGCTCGGGGTTCGTGCGATGTTGCAGCCGCGCTGCGTTGAACCGGGCCTGGATATTGTCCGGGTACTGCTGGAGCACTCCCTCGTACAGACCAACCGCCTCGCGGATCTGGCCGTTGGCAACCGCAAGGTCTGCCGCCAGCAACCGGACATCCAGCGTCATACTGTCCAGCTCCAGCGCCTGGCGGACGCGGAGGAGCGCGCTGTCCTTCCGGCCGAGCGCGTCGTAGCATCGCGCCTGTGCGTAGCGCGGTGCAGCCAGGCGCGGCGCGAAGAGTGCGGACCGCTCGAAGCGCGTGATGGCGTCGGCATAGCGTCCTTCGAGTTGCAGCACCGATCCATCCACGAAGAACCGGTCCGCAAGATGCATGCGTGTGCCGTTATCCATTCCCATGGCATCCTCCGCGATCGCTGCCTCCAGCGTCTCGCGGGGGGTGGCCTGCCGCGAAGCCGTGCAGCCGGCGGCGGCCAGCGCAATCAGCAGCGGGAGTGCCAGGGGGTGTATGGGGCGCATGAGCATCACGATCTTCAATCGAGCCGGAGAGAGATGCCGTGTTGCCGTCGGATGGGAAGACGATTCCCCGGCAATTGCTAGATTGCGTGTTCGTTCCTCGCGGCCTGCCTCCTGATTGGCAGAATACCGGGAAAACGTACGGCAATTCCGTTCTGCACACAACGTACAATGCTCGATAAACTTAGCCAGATCCATCGCCGCTACGAAGAGATAGAAATGCGTCTTGGCGATCCAGGCATCATGAACGACATGAAGGCCTATCGCGATGCAATGCGGGAACAGCGGCAGTTGAAGCCGATCGACGAGGCCTATCATCTCTATGCGAAGCTGTTGAGCGACCTCGACGGCGCGCGGGAGCTGATTGCCGTTGCGGACGATCCGGCGATGCGCGATCTGGCCGAACAGGAGCTTGCCGATCTGCGCGAGAAGCGGGAGCGGATGGAGGAGGAGATTCGCTACCTGCTGATCCCGGCCGACCCGGACGATTCCAAGAACTCCATCATCGAGATCCGCGCCGGCACCGGCGGCGAGGAGGCCGCGCTCTTCGCCGGCGATCTCTATCGCATGTACTCGCGGTACGCCGAGATGAAGGGATGGAAGCTGGAACTGCTGGACTTCTCGGAGTCCGAGATGGGAGGCTTCAAGGAGGTCTCCTTCATGCTCTCCGGCGACGATGTCTTCGGATCGATGAAGTACGAGTCCGGCGTGCATCGTGTGCAGCGCGTTCCGGAGACCGAACAGCAGGGGCGCGTTCATACCTCGGCGGCTTCGGTGGCAGTGCTTCCGGAGGTGGAGGATGTGGAGATCGACGTCAACCCGGCGGACATCCAGATGGATACCTTCCGTTCCGGCGGCAAGGGAGGGCAGAACGTGAACAAGGTGGAGACGGCTGTCCGGCTCACGCACGTTCCGAGCGGTGTCGTGGTGGCCTGCCAGCAGGAGCGGTCGCAGCTGCAGAACCGTGAACGTGCCATGAAGATGCTGCGTGCGAAGCTCTACGAGCTGGAACGCGAACGGCGCGATGCCGCGTACGCCGCACAGCGCAAGGGGATGGTGGGAAGCGGCGATCGCTCCGAGAAGATTCGCACCTACAACTTTCCGCAGAACCGGCTCACCGATCATCGCCTGGAAGGGGAGTCCAAGAACTACTCGCTGCGTGAAGTGATCGAAGGGGAACTCGATCCGGTGATCACCGCGTTGAAGGTGGCGGACCGTGCGGAGAAGCTCAGGTCCGGTGCAACGGTGTAGCAGCAGGGAGGCACCGGAACGTTATGGTGCGCGAGGTCCGCTTCGCAGACCACCTCGCTTGACAGAGGCGGCGGAGTGATATATTCACACACAACCCGGTACGCGTCCCGGCATTGGCCCGGGGTACGGCAGCCGATTCGAACCCAGACTATCCTCCATCTTTTACACTACCGTATCGATGACGACACGTCGTTCGACCACTCCGCATGACGTAGCATTTCATGCGGCGTCGGCATTACTGCTGTTCGTACTTCTCGCACTCGGTGTTGCCGCCTGCAACAACGGGAGGCCCGAACCCGGAAAGGAGGAAGCTGCCGGCGTTCGGCATCCTGGGGCCGACTCGGCGCGCCATGCGGACTCTGCAGCCAGGGTTCCCGAGCACAAGCTCTCCGTACCCGAGGCGAAGTTCCCCGAGATCAAGTACACGCGGCTCGCTCTCTCCAGCCGCACGTTGCTCGATTCGGTTCGCCGCCGGTTCGGGAAGACGAAGGATGGCAATCAGGCGTTCCGTGCGATCACCACGTTGAACCGGAAGGAGTTCGGATTCATCCGGATGGGGGACACCATTGTGGTGCCCGATACGGTGATCGGCGACATGCGCGCCTACTCCGTGTTCCCGGAGCGCTACCCCGCTGCCGACACGCTTCCCAAGCTCATACTGATCTCGAACCAGTATCAGTGTTATGCCTGCTACGAGTATGGGCATCTGGTCCGTTTCGCCGCGTGCAACACGGGGACGGAGAGGAAGGCGACATTCCCGGGCCGGTACGCACTCAACTGGAAGGAGCGCCTTCGCACCTCCTCGCTCAACGAGAACTGGAAGCTCCCGTTCACCTTCAATTTCCATCTGTACGCAGGCAACGCATTTCATCAGTTCGTGATGCCCGGCAGGCCGGTATCGCATTCGTGCGTGCGCCAGTTCATGCCCGATGCCGAGTGGCTGTTCAGCTGGGGTGAGGGGGCGAAGCGTGATGCGAACGGACGAATGATGCCGCTGACCGGCACGCCGGTGATCATCATCGATGTCTTCGACTTCAACCGGCCGCGCGGCGGCCCGTGGCTGGAGCTTACCTCCAATCGCGAGAATGTGCTGAAGCTTCCCGAGCACCCGATGGGTGTGGAGGAGGCGTGGATCCCGCTGTCGCAGGTCCCGGCTGACGCGCGCGGCGGCATCCCCAATCGCCAGCGCTATCTGGTTGCGGAGGATACATTGCGTGCCCGCGGCCAGATCCGTCCGAACGTACATCTCTCCGCTTCCATCGACTACAACAAGCTGCACAAGGCGAAGGAGGCCGCGAAGGCTCGTGCCGCTGCGTCCAGGGCGAAGGCGCAGGGTGTCACCGAGCAGCATGTTGTGGTGCCGGTGGAGAAGAGCGGCAACAACTGATGCTTCGGGCCGATGCTCGATCTGCCTGATGCAGATTCCCGGTTGAACTACCGATCGTCATACGGCATCGGTGTCTCAGCCGGGACGCCGTACGCCCGCTCGCGATGGAATGAATGCGTCGTGGTTCATGGACCGGCTGGGGTGAACGCCGTGGAGGTGGCTGAAGCCCTGCCTGCCGTGGAAGCGCGGCCGTCACGCCTCCGCGCGTGAGGCCTTCTCGAACATCCTCCGCGCGTTCCATCGGCTCTGCTTCACATGATAGGCAACCTCCGCGCCGATCAGGAAGACCAGCGAACTGACGTAGATCCAGAGCGCTGCCGCTGCGAAGAAGGCATAGGTGCCGTAGACTCTGCCAAAGGAATTGAACTCCGTGATGTAGATGCTGAAGATGTAGTGGGCCAGTTCCCAGAGCGCCGCACTCGTGAGCGTTCCAATCAGGATGATGTGCCGTTCCTGACGCTGGTACGGCATGTATCGGAACATCACCAGGAAGAGAAGCAGGGTAACGACGAAGTTGACGCCGAAGGAGAGGAGCGATTCCAACTGCGACAGGTGGATCACCTGACCGACCTTGTCACCGGCGGCCAGCACCAGTTGCAGTATCGGTCCCGTGATGATCGAGAGAAACACCAGCATGCCGATCATCATGATGGCCATGAAGTCGTACAGCTTGTAGATAAGGTAGCCTCGAACCTCACGGCAGCGGAGCACGCTGTTGATCGCCACACGTATCGACGAGGCCAGAGCCGATGCGCTCCAGAGCAGTCCCACCGCGCCGATAACTCCCGCCAGCCCGCGGTTGCGAATCAGGATGTCGATCTGCGACTGCAGCTTCACCAGGATATCTTCCCGAAAACCCTCGGCAACGATGTACGTATGCGCCACCCGGTTCAGCTCCTGCATGATCGCGGCGGAGTCCAGCACGTAGCCGAGAACGAAGAGGATCAGAAGGATGGTTGGAACGAGCGAGGTGATGATGTTGAACGCGATGCCGGCGGCGTACATGTAGACGTGATCGCTGTCGGTGCGGAGCGCGATGGCCCATACATGGCTGCGGATGCGGCGAACCCAATGCCATGCCCAGCGCCACCAGTCCGTAACGGGCCTCAGTGTCGTGGTTTCCGCTGTCGATCGTGATTCGGAGGATATGTCCGGCACGGAGTCCTGATGTCACATGATGAACCGCAGCACCACCCGAAGGCGATGCTGCGACAATGCGCCGACTACTTCGAGAGGTCCACCACGCGAACGCCGCCGGGTGGGTTGAATGTGAACGTGGAGGCGGGGATCGATCCCCCATAGCGTGCGGAAAGAATCCGCAGCTTCAGCGAGCCCACCGACGGGCCCTCGATATCCACCTGCTGAAATCTGTAGGTGCTCTTGTCGATGTAGAGCGTGGCCTTCGTTACATCGCCGATCTTCCCGCCGGCTCCAGGTGTGCAGCGCACAATCCACACCGGCCTGCCGTTCAGCTTCTCTTCGCCGGCCAGTTCGGTCGCGTAGTTCCCGGGGAACGCCGTGAGAATATCCTCCGGCGTAAGGCGTCCCGTTCCCTTCGACGCCCTGGAGATCACCACCTGCTTCTTCTCCGGCGTATATGTCCACACCTTCGTTCCATCGCTGACGATCGTCTGCTTCGGCAGATCCAGCCGGTAGCGATCGCCTCCCTGATACACCAGCGTTCCGCTCGCGTTGCCGGTGCCGCCGGTCTGCTCGAACCGGATCTCCGCGCTCGACGTGGACGCATAAATGCTCTTCACCTTCTGGACGATCTGCTTCACATCCGTGGTCTGATGCGGCCTGGTGCGCGCAAGACCCGTGCTGAGCACAACTGTGACGAGCAGGAGTATGGTTGCAATCTGCCGCGGTTGTATATGCATGACGGTATCCATGATGTTGACTGCGCTAATTAACGGAATGGGGAGGAATGCGAGGTCATCCCCGCGACATTTTTCTTGCGGCTGTGTGACCTGTTCGCGGTTGTCTGCGTTTAACGGCCGCCGGCGGGCGGCCTGCTACTGAAACGTAATATCGGCCTGAAGTGCCAGTGCATCGGCAGTGTTGCCCCGAATTTCCTGAAGGCTTCCGGGGCTGATGCTGCTCCGGTCGTTGTATGTAGTCGACGTAAACGAGCCGGATATGAGAAGCCCTTCGATTGGCTGCCAGCGCACGAACATGGCCACGTGATATCCGTCGCCGGAGAGCGGCGAACTGGCAATGCGGCCCGGCAGGTCGGCATCGGCAATACGCGGCGCGGCGTCGAACGCGCCGGCGGTGAAGAACGCAACGCGCCCGCCGGCAACAACGGTGCGCACCGGATGACAGCGAACGTCGATCATGGTGAGAATGCCGTCGCCGGCCGGCCGGGAGTCGTCGTACTGAACCTGCGTGCGCTCGAACCGGCCGTGCAGCAGCAGCATGCCGCTCAACACCGCAATGCGCGCATCGCAGCGGACCCCGGCAAGGTCACGGTCCAGCAGCCGCTTCCGTTCGCGATCGAGCGTATCCGGCACCGTGAACGCATTCAGGTTACGCGCGCTGCGAAGGCGGAGCGAGAGGAGAACGGTGGAGGCCGGACGATATTCCGCCGTGATTGCCGCATCGTGGCCGGCTCTCGGGAAGGGGACCGTTGGCGTGCGCTCCACGGTGTTGAACAGATCCAGACGGGCCTCGATGCGCGCCGCGCGCAACGGCCGCAGTTCCACTGCCGCATACAATCCCTCCTCGTTCCCTGCGGCCGAACCGAACGGATCGCCGTGAATCGCCGCCAGCCGGGGGGACTGATAGCGGAGCGAGAGCGACGCCTCCAGATGCGTTCCGCGTGTGAGCATGGTTGCAACACCCCCCACCCCGCCCCCTGCACCCGCCACCTCACCGGCAAGCACTGTGCCGCGCAGCGTGTAACGCCAGTTGAAGGAGATCCCGGTAATGCGATCGCCCGCGAACTCGTAGAACAGCCGGCGCTGGAACGGCGAGGAGTAGGCCGCACTGTAGACCGTGAGGCCGCTGCTTCCCTCTGCGCTTCGCGAACGGACCGATGCCCCGATCAATGTCTCGTTCAGATTGCCTGAACGTCGCAGCTCGCTCCAGGTGCGCCGGTAGCCGTCGCCGCGCAGCGTTGCGATCGCGGTTCCGCTGTCCGCTCCCGTGCCGGATGCATCCGGCGTAGCATCCAGCCAACGGCCGGAGGCGAAGATCATCGCCTCCAGATTGTCCGCCAGCACGCCGCGGCGGGTCTCCACAACGGCGCCGCGCAGAAATCGTGTCTCCTCGGCGGACGCGTGCCCGGCCGCTCCATGGGGGATGCGCAGTGGTGCGGTGACCGCTTCCGCCGTTCCGAAATTCCCGGTGGAGGTCCAGAGGAGCAATCCCTGGCCGATCTCGAGATCGTAGTCGCCTGCAACGATTCGCACGGGCCCGGCCGCGCCCTCCGCGTATGCGCTCAGAAAGGCACCGAGTCGTGTGCGAACCCGGGAACGTGCAGGCGTTGCCTCGGTCAGTTCGTAGTCTTCATGGGTGAACGCGCTCGTGTCCCGTACCAGCAGCGCCTCCCCGGCATCCTTCTCGAACAGCAGGCCGGCCCTCCACTCCGATGCCTCGATCTCCACCCGTGCCAGCGCAGCAACGGGACTGCCGAGATACCGTGCTCCGGGCGTCAGTGTGTCGAGCCTCAATGAATCGCCGGACACGGGGTCGCGGCGCAGGACCTGCCGATGGAGCATGTCGATGTAGCCGCGCCGCTTCTCGAGTGTGCCGGCCGCGCGCAGCCGCACAGTCGCTTCGGGGAGCGTGAGCCGCGCAGCGGTGTCCAGCGTGGTGTAGTCGCCGAGTGCCAGAAGCGCATCCGCGGTCATGTCCTCCAGCGAGTCGATCTCCGCCAGTGCCGCCGGATGCCGGTTGCGTACGAAGTTCAGGATGGAGCGGGCAAGCATCGGAGAGATGCCGGGGAGCCGGGCAAGCCGGTCCTCGTCGGCGCGGTACAGATTCAGCGGATGCCGCCGCAGCCGTTCGAGGCCGTCGAGCCGCGGATCGTCCTCGTCGCCATCCAGCCCCGATCGCTCGGCGTCGGACTCGATCAGATCATCCACAACGTTGCTCTCGCCGCGCGGCCACTGCTGCGCATGCAAAAGATGTGCTGCAAGAAGCAGCGCGATTGCCGGCATCATGCGCGCGGCACGGATATCGTGGTTCATGCATGCGGGCGGGGAGATCGTGAAGCTTGATGGGCGGAACGCTGTTCGCGGATCGTGTGGAGCGGTATCGATGGCCGGCCGCGGCCGGCCGCTACCAGTGCAGGCCGACGCCGATGGCGTGACGCATGCCGACGTTTGCGACATAGGACCCGCCGTACTCCAGCAGTACCGTCTCCGCTGCGTAACTGAGTCCGGCGGCCACCCGCTCTGGCGTCACCCCGGCGCCGAAGCGGAGCGTCAGGCGGTCTGCAGGGATGTGGGAGATACCGAACGATGCGCCGGCGGAACGTTCGGACTCGTGTGCGATGTCGAAGGAGACGGTGGTCTGCGGGACGAGATCGAACGCAACGCCGAGCGAGATGCTCTGCGGGAACGGCGTGCCGGCGATCGACGACCGGGTGAGATTACGCACCGCCGCCGCAGCACGCATTCGTACGTTCAGGCGGAGCAGGAAGCCGGCGTCCAGTTCCGGCGCCGTGGCTGCGCCGTAGCCTCGTACTGCGATGGCATGAAGCCGGAACGCGACGCCGATCCGTACATCCTGCGCAACGGAATACGCTCCGGCAATGCCGGCGGAGATCTCGCTGTAGCTCAGCGCACCGACGCCGCCGATCGTCGCGGCCAGCGCCAGAGTGGTGTCGTGCCTCCAGGATGCCATGGCCGAGCCATCGCGGTATCCCTCGATTCCCAGCGCGGATGGTGCGAACGCCGCGGCGAACGTGCGGGCGGAGTCCGATGCCGTGGCAGCGGGGTTGGCTGCCGCAAACCACGGGCTCTCCGTCCGCGCGGTCACGGCGCCGGCCATCGCGATGCCGGGCGGCGAGTTCCAGTTCTGCCCCGTGACGGCGCCTGGAAGGGCAAGCAGAATCAGGCAGGGAAGCGAAGTCCCCTTTATCCAATGGATGCGGTTCAGTATGTTGTTTTTCATCACGGCCCCCACGGATGAAGGATCCACAATGCGCCGAACAATTGCCGTGTGAAATGATGCAGGGAGGATGACGTGTGGAAGGGAGGAGAGGAGACGGCTCGGTGCCGATAGCTTCCAGCGGGGAGCGATCCCCAACCTGCTTGCAGGCATGTTGGTTCCGCATCTGATGGAAGCTGTAAACCTGCTGCGCGTGCGCAGGTCCGAACCATCCGGACAACGCTCAACTTACGAAGACGGTTCAATCAGTCAATGCGCTCTACCATGATCAGATTTCGGATCGCCGTTTCCGCGGCTGCGATGCTGCTTCTCGGTTTCACGTTCCAGTCCGTCAGGGCACAGGAGATCGATGCAACGGTGTCGGTAAACGTCGAGCAGCTTCCCATCGCCAGCCAGCAGGAGCTCTCTACGTTTGCCGACGACCTGAAGCGCTATGTCGAGAACACTCGCTGGACCGGTGAGAACTGGGAGGGGCCGAAGATCAAGATGAACTTTGCAGTGATCTTTACCGGAGCCAGCGGCGATGGCATGTATTCCACGCGTCTCGTTGTGGGAAGCCAGCGCCGCATCAACAACTCCGAAAAGACCTCGCCGATGGTGAAGATCCTGGACGACTCCTGGAGCTTCAGCTACACGCGCAACCAGCCGTTCGTGCAGGATCCCACGCGCTACGATCCGCTTACCGGGTTGATCGACTTCTACGTCTACGTGGCAATCGGCCTGGACTTCGACAGCTACGCGTATCTCGGGGGTGCCTCCACCTACGAGAAGGCGTGGACGCTGGCCCAGCGCGCGCAGATCCGTACGGACGTGGATGGTTGGAAGACGGACGTTACTCCCGGCACGTTCTCCAAGTACGGGCTTATCCGCGAGCTCACGGAGATGCGTTTCGCACCGCTGCGCAGATTCATCTTCAACTATCATTACAACGGTCTCGATCTCACCTCGAGCAACAAACAGGCCGCGCTGGACTCCATCAACACCTACATCGGCGATCTCGTTATTGCGAAGGACAAGCTGGTGCAGCCAAGCGTGTTGCTTCGCGTGATGAACGACGCCAAGTACATGGAGTTCGCGGAGCTGTTTGCCGGCTACACCGATCCCGTTATCTGGCGCAAGCTCATCTATCTCGATCCGGGCCATCAGTCCACCTTCGAACAGGCGCGCGATCGATAGCCGCCTCCGGCGATCCATCGTATCGGGATACCTCAACGAAAAGCGCTCCGGCAGTCGGCTGCCGGAGCGCTTTGCATTACGGTGGCCGGCTTCCGGCTCTCCTACGGATTCCGATGCAGCACCTTTCCGTGCGCTACCGCCCCATTGCCGGAGACTTCGTACAGATAGGTTCCCGGAGCAAGCGCGCCTGTTTGAACGGCCAGTGAATGTGCCCCGGCCGCGAGAGCCTTCCAGCGCTGTGTCAGCACCGGGCGTCCGAGCAGATCGTAGAGGGTGATGGAAACATCCCCTCCCGTTCGCATTGCCGTCTGGAACGTCAGCAGGCCGGCGAACGGATTCGGCATCGTGGATGCCGTGATCTCGCGGTCGGGCTCCAGACCCGGGAGCGCAACGCCGCTGGCATGGAAGAGCGTTGCAGCATGGTCCGCGGCTGCGCGCAGACTGTCGAACGTGGGAGCGGCCAGAAGCGCGAACGGCACCTCCGTCCACGCCCCATTCTCGAGCGAGAACGGTCCGCCCCCCACAACCATCGCCATGTCGTCGATCGTATTGTTCTCGTGCACGTCGCTGGCAAGCGTCCCCCACTTCCGCTCCGATGTGAAGTTGGTGTTCACGCTGTCCGTCTCGTTGTCCACCGCATAGTAGCTCATCGGCAATGTCCCGAGCAGGGTTGCCCCAACCCATGGAGTGGTGGCATTCAGTCCGGTGTTCCGTTGATAGCCCAGGCGATGCGCCGGATCGAATCCGGTCTGATCGTTGTAGCTGGTGGGGCTTACGTCCCAGTCCAGATAGAGCCCGCAGCGAAGACCGTCCAGCCGGGCTCCACTCGTGTTGGTGATGCGATAGACAACGATCACGCAGTTGGCCGATGCCGAATCGCGGTACTCGTAGGTAGTCATCGCAACATCCACGCCAACCCTTCGCCCGGCCGGAACGTGAGCGTCGTCGAAACGGGCAAGGCCGATCTGCGCGCTGCTGTCCTGCGTCACGTGCAGGCGGTACGGATTCCTGAGTTCGAAGCCCTCCGCGGTCCCGTTGAACAGCCCGCCGATCCGCACCACGTCCGACACGTGCTCCGCATCCCTGCCGATCATCAGGCCGCCGTGGAACAGCAGATCGCCGCTCGTGCGATAGGTGACGCCGTCGCCGCGCTGCTGGTCGACACCGTCGTGGCCGATGTTGCCTGTGCTGTTGAACGTTGCCGCGATCCGGTTGTAGTCCGTCGTGAGATACGTTGGCGCTCCGGGAAGCGTCACGTACTGAACGTTGCTCCGGTCCGAAGTGGAGATCGTGAACTTCAGAACGATGTCCGTGTTCGGCGCAACGGAGTTGGGAACCGTGAACCGGAATGGCGTTGCGGTCAGGGCACGCTGCTCGCCGGACGTCATCGGGCCCAGGTCCAGTTGCGACGGCGCAACCGTCAGGTCCGGCACCGTCGTGCATTCCACATCGATGTGGACATTGGTGGCACCTGCAAGCAGGTTCGCGATCGTGGGTGTGAACACCACGTTCTCGCCCGGATCCAGGCCGCCGTCCGGAACGGTCTCGGAGACATCGTAGCGAAGCATCCGGGCCGACGCGATCGTGGAGGCCTCCGCCAGCGCGCGATAGGCGTTCACCCGCCCGGTGCCCATCTTCGCCGCGGCCGATCCCATCCACGGCGTCATGTCGTCCGCCGTTGCGCGGAGCGCCTCTGCCACCTGGTCGCTCGTCATGCCGGGAAACTTCGCGTAGAGGAGTGCCGCAACGCCGCTCACCATCGGCGCCGAGAAGGAGGTGCCGTCGTCGAACCGGTACGATCCGAACGAGAGCGTATAGATGTTGGTTCCCGGAGCCGAGAGATCCACGCGGTTGCTGTAGTTGCTGAAGCTTGCCTTCACGTTCCCCTCCGTGATGGAGGCAACGGAGATCACTCCCTTGTAGGAGGCGGGGAAGTAGTCCACCTCGCGATTGTCGTTGCCGGCTGCAGCCACCACCAGCACGTGCAGATCCTGCGTCACATGTTCGAAGAGCTCCCGCTCCGAACGCGATATGTCGGTTCCGCCCCAACTGCAGTTGATGACCTTCGCCTTCATCTTCGCGGCGTACAGAACGCCCAGCGCGCCGTTGTGGATCTGCGTTTCCGGGATGGGCCGGTCGTCCGCAACCTTCACGTTCATGATGCGTGCGCCGAATGCCACGCCTGCGATGCCCACGCCGTTGTTCCCGATGCCGGCGGCCACTCCCGCGGTCTCGGTTCCATGCTCCTCCGACGCTGCGGAGGGGTCGTTGTCCGGATTCTCTCCGTTCGATCCGGAGAAATCGTATCCCCACCAGTCATCCACGTATCCGTTGCCGTCGTTGTCGATGCCGTCGGAACTCATGTCGCCGTTCGGCCCGGGGCCCATCTCCCCCGGGTTGATCCAGATGGACTTCTCGAGATCCTCGTGATAGCGTTCGATGCCGGTATCGGTGATGGCGATGATGATGGTGCTGTCCGCGCGCGTCAGCTCCCACGCCTGCTTGGCTCTGATGGAATCCAGGTACCACTGCAGCCCGATGCCGGGATCGTTCGGCAGGGAGAGCGGGTAGCGGGGATAATCGGGCTCCGCATACTCCACGCCCGGAAGCATCCCGAACGCGGCGGCCACATCCTCCGGCCGTTCGTTGCTCGAGTAACGAACAACCATGATGCGTTCCAGCGATGCGATGCGGCTGTCCGCCAGGGAAATCTTGTAGCTCCCGTTCCCCAGCTCCAGCAGCTTCGGCTCGATCCATGGACGAACGTCGTACGCACCGAACCGTGCGCCCGTCTCCCCGAATGTCGCAGTGGTCACATGGCCGGCGAACGCCTCCGGTGTCACCCTCACCAGGATCCGCCCCGGCTCGCCGCGGGAGGGAAGTGCGGCGGTTCCGTTCTTCGTCCGCAGCGCCTGGGCATGTGCCGGCGCTGTCATCAGGAGTGTGAGGAGCAGGAGGGCCGATAGCGAAACGAAACAACGATTCATCATGAGCAATTGGGATAGAGTCTTCGCGCGGATGGCCGCCTGAGCCGTGCGCGGCACGGGGCACGCGCTACTCGCCGATATGCACCAGCTTCCGGGAGATAAACTGGTCGAACGCATGCATCTGCACAAGATATACTTCGCTCGGCTGGCTCCCCGGTGTAAACCGCACCACATGTGTCCCGCGGGCATAGTGATCGTTCGTGAGCTGCGCGACATGCTGGCCGAGAGTATTATAGACGTCGATCGATACATAACCGTCGCGCGGCATGGAGAAGGAAAGATCGGTATACCCGGTGAACGGGTTCGGCGTTGCCTGATCCAGCGTTAACTCCTCGGGGAGCATGATCGGGCCGCCGGGGATATAGCCCAGCGCCGCGTAGCGTGCGAGGATGGAATCGGCCGTGATCTTCAGCTCCGTCAGATTTACTCCGGCAAGCAGTGCGAACGCAACAAGGGTGTCCGCGCCGGGTTGAAGATCGATCGGTCCGGCTCCGATAACCATGGAACAATCTCCGACGTTGGATTCCTCACGTTGCACGCCGTTGGACATCGAATTCCACTTCTCCACCTGATAGAATCCGTTGCTCAGCGGGGGCGCTCCGTTGTCCATCGCGTTGAAGTCCATCGGCTGATTGCTCAGCAGCATCGCTCCTGCAAAGGGGAGGCGGTTGTTGAGCGTGTTGTGCGCATGCCCCATGCGATGCGAGAGGTCGGAACCGACGCGATCGAACGCGCCGTTCACGCCGATGTCCCAGTCCAGGTACAGCGCACAGTGCAGGCCGATCAGCGGCGCGCCGGAAGTGTTCCTGATTCTGTAGAACAGGAAGGTTGCATTCGCGATGGAGGGTGCGGAGTATTGAACCGTGCGCAGCCCTACATCGATGCCGATCTTCTGCGACTGGGTCAGGTGGGCGTCGTTGAACGTTGCGGTGCCAACCATGGCGTTCTCCGGGGCGGATATCGCAACGCGATACGGCGCGACAACCTGCAGCCCCTGGCTCTGCGCGGCCTGATCGCCTGCGCGGACCACATCGGCAAGGCGGTCCGGCGAGACGCCGATCATCAATCCGCCTTCGGCAAGCAGATTCTGCGACGTGTCGATCCGGAACCCCAGCCCCTGTTCGTTTGCCGGGAAGTCGTTGAAACCGATCCGTCCGTTTCCGGTGAACGTGACCGTTGTGCGATTGAACGCAGTGGTGGCGTAGTTCGGGTTCACCATCACATCCACACGCAGCGTGCCGATCTCCGTGCCGTTATCCAGAGCGATCAGCCGGAGCGGGAGCTTGTAGTCCAGCGGCAGCGGCGACGGTACCTGAAGCCGGAACGAGCCCGGATGGCTGCTTCGTACATCCCCCTGTTCCATCACACCGAAACTCTCCACCGGCGTATCCACCGGTATCGTGCCGCTTGCAGCATCGAGCTCGACGCGAAGGTCCGTCACGCGGCGCAGCAGATTCTTTACGGACGCCCGTACCTCGATCCATTCGCCCGGCTCGATGATGCCATCCGGGCGTTCCTCGATGATGGAGTCGCTCACGATGGAGGCCCATGCGGCCGCCGGGCCAACCTGGATGGCTCGCGCAAGATTCAGCCGGCCGCTTCCGAGCAGATAGCGATAGGCGGGATTGATGGAGTCGATGTTGTCCGCTGTGGCGCGAAGCACGGCGGCGATCTCCTCGGGCGTCAGGCCGGGATACTTCAGCGCCACGAGCGCGGCCGCGCCGGCCACCACCGGTGACGCCATCGACGTACCGCTTGCCGTTCGATAGGGACCATTGCCGTTGCCGAAGGCGAGCGGCGTCGTGGAGAAGATTCCGTCGCCCGGTGCCGTGAGGCCGACGTGCGTGTTGTAGTTGCTGAAGAAGGAACGCTGGTCATCCAGCACCACGGAGGAAACGGAGAGCACGCCGCGATACGATGCCGGGTAGGAGTTGATCTCCCCGCCGTTGTTTCCCGCGGCCGCGACCACCAGCGAACCCCACGACGTCACCGTATCGATCAACTCCTGCTCGGCCCTGGAGAAGCCCGGCCCGCCCCAGCTGCAGTTGATGATCCTGGCTCCCATGCGTGCCGAATAGAGAATGCCGTCGTGCCCCTTCGTGACAAGCGGATCGCCGCTCGCCTCGTCGTCGCTGATCTTCACGGACATGAGCTGCACGCCGTATGCCACTCCCGCAATGCCGGTGGTGTTGTCGCCCGTTGCACCGGCGATGCCGGCAACATGCGTTCCATGCCAGTAGTGGGGCGTGGGATCGTTGTCCGGAGTGTAACCGTCCGTTCCGCCGAAGTCGTAGCCGGCCCAGTCGTCAACCAGGCCGTTGCCATCATCGTCCACGCCGTTCGTCCGCTTGTCGCGACCCTGACCGTCCGTGCCCGTCTCTCCCTGGTTCTGCCACAGGGCGGCCTTCAGATCCGGATGTGTCGGGTCGATGCCGGTGTCGGTGATGGCGATGATGATGGAGCTGTTGCCGCGGATCGCGTCCCACGCAGTATAGGCGCCCACCCGTTCGAGATACCACTGCTGGCTCAGGTACTGATCGTTCGGAACGTAGCTCAGCGTGCGCACGTAGGCCGGCTCCGCGTACTCGATCCCCGGCAGCAACGCCGCGGCGCGCGCAACGTCGGCCGGTGCGGCGTTGGAGCGATAATGCACCGTGAGAATCCGGCCAAGCGAGCCTCCCTGCGCCGCACTGCTCTTGTACAGACCGGAAGGCCTGGCATTGAGGAGGCCGGGGTTGAGCCACGAGCCGGCGCTTTCGATGCCGTAGCTCCCGGCGATCGGCTCCAGTGCTGCCATGGCCGCCGCCGCCGGGTCCCGGCCGGACTCGCGTACCTTTACGACGATGATATGCTGATGCGCGACCGGTTCCTGCGCACGCGCCCGGCTCGCTACGATCAGCATGGCTGCTGCGGCCAGCAGCGTGCAACGGATATCGATTGTACGCATCATGATCTCGCTACGATCGGCCCGGAAGTGCCGGGAGTCGCACCCGGGCAGCAACGACGAAGATGGCGGCTTTTCCGCTCAATTGCATGGGAAAAATTTTGTGCAGCATCGCCGGGCTCCTCGTGCGATGCTTCTGCTCTGGAGTGGGGAAGCTATATTTGTCTGTCCGTTAGAGGTGCCCCGGCAGTGCCGGGGCTGAGATCATACTCTGGAACCTGATCCGGGTAATGCCGGCGGAGGAAATACGGACAGATGAAGATTCAGCCATCCTCACCTGTCCCTCCATAACGGTGCCGGCACGGCATCCGGCCAGTTCCAATCGAACTATACCTCAGGCGGCGAAATGTTACGCGCCGCGTTCCCTCCGGTGGTCTGCCAATCGAACATCGACATGACCGTGGATTTCTGCGTGATAGGCGGCGGCATCGCCGGGCTTACGATCGCGCGTGCGCTTGCGCGCGGAGGAGTTCGCATTGCCCTGGTGGAACGCGGGGAGGCCGGCGCCGGCGCCGGCTTCGTTGCGGCCGGCATGCTCGCTCCGCTCGTGGAGGCACGGCTCGAGGAACGGGACGTGGTGGGCTTCGGCTACGAGGCGCTGCGATACTACCGGACGTTCATCGGCGAGCTGGAGGCGGAGACCGGCATGGGCGTTGGATACCGGGACGAAGGGACGCTGATCGTTGCCACCGATCGTGACCAGGCCGGCCTGCTGCGACATCACTTCGAGGAGCAGGAGCAGCTTGGCCTTCCGGTGCAATGGATGAGCGGTTACGAGTGCCGCGTCCATGAACCATGCCTTGCTCCGGGAATCCCGGGAGGCATCTTCTCGCCGGAGGATCGCCAGCTGGACAATCGCGCACTGCTCGCGGCGCTGCGAACCTTCTGCCTTCGGCATCCCGCTGTGAGCCTGGTGGAGCATGCCGCCGACGTTCGGATCGAAACACCCGGCGAGGTTCGTGTGGGCGAGTTGGTGATAGAGGCGGAACGGATCGTGCTTGCAACGGGAGCACGGGGCGATCTGCTCGGGCGCTGGGCTCCGCGGCTGGCCCGCGCAATCCGTCCGGTGAAGGGGCAGATCCTGCGACTCGATGGCTCCGCAATGCCGCTTCTCTCCCATGTGGTCCGTACGCCGGAAGTCTATCTCGTTCCCAAGGCCAACGGGACATTGGTTGTCGGAGCGAGCAGTGAAGATCGTGGCTTCGATGAGTCCATCACCGCCGGTGCGCTCTACGAGTTGCTCCGTGCGGCATGGGAATGTCTTCCCGGCATCTACGAGCTTCCGGTGCTGGAGACGCGCGCCGGCTTCCGTCCCGCAACCCCCGATCATGCGCCGATGCTCGGTGAGACGGGGCCGCACCGGCTTCTCCTCGCGATGGGATACTATCGCCATGGCATTCTCTTCTCGCCCTATGCTGCATCGCTTCTGGCCGCCTGGATGTTGGGAGGGGAGCGGTCCAGGTGGCTGGATACATTTTCTCCGGAACGATTCCATGAAACTCATGCTGAACGGTCGCTCACTTGAAAGCGAATGCGAAACGCTGCTGGCTCTGCTGCACGAGCAGGGGATCGATACGGACCAGCGGGGAATTGCCGTGGCGATCGACAACCAGGTGATTACCCGCCAGCACTGGGAGAGCCGGGCTCTGGCCGAGGGGGAGGTGATCGAAGTGATCACGGCGATGCAGGGCGGATAGCCGGCCGGAGGGCCGGGCCGGCGCGAATGCGCTTCACGGCCTTCGACTCCCTGCGCGTACTCACGATGTTCGCACATTCTTTACGATCTCTGGCACATGTCTGAACCGATACATATCTCCGAACGCGACGCTGCGGAGTTCGCGGACGATCCGCTGCGCCTGGCCGGCCGCGTGTACGGCTCCCGGCTGCTGCTTGGAACCAGCCGCTATCCGAATCCGCAGACGATGATCGAATCGCTGGAGGCAGGAGGGGCGCGCATCGTCACCGTCTCCATCCGCCGTCTGAACATTGCCGATCGCGGGGCGGGGAGCGTGCTGGATTACATCGATCGCTCGCGCTACGAACTCCTGCCGAACACCGCCGGATGCTTCACGGCGAAGGAGGCCGTGCTGACGGCACAGCTGGCGCGGGAGGCGCTTGGCACCGACCTGGTGAAGGTGGAGGTGATCGGCGATGAGGATACGCTGCTTCCGGATGTGGAGCAGCTGTTGAAGGCATGCAATGAGCTCGTGCGGATGGGGTTTGCCGTGCTTCCGTACTGCAACGACGATCTGATCACCTGCCTGAAGCTGCAGGATATGGGCTGCGCCGCCGTGATGCCGCTCGCATCGCCGATCGGGTCCGGAATGGGGATACGCAATCCGTACAACCTCGAGATCGTCCGCGAGCGAATCACGATTCCGATGATCATCGACGCCGGCATCGGAACGGCCTCCGATGCCGCCCGTGCCATGGAGCTCGGCGCGGACGGTGTGCTGTTGAACACGGCAGTGGCCGGCGCGCATCATCCGGTGGAGATGGCTCGTGCCATGCGGCTGGCCATCGAGGGGGGGCGCCTTGCCTATCGTGCGGGGCGCATTCCAACCCGTCTCTACGCCACCGCCTCCTCCCCAACGGAGGGAATGATCGGGACGGCCGGCGCATGATTCCCTTTCGCCTGCTTGCAGTGGTTGGCGATGTACCGGCCGCGGAATACGTGATGGCATATGCGCGGGAGAATGCCCGGACGGCCTTCGGGCTCATGCTGCGCGATCCCGCGCACGATACGGTGAACACGGAGAAGCTTGCGCGTGCCGTTGTTGCAATGCCGTTCCCGCCGAACCTCTGCGTGATCACCAACGGCTGTTCCGTGGAAGGGGTTGGCCGTGTGCATCTGCAGGCATCGCAGGCGTTGCAGAGGCCGGCCGCGGTCCGGCTCACGGCATCGAAGCCGTTCGGCGTCTCCGTCCATTCGATGGAGGAGTCCGCCCATGCGGTCGAACTCGGCGCCGAATACGTTCTGTATGGGCCGGTCTTTCCCACGCGATCGAAGCCCGGCCATTCCGGGCACGGTGTCGAGGCGCTTGGCGAGCTCTGCCGCAGCACCTCCGTTCCGGTGTTCGCGCTCGGGGGGATCACCGAACTCAATGCCGCGATCTGTCTCGATGCAGGTGCGCATGGGATTGCGGCGATCTCGCTCTTCGCTCCTGCCGCGCGTCCGGCTCTGGATCGAATCATCACGTTGCTGCGGGATAGTTCGAATTGAAGAACGGCCGGAGTGTTCCCCTCGGACTCAATGTGTGAAGTGAACTCATGAATGTTGCGTTAGCGATTGCCGGCTCCGACTCGTCGGGAGGAGCGGGTATTCAGGCCGACCTGAAGACCTTCGAGGCGCACGGTGTGTTCGGCGCAACGGCCGTGACCTGTATCACCGTGCAGAACACCCGGAGTGTCAGCCGCATCCACCCGTTGGACCCTGAGCTGATCCGGGCGCAGATCGATGTGGTGTTCGATGACTTCGATGTCCGTGCCGTGAAGATCGGCATGCTCTCGTCCGGTGCCATTGTTCGAGCCGTTGCCGGGGCGCTTCGTTCGCGTGCTGCCGGTGCCGTCATCGTGCTCGATCCGGTAATGGTATCCACGAGCGGCCACCGCCTTCTGGATCGCGACGCCGTGCAGGCGCTGGTGAACGAACTGTTCCCGCTGGTTTCCCTGGTGACGCCGAACGCTGCTGAGGCCGCCGTGCTCGGCAGCGGCGAGGTTGCCACGCTCGATCAGATGCGAGCCGCGGCCGATGCCGTGCGGCAGCTGGGAGCGGCCGCGGTTCTGGTGAAGGGAGGGCATATCGTCTCGCGAATGCATGGCGCGGAGTACGATCAATCGGTGGACCTGCTGGATGACGGCGGCGAGATAACGCTCTTTCCGGCGCCGCATCTCGCAACCCGCCATACTCATGGTACCGGTTGCACGCTCTCGTCCGCCATCGCCGCAAATCTCGCCAACGGATTTCCATTGAAGGAGGCCGTGGCGCGCGCGAAACAGTTCGTTCACGGCGCCATTCAGCATGCTCCCGGAATCGGCGGCGGAAGCGGTCCGCTCATGCACCGATGGCAATCACTTCCGAATCGCAATGATTGAGCCTCAGCAGGAAACCCTGACCATTCGCGCGGCAACCGAGGCGGACAGCGCCCTGTTGCTTCGCTTCATCACGCAGCTTGCGGAGTACGAACGGCTGGCGCACGCCGTGGTGGCAACGGAGGATGATATCCACGCGGCGCTCTTCGGCCCGTATCCCGGAGCCGAGGCAGCGATCGCCGAATACGGCGGCCGGCCCGCCGGCTTTGCCCTCTTCTTCCACAACTTCTCGACGTTCGCGGGACGGAAGGGGATCTATCTGGAAGATCTGTTCGTGCTTCCGGAGTTCCGCGGCCGGGGGATCGGCGGCGCGTTGCTGCGCCACCTCGCCGCGCTTGCGGTGGAGCGCGGCTGCGCCCGCATGGAATGGGCCGTGCTGGACTGGAACGAACCGGCGATCGGCTTCTATCGCGGCATGGGAGCGGAGCCTATGGATGATTGGACGGTGTTCAGATTGTCGGGTGAGGCGCTTCACAACGCCGGTGAGAGGAAGCGATGAAGACGATAGGCAGGCTGCACGTGATCACCGATACGGTGCTCCAGAACCGGTTCACGCACCGTGAGCTTGCGGCGCTTGCCATACGCGGCGGTGCGGACACCATCCAGTATCGAAGCAAGTCCGCGAGCGTGCGTACGCTGCTGGAGGAGGCGGCCGCGGTCCGTGATGTCTGTCGCGAGCATGGGGTAACCTTCATCGTGAACGATCGCGTGGATATTGCCCTGGCGGTGGATGCGGATGGCGTTCATCTGGGGCGGAGCGACATGCCTGTCGAGACAGCCCGGCGCCTGCTGGGTCCGGACCGGATCGTTGGCGGTACCGTTCGCAATGGTGAACATCTTCGGGAGGCGGAGCGGCTGGGCGCGGACTATGTGGGGCTTGGCCCGGTGTTCGAGACCGGCTCCAAGCGGGTCGACCACGAGGTGCTCGGTCTGGATCTTGTGCGCGAGGTCTGCCGGCACGCCCGGATTCCGGTTATCGCCATTGCCGGAATCACCATCTCCACTGCCGCGGCAGTGATGGCGGCCGGAGTGTACGGCATCGCCGTGATCGGGGCCGTTGCGGCCGCGGATCACCCCGCGGATGCCGCTGCGGATCTGGTACGATGTATCGGCGGAGGTGGTGGGTAGCGTTCGTTCGCGTGCCGATGCGTTCGGGAACCCGGCGCATGCCCGTTGCTCGGGTTCGGGCAATGCCTGAAAGCAGAAGGCCGCTTCCCGGTTGAGGGGAAGCGGCCTTTGCACAATCACGGTTCACGGCATGCCATGCGGCGATGCCGATGAACGAAGCCTTAGCGGGTTACCACCATCTGACGGCGGAGGACATGATTGTCCACCTGGAGCTGATAGAAGTACGTACCGCTCGGAAGCTGCTGGTCGACAACGGCCTCGTGGTCTCCCGCCTCCATCGTCTCGTTGACCACGGTTCCCACTTCCTCTCCCGGCATGCTGAAGACCTTCAAGGTCACATCGGCACGCTGGGCGATATGGAAGCGGATGGTCGTGGATCCGCGATACGGATTCGGGAAGTTCTGATAGAGAAGGTTGCCGGCGTATGAATAGCCGGTCACCACTTCAACTCCGCTGGCCTTGTCGGCCGGGTACCAGAAGCCGATGCCGTGCGTGAACGTGGCATCGCCGATCAGGCCGATTACCGCCTGGCCGACGGTTCCGTTGAGAGTAAAGGTGGAGCTGGACATTTCGGAGCCGCCATTGCCGAGAACGCTCTTTACGAGCACGAACTGCGCATTCGCCTTCGTGCCTGCAAGAAACGCCGCCGCGATGAGAGCCAGTCCAATGAACGCACGCTTCATGAATATATCTCCTGAAAGTTCATCGAGTCTTTTCAAAGCTCTGGATGGGGAGAGAGGACCGGGGCACAATATACCCCGATCTCTCTCCGAATTCCAAGCGGGTTCCCGCCCCGGCACGCCGGGGCGGGAGGATCGCCGCATCGTTTACGGCTGTACCGGAATCCAGTTCGCGCCGCTTACCGTGCTCACGAAGAGCATCTGGCAGGCACGACCCGGGTTGATGTTGAACGCGCCGGCCGTGGTGTTGGTCAGCGTGATCACTGCGCCGGAGTTGTTCACCACCCACACCGTTGCGCCGTCCACGAGGGGCGGGCCGGTCGGGACCGTCACATTGCCGGCAGTAGTCACCACCAGGATAGCGTCGTCAACAACGGTGTTGCTTGCATACGGATGCTGGTACGACATCGCCACCGTTCCGTTGGCGATTGTCAGAGCGTTGCCACCCTGACCGGCCGTCGTTGCGATGCGAAGGCCGCGGCTCGCCGAGCTGTTGTTGGCGTTCGTGATGTTCGCCGCCCAGCCGGTGCCGTTCGTGGCAGCCTGCAGAGCGTCGTTGCCGTTGGCTGCGTTCACGTTCTCGAAGCGGCCGCCAACGCCCGTGCCGCCGGAGATGCCGGCCTGGCCCAGAACGCCGATACCGTCCTTCGTGTTGAAGCCGCGGCAGCCGTAGCCGCTCGAGTCGTTGCGGCCCACCACTGCGCCAACACCGTTGCCGCCGCGGTTGCGGCCAACGACAGCCTCACCGAACGTATTGTCGCCGATCACGCCGGCAGCAGAGATCGAGGAGGTGATGCCCCAGACGGCGTTGCCGCCGGCCGACGTCGCGAAGACGCCCGGTCCGACACCTGCCTGGAGCACGTCCACGCCGCGAGCGCCGTTGCTGGCGTTCGTGAGCTGGATCGTGACACCGCTGCCGATGCCGTTCGTGGTTACGTTGACCGTGCTCGACGTGCTCGCCGGGTTGCTCACCTGGAAGAAGCCGGCGTTGCCGTTGCCGGTGGCCTGGCCGAAGATGCCGTAGCCGCCGCCGTTGGTCTCGCCGCGAACCGCTGCAACGATGTTGGACGTGTTGTTGATGAGCCCGTACACGCCGCGGCCGAGGCCGTTCTGGGTGGCACGAACTGCGTCACCGGTGCTTGCCGCATTGGTGACATCGAACTGCGAGGCATTGCCGGTCTGGCTGGTGCCATGCACGCCGATGCCGCCGCCCAAGCTCACGCCTTCAACGCCGAAGCCGTTGACCACGTCATTGCGGCCCTCGACGCCGGCTGCGTTTGCAACCACGCCCACGCCCCACACGCCGTGCGTGGTGACGGAGGTGCCGTAGACGCCCACTGCCGTGTTCGCGGTGCCTGCGATGCCGGGGCCGTCGGTGTTGTCACCGCGGATCGCCTCGGTCTGGCCAAGCGTGATGCCGCTGCCGCCGCGGCGCGTGCCGCCGATTGCGCGGCCGGTGCCGGCGGTCACAACGTTCACGGCGTCAGCCGTGCCCGCTGCGTTGCTGCTGTTGAAGTATCCGGCGCGGCCGTTGCCGTTCGTGTTCGCCTCGAGAGCGTTGTTGGTGTTTGCAGCGTTGACGATGTTGAACAGACCGCCGCGGCCGGTGCCGGTGTTGACGGAGTTCACGCCATTGCCGCTGCCGTTGGTGCTTGCGTTGACCGCATGCGCCGTGTTGGCGGCGTTGGAGATCGAGAACAGGCCTGCGTCAGCCGTTCCGCTCTGGGCGCCGGAGACGGCAGGGCCGGTACCGTTCGTGGTGCCGAAGAGAGCCGCCGCCGAGTTGGCGGTGTTCGTGTTCTGGAAGTAGCCGGCGGAGTTGGTGCCGTTGGAGGGCTGGATGCCGTATACCGACACGCCGCTCGTGGACTGGCCGTACACGCCGAAGCCGGATGTGCTGAGACCGTAGACACCGATGCCGCTCGGCGTGGTGCCGTAGACGCCCCAGCCGGAACCGGCCTGCGTTCCGACAACGCCGATGCCGAGGCCGCCCGTGCCGTTGTTGGTACCACGCACCGCCGCACTGAAGCCGCCCGGCGTGGTGGAGGTTACAACACCGATGATGGCGGAGGCATTGGCATCCTGCGAGTTCGTCTCACCGCGCACGCCTGCTGCGATGCCGGTGGAGGCCGAACGCCACGCGCGGATGGCATTGCCGGTGCCGTTCGTCGTCACTTCGAGCGAGTTGGAGGAGTTCGCCGCGTTGGCTGTGGTAAGGCACATCACCTGGCCGGTGCCCGTCTGGGTGAATGCCACCATGCAGGCGCTTGTTGCCGCCGTCTGTGCGAACGGAACCACCAGCTGGCTGGCCCACGGATAGCCCCAGACCGGAGCGCCGCCGCCGAAGTAGCTGATCGCCATGCCAACCGAGGCGCCGTTGACGTTGATCTTGGCCGGTGTTACCGCCGCGTCGGCAATCGTACGCGTGATGATCGAATTGTCCTCGATCTTGGACTCGGTGACCGAGTGATAGCCGAGCATCGTGTTGACGATGGACTCCGTGCCGACGTTGATGTTGATCGTGCCGGAATCGCCGCCGCCGGTGAGGCCGGGGCCAACGCTGATGCGCCCGATCTTGCTGTTGGCGCTCGCGGTGCTCGCGATCGTCAATGTATCGCCGCTCGGCGTGATCGTGATGTTCTGGCCGGCCTTCAGGAACAGGTCGTCATGCAGGCCGTTGACCGAACGAACCACCGTGCCGTTGGCGATCTTGGTTCCGGTGACCGATCCCTCGCCGAGCTTCGGAGTGGTTACTGCCGAATCCTTGATCGAGGAGGTGACCACGCCGTTGTCGATGATCGATTGCGCATTCAACGCATACGGCGAGGAGGTGAACTCCACGCGCGTGGGAAGCTCCGTCCCGCCAACGTCGATGATGACGCCGAGGTAGTACTTCTTGTTGAACGCGAGAGTCAGCGGACGCGGAGCGCTCTTGGAGCCGCCCAGGATGACGTTGAAGATGCCGCCGGTAACAGCAGTGTTGCTGTGTACCTCCTCCCAGAGGGGCGTCGTGGCGCCGGGAGCATCATAGATCCTGAACGTGAGCGTGTGCGTTCCGTTCACAAGGCCGCCGCTTGCGTCGCGAAGCATGCCCTGGTAACTGATCGTTTGTGGAATCTGCGCCAGTGCGGGAATGGCCATGATGGCCGACAACAGCACCGACAGTACGAGCGTACGTTTCATTGTGCCAGACTCTCCTTGGTGATTGGATGTTGTTTGCATACGGTCAATCATCTATTCACATCATGTGTTTCAAGCCAACCTCGTGCGCTCGCAATCCTGCCGGGCGCCCTGGAGGGCCGCCGCTGCGGGCAGTGTGCTCATATCGCAATGCGAGCCTGCCGCTTCGATGGCATATCGGCAACGGCATTCTGAAATCGAGTTCAGCGAGAGGGAACAAACAGATGGGGTCGTGAACGCCTGAAGGAGTGCGCAACCCCAGAATGCCAGTGTAGAATTCCGAAAACGGCAACGCAGCGAGAGAATACGAGATACCCCAGGCATCGCATTCTGCCCGGGCGCTGCGTTCTATCTTCATAGTCGTGCCGATAGAGGGTGCACGACGCTCTGCATGGTTTGGTTTCACCAGGCCGGGACCAATGATCCCGCGCAGACGACCACGGTGATGGCCTCTCCGCGCATTGACTACACTGTTAGTGTCTGGGGACGGCAATATGCAAGATTTCTGCGAAATACACCGGCTTACCTGTCGATATTTCGCGACAAAATGTACAGTGATTACGCATCGCGGACGGCTTCAGAGGAACTGTCGGATGACCCAAATCGCCGGTGATTGTTCAGAGGGACACGGCGCGATTCTACAACCGGGCAGCATTCGACGCAATAGCAAACGACATGTGCTTCCGTCGGCGTAAACAATTAGGGCGATGCTCGGGGTGATCATGGGGTGCATCTTCGGGGGAGCCACATCAGTGTACAGGTACAGAAACGGCGGGGGTGGGAAAAAGTTTGTCGCCGCGCGTGCCTCTGCAAATCGCCGGGTTCGGAGAAATGCCGGTGTGGGTCTCGTGTGGCAACACCGGTGCGCAGGCCCGATCATATCGCATCGGGCCAGCATGCCTCGCGGCTCCCCATCGAGGCCGGGGGAAGGCGTTTCCCCGGCTGACCGGCTCATGATGCAGTACGGAGCCGGCTGCATGTATCGCAGTGCGATTGGCGGACCGTGGCATCTCCATCCGCTGACGTTTCCGACAGGGGGAGCCCCGGCAGAGGAGCCGCGATGGCTCGCGACCGGATATCGCGGAAGCCGGATGCCTCGGACGCCCTTCCATGCTGGATGATGTATCGCGTTCGGAGGAGGAGCGCAATGTGATGATTCGGTTACACCGGACGCCGGTGTAGCGAACGGGACATCCGATGCGCACGATTGCGCGCACCGCACCGATGCATTCAACACGCGGTCCCGGCGGATGGCCGTTCCAACGATGGCCAAGGCCGGGTGGCTATCCCGTTCGGGACGCCTGCGTGCGGCAAAAAACAATCACGGAAAATATTCAGTGCATGTGGATTTTCTCCTGCACCGGTTGTGCGGGCGCTGCACATTCGCCACCCATTTTCAACCGCGCGTTGTTCGCGTTGAAACGTGAACGGAATGACAACGCAACCAGCAACATATATCACGACCGATCTGCTCCGCCCGCACGGCCCGCCGGCAGGAAATGTGGTGTCTGCAGATGCAGGCGGTGGGTTGCCGGTGTCATCGTGGAACAGATCATGGATGAACCTCTTCGCCCCGCCCTCGCGCATTGTGACGGTAGTTTCTTTTGTTGCCGCCCCATGCGTTCAGATTGTTCAAATCCCGGTATGATCCGGTCTTCATGGAGGTGCCGCTCCGACGATCCACATCCGATTCGGCGCCCCCTTGTTCGCTCCGGACATGAGAGTGATCGATCCGGTTTCAACCATGAACGATGCGGAAGCCCGCACGTGGCTCCCCTTTCGTCGCTGATTGTTCCGGCGGCACTGTGCCGTACATGCAGCGTATCCGGCCGTGTCATGCTCCGAACGAAAATCGCGGAGCAGGAATTTCGTGACCCGGTTATCACGTAGCGCACTTCCGCGGCCTGTGCGCGCGCCTGCGCGGCATGTATAGGGAAGGCAGAATATCGATCGCAGTTATTTCAGACGGAGCGATGTGATGATACGATGTGCATCGTGGAGCAGATGAACGGAGACGAACGCGATTCCCGGTTGGAATTGCCGAGCAGCCTTCGCACGACTCCGCGGCGCCGGCCGGTGGATGCGGCCCCCTCCGTGCGGACCTCATCGAACGCGATCCGTATTTCTCCGGGCACATTGCGGCGGTGATCGAGCCTTCCGCAGAAGCGTGAGTGGGAGCCGGGCGACCGGCGCGCCGGCAACCGGCGCGGACGATGCCGAACGTCGGAGGGCGATGGTGGCCCGCTCCGCATGCGGACACATCTTCGGCGGGCTGCAAGCGCCGATCCGCGTATCTTGCGTCACTGCAATGCCCGCCCGAGGGGCCTGCACCATCGAAATCAACCGACACGGTTCAATGCTGCACAATCATCGGGAGCCACCGCCTCCCAACGGACATCCGGGGATGGGACCCCGGGCAACGGAGCAATCCAGGGAAGACCTGCGCGATCTCGGCTTCGGCTCACGAGTCTCGGAGGAGACGCGTCTCCGCCTGCTCAATCCGGACGGGTCGTTCAATGTATCCCGCGTGGGCCTCTCGTTCTTCGAGTCGATCAATGCGTATCACTCGCTCCTGAACATGTCCTGGCTCAAATTCTACGGCACCGTGTTCCTGATGTATCTCGCGGTGAACGTGGTCTTTGCGTTCTGCTACATGCTCTGCGGCGCGGACGCATTGAAGGGGATGGAGCCGCACGGGTTCCTGGATACCTTCCTGATGTATTTCTTCTTCAGCGTTCAGACGTTCACCACCGTCGGCTACGGGCATATGAGCCCGCACTCCCTGGCGGCGAACATGCTGGTGATGGTGGAGATATTTATTGGCCTCTTCGCATTCGCTCTCTCCACCGGACTTCTCTTCGCGCGCTTCTCCCGGCCCTCGGCGCGTATTCTCTTCAGTCGCAACGCCATCATCGCTCCGTATCACGGCGGGCGGGCGTTTCAGTTCCGCATCGCCAACATGCGCAAGAGCCAGATGATCGAGGTGGAGGTTCGCCTTATCGCAAGCTGGCTGGAGGATCCGCGCGGGCGCCGCTCGCGCCAGTACCGCATCCTGGAACTGGAGCGGAACAAGGTTGTATTCTTCCCGCTTCACTGGACGATCGTCCACAACATCAATTCGCAAAGCCCGCTCTACACGTTCACGCCGGAGCAGATGAAGGAGAGGGAGCTGGAGTTCCTGATTCTCATTACCGGTGTGGACGACACCTTCGCGCAGATGGTGCACGCCCGGATGTCCTATCGGGTGGAGGAGGTGATCTGGGGAGCGAAGTGGGGGGATATCTTCATGGCGCCGAAGGACAACGTCGTAATGGTGGACCTGCATCGCCTGCACAATTATGAACTTGTCGATCTCCCCGATCCGGTGGATGAGCCCGTGGAGCAGAGCGCCGTTTGAGTCTTCTCCGGCCGTGCGATGCCCCGATGGCGCGCAGCGGAACGCTCTGCAGCCCGGAGGTCTCTTTCATTTGCCGGGTCGCCGCGCTACGTACAGAGGGAATTGATTCCTGATAGCACATCGATCCGTTATCGCGGAGTGTGACTCCGCGATCGTCATCGGAAGAATGGGGCCTGAGTAGAACTCAGGCCCAACGTGCTCTTCAGAGCATAGCAGGATACTTCTTCGCACGTACTGAGATTCGTATCTCATTCCCACGCTACCTTACTCCGGCAGGGACGGCGATTACATGGAGACTCCATCATGCACGCGCGGCGCAATCCGGTCCGCGACCGCTCTGATGGATCCTCTTCATCGTTCGCGCCAACGCCCCTGACGCCACTCTTTCGCTGGAGGGCATTCCCGCCGGGATCTATGTGCTCGCTGCAGAATGCAATGGCGGAACCGCAGCGCTCTGCACGATAGCCGTTGTGCGTTGAGGCAGAGAGCATGCGTGCTCTGCAGGTTGATGCGCATCCGCGTTCCATGATTGGAACGCGGATGCGAACTGAGGCGCCGTCCATGCGGCGCGAAGCCACCACGTACCGGCATTCCGAACGATATGCAGCACGGCGTCCTCCTGCAGGCCGGCTTCACGGAGAATGAATCCTCTGCGCGTGGCTCACATCATGGGGATGGCGGCAATTGTGCGGACATTGTCCGCAGACCGAATGAAATTTGAAGGGGGCCGATATCATCATCCGAAAATCTCGACGCATGCAGACGCTTCGGCGTGCGATGAACATTTATCGAAAATGATTTATGTGCATTATCCCAGGCATGCCCGGCGTCAATTGTCGCAGCGGGGATGGCTCGTGCAGGCCCGGCATGGAGCATCCGATGAAGCCTCCACCGGAGCCGGCGAAATCGGCTGCCGCCTGTGCAGGCGGCCGTTGCCGGCATCCGCAATGATTCTTCCACGCCGAGAAACAAATCCGAGAACATCGGGTTTCATTACTGTCCGTGCCTGCGAATCGGGTGGACATCGCATCGGCAACCTACGGAGCGGACATTGTGCACTTCCATTTCTGCCGCACCGTTGTGAATGCGGATTGCAGGCCCGGCCGGTTGGGCTCCCATGCGTACGCGTCAGGTGCATTGTGACCGGCTGACGATCCGTGTGTTGTGAATCCGGCATTGCCGAAACATTCCCGCGATTCATGTGTCTTTTTACCAGAGCGCACCCCAGGTTATTCTTCCACACCGGCGAATGAAGAAGATGACCCTGCTTCTCCTGCTGGAGGGTGGGGAGGAATTGCCATGCTCGATAATTATGGAGTGAAGTCGAGAGGATGGGATACCACGAAGAGAATCGACGAGAAGGACCCACCGCAACCGAGGGGCATATCTGAGACGGGCCTTCAACCGAATCCGGTTGAAGGCCCGATTCCATGAGACGAAGGACGGACGAACGCGGCCGCATATGTGTGGGAACATCATGCAAACGGCCGATAGTGTCCTACGAGCCGCCATGCGAACAGCACATCTTCCAGTTGCGCGCCGGCGCCGATGTTGTGCACCACCAGCAGGCGATGCGTTGCCATTGAACGGGCGTTCGTTATCACGCCGACGTGCAACAGGCCGTTGCCGAGTTCCCATGCGACAACGTCGCCGGGGAGATAATCACCCGGATCGGCGGTGATCGGAAGCGAGCGCCCCATCCGGCCGAAGTAGGTCATCAGGTTCGGAACGCGGCGATGATCGATGTTCGGATCGGGATGCTGCGATCCCCACGCTCTCGGGTAGGCAGCGAAGTGCGCGGACATATCCTCATGCACCCGCTGTTGCAGGTCGATGCCTCCGGCGCGCATCGACCGGATCACGACGTCCGTGCAGACGCCGCGGTCGCGCGGCACGTCTCCGCCGGGATAGGCGATCTGTGTGTAGGCGGGATCGTAGCGGCGCGTCACCGTGGTCTGCTCCAGCGCGCTTGCAATCATGCGGCGAACCGCCGGCAGTGCCACGGCAACGGTATCAGGGGCGGCTTCGCGAGTTGCTGCCGTGCGATGCTCTCCGGTTCCGCGCGGCACGTTCGACTCACGGCATGCCGCAACCGCTGCCGCGAGTACCGTTGCTGCTGCGAGAACTGTTGCGGCAAGTCCGTGAGCTGCGCCGCGGTGCTGGATATATCTGTTCGGCATCGTCCCGCTGTTTCTCCGGTTGCTCGCGCGCATCGCCGGCTTGTTACGTGCGCATGCCCGCTCGCTTCTTGGTTGGAACGGCGTCAATGTGTAGGTTCGGCCGCTGCATTCACGAATCGCGCACGGCCGCCCGGCCATTGCGTCTCCTGCTTCCGCTGCTGCAGCCAGAGCATCCGTGATTCCGAACCCAACCCTCAACACGCGACATCCCGGAATGGCCCATCTCCTTTCTCGCCTCTTCTCGCGCCCGGTTTGCATTCTCCTCGTCGAGCTTTCGCTCGTGCTGCTTTTCGCCGCGTGCGGCAACGAACGGCCCGGCTCTGCAGGGCGTTCGTCTGTTCGCGGAGCCGAAGCCTTTTCGAAGAAGCTGGAGAAGAACATGATGCCGACCGGGGGGACGGCGCTGGACTCCGCATTCGATCTCGATGCGTTCTTCGGCCGCATCATGCATGGCGTGGTGGTGACCGGGGCGGACCGGGAGGCGTTCCGAACGGCGGCCGCATCCAAGCTCAACTTCGGCCGCCGCATCATGCAGAGCGTCGGGCCGGACGGCGGCTTCCGCTTCCTCCGCATTCGCCGCGAGGATGGTGAGGAGCGTGCGCTCTTCCGCGTGGTTCAGCAGAACGGCGGGCTTGCCTACTATGAGTTCCTTCTCACCGAGGATTCGGCCGGTTCCGTGCATATCGTGGACGCGTACTCCTATCTGAGCGGCGAGTTCGCAAGCGCAACGCTTCGGCGCCAGTTCGCTGCCGAACCCGGCGGCCAGTTCGCCCGGCTCTTTGCCTCCTCCGGCGAAACGCAGACTGCGCCGGTACTCATTCGGATGAAGGATCTGGTGGATGCGGGGAAGTTCTCGGAGGCGACGGCCTTCTACGCAACGCTTCCGCCCGATCTCCGGAAGAACAGGCTGATGATTCTGCAGCGGCTGCTCGCGGCGATCGGAGCCGACAGTCCGGATCATGCCACGGTGCTCGCCGAGGCGCGGCGGGATCTCGGAATGGATGTTACCATCGACATGACGATGCTGGACTACTACTACATGACGCATCGGCTCGACAGTCTCGGGGCCGCTGTGGACCGTTTGGATGTTCATGTTGGCGGTGATCCCTATCTCAATCTCTTTCGGGCCACGATCGCGATGGCCAGGAGGGATGGCGACAAGGCCGCGGCCTACGCCTGGGCGCTTCTGAACGGCGATCCGGAGAATCCGGATGGGTACTGGGCCGTGGTGAACGCATCCATCCTTCGCCGGGACTATGCAACGATATCCCGCATGCTGGATGCTCTCAAAAGCCGGTTCAACCTTCCGATTACACCGGCGGTGATCAGGGGGGACACGCTTTACCGCGACTATGCGGCGTCACCGGAATTCACGGCCTGGGCCGCGCGACAGAAGTAGGGCGCCGCGGCCGCATCCGCCGGAATCCCGCCGCCGTGACCTCCCCGCGTGAGGCCATAGCGGCTCGAACCTTCCGCAGTGAGCGCTCGATACCGCTGCGCCGGCGTTGGAGAGCCCGGCCCGGCCCGGGTATCGTTCGTGCAATCATCTTCACCCTCCTCCCGGGCACGCTGTCTGCACCGCTCGATTCCCGGTGCGGTGGCGGTGCTGATACCCAACGGGCTCCCGGCGAGAGGTGGCCGGGAGCCCGTTTGCGATACCGTGCTGCCGTGGCTGGCGCACATGGCCGCAGGTGTAAACAGATTGGATGCACTGCGCCGTGTACGGCGTTCCACCTGTCCCCTCCTGCATCAGGCTCCGTTGAACGTCACGGCGAACGGCCGTATTCGTTCGGAGGCCTTCCGTATTCAGAGCCTGCGGTCCGGATAAGTATCGGCAGTGTCGGACAAGGCAAGCCCACGTCGCACGTGCAGCCGGAGCGTTCGCACCGCCGCGCTCACGGGAGCGGAAGAGCAAACGCACGCGTTGCCTGCGAACAGCAGGTTCGAAGCGAGGGTCGTTGCGTTGTTGATAAATGCTGATTGGTGGGGGGGACCGCGCCGCGTGCGGTAACACCGATCTATCGTAGCGATCCGACACCAACATCGTGAACCGCGACGCTCCATGTGAGTACATCTTTGGGTACCCTCCCGCGATCGGCCGGCCGTCTGGTTGGCGGGCGCCGATGCCTGCCCCGGCCGCATGCCGGCACTCGACGTGGATGGGCCTCGCGGATAAACAGCGCGGCCGGAGCAGAAGCTCCGGCCGCACGATATCTCCTCCGTGCAGAGTGAAGGATGCGCGCGCATCGGCCGCACGAACCTCACACCTCGTGGACGCACGGGGCAACGGGGATCAATCGGTCAGGTCCACCTTCGTGGTGGATGATGTCTCACCCATGTCGACGCGCACAACGTATGTCCCCTTCGGCCATCCCTTCGTGGGCACAACCTGAAGCGCCGTGCCGGCGGCCGTGGGCTCACTGGTCTGATAGACCACGTGGCCAACGATATCGGTTACGGTAATCCCGATCTGTGCCGGCTTTGCCACGGCGAAACGCAGGTTCAGCGGTGTTCCCACGCTGAGAGGATTGGGGTAGGACGTAATTGCACCCTCGACAACCGGGATCGTCACCGGAGCCTTCACTCCGCTGATCCCGTCTCCCTCGCCGCCGCCGTTTCCATGCGCCAGGGGGAAGAGATAGCAGAGCTGCGTTCCCCATTGGACAGGATACTGGGTGATGTTCGGTATGCACTGCATCATGATCGGCATATTCACCGGCAACGGGCATTGCCGTATGAAGTTGGCCGGTTGATGCAGGAAGGCGATCGGCGTCTCGTTGCAGCCGGACTGCAATGCCACGTCGGTCTTGATCAGATAGAGCTGCTGCGGATCGGCGGCGCCGATCAGGTTGGGACTCTGCGTGAATCCGGAAACGATGTATCCTTCGGTCTCGTTGTTGCAGAACAGATCGCGACGGCAGTTGTCCACGGACCATCCCCAATCCATTCCGCTTCCGCCGTATGCCATGCCGCCGCCGAGAATGTTCATCGTTCCAGCCGCGAACCTCTGCAGGAAGACGTTGGGCGGATTGATGACGCCCCCCCAGTCAGTGAAGCCGGTCACGATCACGTCGCCGCATGGCGTGGTGGGGAAGGCATCCTCCTTCAAATCCATGCCGCCATCCGGATGCGGGTCGTTGTCGCCGGCGTAGTGATCGGCAACCGGGACGCATGGATTGGCCGTGGTCTGCAGCATCGCGACCTCCGAATTGACGTTGCCGGGCCGGCTGAAGCTGATGCCGGTGACTACGAGATCGCCCGGGTTGGTTGCGAAGCGCAGTTCGATGATCGCACGCCCTTCGTCGTCGCGCGGGCCGCCGTACGTTGCTGCATTCTGCGGCAGGGCGCCGATGGTCCCGTTGTTGCCGTTGACGCGGAGCATCCAGATGTCGTAGCCGCCCGCTCCCCACGTGTTGGTGCCGCCGGTTACCACAACATCACCCGCCGCGCCGGCTGCAGCAACACCAACGCGACATTCATAGATGCCGTAGAGATAGTCGTCCCGGCTCCCCGGGCCGCCGTAATGACGATCCCATATCAGCGCCAGGTTTGCCGTTGTTCTGAAGATGTAGCCGTCACGTGCCGGTATGCCGAGATTGACCCCGGCCTGGAACGTTGTCGAACCGGCGACGATCAGATCGCCCGGATTTGTCGTGACGCCGTCACCGCTCTTTGCTTCAACGAGATTCCATGCGATCTCGTCCGAATTCGGTGTGCCGTAGGTATGCACGGCGACCACGCCGCCTGCATTGTTCAACCGGAGCAGGAAGGCGTCACGGCCGGGATTGCAGCCCGCGGGATTCGTGACGACGCCGCAGATCGCGAGATCGCCGTTGCAGCACTCCACGACATCGAGCGCGGAGTCGCTGGTGCCGATGGTGTAAATGTTGGACCATACCACGGCGCCATTGGCCGCCGTGTAGATCACGTAGATATGCGATGGGCCGCAGCCACCGGCGGGCGCCGAGTACGACTCGCCGACGGTGACGTAGCCACCGTTGCGTAACTGCGTAACACCGGCACGGCCCGCTTCAACGCAGTTCGGGCTGCCGTATACCCATTGGAATCGCTGAGCAAGTATTTCCCCACTTCCGGCAAGCATAAGCACGAGCATTGCCGCGAGCAGCCGGAAGGTTCGCTTGGAATGGTTCGGCTTCATTGCAGGTTCTCCTGACAATACGTGAGTGGATCCGATCCATGCTCCGTCGGATCGCAGGCGGTGTTGCGTCCCGGCCGGCGAATGTTCAACGCGTCCAGCCGGACGGGCGAAAGGATACACCTGCGAACAATCCGTTCGCAGCAGGGGTCGGTACGTTGTGAATCGGGGTGGGCTCGAGAGTGCGTGGGGGAAGCGCCGCGCCGCGAGCGACGGCATTCATCTGTTTGAAAGACCGAACCCAAATTCGTGAATCGCATCCGCCGGTGTGAGTACATCTTTGGGTACCCATGCCGCAGGACGCCGATGCCGCAAGGTCTTCGGGGGAGATACGGCAACGGCCGGAGCTGATGGCTCCGGCCGTGCAACGATTCCGATTCTGTAGTGCGCCGATCACACCTCGTGATAGATCTCCGCTCCCTTCTCCATGAACTCCTGCGCCTTCTGCTGCATCCCCTGCTCGAGTGCGAGATCGATCTCCACGATCCCCTGCTGCTGCGCATACTCCCGCACGTCCTGCGTGATCTTCATCGAACAGAAATGCGGTCCGCACATCGAGCAGAAGTGCGCCACCTTCGATGACTCCTTCGGCAGCGTCTCGTCGTGGTACTCGCGAGCGCGCTCGGGATCCAGGCCGAGATTGAACTGATCCTCCCAGCGGAATTCGAAGCGTGCCTTGGAGAGGGCGTTGTCGCGGATCTGCGCCGTGGGATGCCCCTTCGCAAGATCGGCCGCATGCGCCGCGATCTTGTAGGCGATGATCCCCTCGCGCACGTCGTTCCTGTTGGGAAGCCCCAGATGCTCCTTCGGTGTGACGTAGCAGAGCATCGCCGTGCCGAACCAGCCGATCATCGCCGCGCCGATCGCGCTCGTGATATGGTCGTATCCCGGTGCGATATCCGTTGTCAGCGGGCCCAGCGTGTAGAACGGAGCCTCGCCGCAGGTCTCCAGCTGCCGGTCCATGTTCTCCTTGATCATGTGCATCGGCACATGCCCGGGGCCTTCGATCATCGTCTGCACATCGTGCTCCCATGCGATCTTCGTCAACTCTCCCAACGCATCCAGCTCGCCGAACTGCGCGGCGTCGTTCGCGTCCGCGATGGAGCCCGGCCTGAGCCCGTCTCCCAGCGAGAAGGAGACGTCGTACGCCTTCATGATCTCGCAGATCTCCGCGAAGTTGGTGTAGAGGAAGTTCTCGCGGTGATGCGCAAGGCACCACTTGGCCATGATCGATCCGCCGCGCGAGACGATGCCGGTGGTGCGATTCGCGGTGAGCGGAACGTAGCGGAGCAGCACGCCGGCGTGGATGGTGAAGTAATCAACACCCTGCTCCGCCTGCTCTATCAACGTGTCGCGGAAGATCTCCCACGTGAGCTCCTCCGCCTTGCCGTGCACCTTCTCCAGCGCCTGATAGATCGGCACCGTGCCGATCGGCACCGGCGAATTGCGGATGATCCATTCGCGCGTCTCGTGAATGTTCTTTCCCGTGGAAAGATCCATCACCGTATCGCCTCCCCAGCGAATGCCCCACGTCATCTTCTCCACCTCCTCCGCGATCGAGGAGGTGACGGCGGAGTTGCCGAGGTTGCAGTTGATCTTCACCAGGAAGTTGCGGCCGATGATCATCGGCTCCAGCTCCGTGTGATTGATGTTGGCCGGGATGATGGCGCGGCCGCGCGCCACTTCGCTCCGCACGAACTCCGCGGTGATCCGCTCCGGGATCGCGGCGCCGAACGATTCGCCCGGATGATGCTTCACGAGCCCCAGCGCGCGCGCCTCCTCCAGCTTCATGTTCTCGCGAATCGCAACATACTCCATCTCCGGCGTGATGATCCCGCGCTTGGCGTAATGCATCTGCGACACATTCATGCCCGATCGGGCACGGCGCGGTTTACGGATATGCTCGAATCGCAGATGATCCAGCGTCGTATCCGCCGCGCGCAGACGCCCATACTCTGACGTCAGATCCGGGAGCACCTCGGTATCGTTGCGCTCCTCGATCCATTGCGTGCGAACGTCCGGAAGCCCTTTCTGAAGATCGATCGTCACATCGGGATCGGTGTATGGCCCGGAGGTATCGTAGACCACAACCGGCGCGTTCTTTTCGGCGCCGAACGATGCGGCGGTATCATCCTGCGAGATCTCGCGCATCGACACGCGGATATCGGGCCTGCTCCCCTCCACGTAGATCTTGCGCGAGCGGGGGAACGGCGGCACGGCCGATGCTTCAGGCTGCGCGGCTCCGTTGGTTGCTGTTGTGGACATCGTGCTATCGTGTTGATTGATTCATTGTTGTTGAACAGCGCTCAGAACGAATTCGTGCACTTCACGGCAGTGCGTTCACGCGAATGGGCACTCCTCGATCCGCATTGTTTGCATGAGCGGAACTCATCCAGGTTCGGGGCGTCCGGACCATGAAGCACGAACTCCGTTGAAGTGCGCGATTCGTTCATCGATCTTTGCACGCTCCTTCGGATAGAATGCCAGCAGCGTGTCGCATAGCTCCAGCATCCAGGTTCTGCGAGAATAACCCTCGTTGATTGTCAAACACCTTGAGTCCGTAATCTGAACCTGTCCCTTGCCGAGATTCCCGATTGAAAGGCAATCCCAGCCGAGGAATTCGATCGGAACAAATGAGACGTTGTCCACGCTGGCTTGCAGGCCGGCTACCGAATAGCTGATGAGGAGTAGCATGAAGTAGTTTGTGTCGTCGGCGTATAAATCCGCCAGACGATAGACCGACGTCACATTTGGCCGGTTGAACTTCGTATCTCTTCTGTGTGTCTTGACGTCGACAACGTACTTGAACCCTTCGGCATCAGTGAACGCGATGTCCGGCATGGCACGTCGGGCGAAAGCCGCGGAATACTCCATGCATTGAGAGCCAAGAATATTCCTCAGCGATGATCCAACGATATGCTCGATAGCATCACCAGCGGCGCGTGAACTGTGAACGGTATTAGGCGACAGGAAGTCGGGAGCTTTGTTGATCGCGTCCCGAAGCTGCCTCTCAACCGAACTACGTTGCAAGGCGTGGATAAAGGAACTCATCGTTCGATTTGTTCGAAGAGCGAAGGGCGCTTATCAGTGGTCCTATCGTCAAGCGCACGACGGGTCCTTTTCTGTTCCGTCAATGTGTTGCGTTCCCAGAAGTGCCCTTCTGAATATCCCTGAATAGCGGCATCGTGCTCCGCAAGTTCGAGGCGGCGTTCAGCCAACAGGCAATACTGCTCCTCGCGCTCAATGCCGATAAAATGTCGTCCCAGTTTTCGAGCTACAACCGACGTTGTTCCCGATCCCAGAAACGGATCCAATACTACATCCCCGGGGCGGGAGCTGGCAAGCATCAGCTTCGCAACCAGCTTCTCCGGTTTCTGTGTGGGATGCTCCGTGTTCTCCGGCATGGACCAGAACGGGATTGAGATGTCGGTCCACATATTCGACGGATGCGTTAAACGGAAATCGCCATGTGACTCGCGCGTCCAGTCCTTTGGATCGCCATTCTCATTGCGGTAGGGAGCAACAACGCGGCGCTTCAGTTTCACTGCCTCGACGTCGAACCAATAGTCGTCCGATACGGTGCAGAACCAGATATCCTCTGAACAGTTCTTCCAGTTGTGCTGGGCACCTCGTCCTTTCTCACGCTCCCACGTAATACGATTGCGAACCATGAAAAACTCGCTGGCAATGGCTTGAACGATATGGGATGTGCGCCACTCGCTACAGATATAAACCGAGGCCGTTGGTTTCAACAAAGGGCGTGCAAGCGTCAGCCAGGAGCGCATCCACTCATCATACCTGTGGTCAGACATCTTGCTGAACGTGGAGCCATTGTACTCCTTGGTAAGATTATATGGCGGGTCGACGATCAACAGATCGATGGATAACGGGGGCAGATAGCCCAACACGGTGAATGCGTCGCCCAGAATCGTTCTGTCGATACAGTCAGGCAAGCCGGACGGCTTGCGAAGCTGCAGGAGATGTTTGCGCAGACGTCCCGTGTCTTCGGCCGACAAGCTTATCGTCCGATTACGCGGGGCCCGTGTTTCTGGATTGCCCATATCGAGTCGATGATTGACCAATTGGCGTTCGGTTCCGTTGATACAGGAACGGAACATCGGTTGGCAGCCGGGTAGGATTGGAAGGAGGCGGGCGATAGCGTTCGCGACGGCTTCCCTGCGCCGGTGCTAACCGTATCAGGTTCAAAGGGTATGATCTCAGTCCCGCGACCGGCGGGACACCCCCAGCGTGCAATGCATGTGAAAGAGACGAGGCCGCAATATGGTGAATCGCCGGGGACGCGCAATCGCCGGCGGAGCGGCTGCCCCACAAACAGAAGCCACCGCCCGTTCGGAGCGGTGGCTTCGCGATGTTCGGTCCGGTGCCGCCCGCCGCACCGTGCGGCAGCCGGCTTCCGGCAATGCCTACGGGTGCGGGCAGTGGAGCGTGGTATCCTCCGGCACGGCGTTGTTCACCGCGGGGATGCCGCGCAGATAGGCAACGATGGCGGCACGGTCCGTGGATGTCATGCCGTTGAACGCCTGCCACGGCATCGGCGGGCAGAGCGCGCGGTGCTCGTCGTCCCAACCGAACGCGAACGCGGAGTCGATCTGCGACGATGTCCAGCTGCCGATGCCGGTTGCAACGTCCGGCGTGATGTTCTTCGACATGATCAACCGGCCCGGTTCGATTGTCTCGAACGGACGGCCGCCGGCGAGGAAGAGGCTGGTGTTGATACCCGGTGCGAGCGGGTTGGTGGCTGTTGCCGCAGGAATCGTGTGGCAGTCGATACATGCGGCGATCGTCACCAGGTACTTGCCGCGCTGCGTGGTTGCATCGTTCGTGGTCGCATCCGGGATGCCGGCCTGCTTGGGCCAGGTCACGCGGGCAACTGCCGGGATGGTATCCATCGGCGGATCGTAGCTGACCGCCTTGAGCGTGCGGAGGTAGGCCACGATATCCTTCACGTCGCTGTCGGTCAGATATCCGTACAGCCAGTACGGCATCACCGGGAAGAGGACGGAGTCCATCGCCACGCCGTTGTGCATGTGCATCGGAGCAATGCCTGTACGGATGGCCGTGATGATCTGCTGATCGGTCCAGGCTCCGATGCCGTGCGTGGAGTCCGATGTGAGATTGCGCGAATAGACCGTACCGAGGCTCGGGATCGAGAACGCGACGCCGCCGGCCATGGTGAGCGAGTCGATGGGAAGTCCGGTCATGCCGCGTTGCGTGTGGCAGTCGCCGCAGACCGCAACGTTCTTGACCAGATACTCGCCGTGAGTCTTGTCGCCCGTGGTTGCTGGAGGGTTGGTGCCTGAGTCGCTCTTGCACGCTGCAAGCGCGCAAAGCGCAACCGCGCATGCCGCTACGGCGTACGAGGTCAATGTTCGACGCATTGTTGGGCTCCTTGTTGAGACAGAATGACTGAATACACTGCTCATACGGGGACCGAACCGGTGCCCGCAGGGGTGAAGCGCGGAGATGGTTGAGTGTGAGGACGCGCAAAAGTAGCGCAGGGTGGGGGGAATGTCAACAGTTCATCGCACAATCGCGCATCGCATCAGTAGACGAATACGGACCGGCCGGCAAATCGGATTGCCGGAACATTGCGGCAGGTTCTCGCTCGCACGTTGTGCGGCGTTGTGCGGCGTTGTGCGGCGTTGTGTGGCGGAGGCGGCGGAGTCGGGGGAGCCCACAGGCCGGGGCTGCGGTATCGGACAGAGTTGCCTTCTTCCCTGTGGCAGTCTCCGAATCGAAGCCGGGTGCGCAATGCGTGGGCGTTCATGCAGTGCCGTGCATGCATCATGGAATGTGCCTGAACGCCAGAGCCCGATGCACTGCATCGGGCTCTGGTGGTATCGATATTGATCGGCCTTGCTAGGGATGCTGGCACGACGTGCCGGGATCGTTCTCGGCAACTTCGTTTCGTACCGCCGGGATGCCGCGCAGGTAGGCAACGATGGCGTCGCGATCGGCCTTTACCATCGCGTTGTACGATGCCCACGGCATCGTGGGGCACAGGCCCTCGTGCTCGTCGTCCCAGCCGAGGGCCAGAGCGGAATCGATCTGGCCCGTGCTCCAGCCGCCGATGCCGGTGTCATCATCCGGCGTGATATTCTTGGCGGTGATGAACTTGTTCGGATCGGCCATCGAGACGTACTTGTTGCCGCCGGCGAGGAAGTGCGATACGTCGACGCCCTGCGCCAGCGGGTTGCCGGAGCCTGCTGCCGGTGCGGTGTGGCAGTCGATGCAGCGCGCGATCGTCACCAGATACTTCCCGCGCTGTGTCTGTGCGTTGTTCGGCGTTGCATCGGGAATGCCGGCCTGCGGCGCCCAGCGAACCAGCAACGATGCCGGCACCGTGTTCTCCGTCGGCTCGTAGTGCACCGGCTTCAGCGAGCGGAGATAGGCAACGATGTCGTTCACATCGCTGTCCGTCATGCCTGCGTAGAGCCAGTACGGCATGATCGGGGAGATCACCGTATCACTGGTGGGCTTGCCATCCTCCGTATCCGGAAGGCGCCCCGTGCGGATCGCGGCGATAATCTGCTGGTCCGTCCACGAGCCGATGCCGGTTTCCGTATCCGGTGTGATGTTCGGAGCGAAGATGCTCCCGGCGCTTCCCACGGGAAATTCCCTGCCGCCCGCCATTGTCAATGAATCCACGAACATGCCTGCATCATTCCGCTGCGTGTGACATTCACCGCATGCGGCCACATGTTTTACCAGGTACTCGCCATGGGCCTTGTCGCCGGTGGTGGGCTGCGGGTTCGTGGCTGTGTCCTCCTTGCACGCGCTTATCATGCAGAGAGCAATCGCGCCTGCGGCAAGGGTGTACGATATCAGTGTTCGCGACATGGAACGTTCCAACCTCCGAAGTAGTATGGGGATTTCGCTCCGCAGAGCCTGCCGGCGCCCGGAGAGTGAACATGACATTCCCCCGGATGATGCGGCGAGGTCCGTGTGCGGACCGGCGCCATCCGGCTTCGATGGGAACCGTCAGGGGAACAACCGATGCATGAATGCGCGGATGTCGTGACCGGCGCTGAAGCGTCGGTAGATCAAAGACCACTGCGATGGGGCATGTGTCGCAACGGATTGCGAAAAAATTCTGCGGCATCGCGGCGGCCCGCTGCTCCCGGCTGCGCCCGGAAGCGGCCGCTGCGACGCGAGCGCGAAACGATGCTGGATGTGGTAGTACGATGATAGAATCGTAGTTTCTCGGCGCCGCTCCGCATCGGACGCATCTGCCCGTACGTAACGTTGTTGGGCATCCCTCCGATACTGTTCGTACCGCCCCATTCTCAACGGCCGTTCATGACGGATCGAATCGAACAACTCGAACGTGCTCTCGCCGAGGCCGCCTCCGACACGGCGCGCGCCGAGGCCATGTACAATCTGGCCGTGGCGCTGCGGTACGTCGACCTCGCGCGCCTGGGCGTTCTCACGCGCGAGCTGCTCGATCTTGCCCTCACCATCGGCAACCCCGAACTGCTCGCCAGGGCATACATGATTCGCGGGCTCTGCACGCGCGATCTTACCGTGGAGGATTACGGAATGGCGGATCTCGAGCGCGCATACGATCTGCGCCGCTCGATGGAGGATTACGACGGCAGCGCGATCATCGTTGTGCACATGTCACGCATTCACGACCGCCGCGGGAATTATCGCGAGGCGCTGGCGATGCTTGCCCGCTGCAACGAATACGTTGGCCGGGTTGGCCCCGGACGGCGCACGCAGCTCTACTCGCGAACCGCTGCGAACTACACGCAGCTCGGCGATTTCGGCAATGCGCACATCCACGTGCTGAAGGCGCTGGAGGCGGCACACAACGGGGCGGAGTCCGCCGATCGCGTTAACGCCTTCGCGGTGGCCGGCGGCCTGTACTACAATCTCGGCATGTTCACCAAGGCGCGCGAGTTGATGCTCCGGGCGATGGACCTGGTGGTGGACGATACGGACCGCACCTCGCTCCTCAACAATCTGGCCGCGATCGCTGGAGCGCACGAGGACTATCGCGAGGCCATCCGGTATTTCACCGAATCGGTGAAGGCATCCACCGCGGCCGGACGGCGGTACATGGCCGGCTTTGCGCTGGGGAACCGTGCGGAGATGTACCGGCGCATGGGGCGCAAACGTGAGGCGCTGCGCGACGCCGCGGCTGCGCTCGCCATCGCGGAGGAGATCGGCGACAGGAACATCATCGCCCACGTCTGTGTGACGCTTGGCCGCGTGGCCGCGGAGGAGAACGATGTGCAGGCCGGCATCGCGCATCTGAAGCGTGCGCGCGATCTGCTGGAGGCGATGGGGCAGCGCAAGGCGCTCACCAGCATCCACAAGCTTCTCGCGGGCCTCTATCGTTCCGCAGGGAAGCCGAAGGAGGCGCTGGAGCACCTGGAGCGCTTCGCGGCGATGCACGACGAGGTGTTCGATCCCAAGAAGCTGGAGGCGATGGCCGATGTGCTGGACCGGCTGGAGCTGGAGCGCGCCACGCAGGAACGGGAGATCCTTCGGCTGAAGGCGGAGCAACTGGAGCGGGAGATGGAGCACAGGAATGCGCGGCTTACGGCGCTCGCGCTCCATCTCGTGGAGAAGCGCGAGTTTCTGCACCAGATCGATTCGCGCCTCCGGGCGGTTGCCACAACAACGGACAGCCGTCTTCGCGACGAACTGGCCGCGTTGACGCGCGAGGTGCGGCAGAATCTTTCGGGGGAGGAGGAGTGGGATGCGTTCGAGGATCAGTTCACGCGGGTGCATGGAGCATTCCTCGAGATCATCTCCACCAGATACCCGGCGCTGACGGCCACGGAGCTGAAAGTCTGCGCGCTGATGCGGATCAATCTGGATACGAAGGAGATCGCGCGCATGCTCTCCACGTCGCTTCGGACCGTGCAGAACCATCGGTACAACATCAGGAAGAAGCTGGGGCTGGAGGATCGCGCCAGCCTGGGGGCCCATCTCGCCGTCGTGGCCGGTGGCCCCGTGCCGGATGCATGAGCCGTCTGGATGGAGCGCCGATCGCTCCGGCGCAACGCCGGCGGGCAGGCCCGCCTCTCCGGTACTGCGCACGCCGTTGGAGAACAGGGCACGCCCTCGGAATGCGTGTGCCGGAACTGCGGACCGTAGAAGATGTGCGCAGGCTGCGGGGCAACCAGAGCCGCACTGCCTGGGTCGCTCGCGAACAACCTCTGCCTGGTGCAATGCCGCCTCGAGCGGTGAACCCCAAATCATTCGAGAGATGACCGAACTAACAACGCCAACCTGGCCGCATGGCCCCACGCGATTCGAGCAGCGATTCGGCAACGCCACCATGCGCGTGGTTACCGCGGCGATCGCCATACCGCTGGTGCTCGGCGCCATCTGGCTTGGCGGCTGGGCGTTCTATCTCTTCGTGGCGCTCATCAGCACCGGCGCGCTGATGGAGTTCTACTGGCTCGCGCAGAAGAAGGGGGCGCTTCCAAACAAGCTGCTCGGCGTCCTGGCCGGGCTGGTGATCGTGGCGATGTTCACGCCGGAGGGGAAGGAATGGTGGGCCGCGCACTTCGTGCATCTGCAGATGCAGAACCGCGTGCAGTTCCACGATCCGATGATGCTGATCGCGGTGCTCTTCGTTGTGATCGGCCTGACCATCGAACTGTTCCGTGGCAGGGGAGGGGCGCTCGAGAACCTTACGGCCACGCTTGCCGGCCCGCTCTACATTTCCCTCTCGCTTGCCACGCTGATCGGACTGCGGGGTCTGCTGATTGTCAACGGCTTCGGCGGCGAATCATCGGACGCGAGCAACCCTGGAACGCTCGGGCTCGGCGCCGAAGCCGTTGCGCACACCAATCTCTACATCGTCGTTGCAGTGATCGTCACCATCTGGATCTGCGACTCGGGTGCATACTACTGCGGCCGCGCCTTCGGGCGGCACAAACTCTTCGAACGTGTGTCGCCGAAGAAGACGTGGGAGGGAGCGATCGGCGGCGCCGTGTTCGCGATCGCCGGGATGATCGGCTTCCGGCAGTGGCTGCTGCCGTTCCTGAGCGTTGGGGATGCAGTGGTGCTTGGCGCCGTCGTGGGCGTCTTCGGGCAGATCGGGGATCTCGCGGAGTCCCTGCTCAAGCGCGATGCAGGCGTGAAGGATTCATCGCAACTGATTCCCGGGCATGGCGGGCTGCTGGACCGGTTCGACAGCCTCATCTTCGTTGCGCCGCTGGCATATGTCTACCTGGTATACGCCCGGCCGCTGTTCCACTGAACGTGCGGCGGCCGGACCGCTGTCCGGCCGCTCCCCTGCAGACCTTGTGCGCCAGGGCGGCTACGGCTTCTTTGCCCCGTCGCCCGGCTTGTAGGGCGTGATCGTGAACTTGTCCGAAAGCCTGAAGCTGGTATCCGGCACCGCAGCGTCCGGGACGATCTCCACCGGCACCACGCTGTACTCCATCGAGTCCGCGGGAATCACCACGTGCTCCCGGATCACCACGCCGCGCCACACCCAGTTCGTGATCAGCATGCCTCGCGTGTTCTTGCGAAGCACTCGGCAACGGTAGCCGCTGATGGTGGTGTCGGGAAGCCTGTCGCCGCCGGAAGCCGCAAGCGTTGCCTCCCCCAGCGAAATCTTCTGTGCCTCCGCCATCTGGATATACTTCTGCAGGCTTTCGTTCGGGCGCTCCCATCCCTTCCCGGAACGAACGTCTCCTACCACCTGGCGTTCCGGTGTGATGATCGTGATCAGGTTGTGAAGCTGCCCCTTGTGGCCCTCGGGATACGGCACCACGTTGTCGTCGCGGCGCTCGCGCATTCCGTAATCGTCGAACGTGATCGTCCGAACCCCGCGGCTGTTGCCAGTGTAGCGCTGCACGATCCTTCCGGACTTCAGACCGTAGCGCGCCGGCTCGCCGTTGGGCGCATGGATCGGGATGGTGTCGCTCGCGAACTCCGGCGATGCCATCGCAAGTGGCGGCGGCGCGGCCGTCATCGTGCTGTCGATGGCGTGCGCATGCGCCACCGCGGAATCCATCGCCGCGCGTTCGGCCCGTGCCGAATCCACGGAGGACATGGCTCCGCTCCCGCTCTTCGGATCCTTGCAGGAGCAGAGGAGGGCCAGCAGTAGAAGCATTGCGGAGCAGGGGGGAAGGGCCCTGCCGCCGATACGACGGGTCGCCATGGTGTTCACCTTCACTGTTCTGTTCAATCATCGGTTGCGCCCACCATGCCAGCGGAGTGCTGCATGAAACGGCGCGTGCCGCCGGAGCGGGCGGAGAGCGGAACTTCCGGCCGTCTCCCTCCCTATACCATCTCCACCGGCTCGATGGCCAGAAGATGGTCCAGCCACATGTTGGAGAGTTTCTCCTGCATCGCATTCCCCTTCAGTCGCGAGTTCAGAAATGCGAAGTCCACTTCGTCGAGATGCTGATCCTGATTGAAGCAGCTGAACACGAAACCCTTCTCCTCGCCGGTCACCGGATCGACGTGGCGCTGAAGGCACTGCGCGCAGACCTCCTTCATCATGCACTGCATGGGCGTGTTGATCGACCCGATCGCCACGTGGTCCTTCCGCAAGTGGCACGCCAGCACGTCCTTCCGCGCGACGCGGACCGCGTTCATCATGCGGTCGCTGCCGATCGAGATGATCCGGTGCACCTCGTTGAGCGGGATCGTCACGGGCCCGAGCTTCCCCTCGGCGTAGGCCTGCATGGCCTGGACGATGTTCCCGACGAAGACGCGGTCCTGCGGGCGCCGCGCGCGGATCGGCTCGCCCCGGTCGACGCTCCAGACGACGATGTCGCAGGCCTTCTCGATCTCGCCCTGCTTGAACAGGTCCTGCGCGGCCTTGAAGCCCGCGAAGTAGATCACGCGGTTCTTCTTCGCCTTGAGCGCCTCGGCGATCGAGAAGAGCACGGCGTTCCCGAGCCCGCCGCCCGCGAGGAGGACGGTCTCGCCCTCGGGGATCTCGGTCGGCGTCCCCGTCGGGCCCATGAGCGCGATCTTCTCGCCCGGCTGGAGGAGGGCGCAGAGCCGCGAGCTGTGGCCCATCTCGAGGACGATCATCGAGAGGAGCCCGCGCTCGCGGTCGACCCACGCGCCCGTGAGCGCGATCCCCTCCATCATGAGGCGGAAGCCCTCGACCTCGGGCGCGAAGCTCTCGTAGTTCTGGAGCCGGTAGAACTGCCCCGGCTTGAAGTTGCGCGCCGCGAAGGGCGCCTTGACGATCACCTCGACGATCGTCGGCGTGAGGCGCACGACGTCGACGACGCGCGCGCGGAGGCCGTCCTCGAGCACCTCGGCGAAGCGCACGAAGCGCTCCTCGCGCTCGGGCTGCTCGCGCTCGTCCTGGGCGGCGACCTCGGCCTGGAAGAGCTTCGCGACCTCGCGGAAGCCCTTCTTCGCCGACGCCATGGCCTTCACGACGTTCCCCTCGTACACGGGGTGGTTGTCGCCGTAGTGGGAGATGAGCCGGCCGTCCTTCTCGTAGCTCGT
>DASZRW010000046.1:0-24067 GCA_035549015.1 Kapaibacterium sp. (SeqCode)
CCCCCCCGCCGCTCGAAATGTTCTCCACGTACCGTCTTCCTCGGAGGCACCCTACTTGTGCAGCGTGCCGGGGATCGAGAACTGATAGGTAAGGCCAAGCTGGCCGCAGACCATGTGGAAGTCACCATCGGAATCGGCGATCACCGTTCCGCGGTCCGTAATCTCGGAGAGCGAATACCCGCCCATGATGGTGAGGGCAAGCCATCCGTTCTTGTTGTTCATCAACGGAATTACCGCGCCGAGCCTCGGCTCCACGAGGGTGTTCACCTTGGCGAACTCGGCATCGGTCATCGAACGCGTCTCCTCCGACGTGCCGGCCCCCACCTTCGTTGTTATGCTGGCGCTCATCGGAAATCCGAAGTTCATGCCGATGAAGAATCCGCTGAAGGAGAAGCCCGGGCAGACGGTGAAGAATCCAACGCGCGTGGTGGTGTACACCTCCGTGTTGTTGAAGTTCCGCATGCGGGTGCCGCGGCTGTCGAATCCCAGCCCGAGCGAGGCGGAGATGCTGGGTGTGCGCGGATAGTAGGCATCGGCCGCGATGCGATAGCTCACGATCGGGACCACCTTGTAGCCGTCCGGAGGAGTGATTGATAGCGAGGCGCCGCCTGCAATGCCCGGGCCAACCGTCAGGAAGGAGGTTGCCTTATCGGACGAGAACTCCGACTGCGCCCGCAACCCGGAAGCCATCGTGGTGCCGCAGATCGCGGCGATCAGCACGGCGAGTATCGTACGAGGGACTCGATTCATCGATGTCATTCTCCTGTGTTCGTGATGTGCCGATGGATCGCTCTGCGATATGCCCGGCCTGTGCCGGAGCGATACTCCGGCACGCATGCAACCTCCGAACAGGTGTCGCCGCAGGACGGCTTCGGGGCAGTATCGGGGGGGCATGTCGTGCATCATCGGCGGAACGGTTCACCAGCCGGTGTACGTTATCAGTTTCAGGATGAGCTTGTTCTGTTCGCGGCCCGGTGCTGCGATCGCCCTGCCGAACGGCATCTGCCGGACGGCATCTGCTGCCGTTGGATGGGACCGCAGCCGCAGGCCCGCGGCGGGATCAGCGATCCAGCCACACGTACTTCATGTCCGGACGCGCCATCCCGTTCAACGGATAGTCGCGCACATCGGACTGAAGCAGACGGTAATGCATTTCGTAGAAGAGCGGGATAAGCGGCGCATCGGCCATGGCGATCTGTTCGGCGGCAACGTAGTGCTTCATCTGTGCAACGTGATCGATCGTGGCAACGCCCTTCGTGAACTCCTCGTTGAAGGCGGGGTTGTTGTAGCGCGAACTGTTGGGATAGCTTGGCAGCCCCTCCTGCTTCGGCACCAGTTCGCCGAAGAGGAGCAGGAGGTAGGTTTCAGGATCGGGATAATCACCATACCAGCGCGTCCCCCAGAAGGCGAGCTTTCCACCTTCGGCCTGATCGATCAACTGGGGAAAGTCCACGATCTGAATCTTCATATCCACGTTCAACGCCGTGCGCACCATCTCCTGCACGGCCTGCGCAACCTGGTTCAGCCGCGGCTCCGGATAGATATACAGCGTCACCGGCGGCAGCCCCTTCCCCTCCGGATAGCCGGCCTTCGCAAGGAGCCGCTTGGCCTCATCCGGATTGTAGGAGTATCCCTTCACGGAGTCCACCGGATAGCCGGGGAACACCGGCGGCACGAGGCCGTGCACCGCGGGAGCGTACGGCGAGTTCTGCAGCACGAACTTCACGAGCTTCTCGCGATCGATCGCATAGTTGAACGCACGGCGCAGATCGGCGTTGTCGAACGGCGGCTTCCGGTTGTTGAAATCCAGATACCACGTCAGCATCGCCGGCACCGCCTGCACCTGATACTTCGCGAACTCACCCTGCGGCTTCCGGTTCGCATCGAACACTCGTGCGAAGCTCTCTGTGGGGATGCCGTAGCACTCGTTCAGATTCCCTGCGAGGAATTCGTTGAACTGGATCTTGTCGTCCTTTACGAACGTGAACCGCAGCCTGTCCAGGAAGGGAAGCCGGTTCCCCTTCTCATCACGCCCCCAGTAGACGGGATTGCGGCTCAGGATCAGATCCTGATCGGGCGTCCAGCTCACGAACGTGAACGGACCGGTGCCAACGGGATGGCGGAAGAAATCGCGGCCGTACTTCTCCACCGCCTCGTGCGGAACGATGTTCCCCAGCGAGTTGATCAGGTAGAAGAGGAACGGCGCATATGGTTTCTCGAGCTCGATCTGGAAGGTGGAATCGTTCAACACCGTGAAGCCTTCGATCGGCGCAGGCTCCTGCGCGGCAGTCCCCATCGCCAGCACCTGATCGTGGTAGCGGGTGGCTCCCTTCACCTTGTCCTGAAAGGCCCAGTAGGCAACGCTCGTGGTGCGGGGATCGCAGCAGCGCGTCAGCGAGTAGCGCACATCCTCGGCAACGAACCGCCGTCCCTTCGCGCCGGGAAAGCAGGAGTCGTTCTGAAAGGAGACATCGGTGCGGAGATGAAACGTGTAGAGCGTGCCGGTGGCATCGATGTCCGGAAGCGCGAGCGCCAGCTCGGGAACCAGTTCCAGCTTGTCGTTCACGTCGATCAACCGATCGAACACCTGCGATGCGATATCGTCCGCATGCTTGGAGTTGATCAATACCGGATCCAGCCCCTTCGGGTTGCCGCGCACGATGTTCATCGTGAACTCGCCTCCGTACTTCTTCCCTCCCTGCCCTGCAGTCTGCGGCCGGTTGTCCGTGCCGCCGCCGCATGCGGCAATCATTGCAAGGAGTGGGATCAGTGCGATGAGGCGGGCTGTTGAACGCATATCGATAGCGATGGTTCCGAGTGAACGTTCCTGAAGGAATCCGGCGGGCACCGCCACGCAGCACGCCCTGCATGCGCCTCTGGTGCCCGGAACGGTGAAGGATGGACACAGGAGCCCGGCGACCCGGACGGATGGCGGAAACGGAAGCGCCCCGACATATCCTAAACTATGCCGGGGCGCGTTCGATCGAGTCGGGGAGGCCGGATTTGAACCGACGACCTTCTGCTCCCAAAGCAGACGCGATACCGGGCTACGCTACTCCCCGTAACCGTTCCGAAGTGCGAAGGTCGTAAATCCGCGCGGCGTGCGCAAGCCCCTGAAGGAAATCATTCGTGAACATCGTACGCTGCCCGCTACGCTCGGCGCGCAAGCTGCTTCTTCAGGTTTTCGATCACCGGAACCGGGCTGGGGTCCGTGCCGTTGAGCACCGCCAGGTAGTAGCTTACCCAGTCGCCGAGATAGATCAGCGAGAAGAGCCGCGCGAGCAGCGTCTCCCCCTGCGAACGCACCTCCAGGACATTGCCGGCGCTCCTGCCGATGATCTTCTTCGTGATGTCGATGCGGGCCGCAACGCGCGGATGGTCATCGCGATCGCGCAGATAGATCGTGATGAACCGCCCAACCAGATCGGCCGGATGCCCCCAGCCGTTGATCTCGTTGTGATTCATCTCCGGAAGCAGATTCCCGAATGCGAGATACTTCGCGTTCTCCTGGATCTGGCCCCGCCAGCGCACGTTCACGGTGTCCAGACGATCCGATGCAGAATAGACAACGGGAATGCTGCCGTTGATCTTCTCCGCAAGCGAGTACGCCGTGTTCGAGGACGCAGGCCCGGCACCATACTTCTTCGCGAGCTTCTCGAGCATCGGGATCGTTTCCTCGATGCCGCGCTCGGTCTCCTCGCGAACGCCGGCGCCGAACAGTTCGGACTTCACGGCAAGAAGGTAGAGGAGCGGAAAGAAGCTGTAGGCAAGCGCCGCTCGCGGCTGCAGGCCGCCCGGCAGAACCACCTTCCTGTTCCTGTTGGCATCGGCCCAGCCGCCCAGCGTTCCTCCGGTGGTCATCACCAGCATCTGCCCGGCGTCCGCGCGCAGCGCCTCGTAGCTGGCCAGTGTTTCCTCCGTGTTGCCGCTGTACGAGCTGGCGATCACCGTGGTACGGGAATCCACTGCCGGAGGCTGGTAGCCGCGATAGACCTGGATGGCAACGCCGCCGTGGTCGTGAAATCCCTGCACATAGCTTCGCAACAGATCGCCTCCGATGGCGGAGCCTCCGAGGCCCGTGATGAGGATCGAACGAGCCTTCGCCCTGGAGAGCGGCGGAGCGTTGCGCCCCAGCTCTACGCCCTCACGGGCATACCCGGCGAAGTTGTGAATGGCGGAATACATGTCGGAGGGGTCGTGCGAGCGAAGTGTGTCGAGTGTCATGTCAAGTCCGTTGCAGATTCGTGATTGGCCGCATGCCGGGCCGGCAGGCGGAGATGCGGAGCCAGAAGCGGGAACGACCTTCAACGCCGGCCGGACCGCCTTCAACGCCGGCCGGACCGCATGGCGCAACGTTCGCCGCAACGTCGCGGGGAGGGTGCCGGCAGAACAGGTTCATCGTATTGCGATACGACGTATCGGGAAGGTCCCTGTGGCCGGGTCAGCTCCGCGAGGGCGCCTGCCGTCTGTAGCCGAACAGCCATCGCGAGCCGCTCAGGCCAAGTGTACGCACGGTGTGAACCGCTCCCGCCGGGATCAGGATCTCGTCACCGCGAACGGGCACCTGAACAACGCCGGCAATCTCCAGCTCCATCCTTCCCTCCACGAGCATGAACAGCTCATCGACCTCGTGCACGTAGTCCTGCCACACCTGCCCGGGAGGATCCTGCCACAGCCCGCAGGAGAAGCCGCGATCGGCCCACGCCCTTGCCACCTCCTCCGGATTCATCCTGCGAGCCCCCATGCCTGGAGCGCCTCGCTCACACGCTCTGCAGGCCGTGCAAGAAGAGCGCGGCGGCCATACTCGATGATGGGACGCTGGATAAGGATGGGATGTTCCGCCATCGCATCGAGAATCGTCCCGCCATCCACAGCAGGATCGTCCAGACCAAGCTGCAGATATTCCGGTTCCTTCGTGCGAAGGAGATCGCGCGGTGCAATCCCCATCTTGCGTACGAGTTCCCCGAGCTTCCTGCGCGACGGCGGATCGGTAACGTAGTTGATCGCATCGAACTCCACACCCGCATCACGCAGGCGCATCATCACCTCGCGGCAGGTGGAGCAGGTTGGCTTCTGGTAAATCGTCAACGTGGGCACGACACCGCTCCCTTCCGGATCAGTTATCATCGTCTTCGTCGCCGCCGATCACGATCACGTCGCCGAAGTCGGCGGCCGCGATCAGACGGTCGCACAGAGCGGGATCGGCCACAAGGCGGGCGAAGTCCAGATCGTGATACTCGGCGAACGGAGTATCGGCGGGATAGTTCTCCAGGATGTATGCGAGCGACGAACGGATCGCGTTCACCAGATCCTCGTTTGCCAGGTCCTCCGGCTCCCAGACCAGACGCGCCCAGTAGAACCGCTCGCCTGCGATGCGCTCCTCCGGGTAGTCGTATGCATAGCAATCCAGATCCTCGCGGTCGAAAATGGACTCGGCAGGAATCACCGTGCTGTCCAGCAGAAACGTTCCCACCTGGTAAAAGGTTGCCTCCACCAGTTCGGAGTCGCCGTCATCGTCCTCATCGGATTCCTCCGCCTCGGCGCCGGCCGCACTCTCAGCGGTCTCCTCCCCATGCTCCGCATCCTCCTCGAGCACCTCTTCGAAGTCATCGGGCCCGATCTCCTCAACGGCATCCCCCTCCTCGAGCGACTCCGATTCGGCGATGTGGAAGTTGATGAGCCACCACTGTGCGGCCGTCACAACGATGTTGTTGTACTCGTGCGGAGTGGTGATAACGGTGGAGCGGCCAAGTCCGGGATTGACGGTGGGATCGGCCAACAGGGCTCGCAGCAGCCCAAACCCTGCGGTGGCATACTCGGGGGCAACGAACGCCTCGGCAATGCGATAGAGAGCGGCATATGAATTGTCGAGCTCCGGGAAGGAGGCAGCGGGATCGGTGTGGTTGTTGTTCATGAGAATGGACGAAGATGAACTGGCCACCGCACAACGCGGCGATTGCCGAATATACGAGGAAGCGGCCACTGAACGGCCAAAGGCATGTGTGTGAACAATGAGATATGATGGGCGATGAGGGAGTGATGGGTGATGTGGCCACGCGCACATACCCCCATAACCCATGACGGGTAAGGACATATCATCATACCTCATCACTCCGCTTCCTACTTCCGCACGCTCCCTTCCTCGAAGCTCCAGAAGAGAAGGTCCAGTTCCTGCAGCGCCAGGCCCATGCGTTCGGCAAGGGCGGCGAAGCGTTCCTCGATCTCCGCATAGCCGCGGCGCGTCAGGGCCGTGGGTACGGCGTCGATCGCTCCGCATCGGAGAAGATGCTTGAGGATATGCCGGTCGATGATGGCGAGGTTCTGCGCTCCGATATTCCGGAGAAAGTGCGACGCCTCCTTCCATCCCAGCCCGTTCACATGCTCCACCAGCCAGACCCGCCTGGCGCGCTCGTCGAGGGAACGATCGGTGAGCGCATCCATGATGGCGGCGCCATTGGAGGCAGCAGCAACGAGACGGCGCGCCTTCTGGTTGTGGAAACGAATGTAGTGCGCGGGATCGCGGAGGTATGGAGTGGGATCGAACGGACGCTCGAGAAATCCGCGCGCCCGCAGCGCAGCCATTACCTGCTCGGCATGCGCGGCACGCGATCCGGGGGTGAGCAGGCAGAAGAGAAGTTCGTGGAGATACTCCGATTCCGGGACCTTCCTGAACTCGAGCAGGCGGGTGCGAATGGCCTCCGCGTGACGCCGGTAATGCTCCGCATATTCCTCGGGCAGGGATGGGGCGATTGTACGATGCAGCATGCTCGGACCTCTCTCACAATTCCATTCGATGGCATGGTTCATCCGACGTCCGGTGCTCACAACCGGCGGACCTGAGGGGCCGCTCGGCACGGCTCCGAGCTCCCCATTGCGGACCGCCTTCGCGCGGACTGCGGGCAACCACTCCTGTAAACGCACAGGGCGCAAAGCCGTTGCCAGCCTTGCGCCCTGGAATCCTCACGACGCCGGCCCGTTGGCCGGTGCGTTACTGCTTGATGATCTGGCCGGACCATTCCCGGACGCCGCAGACAACGCGCACGAAGTAGGCGCCTGCCGGCTGACGGCTCAGGTCGATCTCACGACGATACTGGTCCGCTGTCGCCTCCTCGTCCAGACGGGCCACGCTCTGTCCAAGCGCGTTGGAAACCGTGACGGTAACGTGGCCGCCATGTGTACCAGGCACCTCCACAGTGAACACGCCGCCGGTGGGCCGCGGGTACAGGCTCACGCCGGTGAGCTGCCGCTCCAGCGGCACCGCGGCGAAGGTAAAGTTGAAGGGATCGGACGTCTGCGTGCAGCCGTTGGAATCGGTGATCCTCACGTAGTACACTCCTTCAACGGCAGGCGTGTAGGAGCGATTGGTGGCGCCGCTCAGCGGCTGCCCGGCCATCAGCCATTGATAGGTGATCGCCGGCGTGGTCTCGAGCGACTGCCCCACACGGGTGATCACCGGCTTCTGCGGCGGGCGCACGGAGACGATCACGCGGGGCGAGGTGCCGAGGCAGCCGCGATCGTTGGAGACGGTTACCGCATACTCTCCGGCGCCTGTCACCAGCAGCAGGCGTCCCACATCGCCACTGTTCCAGTGGTATGTGGTGAAGCCGGGGCCGGCGTCCAGCAACACGCTGTCGCCATTGCAGATGAGGATCGGGCCGGCGGGCGTAACGACCGGCTTGGGCGTTTCGAAGATCTCGATGTCCGTGGGATCGGGATCGCTGTGAACCTCCGGGACGGTGGAGATCACACGAATGCGATAATGCCTGCCGGGGATCACGCTGTCCGCGAGCCTGGCAACGATAACGGTGCTCCCGATGCCGAACACGCGGCCGATCTCGATCGGCGTCGCGAAGCTGCCGGAGCTGTCGGAAAGCTGGGCCACGAAGTAGTTGCCGTTGCCGAAGACTCCCTTCACACTGAACGGCACCTGGAACTGATCGCCGATGCAGTAGGAGTTCTCGGAGATCAATCCGAGGTTCACCTGGGGATCGCTTCCCAGCTTCGCGACGAAGACATCGAGATTGCCGCCGCCGGCGGCGTTGATCGAACCGAACTGCGCCGGTCCGGTGAACTCGCCGCCAACACGAAGCTCGGCGTTCCGATCCACCGTCACGGCATGCCCCTCGTCACGCCCCGCTCCGCCCGCCGTGCGCACCCACTTGAAGACGCCGGCGCCATCGTACTGGGCCACGAATGCTTCGGAGTTGTTCGGGAGGATCGGAAGCACGGTGCCGCCGAAATCGGATGTGTCGGTGATCGCGCCGGTGACGTACACGTTGCCCGTTGCGTCGAGCCCGAGCCCGTATCCCTCATCACCCAGATCGCTTCCGGCGCGCCGTACCCAGCGGATGGTTCCCACGCCGTCCACCTTCGCCACGAAGGCGTCCGTGCCGCCGCGCGACGAGACCACGGTGGTATCGAAATGCGTGGTATCGCTGATTGCGCCGGTGATGTATGAATTGCCGAAGGCGTCAACGGCGATCGCGTTCGCGCGATCGTCCAGAGGGCCGCCCATTGTCTCGATCCAGGTTGGGGCACCGGTGGTGCTGAACTTCCAGACGGCGGCATCGGTGCCGCCGGCGGAGAGCACGGTATCGGTGGCAAAGAAGGTGGAGTCCGTGAAGCGGCCGGCGACGTAGACGTCCGCGCTGCCGTCGATGCCGGCGCCGTACGCCTCCTCGTTCCCCGGCCCGCCTCCGCTCCGGGCCCACTGAATCACACCGGCCGCGTTGTACTTGGAGAGGAAGATATCGGTGCCGCCGGCACCGGTCACGGCAGAGGTGTCGAACCTGGCGCTGTCGGCAAAGTTGCCGGCCACATAACACATCTGCGTGACGTTGTCCAGCGTGATGCCGCGCGCCCATGCGTCCGTTGGCCCGGTGGCGATACGCTTTCCCCAGCGCAGGATGCCGCCGCTGTTGAAGCGTGCGAGAAATGCGTCCGTGCCCCCGGTGCTTACCAGGGTATCGACGCCGAACCGGATGCTGCCGTTGAACGTGCCGGTGATGTATACCTCGCCGGCCGGCGAAACCGCGATGGCAGTGGAGAGCACATTGCCGGGACCAACCCCGGCGATCGCCCACTGCTGGATTCCCAGTGCGCTGTACTTGACCACGAACAGGCCGGTAGCCGGGCCATCGGTGAAGATGGTGGAGTTGAACGCGATGTTCGAATGGAACGTTCCCACCGCGTAGGCATTCCCCAGGCTGTCGAGCGCCATTCCCCCAATCAAGTCGTCCCCCGAACCGCTTCCATCCTGGAGCCACTGCCACGACTGGGCGCGGAGTGCCGGGGAGACCAGGAGAAGTAGTATCGTGAATGCGACGCTTGTCGCAAACAGACGGTATCGAGATGCCATTACACTGAGTCCTCTATCTGTTGAAGGGATGTTCCGATCGGGACCGACTGCCGGAGACCATTTCGCGGCGCCGGCAGGAGAATGCGGGACGCTGTTGTAAACGCGCAATATACCGCTCGCGTATCGACCCGGAAACCCGCTGATGCGTTCGGTTCACATGCAGTTACCGAATCATATCGGGCCGATCGCATACGGCGCAATGCATATCGTTTCGGCACGCGAGCCACCGGCATCGGAAAATGCAGGGTCCGGACCGCACCCCAGCGTACTGCAACCACACCCGGCGAACGCCTGCAGCGTGAGCGGCCCAATGCGAGCGCCGCCGCACGCACGGACCGTACGGACGATCATCGCTTCACGATCCCGCCAACCCAGGCACGTTCGCCGGCCCGCACGCAGACGAAATACGCCCCTCCCGGAAGCGCCGAGATATCGATGCGCTTCGTGAAGGCACCGCCGTCGGAGCGATCGTTGAACGCGAAGACGACGCCGCCGGCTGCATCGATCACCATGGTCCGGACATTGGCGGGGCGGTCCAGCTGGAAGCCGACCGTGAAGAGACCCGTTGTGGGCTGCGGGAAGAGTTCCACGCCGCTCAGCATCCGCTCGGCGGGAACGCCGGCCGCTACCACCCACGGATCGGAGAGGGCGCTGCAGCCGTTCGCGCTCGTCACCCGTACCGAATAGATGCCGGGGCCATCCGGCTGGTAACGCTGATTGGTGGCGTTGGGAATGGGCTCGCCGTTGAGCAGCCACTGATAGGTATCAGCAGTGCTGCACTCCAGGTACACGCCGCTCTTGACGATGGTCGGCTTCTCCGGCGAAGGAATCACCGTCACCGTTACCGGATCGGAGGAGCCCGCGCAGCCGGCATCGTTGGTAACCGTCACGGAATAGGTCCCGGCCTCGGTCACGATGATCGTTCTCCCGCCGGAGCCGTTGCTCCACTGATAGGAGCTGTACCCGGCGCCGGCATCGAGCGTCAGAGTCTGGCCGCTGCAGAGCTTTGCGATCGGTCCCGGTGTGATAACAGGAGCAGGCGGCTCATAGATAGCGAGCGCCGGACCCTCCGGTGTGCCGTCGACCGGCGGCACCGTCGAGACGACGCGAATGCGATAGTGCATTCCCGTTGGAAGATCGTTCGGCACCTGCACGGATATCGAGGTCCCTTCCGTTCCAGAGACGGAGCCGAGGACGACGGGCGATGCGAACGAGCCGGCGGAATCGGAGAGCTGCGCCGTGAAGACGTTCCCGCTTCCGAAGACGCCGCTGGTTGTAAAGGAGACAACGATCGGCGCGCCGGTACAGAACGGGTTGCCGGGAATCTCCTGCGTGGTAATGGTTGACGGCGCTCCAAGGCGTGCCAGCGCGACGTCGCTTTCGCCCGCCGCCTGCAGCACGATGTCGCCGAATGTTGCGGAGGTATCGTACGTGGCTGCAACGAATGCCTCGCCGGCGCTGTCCACCGCAATCCCATCCCCCTCATCGGCATGGATGCCCCCCGCACGGCGCAGCCAGGCAACGGAGCCGGAGGCGTCCAGCTTCGCAACGAACAGGTCCGCACCTCCCGCAGAGGTGATCCCTCCCTCCGGACCGGACATCGTGCCGCCGAACTGGCCGGTAACGTACGATGCGCCTCGCCGGTCCAGGCCGATTGCAAGCGCGCGGTCGTTCCGGTCACCACCAACAGCGCGCGCCCAGAGCGTGGCGCCGGTGGGATCCAGCCTGGCGACGAAGCCATCCTCCGCTCCATGGTTCGTTATCGTAACGCCGCCGAACTGCACGGACGATGACGTGAACGTTCCGGTCACGTAGCCGTTGCCGGCTCCGTCCGCCGCGATCGCCGTGCCGGAGTCGCGGCCCGGACCGCCGAACCGCTCCGCCCACTCGGGCGAGCCGTCGGAGCCGAGGCGCGCAACGAATGCATCGGGGCCGCCGTCGTGCGGGGCGATCAACCGCGTTCCTCCAACAACCATCGTGTCGTTGAACCATCCGGTCACCAGCACGGCGCCATCCCCGGCCGATGCCACGCCGCGTGCCGCATCTTTGCCGGAACCTCCGGCGCGCAGGCCCCACACCGGCTCGCCGGCGGTATCGTATCGGGCAACGAAGAGATCGTCCCCTCCCGCACTCGCAAGAAGCACGCCGCCGATCGTCTCCGAACCGCTGAACGATCCGGCGATCACCACTCCCCCGGCGCTGTCCACCGCGATCGCAGCAACGCTCTCGTCTCCCGTTCCTCCATATCTCTTCGCCCATTGCTGGATGCCGTACGAATCATAGCGTGCAATGAAGATGTCGCTCCCACCCTGCGAGACAAGCTGCGTGCCGTTGAACCCAACCGTGCCGCTGAAGGTGCCGGCCGCATAGCTGTTCCCGGCGCGGTCCACGGCGATCACTGCGCTCGTGAAGTTGCCGGTGCCGTTCCCCTGCGACGCCCACTGCAGGATGCCGAAGGAACTGTACCTGGCGAGGAAGAACCCGACGTGCGTTCCGTTGCTGAACGTGGTGGCATCGAAGGTGATCGATCCGGTGTAGGTGCCAACCAGGTAGCTGTTGCCGAGGCTGTCCAGCCCGATCCCGCCGGCTCTGTCCGGATGCGGACCGCCGGGCGTGCGGGCCCAGGCCCACGACTGAGCGGAGGCCGGAGACGTCAGTGCGAGAAGTCCGAGAAGAACCCAAACGGCAGGCAGGGGAAGGAAGCGTAGGATGAGTGCGTTATGCATTGATGTCATGCATCGGTAGAAGCAATCGGCTCCGGGGTGCGCCGCTAGACCGGGACAATATAGTGGAGCGGGAAGAACGAACTAACAGATATGAGAGAGGAAAGATGAGACAATCGCCACGTTGCGTCTCCGCGAGCGCCACGCGTTACGTTATCTTCGCGCGTTCGGATAACGGGATCGCTCTACCAACACAGTCGGACGAAGTCATGGCGAAGCGGAATGCTACACCGGTTGAACTGATGGATGCCGTCGCGGATTCCTGGTGCCGCCGCAACCGGCCGGAGTCCATGAACACGGACTGGGGGCAATCGCTCCTTGCGTACGGGCTGCTTGAAACCGTACGGACCACCGGGAATACAAACGCGCGCGAGTATCTGCGGCGCTGGCTTACCTATCACCTCGGCGCCGGCGTTCACGTGACCTACTTCGTCGGTTCGTGGAGCATCGGCCTGCTCTATCCGCATGTGATCGATCTGTTCCCGGAGTTCGGCGAACCGCTGCGCGCGCTGGCCGGGGAGATCCATGACTTCATCCGCCTGAAGGCGATTCGCAACGGACGGGGAACCATCCTTCACAATGTGGACCTGCCGCACATCTATGTGGACACGGTCTACTACTCGGCGCCGATCCTGGCCAAGCTTGCTGCAACACTGAACCGCCGCGACTGGCAGCGCGACGCGATCTTCCAGCTCCGCGAACATCTGGCGGTGCTTCGCGATCCGGCAACGGGCTTCTCCATCCATTGCCAGGAGAACCGCTCCGGGCACCGTTCCCAGGGAGCCTGGGCGCGCGGCAACGGATGGATTGCCATGACCTGCGCGGAGCTTCTCCCCCATCTCCGTCCGCGCTCCGAGGAATGGCGCGTTGCGGCCACGACGCTCGATACGCTGATGGCCGCGCTCCTTCCGCATCAGACATCGCGCGGCCTGTGGCGCACCATCATCACCGATGGCAGGGCCTATGAGGAGACGTCGGCAACGGCGATGTATCTGTTCGCGATGGAGCGTGCGATTACCAACGGATGGCTTCCGAAGGGGTTCTGCGAACCCGCGGACCGTGCGGCCAACGGCCTCGCGCGCTTCGTGGATGCCGACGGGCGGTTCACCGGCTGCTCCGAGGGGACATGGCCGGGTACGATAGCCTATTACAAGGGGCTCGATCGCGGCGAGTGGTGGTGGGGCACCGGCGCGCTGCTGCTGGCGCTTGCCGAACGGGCCCGCCGCACGGACGGTTGACGAAATGGATACACCGGCGAGGAAAATCCTGCTGCGCGGAAACCTTTCCGCACATGTCGGTTTATAGGACTGAATTCCCATGCACAGACGAGTTCACAACCTGATCGTACCCACATCTGCATGCGGTGGGGGGCCTGCGTGTGCATGCCACGCAGGTGATCGGGTTGTTTGGTCGCGAGTGCGCCACCCCGGAGCCATCCTCTCTTTGCGCCCTCTGCGGTAGTTCTTCCGCCGCAGAGGGCGTAAAGCCTGTTGGAGGCCGGGAGTGCACCGGCCGCGCGCGGACAGATCGGTAAGCGAATCTTGTTCTATCTTGAGAGGAACGGAACGCACTCCTCTGCACGCACATGGCCGACTCGCAATCTCCACATCTGGTCTCGCTGGGTGAATGCCTTGCGGAACTCTGCCGCCGTACCGACGGCGCGTTCGCAGCCGGCTATGCGGGGGATGCATTCAACGCTCTCTTCTACGCATCCCGGCTGGGGCTTCGCACCCGGTTCATCTCCGCGCTCGGGAACGATCTCTTCACCCCGATGATCGCCGAGGGGATCGAGCGCGAGGGGATCTGCACGCGATGGCTGGCGCGGCTGGCCGATCGCCGCAACGGCATCTACTTCATCGAGACGGACGCAGAAGGGGAATACACGTTCCACTTCTGGCGAACCGGCTCCGCTGCAACCCGGACGCTGCGCATCTTCCGGCCGGAGAGCCTCCTGGAGGCCGTTGCCGGCGCACGCTTCTTTCTTGTGACCGGAATAGCGGTTGCGGTGATGGAGGATCGCGAACGGCTGATCGATCTGCTCCGCGCCGCACGCGGCTGCACCACCATCGTCTTCGATACCAATTACCGCCCGGCGCTCTGGCACGGCCCGGAGGAGTACCGCGAATGGCTGGACCGCATTCTGCCGGAGGTGGATCTGCTGCTTGCAGGTGCCGGCGATCTGCGCGCGGCGTTCGGCGGCGAGCAGCCGGAAGCGCTCTGCACCCGCCTGACGGAGGCCGGCCCGCAACGGATCGTGCTGAAGGATGGTGCGCGCGGCGCGGGGCTGATCTCGAGCGGCGGTACGGAGTGGTTCCCTGCGCCACGCACGGCGGTGGTGGACACCACAGGAGCCGGCGACGCATTCAACGCCGGATTTCTCTCCGCCGCGGCCGCAGGGCTGCCGGATGCGGATTGCGTTGCACTGGGCCTGCGTGTTGCCGCCCGCGTTCTCGGCGTGCGCGGCGCAATCGATCCGGCGTTCGGCATCACATGGGAGCATCCCCCATTCGATTGAATCGATCAGCATGAACCAACCGAACACGTCGCACGGCGACCGGCTTCCAACGATCCACATGATCGGCAACGCGCATCTCGATCCCGCATGGATGTGGACATGGGATGAAGGGATGGAGGCGTTCATCGCCACCTGCCGCTCCGCGCTGGACCGCATGGAGGAGACCCCGGAGTTCATCTTCTCGTGCAGCTCGGCCGCGCACTATGCCTGGATCGAGGAGGCGGAGCCGGAGCTCTTCGAACGGATCCGCGAGCGCGTTCGCGAGGGGCGCTGGAACATCGTTGGCGGGTGGTGGGTACAGGCGGATTGCAACATTCCCTCCGGAGAAGGCTTCGTGCGCCAGGCGCTGCTGGGGCAACGGTATTTCGCGGAGCGCTTCGGCACGATTGCCCGCGTCGGCTACAGCCCGGACGCCTTCGGCCATACAGCCGGGCTGCCGCAACTGCTTGCCCGCGCCGGCATGAGCGCCTACATCTTCTGCCGTCCCGATCCCACGGAACTCCAGCTCCCCTCCCCGCTTCTTCGATGGCATTCGCCGGACGGCTCCTCCCTGCTCGCCTATCGCGTACCGTACCACTACAACATGTACGAGACAACGGTGCCCCGGAAGGTAAGCGATCTTCGGCATGCATACGGCAATGCATCCAACCTCGCCGCGACCGGCGCACCGCTCCGTGCGTTCGCGCGGGAGTGGATGCTCTTCTACGGCGTGGGGAATCACGGCGGCGGCCCGACGCGCGAACAGATCGCCGCGATCCTGGAGATCGCTGCGATCCGGGAGATCGCCCCGGACGCCGATGCTCCCGAGCTGCTCTTCAGCATGCCGGACAGATTCTTCTGGAGCATCGAGCGCGATCCGCACGGCGTCGAGATTCCGGACTGGCACGGCGATCTGCAGTTCAATGCTCCCGGTTGCTATGCAGCGCATTCGGAGATCAAGCGGCTCAACCGCCTGTGCGAGGGGGCGCTCGCGGCGGCCGAGCGGCTCAGTTCCGTTGCCGCGCTCGCGACGGGCGCTCCGTATCCGCATGCCCGGCTTGCGGATGCATGGCGCTGCGTGTGCTTCAATCACTTCCACGATCTGCTCTGCGGCGTTGCCATCCGTGAGGCGCTGGAGGATGCGATCGCCATGTACGGGGAGGCGCTCACGGTGGCCCGCACGGCCATGCGCTTCGCGGTGCAGCGCCTGGCACGCTGCATCGATACCACCGGCAGCGGGCAGACGCTGATGATCGTCAACCCGCACGCATGGCCGCTCGATGACCATGTCACGTTCGAGCTGTGGCACGATATCGACAAGAGCCTCTGGCCGCAGCCGGTGTTGCTTACGGTGACGGACGATGACGGCGCGGAGATCCCATGCCAGACCGGCTTTACTTCGGGAAAGATCGGGAAGGACCGCGTCGCCGCGACGTTCAGGGCGCAGGTGCCGGCGCTCGGCTGGCGCGCATACCGCGTGCACTATGGGCGACGGCAGAAGGCCGGCGGCGGGCCGGCGATCGGCGCGGGCGATACGGTTCTCGAGAACGAACTGCTCCGCGTGGAGATCGATCCGGCCACGGGCACCATCGCGCGCATGCTCCACCGCCCCACCGGCCGCGAGCTGCTGGCGGGAGCGGGTATGCAGGTGCTGGCGATCGAGGATGAGAGCGACTCCTGGGGGCACGGCGTTTCGCGATTCGACCATGTGGCCGGAATGTTCCAGGGAGAGGGCGCGAGGCTGGTGGAGAACGGTCCAACGCATGCAACCATCCGTTCGCTCCTGCGCCGGGGCGCCTCGTGGCTGCAACTCGACTACCGGCTGTATCGCGGAACCGGAGCGCTCTCGGTTGCGGCCCGGTTATTCCTGTGCGAGCCGCGGCGCATCGTGAAGCTTGCGTTCACGCTCGCCGCACCCGGCGCGGAGATGATCTGCGAGGGGGCATACGGCATCACGGTGAAGCCGTGCGATGGAATCGAGCGCCCCGGCGGAACGTGGTGCGCGGTTCGCGCCGCCGATGCCGACGGCCGCCCAGGGCTCGCGATCGTCAACGACTCCAAGCATTCCTACAGCGCCGCGGCGGATGCGGATGCATCCACGGCAACGTTGATGATGACGGCGGCTCGCTCCGCGCCGTACGCCATGCACGATCCCCACCCGCACAACGAGGATGAGGAGGTGGAGTATCTGGACATGGGATCGCAGCGCTTCCGCTTCGAACTCCATCCGGTTCAGGGGGATTCATGGCAGGCTCACCTGAGCCGTCGCGGTGCGGCGATCGTTCTTCCGCCGCCGGCACACTTCGAGTCCGCGCACGATGCCGGCACGCCCCGGCTGGAACGGCAGCATCAGGGAATCGCGGTTCATCCGGAGACGGTGCTGGCAACGGTGTTGAAGCGAAGCGAGGATGGAACCGGCTGGGTTGTGCGGCTGTACGAGGCCTCCGGCGCCGGCGCCGCGGCGAGCGTGCAATTGCACGGCCGTGCCTTCAGCCTCCGGCTCGCCCCGTACGAAGTGGCAACCGTGATGATGCGCGAGGGAGAGATTGTCCGCACCGATCTCACCGAGCTCTCCGCGTCGCCGCTCGACGGTTGACGCAGAAGCTCCGGATGGTTATCCGCCCATGGACCGCATGGACGCAGGCACGCTCCCTCTCTCATCCGCCAGAGGGGGCTTCAGGGGAGGCCGGGAACGCAGGCCGCAGGAAGCGCAAGCCGCAGGGAGCGGGCGGCGTGATCGTCGAGAGGGAATGCGGACGCGCAGAGCCCGGCCCTGTGGGGTCCGAACGCCGGAGAGGGGGAGCAATCATCGTACACAAGGATATTTTTCTGAAAATGTTGCGCCGTACACTCGAGGCCGGCCGGAATATTTTCAGGATTATTTGAACGAGATCCGGGACAATTGATGTGGGGATGGTTCAGCCGGCGATCGAAGCACGGTTCGTCTCCCCCCGGGCGCAGGCCCCCCGGGTGCGCGGTGAATGCGGAGGACAGGGATCCGAAGACGAATTATTGAATACATATTCCATGAAGCGCATAGCCGGATAAATGGGGCCGGCAGTTGGAGCAACTGCCCGCTTGCGGCATCATGCCGGGGATGCGGTTTCACGATGGAAGGCCCTGCGAGGCCGGCGACAGGCTCCGCGGTATGCGGGAGTGGGCGAGGGAGCCGGGGGAAATCGGGGGGGCCCGGCGCAGACGCACATCGCCACGGAGGCCGCGGTATCCGCGCTCCCGCAGGCACCCGATATGGCGATGCCCCGGGAAGGCCGCCGCCGGGATGCCTCGCAGCGCGAGGTGCGGTCCCGAATTCTGTTCCCATGCTGCAAGGATAATGGCGGATTGCGCCGCTCGTGTCGTAGTTTTGCGCTGCCGCGCCCGTATCGGATCACGATGGCGAATCGCCGGCCTCTGCCGGTGGAGCGCCGGACTGGTTCGGCGCCCGAGCCACGTCGAATTTCGTTACCATGGCTCTGCGTTCCTCTATCTTCTCGGCAACGCGGCGCAGGATCCGGGGATTGCCGGCCCGGGCGGCCTGTTGAACGGCCTGGCGCGAGACCCCATCCTCCCGCGCGATTTCAGTGAAGATCCCGCGGAACGGATAATGACCGAGATCCACGGACTCCGGATGCGTTGTTTTCATTTCTCCGTTCGTTTACCTATTCTTGCCGCTTGACAAATAGTTGTCGACAGGCGAGATTATTATTGTATCGTCGAGGTATACAACAAGGTACAACAGTACACGCTAAGAGTCAAGACGAGGTTACATGAGCAAAGCACCAACGACAACCGGCGGACGGATGCGCACGTTCGGGGAGACCGTGTACAACTCCGTGAAGGAGTTCGCCGAAGCTGTCAAGATGGCACCACCCAATCTTCAGAAGTATATGAATGACGACCGCGAGCCCGGGTCAGGCGTGCTGCGCAAGCTGTACGCTCTCGGCTGCAACGTCAACTGGCTTCTGACTGGGCAGGGCGACATGTTCGCCGATAACGATCCGGGAAGGGCTCTGTTGAATCATCCGCGCGTACGTGGCATGGTGACGGAGCCGGGACATCTCTATATCTCCGGACGTGCCGAGGATGGAGAGTACGAGTTCACGCTCCGCATCAAGATCAAGGGAAAGAAGATCAGCGTGAGTGAGGTGAAGTAGGGCGGCATCGGATACTGATCCCTTCATCCGGGATCGATGAATGATCTGCGGTGGTGGCCCGCAGTCACACGCGACGGAATCCGAAAGGAATATGGGCATGCCGGCCGCGGCTCCGGCAATACCCGAAGCGGACGTAGAACATCGCCATTCAGTATCGGACCCTCGGCTTTTTCGATCGCACGGCTGCGCATCGATGCGCGGACATCGCCATGTCCGGGGCCGCGCCATTGGCCATCACATTCCATTGCCATCACACCGTTGTCCGGACGGCTCCGGGCTGTTGCCGTGCCGAAGCGCGCGTGGATGGCCGCGCATTGCCGGCGCTACAATACGACATGCGCCGGCGGCTCGCGGAGCGTACCAGCAGCCCCGGTGCGTTCGCTGCAGCGGCTATGCCGGTGCTGCGCCGGATGCCGGACCACCGGATGCCGGACCACCGGATGCGGGTCCACCGGATGCCGGACCACCGGATGGGGGTCCACCGGATGCGGGCATGCCGGAGGCCGGGCTGTTCGCGGCGCCGCGGTCCTCCGTGACGCCGAGCCGGGCGAGCCGTGCCTCGATTGCAGCCAGGCGCTCGATGATCTCGCGCTGCCGTGCAGCCTGTGTCGCCTCCGGCTTCACGATGAAGCCGATCCCCCCTCCCGGCTCCAGCACGGCACGCTCGATGTCGCGGAGCGATCCATGCCCCTCCTTCCGCGCGGCCATCTCCAGTTCCCCCTCGGAGATGTTCTCCCGGTCCATGTTGCGCACAACCAGATGCCCACGGTCCATCAGCACCGTCTCGGTTCCCTGGGCAAGCTGCCGCAGTCCGTCGTGCCGGAAGACGAATCGGACGATGAGTGCGTTGAGCAGCAACAGCGCGGCCGCGCCGATCAGCCCCCCCGTGACGGAGTTGTCGTTTCCGATGATCGCGTTCTGCACTGTGTTGGAGAGCATCAGCAGAACCACGAGGTCGAATGTGTTCATCTGCGCCAGCTCCCGCTTCCCCGCCAGACGCAATCCAACGATGAGGAAGAGGTAGACGATGATCGGCCGGGCAACCTTCTCCAGGACTGTCGGGTCGAGGTGCAGCATGTTGTTCAGGGTGGTACTATCCATGGCGGAGCATTGCGTTGTACGGGAGATCGCTCCTCTGCGGAGCAGGCACCGGAAGGCTTCGGACGCGGTCCGCCACCGGACCGGATCAGAGCCGCCTCGATCTTCGTTCTATTCGCTGACGGCACGCATGCCGGGCTCCAGGCCTCCCGCGCCGGGGAGCGAGAGCACCATGCGAACGGCTGCGGCGGCATCCACGACGCCGTAGCCCTGCACCTCCTGCGGAACGTTCGCGATCGGCGCGGCCGTCGCGCAGAGGATCTGCTTCACCTGCACCGGCGTGAGATCCGGGCGCGCCTCGAGCATCTGCGCAACCACGGAGCTCACGATCGGCGCGGCGAACGATGTGCCGTCCACATGCTTGTAGTCCGCGGTGATCATCTTCTCCGATGCAATGCGCGCAAGCACGATGCCGCGCGCGGCAAGCGGATCCTGCGCGGTGCGCAGTTCCCGTGCAACGGCGGTGGCGCCGGCAAGCGAGGGGATCAGCGCCATCAGTTCGGCATCGCCGGAGCCGGCGAGCCTGAACAGCGCATCCGCCTCACGCTTCACCGCCGTGCGCGGAAGGATCGGCGCAGCCACCCAGATCGCCGGTGCGAGGAGCTCCGGCTTCCGCACCTGCCCCGGCGTGTTGCCGTAGGAGGAGTGCCATACCTCGCGGCGCATCCACTCCGTGGAGTTGTGATCGTTGTAGCCGCCAACTGTGATGGCCGACGGAGCCGCGCCGGGTGGCTTGATCGGATTGGCGGGATTGTTCCCCGAGGCCGCAACCATTACCACGCCCATCGCGGAGAGCTCCTCTACCAGCGCGATCACCGGATGCTGCAGGGAGTCCGTGGTCTCATCCACTCCCAGCGACATGTTCACCACGCGGATATCGAGGCGCCTGCGGTTCTCGCGCACCCACTCGAGCGCGCGGACCACCTGCGGCGTGCGGATGCGGTAACGCCGCGTCATCGCCCTCACCAGCACCAGCCGCGACTCGCAGGCTATGCCACGATACTCACCGCCGGAAGCCGTTCCGCTTCCCGCCGCCGTGGCAGCGGCCATGGTTCCATGCCAGGCCTCCACGGGAGGATCGTTGGCCGCCATCCGCTCGATGCTCCTGATCTCGCGGCCGCGCACGGCGTCGTAGATGGCGAGGAGCCGGTGCGAAGGGTGGGTGAGATCGGTGTGCGGATAGAAGCCGCTGTCGATGAATGCAATCGTGACGCCGCGGCCGGTGAAGCGGAGATCGGCGTTCATGCGCATCGGCGTGGGAAGGATCGGCGTGCGGCCGAGCGCGAGATCCACGAAGAAAAGCACGCCGTTCTCGCGGCGCGTTTGCGCCTGCTGCATCCGGCGCTCCGCATCCTCCAGGCATCGGCGATGGAACAGTGCGGCACCGTCGAGCGCAGGCATCTCCCCTGCAATCCAACGGAGCAGCAGCTCCCGCTGCGGGCTGCGATACGCATCCAGGCGCACGCTCTCCCCACCCGCAACCTCGCGGCCGCAGAGCACGCAGGTCCCGGCCTCCGCGGCGGCATCCGGCGTCCCGCTCACGGCGGCTGCCGCTCCGGAGCCCGAAGCATCCGGCTCCGCGCGGCGCTCCAGCCGTTCTGCGAGCACGCGCCCCGCACGCTCGGCAAACCCGGAGTGCGCCTCCTCCTTCGCGGATTGTTTTCCGCCCGCCTCCATCCCGGCGGTCTCGATATCTTTGGATGTCGGTTTCATTGATTGGGGGGATATCCGGGCGCCGCTCGGCGCCTGCACCGCGCACGTGATGCACACAGGCCTACTGCATATGAGAGATCAAAGGTACACAGAGGACCCGAGACATACGGCAGCAAATGATCTCAATCGCTGCTTCTACGCCGTGACGTTCGATGCCGGCATCACCGCGGCGCTTGCGGCGGAGATCGCGGCGCTCGCGCGGCATCGTGCCGATGTGCGATGGAGCGGCATGGGCAACCTTCATCTCACGCTCCGCTTCCTGGGAGAGATCGGGCCCGATGCGCTCGCCGAAGCGGTGCGGCTGCTGGAGTCCGGCCGCGGGCTGCATCCGTTCACGCTCCGCACGCGCGGGCTGGGGGCCTACCCCTCGCTCCGTGCGCCGCGGGTGATCTGGGCGGGAGTCGAGGGGGAGGCGCGGACCGATCTGGATCACCTGCTCGCACTGCAGAAGCAGACGGAGAGCTGGGCCCGCGCCATCGGCCTGCCGGCGGAACAGCGGCCGTACGCACCCCACATCACGCTGGGCCGCGTTGCCCGCCCCTCTGCCGGCCTGCAGGAGTTGATGAACGAGGTGATCACCCGCCCGTTCGAGTCCGGCTTCTGCCGCATCGATTCGGTTGCGCTGATGCGGAGCGAGCTTCGCCCCGATGGGGCACGCTATACCACGATTGCTGCGGCAGGCCTTGCGGTGTAGGGTTGAAGGAATTTCACCGCGGGGCGCGGATACTGCAGTATACAGACGGAACATTCGAAGCGCGCGGGTTCGCGGCCCGCAGTGCCTATATTTCGCAGGCCCCTTGCGCACAGCCATTCCCCGCCGTATGTTTGCCAGCACTTCGGCGATTTCATCTGTACATTTCAACGTACCGTTTCCGTTTCCTCCGGTCCATCACACACTCCCGTACCCCACACGTTCCCCCTGTACTCACGGGCAGGCATCGCATTGCCGCGCACGAGTGTGGCGGCATTTATTTCTCATTCATCTATCAGAGAGGAACATGAAACGTATGATCGGCCACCGATCCATTCTTCGCATGCTCTGCATGCTGGCGGCATCGCTGCCGCTACTCACCATCGGGCTGCACGCCCAGGAAATCCCCCCCCTGCACGCCGGACTGCTTCGACACGCCGTTCCAGGGACCGAATTATGTCGAGGTCATGATGGATGTCTCGCAGGGAGGTGCGGACTGCCTGAGCGACTGGCAGATCTGCTACTACTGGCGCAAAGGCGCCTGCGGTGCCTATCAGGACTTTCAGATCGTCTTCATCCGCCCGCTGAGCGAGCCGACGGCCGGATGTGTGGGCGCCTACCAGAACATGGGGAACATCTTCCGGGCGGCGGTACGCGTCATGCTCCGCGACAACCCGATGAACTTCGACCCTTTAACGAGGCCCGATACCGGACAGCCACCGAAGTGTGCTTCGAACTGGCGGGTGACGGTGGGGACCTGCTGGAAGGTGGCGGACCCGCCCCGCTACGGCTGCCAGGTCTGCGGCACCGATGTCTGCTGTCTGGCGCACTACACCGTCTGCCTCACATCCGGCGGCACCAGAACCTGGACGCCGGTCCCTCCGGTCACCGGCGGGCAGGGAACGTGCGCGGGACAGGGTGCCGGCTGCTATCCGATCTGCGACGGACTGCTGGTGGACGAGGAGTATCCCAAGAGCACGCTGAAGACCGGTGCGGGAAGCCCGGCCGCGAACGATATTGCGGGGCCGGAGGATGGGGCGGCCGAACGATCGTCCGCGTTCCCGAACCCGACATCGGGCGGCACCACGGTGATCTGCGAGTCGCATGCGGCGGGCCTTCTCTCGCTCACGGTCTACGATGCGGCGGGACATGTCGTGCTGGGTGAGTTCCGCGAGGGGAGGGCCGGCGGGAGCGTGGAGTTCGGCATCGATGCGGGGCTGCTCCCGAGCGGCGCCTACCGCTACACCGTGGAGCGAGGGAGCCGGGTGGTCTCCTCCGGCGCGTTCACCGTGACCAGATAATCAAGGCCGCCGGTTTCAATGACATCATCGCATGGGCCGCGCCGCGGCCGGCCCATGCATTCATACTCTGCATGATTATATGAAACGCCTGTCATTCGCTCCACTCCTTCTCCTGGCCCTCCTTGCCTGCACGGGCGGCGCGCGCGCGCAGGAGTATCGCTGGATCCATCAGGACTCCATCCCCAATTGCTTCTATCTCGATGTTGCATGCTACGACGGGAACAACTGCGTGGCCATCGCAAACAACGGCGGACTGAAGATGATCGTCCGCCGCTCTACCGACGGCGGCACAACCTGGAATCAGATCTATCTGGACTCCGGTTATGTGATCGACAACACGCACTACAACAATCCCTTCTGGCTCCGCCGCGTTGCACAACCGTCGCCGGAGCACATCCTCGTCGCCTGCGACTCCGGGCGCATCCTGCACACCGAGGATGCCGGAGCACACTGGAGCATCGTACAGACGGAATCTGGTGAGAGGATCGACTGCATCAGCATGGCCGACACGTTGAACGGGATCGCTGGTGGGAAT
>DASZRW010000047.1:0-38398 GCA_035549015.1 Kapaibacterium sp. (SeqCode)
TAGTTCTCGATGAACGTATGACGTTCGTGCATAGGATCAGTCCGATTCCAACCCATAACGACCCTCCTGTGAGTCGTATGAGTACTGAACTGTTACCTATGTTCCCGGTCATTTCTGTTACCTATCTCCTCGGGCAGTACCATGAAGAGCCTCACCGATCATTGGCCGGCATTTGCCGGCGCGTTCGTGCTCATGCTGGCAACCACAACGCTTCTGGCCATTTGCATTGCCAACAACAACGGGACATTTGTCTACGCAATGGACGACGCATACATCCACATGGCGGTTGCCAGGAACCTTGTCCGTCATGGTGTGTGGGGCGTAGCACCCTATGAGTTCAGTTCATGCACATCTTCGATTCTCTGGCCATTGATGCTCGCTTCGTCGTATTCGGTGACTGGTGTCAACGAATTCGCGCCGTTCGTTCTGAACCTTCTCGCAGCGACCGCCCTCGTTGTTTACGTCTCGGCGTTGTTGAAGCGGCATGGCATCGGGCCTCGTGCCAACGCTCTCGTACTCGCCGCTCTGATTGCGCTCACGCCGCTCGTCACGCTCATCTTCTGCGGAATGGAGCATGTGCTGCACACATTCCTCGCCTTGATGTTTGCATCATCCGCTGCCCGCCTGCTGGCATCCGGCAATGAGCCGAGCGATACCGTCAACGATCCGTACGATGCCGTCACGCACGACAGACGCACCGAACGCAGGTATTTCATCAGGCTCATGGTGCTGGCCCCACTTGTGACGGCGGTTCGCTTTGAAGGCATGTTCATGCTTGCCGTGGTGGTTCTGCTTCTGGCAATCAAACGACGATACCGTCACGCAATGATTCTCGGCATGGTGGGGCTTACCCCGGTCCTGATATTCGCCGCTGTCTCCGTCGGGGCCGGGTGGTATCCGCTGCCGAACTCCGTACTCATCAAGGGAAACCGGCCCGATCTTGCGTCTGCTGCCGGCATCATGCGAATCATGGGGGGCGATGGGTATCACCAGCTCATAGCCGCACCGCACATTGTCATGCTGGTGATCGCCGCGATGGTGCTCGTACTGGTACGCTGCTGGCGCGACGGGACAATATGGGGCGAGCGCACGATGGTGCTCGTGATCTTTCTCGGCACCTGTCTTCTGCACATGGAGTTTGCACGCACCGGATGGTTCTTCCGCTACGAAGCGTACATCGTTGCGCTGGGTCTGGTGTCGCTTGCGATAGCAGGAGGTGAGCACATCGGCTCGCTTGTCGTGCGCGCTCGCTCGCGTGCGCAGATGGTCACGGCGAGCGGTCTTGTTCTTCTGCTGGCTCTGCCGGGAATCGAGCGAGGGACCGATGCCGTAACCCAGATTCCCGACGCCACAACGAGTACGTACGAGCTGCATCGCACGATGGGGCGCTTCCTTGCAGCATACTACGAGGGATCAACCGTTGTCGCGCACGACATCGGAGCAATCAGCTACTACGCAGATGTCCGGCTGCTCGATCTGGCCGGACTTGCCAGTCTCGAGGTGGTCAACGCGAAGCGGAAGAACATCTTCACGAACCGTTGGGTTGCGGACTTCGCGCACCGGCGTCACGCCGCGATTGCCGTGGCGTTTCCAGGTGCCTTCGAGCATTGGGGAAATCTGCCGAAGGAATGGATACCGGTTCGCGAATGGCGGGGTTCGGTCATGAATCCGATCTACGGAACAACGTACATCCGGTTCTATGCGGTGGACTCATCGGAGGCCGGTCACCTTGCGGCCTGTCTCGACGCGTTCAGTGCAAGTGTCCCAGCATCTGTGATCCAGGTGCGTCTGGTTGATCCGTGACCGGAAGCCGGGTTGCATGGCCCTCTGCAGAACGGATGCACATGTCGGCTGGCCTACACTCCCAAGACTCGTCGCGAGTTCTGGCTGAGCACGCTCGAATCAAACGTTGTACGTGATCAGCGCGCAAGCATCGCACTGGTTCAACCTGGCGGAATGTGATTACTGTCCGGGAGTGTGAGATCAATGATGCAGAGGTTCTTCGGGAGCGATTGAGATCCGATCTGACACGAGATACCCGGCACAGTAGCTCGCTGTTCGCGTAAGGTACCCATGCATATCCGATCCTCCCGCCTCGCGTTCTTATCGCGCAATCACGAACGACCGCGTCGCGTTGCCGAGCGGGCTGGTGAGATGGCAGAAGTACCGGCCCGAAGGAAGCGAGGCAAGATCCATGCTGATAGTGCGCGTCCCGGCCTCCAGCCGGTCATCCAGCGGCGTCGCCATGAGCTGGCCGGCAGCGTTGAAGACCTCCAGCCGCACCTGCGCCCCCTCGGTCAGCGTGATGCTGAAACGGGCCTCGCTGCCGGAGACGATCGGTTCGGCCATCGAGAGCTTCTCCGTGACTGCGGAGAGCCGCTCCACGCCGGAGACATCGGGTTGAATCGGGACGATGGCGGAGTAGATATTCAGATCGCCGGTGTTGTCGCGTCCGTCCGTCCAGACCGGAATGGCATAGCCGCTCGCGGCAACCACCTGCGTGTACTCGCCGATACCGAACTGCGAGTTCCTGTTCCCAACGGTACTGAAGTTGGTGGGCTTCGCGGTGACCGCGAAGTTCCTGGTGAAGGTCTGGCCGCCATCGAACGAATAGGCCATCATGTAGTTGGTGATACGGCTCGCGGAGTCGCTGCGGCGATCGTACCAGCTTACCGCCACGACGCCCTGCTGGCTCACGGTGATGCTCGGGTAATGATGATGACGCGTGGTGGTGCGATTGCGATCGTCATTCACCACCATCGGAGCGCTCCAACTGGCACCGTTGTCGGCGGAGCGGCTGAAGTAGATGTTCAGACCGCGATTCAGATTCGAGAGCTCACCGTCTGCCGTCCAGACCGCGTAGATGTTGCCGCGCGTAGGTGACGAGGAATTGTCGATGGTGAACTGAGGGCAGGGGTAGAGTCGGTTGCTGGAAATTCCCGGGAGCGTATAGAAGGTGCCGGTGGAGAATCCCGGGAAGTGGACGTCGGCGATCTTCTGCGGCTGGGAGAAGGAGAGCCCGCCGTTGGATGAGACGGAGTGCCAGAGAGCATACTGGGCGTTCGAGGGGGATCCGAAGAACATCACATGCACCTTGCCGAACGGATCGACCTCGATGCTTCCGAACTGCACGCGCTCGAAGGTGCTGTCGGAGACCGGCACGGAGGTACGGCTGAAGGAGGAGCCGCCTGCCGCCAGTCTCCGCACCACGATGCGTCCGCCGCCGTTGCTTCCGCCAAGCTGCACGAAGGAGACGTAGACGCTGTTCCGTCGCGGTCCCGACGTACGGTCCACAGCGATCCATTCCTTGTCGAACACCTCCGGGTTGCGCGCCGATCTGGTGAACCGCGAAATCCCCACATCGTCCGTATCGGCCTGCGCCCAGGTGACGCCGCCGTCGGTGGAACGCGCCCAGTAGAGGCCGAAGTATGCACTGTCGCTGGATGTCGGCGGCTGGAACAGGCTGATCCAGACAAGGTATCCCGTGCCGTCCGCGTCGAACGCGAGCACCGGATCGCCGCCGCCGTTGTTCAGAATGTCCAGCCCTCTGGGGATCGTGCGGAAGATGCTCTTGTGCCAGGTGACGCCGAAGTCCTTGGTGTAGTACACCGGACAGAGGAGTCCATCGGCAGGGTTCAGCCGGATCGGCGATACGAGGATGTTGTTGCTGTCCAGCGGGTTGATCGCCGCGTGCACCTCGGACTCCGGAACCGTCTCGGCGCTGACAACGGATTCGCCGGTGGTAACGGATGCATTCCCCTGCGCCTCCGGCGAGCCCCCCTTCAATGCTTCGAGATGCGCGCGCCTCACCTCCTCCGGAGTCCAATGCGTCTTCTCCTCGATCACCTCCCATGAGGAGCCCTCCTGAGCATATCCGGCGACCTGCGACAGGAGGAGAATGAAGAGTGCAGGAAGAGTTGAACAGAGAAGGCGGGCAGCAAGACGCATTGTTGTTCTCCGCGTTGTTACGTGATCCGTTATGGGTTACGAGATGTTCGGTACAACCCTCTCAAATCTCATCTCCCCTGTCTGTCCGCTTGAAGCATCCCGTCAACAGAAGGGCTTGCATCATTGCGGGCTCTCATCTCCAGGATCTCGCGACCCTGCCAGACACCTGCCGCTCCTTCAGGGCGAGGACTATCCGTTGAAGCGGTCGGTGCTGAGGAATACTCTGGCTCCGGCGCGGTTGAACTTCTCGCGAAGAGAGCCCTGGCACATCCTGCCCCGTCCCGCAATACGTTGACAGAAATGTTGGGGGAAAACGAGTGTCGGAAGGACGGGCTGTCCGGCATGAATCGCATCCGGGATGCAATAGTTCAAGCTCTGATGCAGTCGCCGTGCGTTGTACAGACGAACTGCGTGCTTCAGTGCCTTCCGCGCTGCTCGCAACGTTGGCAACACTCCGTCCAACCCGAACTCTTGTTTCATGATCTCATTGACTCTCTCCGCAATCGCATTCTCGTACGGGTTCGCTACTGCCGCCATGCTTGGAATCACCCCTCGCTTGGCCAGCGCTTGGCGATAGAGCGTGCTACAGTACTGAGCCCCGCGATCCGAATGATGCAGCACCCCCGCTGTCTTCCCACGCCCGGTTCGGCCGTAGACCCGCTAACTCGTTCCGCGCGATCGCAGAGCCATGACGAGAGTTCGTTGTTCATGCATACTGCCGCTCTCAGCCTCATGACGTCGACGATTTCCGGGACGCCACACTCATAACTCATACCCCATCATCCATCACTCCTCACCATGGGTTACCGTGCAATCACCACCTGACGTGTTGCCCTTCCGGCGCTGCTCTCCGCTGTGAGGAAGTAGTGTCCCGCCGGGATCGCCGCTGCGTTGCAGGAGAACGCATGCGGGCCGCTCTCGAAGGGACCATCCGCGATGGTGGCCACCAGGCGTCCGAGCAGGTCGAACAGCCGGAGCTGCAGATGCGACGCCGCGTTCAGATTCACCGTAACGGCAATGGTGTTGCCGTTCACGACGGGATCGCTCATTGCCAGCTCGTCCGTCACGCTTCCAAGGCGCTCCACACCCGCAGCCTCGCGGGAGATGGGAACAACAGCGGCGAGAATGTCCAGATCGCCGTTGCCACTCCGGCCGTCGGTCCAGACCGGGATGGCGTATCCGCTGGTTGTGAGCACGGCCGTATACTCACCGATGCCGAAGTTCTGGTTCTGCTCCCCGACCGTGGAGAAGTCCGTTGCCTGCGATGTGACGGGAGCCCCCTCGGTGAAGGTGCTGCCGCCATCGAAGGAGTAGGCGATGTAGTAGTTGGTGATGCGATTCTCGGGATCACTGCGCCGGTCGTACCACGTTACCGCCACCACGCCGCCGGGCGAAACGCTGATGCTGGAGTAGTGCTGATGCCGGATGACACCGCGAGGATCGTGATGTACCACGACGGGCCGGCTCCAGGTGGCGCCGTTATCCTCCGAACGGCTGAAGTAGACATCGAGGCCGCTGCCGAGATCGGAGGTGAATCCGTCGGCAGTCCAGGTCATGTACAGGTTCCCGCGCGATGCGGCGTTGGAGTTATCGATCGCGAGCTGCGGCGCGGGGTACAGGCGCGCTGGGTCGATGCCTGGAATGCTCAACTGCTGCGTGCCGGGAGAGAAGCCGGGGATATGAATCGCGGAGACCGGCTTCGGCTCCGAGAAGCTTTCGCCGCCGTCGTTGGAGACCGAATGCCAGATGGAATATCCTGCTGTCGTATCCTTCGATCCGAAGAACGTCACATGCACGCCGCCGTCCGGATCGACGTCCACACCGGAGAACTGCACCATCTGGAAGGAGTCATCCGAGACCGGAACGGACCGGTCGGTAAAGGATGTCGCCGCCGGAGCCTTCTTTCGAACGGCGATCTTCTGCCCGAACGTTGTTCCGGCATGCAGGAAGGCAACGTAGACGGTGTTGCGCGTGGCCTTGTTGGAGCGGTCCACCGCCGCCCACTCCTTGTCGAAGAAGTCGCCGTCGCTGGACTGTGAGGAGACCGAATAGGCTACCGCATCGTTCTCGGGAAGCGTCCAGCTTGCGCCTCCATCCTTCGAGAATGCCCAGAAGAGCCCCACGTTCAGTGCCTGCGTCTGGAAGTTCTCGAAGTAGATGCTGATCCAGATGATGTAGGCCGTGCCGTCGCCGTCGAACACGAGGATGGGATCGCCGCCTCCCAGCACGATCGGATTGTCGGCGCGCGGCAACGTCTGGAACGAACTCTTCATCCATGTCCTGCCGAAGTCCCTGGAGTAATAGATCGGGCAGACCAGTTGGTCCAGCGCTCCGATGTTGGAGCGGATGGGGGAGACGATGATGTTGTTGGAATCCTTCGGGTTGATGGCGGCATCCACCTCCGACTCGATATCACTGCTCCCGCTCACCACACTCTCTCCCTCCGCGGTCTCCAGCATCGCTGCCTTCGTCGGCGCAGGCAGCGGCATGCCGGGGCGCAGCCCCCGCTCGCGCAGCGCCTGTTCCACCTGGGCCGGCGTCCAGCGCAGCTTCTCGCGGAGCAGATCGCGCACAACGCGCGACCGCTCCTGCGCACTTGCCGGCGGCGCCTGCATGCACAGGCTCAGGAGTGCCGCGATCAATGCGGCAACGTGGGAAGTCTTCAGTAGTGATGAGCGCATGATGATTCCTGGAATTATGTACGGATCGCGCGAAGGTACTACAGTTGTCCGAATTCGGAACTGACTATCCGCGTACCACTTTACCACGCGTGGCATATGGCTACAGACATCAGTCCCACGCGGCGGTTCCGGGAGCATGGTTCCGTGCGAACGGATCGTGGAGCGATTCGCCATGCCGCCAACGGAACGGCCCCGAACGGCATCTGTTCCGCTCGGGGCCGACATCATGTTGACACGTCCCCCCTCCGGGGCATCACATCCTACTTCTTCGCCCGGCCGGGCGCCTTCTTCGATCCTGATGTTGCGGCGGCCGCTCCCTTCTTCGCCGGCAGGCGCTTCGCAGCGGACGCCTTCTTCGCACCGCTCCCGGCGCTCCGGGCAAGGCCGCGGGCGCCACCGATCTTGGTGGCAACGGACTTGGCCTGCAGGAAGAGGAGCAGGTAGTCGCGGCCGCCGGCCTTGGAGTCCGTGCCGGAAAGATTGAAGCCGCCGAACGGATGCACGCCCACAAGAGCACCGGTGCACTTGCGGTTCAGATAGAGGTTGCCAACGAAGAACTCGCGCGAGGCTCGCTCCAGCTTCTCGGGGTTCTCCGAATAGACGGCGCCGGTAAGGCCGTACGGCGAGTTGTTCGCAATCTCGAGGGCGTGATCGAAGTTCTTCGCCTTCACCACCGCAAGCACCGGTCCGAAGATCTCCTCCTGCTCGATGCGTGCGCCGGCCGGAACGTCCGCGAACACCGTTGGCTGAATGAACCAGCCGGGCCCGTCGGCAGGGCCGCCGCCGTTCAGCAGACGCCCTTCCTTCTTCCCCACCTCGATGTAGTTCAGGATTCCCTTGTAGGCCCGTTCGCTGGAGACCGGGCCCATGTAGACGTTCTCCTTCGGGTCGCCGATCTCGATCCTCGCAACGCGCTCCTGAAGCTTGGCAACGAACTCGTCGTACACCTTCGCATCCACGATGGCACGAGAGCACGCGGAGCACTTCTGCCCCTGGAATCCGAACGCCGAGACGGCAACGCCTTCCACCGCCATGTCGACGTCGGCATCGGAGTCCACGATGATCGCATCCTTCCCTCCCATCTCCGCTACCACGCGCTTCAGCCAGAACTGATTCTCCGGCGTGCGGGCGGCACGCTCGTTGATGCGCTTGCCCACTGCGGCCGAACCGGTGAAGGAGATGAAGCGGACCTGCGGATGATCAACCATGAAGTCACCGATCTCGCCGCCATGCCCCGGAACGAAATTCACCACTCCCCTGGGCAGGCCAACCTCCGTGAGGATCTCCACCAGCAGCCACGCCATCATCGGCGAGTCGCTGGAGGGCTTCAGCACAACCGTGTTGCCGGTAACGATCGCAGCGGTGGTCATGCCGGCGGTGATGGCGAACGGAAAGTTCCAGGGGGGGATCACCGCACCGACGCCAAGCGGGAGATACACCAGTTGGTTCATCTCGCCGGGGTACTGGAGCGGCTGCTCAGGATTGGCATAGCGGAGCATCTCGCGCCCATAGAACTCGAGGAAGTCGATCGCCTCCGCGGTGTCGGCATCGGCCTCGGCATAGTTCTTCCCCACCTCGCTGATCATCCAGGCGTTGATCTCGAGACGCCGCTCGCGCATCCGCTCCGCTGCCTTGAACAGGTACTCCGCACGTTCCGGAGCCGGAACCCTGCTCCACGATTCGAAGGCCTTCTGCGCCGCCTGAATTGCGGACTCCGCATGCTCGCGCGCTGCGAGATGAAAGTGCCCCACCACCTCCGCGATGCAGGCCGGGTTCAGCGAGTCGATCGTGTCGCCGGTCTTGATCTTCCTGCCGCCGATGATGATCGGGTATTCCTTCGCGAACTTCTTGCGCACCTTCGCAAGCGCGTCCTGCTGCTGGCGCTTGATGGATGGATTGTTGAAATCGAGATAGCTGGTTGGAGCGTACGGTTTGAGCTTCTTCGCCATGGGATGTCGCGGGCTTACTGATTCGGAAAGGGTTTGGAACAGCAACGCAAAGTTAGCAGAACGCGCCGCATGCTCCGTAATGCAAAGTGTGATTGGTTGGTGGCCCGCAGTCCGCAGGCATGCCGGAGCAAACCTGCCGCCGCGGTTACTTCGTAGCGCGCGCAAGCGCTTCGATCGATGCGGCCAGGCTGGCGGAGCTGGCGGAGAAGGTGTCGATGCGGACGCTCGGCTCCGCATCCCGAAGCAGATAGGGATTGCCGAAGCTGATCAGGACCGTTGGCCTGGCAAGCGCGCGATCGGCGATCTCCCGCTGTGCGGCGCTCAGGCCAACGGTTCCGGCATAGCCGCGCGGCTTCACGAAGAGCGCCATCATCACGGAGGCCGCCCCCTCGATCATTTCCATGATCTCGCAGACCCGCTCCGGCGCCGCGTCCGGCGTCACCACAACGGCATGTGCCTCCCCTCTGTGCCAGTCGGCAACGTGACGAAGCCACTCCTCCGCCTTGTCGTTCTCCGGCGTATCCACCATCGCAACGATCACCAGCGGTTCGGCAAGCCCGCGCAGCCTGCCGGTGATGGAGATGGAGCGGCGCGCCGCCTCCAGCGCGATCAGGTCGTGGCCACGCCACGTGAGGCTCTGCGTCTGCACATCATCCTGAAACGCGGACGCCCACTTCCGCATCGCACCGATGCGCGACGAGGAATCGCGCAGCCGGCTTACGGTGATCCGCTTTGCGGAGAACGCGGCCACCAGAGCATCGTAGGCGGCAACCGGGTCGGCCGGAATGCAGAGCACGTCCGCACCGGCGTGATAGGCCATCAACGCCGCCTCGGCCGGGCCGTACGCATCGGTGATGGCGTTCATATCCAGTGCATCGGTGACGATCACACCGTCGAATCCAAGCTCCAGCCGGAGCACGTTGCGCGTGATCGCTTCGGAGAGCGAGGCCGGCAGCCCGCCCGGGTCCAGGGCCGGAACGCTGATGTGGCCAACCATGATGGAGCGAACACCGTTGCGAACGGCATTGCGGAACGGGAGCAGCTCCACGCTGTTCAACCGCCTCCGGTCCGCATCCAGAACGGCAAGCTGGCTGTGCGTATCCACGCTGGTATCGCCATGCCCCGGGAAGTGCTTTGCGCATGCCGCCACGCCGCCGTCCTGCATCCCCTGCACATAGGCGTGAACGTGATCGGAGACCAGCTCCGGCGATTCGCCGAACGCACGGACGTTGATGATCGGGTTCTCGGGGTTGGTGTTGATGTCCGCAACGGGGGCGAAGTTCCAGTGGATGCCGATGGAGCGCATCTCGCGGGCGATGCTCCGTGCAACGGAGTAGGTGGTGGAGACGTCGCGCGAGTTGCCGAGCGCCATCATGCTGGGGAACTGCGTTCCTCCGGAGAAGCGCATCGTGACCCCGTCCTCGCAATCGGCTGCGAAGAGAAGTGTTCCGCCGCTGCGCGCGCGAAGCCCCGCCAGCACGGTCTGCACGGTTTCAATGGAGCCGTCGAATACGACAAAGCCCCCGGCCATCCGGTTGTCCACCAGACGGTTGATGCCGTCGCGGTAGGCGTCGTCGTTGTTGTATTGATTGCAGTTGAGGCGCGGAAAGATCGATTGCGCCAGCAGTTGGTTGTGTTCGACCATGAATTGCGTGATTCAATGCGGATCGCTCGAGCGTGCCGTGCTGCCTTCCTGTATGCCCGGCATGATACTACGACAGACGGCAAATCGCACCGTATGGTAACGCGGTGTCCGGCCCCGGCTGCAATTGCCGCTCCCGTAGATATACCCGAGCGACGGAAAATGTTACGCCACGGATTCGAATGGCCGGCCAAGCTACGCAGGCAGGTTCTGCCGCTTGGCGTGCAGATGGTAACGGAACGTCAGCACCGGCCGGCGGGAGACCTATCGAGCGTTGTAACCCGTCCCCTTTTTGTATATTTGGGGTCTTCTCGACATTTCAGGACATACTGCAGGACACGTATGGCAAAAAGCCTGAGCATTCTCTTCGTCACGAGTGAAGTAGTACCGTTCGCAAAGACAGGAGGACTTGCCGATGTCAGCGCGGCCCTGCCGCTTGCACTGACCGAGCTTGGGCACGATGTGCGGATCGTGGTTCCGAAGTACGGAACGGTATCGGAGCGGCGGAATCGGATTCATGAGATCAAGCGCCTGAAGGATATTCCCATCATGGTTGCCGGAGAGGAAACGATGGCAACCGTGAAGAGTTCGCAGGTTGTCAATTCCCGCGCCAAGGTTCAGGTTTATCTCGTCACCAACGACAAGTACCTGGAGCCGGTGAAGGGTATCTATCAGAACCCGACAACGGGGAAGGATTTTCCGAACAACGACGAGCGGTTTATCTTTTTCCAGAAGTCCGTCCTGGAGACCTGCATCCGTCTGGGCTGGCGGCCGGACGTGATTCACTGCAACGACTGGCAGACGGCGCTCATCCCGGTGTTCCTGAAGGAGCTGTACGCGAAGGACAACTTCTTCGCGCATACGCGTGTGGTGTTCACGATGCACAATCTGGCGTATCAGGGAAGCTTCCCTGCCGCTACGTTCGAGAAGACCGGCCTTTCGCCGAAGCTGTTCGCCGGCAACGGCCTGGAGCATGCCGGCAACATCAACTTCATGAAGGCGGGGATCGTCTACGCCGATGCCGTCTCCACGGTCTCTCCCACCTATGCCAAGGAAATCCTCACGCCGGCACACGGCTTTGGATTGGAAGGCGTATTGAAGAAGCACAAGGATAAGCTGTTCGGCATCATGAACGGCGTGGACACGGAGATCTGGAGCCCGGAGACGGACAAGCTGATCGACACGAAGTACTCCCGCGCCTCGCTGGAAGGAAAGTTCGAGAACAAGACGGCGCTCGCCGCGAAGTTCAACATGGTTGCCGATCTCGACACCCCGATGGTGGGAATGATCGGGCGGATGGTACCGCAGAAGGGGTACGATCTGATCGTGGACGCGATCGACGAGCTTGCCAAGGCCGGCATTCAGCTCGTGATCATGGGCGAGGGAGAGAAGAAGTATCTGGCTGCGCTGGAGAAGGCGGCGCGCAAGTACAAGAACATCGGCCTTGTGCCGGGATACGACGAGGAGATGGCCCATCAGATCCAGGCCGGCTCCGACATGCTGCTGATGCCGTCGCAGTTCGAACCGTGCGGGCTGAACCAGTTGTACGCGCTCGCCTACGGCACGGTGCCGATCGTGCACCGGACCGGCGGCCTTGCCGATTCCATCGCGGACTACAATCCCAAGAAGGGGGCCGGCAACGGCTTCGCATTCACGCAGTACGACACCGCGGGCCTGCTGGAGGCGCTGAAGCGCGCGATTGCACTCTATCGTGACGAGGAGAAGTGGGAGGCGCTTCTGCAGTCGATCATGGAGGAGGACCACTCCTGGAAGGCCTCCGCGGCAGATTACGTGGAGAAGATGTACCGGAAGCCATAGCCGGCCGGGCGCTGCGCAGCCCTGCATCATGCGGCCCGCCGGGTACCGGCGGAGCACGGCGCCCCGGAGAATCCGGGCCCCGCATGCACCGCAACTACCGGCTGTTCCGTTCGCCCCCGTGGTTACGTAGCCGCCTACGGGGCGTCATACAACGGAACCCGTTCCGGATCGACACCCGTTCTGTAGTACCCGGAACGATCCTTGCCCTGCATCAACCTGAGCGGTAGCTTCATTGCATGCGATTCAATCCTGTCCGTTTTCTTCTCGGGGCCATCATCCCTGCCGCACTTGCGGCGTTCGCGGCCTCGTGCAACGACAACCCCACCACGATCGGTGCGGGCTATCTCTCGCAGAATGTCACGCTCCACGCGTACACGCTGACCCCTGACGACTACTACATCATGAGCGGCGTCTCCGCAGCCACCAACGGCTCCGGCGAAACCGGGCTCGGCGTGCTCGTTGGGCACACCGCCGAGGGTGCAACCGCCCATGGATTGCTTGCGCTTACATCGCAGTCCCCAACGATCTCCGGCACCGGCTCCTTCCCCGTGAAGAGCGCCACCCTCCAGCTTCACACGATGAGCTACCATCTTGTCACCGGCGACACGGCGACACGCGACTTCGCGTTCGACGTGGTGGTGCTCGACGAGGTGTTCTCGCTGAACGCGAAGTGGACAGCGGACTTCGCGGCGCGAATCGCGAGTGCGCCTTCGCTCGGAACGTTCACCGGCACCTACACGGACAACCAGGCGATCAGCGTCACGCTGGATCCCACGGCCACGCAGAAGTTTCTGCAGGAGTACTTCCGCTACGACAGCACGAGCACCGGCCCGGAATTCCGGACGCTGAAGACGCTGGCGTTGCGCGCGAAGTCCGACGGCAGAATCGTCGCCGGCCTGAACGGTGTGAACGCCGTGGACGATTCGCTCCGCCCGAAGATCTCCGTGGTTGCCGCCGACGGCACGCCCGATGACACGACGGTGACGCTCTCGCTGGGAACGTCGAGCTGGATAGCGGACGCAACGATGGGCTACGGTGTCGGCAAGGTCGCGATTGCATCGGGCCTTCCGGTGCGGACGCTGATCCAGTTCCACCTTGGCAAGATCCCGGCCACCGCGACGATTCACAACGCGGAGTTCCGGCTCACGTTGGATACCGCCCACTCGATCGTCGGATCGCTCGGCATCCCCTCCTACCTCGTCGGCTATCTCGCCGTTGATTCGTCGATGCGCCCCTCGTACTACCTCGAGTCGGGGATCACCGGTGTCTTCCCGGTGAACCGCATGACATCCACCAATGCCAGCGGAGCGAGCATCTTCACGAACACGTTCCGCTTCACCACACTGGCGCCGATCATCAACAGCTGGCTGCGCAACTCGCGCGGGGTTCCGGGCTACACGAACGACGGCATCATCCTTGCCTTCAACCGTACCGTCACGTCGCAGGCGAACCTGGAGACCGCGACGCTGGATCGTCTGGTATTCTATGGATTGGACGAACCGGACTCCACGAAGCGTCCGAACATTACCATCTACTACTCGTTGCAGACCGATGCGAACTAACCGGCGAACCGCTTCAGTGCAGACGTTGTGCCTGGTGCCGCTGATGCTTGCTGCATGCGCGGTTCCGCTCGCGGCGCAGTCGAGCGGCGGCAGCACGTATTCGATCTTCAACATCGGCGACCTGCAGACCGGCACCACGGCCTCCGCTGCCGGGCGCGCCGGGGTCGAGACGGCCGTGCCGAGCAACACGATCATCAATTCGCTGAACCCGGCCGGGTGGCAGGATCTGCACGTGGTTACACTGCAGGCGGGGATGAACTTCGAGCAGTATCGCGTCTCCGACGGGAACACGTCGATCTACCAGAACAACAGCAAGCTGCAGAACTTCGCCGCCTGCTTCCCGTGGTCCGAGTCGCTCGGCGGCACGGTGGCCTTCGCCGTGCATCCCTATTCCACGGTGACATACCGCACGATGGTGCAGGCGCCGGTGAACACGGGGGATTCAAACACCACGATGGAGTCCACCTACGGCGGGCACGGCGGCATCTCCGAGGCTCTTGTCGGTTCTTCGATCCGTCCCTTCCCATGGCTGGCGCTGGGCGCAACGGCCGATCTCTACTTCGGCTCGATCACCAGCACCACGAATGTCTCCTTCAGCGATCCGAATCTCAACACGGCGAACTACCAGACAACGCAGCGCTACGTTGGCTTCGGGGGCCGCTTCGGCGTTCAGGCGAAGCCGTTCGAGGAACTGCGCCTGGGGGCGGTATATGAAACCGGCGGCAGGCTGAACCGCCAGTCCGTGGTGAGCACAACCGTTCAGGACAACGGGAATCAGTTCTACGATACGCTCTCCAGCACGGAGCAGGATGTGAACCTTCCCGCCCGCATCACATTCGGAGCCGCACTGGTTACCGGACGTTTTCTGCTCTCGTCCGATGTAAGCATGCAGTCGTGGAACCGCACGGAATTCCCGAACGCACGGAACACGGCCCGCTATGCCGTGGGTGTGGATCGCCTTGCCAGCACGTCGTTGAACGCGAGCGGCTTCGACCGCTGGGCATTCCGCATGGGCGCCTACTACGACCAGACCTATTACCGGCCGGGCACCGCGGACGGCATCGATCAGATGGGCGTCACGCTCGGCCTTCGCTGCCCGCTCAGCACCATGAGCGCCACGAACAACTCCAACACCGCCATGGACGTTGCGCTCGAGTTCGGGCAGCGCGGCAAGACCGTTGGCGGTCTGACCAAGGAGACGTACGGCAAGCTGTCGCTTCAGCTCTCGGTGAGCGAGCTCTGGTTTGTTCGTTCACGGAGATAGCGCATGTACGTCGGGTTCGGCTACGACATTCATCGATTGGAGCGCGGGCTCCCCATGCGCCTGGGCGGGGTGGACATCCCTGCCGCAGAGCAGGGGCCTGTGGCGCATTCCGACGGCGACGTACTGCTGCACGCATTGTGCGACGCACTGCTGGGCGCCATGGCGCTCGGCGATATCGGCCGCCACTTCCCCGATACCGATCCTGCCTATCGCGGCATCGATTCGATCGCGTTGCTGCACCGCGTGGTGGATCTCCTTGCCGAGTCCGGCATGCGGCCGCGCAACATCGACTGCATGGTGCTCCTGGAGGCGCCGAAGATTGCGCCATATCGGGAGGCGATGCGCGCCGCGATTGCCCGGGCAACCGGCCTGCCGGTGGAACGGGTCTCCGTGAAGGCTACCACGAGCGAAGGGCTGGGGCCTATCGGCGCGCGCGAGGGAGTTGCCGCATATGCCGTGGCAACGGTGGAGCCGCTGTAAAAACCGCCGATCTTCTCGTAGCTTCCGTGCGGACGCCGCCGGCGGAAGCACCGCCCGATCTTCATCGAAGCTGTTCCCGGCCTGCCGGCCCTCCGCACACCCGGGAACGTCGCAACACACACGTGACCGTACGCCCAACCATAGCGTTCGCCATTCTCCGCCCTCTGCTGATCCCGTGCATTCTCCTCTGGCTGCCATGCATGGCTCCGCCGGCATATGCGCAGAGCCGGTACCAGCGAAGCGTTACCGACCAGCTGGTCCATCTGCGCCGCGGGTATCTGGGGCTTACCCGCATGCCGCAGGGGGGAACGCTGACGCTGTACAACGAGGATCTCGCCAACGCCCGCACGATCGTCTTCACCGGGCTCATGCCGCTGGACGCCGTTGCAATGCCGGGCAATGCACTTCTCCTGGCAACCGGCACGCGAGGCACCGGGCTGTATCGCGTTGCGATAGATTCGCTTCCGTCGATAACCGCCATCTGGGAAGGGCCGGCCTCCACGTTGAACCGCATCGTGAGCGTCGGCGACTACGACCGCGAAGGCGGCCCCGAAGCCGTGCTTGCCGGCGACTCTGCGTTCGCGGTGATCGGGCTCGACGGTCGCGAACGAACGTCGCTGCATGTGCCGATCCTGGACGTGCTCGTGTACGGCACCGCGCCGGCCCGCTACATTCTGGTATCGAGAAGCCTGAACGCAATCCACGTGGCGGCGATCGACGCCCGAACGCTCCGGACGGTTGCCTCGCACGACCTCCCGTATGCGGAGTCCGCGATGGCGCGCGTGGCAGGCACCTCCAGCGGCGATCGTGTGGCCATCGCCACCTCCGGGCCGGCAGCGGCCGCGTATCTCTTCGATCGCACGCTGGCCGCGGCGCCGGACGCTTTCCCGCTTCCCGCCACACCGATCGGCGTGCTCACCATTCGCAGCAACGGCGCTCCGACTCCGGTTGCCATCATCAGCGGCTATCCCTCCCCCATCGCCGTTCCGCTTCGCGCCGGCAGGGAGCCGATAACGCTGGACTATCCGCTGACCGGCACACCGCTGCAGGCCGTAGCGCTGGGCGACCGCATCGCGCTCGCCGCTCGCGACAGTATGGCGCTGTACGATGGCTCGCTCCGCCTGCTCACAACGATGCCGTCCAACGGCACGGCATCGGCGCACCTGGAGCTGGTGGGGAACGGATCCATCCTCGCATCGGCGCCGGGACACTCCGCGCTCCTTGCGATACCTCCGCACGAGCTCCCCTGGTACGAACTGCATCTGCGGCTTCTCGCGGCGATTACGCTGGGCGTGGCGATCGTTGCGATCACGGTGATATTCATCGGCCGGCATCGCTTCATCCGCACAGTGTACAACAACCTCGTGCAGAACCCCGGCTCTGCCGGCACCATCATTCTCTCCCGTTCGCAGCGCGTACGTCACATCAACCAGTCCGCGCGCCGGCTGCTGCACCTCGATTCCCTCGCACCGCTGGGCCGCCACGTCACGGAATATCTCTCCGGCCCGGAGCTGGCGGACGTTCTCGCCGAGCTTCGGATGCTCTTCCTGGAGGGGTGCGAGTTCGAGCTGCGGATCGACGTTCCGGTGGAGGGGAACACCCGCGCGCTGATGTTCCGCGGCCGCACGATGGCGCGCCGCTACGGCTCCACCGCCGGCTACCTGCTGCTCGTGGAGGATGTGACGCTGACCATCGAGCGCGAACGGCTGGTGAACTGGGCATCGATAGCACATCACATCGCCCATGAGATGAAGACGCCGCTCGGCACGGTGCGGATGACCGCGGAGATGCTGCACGACCGGTTGAGCTATAACGGCGGCGACGTTGAGGGAATGCGCGCAACGAATCGTATCGTACGGCAGTCGCAGCGGCTCCGCTCCATCGTGGATGACCTGCTCACCGTTGCACGCACGGAGGCGTTGCAGAAGGAGGACGCCGATCTCGGGCTGGTGCTCTCCACGCTGGTGCACGACGTGACGGACTCCCTCCCGCCGACGATCGAGCTGCGGCTGGAGATGTCGGGAAACGATCATCGCTGCCGCATCGATGCCGCGCAGCTCAGTGTTGCGCTCCGAAACGTGGTGGACAATGCGGCGCAGGCGATCAACACGCGGGAGAACGGGCTGATCAGAATTATCCTTGCCGAGCACACGAAAGGGCTCTCCATCATCGTCGAAGACAACGGCATCGGCATGAGCGCCGAAACGCTGGCCCGCCTCTTCCAGCCGTTCTATACGGAGCGTCAGGGCGGATCCGGAATCGGAACCGTGATCCTCAAGCGCGTCGTGGAAGGGCATGGCGGCACGGTGGACGTGAAGAGCGAGCGAGGAGTGGGAACACGATTCATGATCCTGTTGCCCAGAGCATGACGGCGTGCCGATGCCGGAACCCAATACCCGGATACGAATTCCAACTGATTACGAACTACGATCCATGAACTTCCAGAAATTCACGTTGAAGTCGCAGGAGGCGATGCAGACTGCGCAGGAGATCGCCAGCAGCAACTCCAACCAGCAGATCGAGCCGATTCATATTCTCGGCGCGCTGCTTCAGGACTCGGCAGGGCTTGTTCCGCCGATGTTGATGAAGATCGGCGCGAACGTGAACTATGTAAAGAAGAAGGCGGAGGAGTTGATCGCCGCACTCCCGAAGGTTTCCGGCGGCGGCGTAAGCGGGCAGTATCTGTCGCAGAACACGTCGCGCGTGCTGGAGGCGGCGTTGAAGGAAGCGGGCAGGATGGGAGACGAGTACGTCTCCACCGAACATCTTCTCCTTGCGATCGCGGAGGATACGGCAACGCCGGCCGGCAGCCTGCTGCGCGATCAGGGGGCGAACACCGGCACGATCGCCAAGGCGCTGACCGAGGTACGCGGCTCGCAGCGCGTGACCGACCAGAATCCCGAGGACAAGTACCAGTCGCTCACGCGGTACGGCCGCAACCTGAACGATCTTGCGCGCAAGGGGAAGATGGATCCGGTGATCGGGCGTGAGGACGAGATCCGCCGCGTGATGCAGGTGCTGATGCGCCGGACGAAGAACAATCCGGTATTGATCGGGGAGCCGGGCGTGGGAAAGACCGCGATCGCCGAGGGGATCGCCATCCGCATCGTCCAGGGTGACGTGCCGGAGGGGCTGCGTACGAAGCAGATCGTTGCGCTGGACATGGGAGCGCTCGTTGCCGGCACCAGTTTCCGCGGCCAGTTCGAGGAGCGTCTGAAGGCGATCGTGAACGAGGTGTCGGAGTCCAACGGAGAGATCATCCTCTTCATCGACGAGCTGCACACGCTCGTGGGCGCCGGCGCTGCGCAAGGCTCCGTGGATGCGGCGAACATCCTGAAGCCGGCCCTTGCACGCGGCGAGCTTCGAACGATCGGCGCAACCACGCTGGACGAGTACCGCAAGTACATCGAGAAGGATGCGGCGCTCGAGCGCCGGTTCCAGCCGGTGCTTGTGCCGGAGCCGAGCGTGGACGATGCCATCTCGATTCTGCGCGGGCTGAAGGAACGCTACGAGGTGCACCACGGCGTGCGCATCACCGACAGCGCGATCGTTGCCGCCTCGCAGCTTTCCGATCGCTATATCGCCGATCGATTCCTGCCGGACAAGGCGATCGATCTGGTGGACGAGGCGGCATCGAGGCTTCGTATCGAGATAGACTCGATGCCGGAGGAACTGGACTCCATCGAGCGGAAGATCCGGCAACTGGAGATCGAGCGCGAGGCGCTGCTGCGCGAGTTGAACGCCGGGTAGATCGACCGCAGAGAACGCAACAAGCCGCAGAGGGGGCGCACGGAGTGCCGCATCCTCTGCGGTTATTTGTTCTATATTGCCGGCCGGTTGCCGTTTTTCAGAAGAAGGAATCGCACGGTGCGGAATCCTCTACTCCCCTCCTTACAGATGCCCACGTCCCATGTCGCAATGCGAGCGATTGCCAGCGGCGTGGTGATGCTCACCTTCATCCTCACGCTCGCAGCCTGCAGCTCCGGCAGCGAAACCACGCGCGAGGAGACGCCGAAGGATTCAACCGCCACTACGGCCGCCACACCTCCGGCGGACACGACCAGCCCGAAGCACGAGGAGACGCTGGGCGAACAGCTTGGCCGCCTGGACGCACGAATGAAGACGGCACCGGCGGACAGCCTGCCGGCGCTGCAGGCGAAGTACGACAGCCTGCTTGCAAACGTGACGAGCGGCGGGAACATCAAGACCGGCGGCCGCGACTGGACCAACTCAGCCGATCTGGACAGCATCAACGTCACAACGGGTCCGCGGTCGCACGGCGGCACGGACTCCAGCGGGCTGATGGGCTTCCGCACCAGCGAGCTGGACACGGCCGCGCACACGGCGCCGACGGCGCCTGCTCCGCATTACTCGCACCGGATCACCTACCTCCGCGCCGCACCGGCACCGGAGGAACTGGCGAAACCCGCTCCGGACTCCGCGCGCCGGCGCGAACGGAGTTACGTTGATGGCCTGGTTGCGGCGCGCTCCGGGAAGTACGAGGATGCCGTTCGGCAGCTTCCTGCCGTGATTGCCAAACCTCCGAAGGGTCGCGCAGGCATCGTCCGCTCCGCCTATGCAGAATCGCTGGAGAAGACCGGAAGCACCGCCAAGGCAACGGATGAGTATCGAAAGGCCTCCGCCGGGAGCGACGAAGTTGCCAACAAGTCCTATCTCTCCTACTGCCGGCTGCTGGCAAAGTCCGGGGACCGCACCAGGGCCCGGCAGTTGCTCTCGCAGTTCATCGCACGGCACCCCAGGAGCCCGCAGGTGGTGAACGCCCGGCAGTTGTTGCAGACGCTGTGAGATGCCGGGGTGCAGCTCGTGATCTCTCCGGAGCATCGCCACCCCCTCACCGCTCGATCATCACGGAGTAGGAGAACGTGAGCGCGAGGATGGCGAGCGAGATCCAGCCGATCGCCATGCGCCGCCGGTCCAGCGGGGTATCGTCCCCCACCGGCGGATGCTTCAGCTTGATGACGAAACGCACCAGCAGCGCCCAGAGTATCCAGCCGGGGAAGCCATCCAGCCACCACGGAACGGCGCGCGCGATCGCCTCCAGCACGGGAGCCAGCGCGTTCTGAACCGCGGCCGGCAGCAGACCGTCCGCGCCGGCCTGCACGTCGGCCCGAAGCATCGAGACGATTGCTCCCAGACCGATGAAGAGCAGCACGCGATATGCCCATCGTGCAATCACTTCCTGCCTGCGTCCGAACATCGAGTAGACGATATGCCCGCCATCCAACTGTCCCAGCGGGAGCATATTGAGCGCGGTCACCAGCATGCCGAACCATCCCACCGCCAGCAGCGGATAGTGATAGAGCTCGTTCATCGGCGGAAAGAACGCGCCGCGCGGAACCAGCAACGCGCGCAGCCCGGCGAAGAGCGCGAAGTCACCGAATCGCAGGCCGGTATCCGGAATATGGCCAAGCACGCGGTATGCCGGATGAATCGTGTAGATGGTCTCGATGCCGGGCCGCGAAAGCATGCCGATCACGAGATAGGCCAGCGCCACCACGAAGCCTGCGAGCGGGCCGGCCACACCGATATCGAAGAGCGCGCGGCGGCTGGGAATGGAGGAACGGATGCGGATCACCGCACCCATGGTGCCGAACGGGCTCAGGAACGGAAGCGGGATGTAGAATGGAAGCGTGGTTTCAACACCGTGCGCACGAGCGGCGAAGTAATGGCCGAACTCATGCGCGGAGAGGAAGAACATCAGAAGAGTGCTGAACGTGAGCGCCTGCGGCAGATAGGCACTCATCCCGCTGTAGCTCCCCACGTTGTCCGGCGTCACGAAGACGAGCCCGGCCAGCGTAGTGGAGGCCCACGTCAACAGAAAGAGAAGAATGTGCAGCGGGTACCGCTGCGGATAGCGGCGCGGCGCGGGATCCACCATCTCCGGCAGCGGCCCCCAGACATACTGCTCTTCCGCCGCCGGCCCATCGCTCCGCCCTGTCTCCTGGCTCATCGTTCAATCTCCTCGGTCATCTCTGTCATCGGATCGATCATCATTCCACCGCTCACGCATCAACCGTTCATCGCATGAGCGTTCGCCGTGAATCGCGACGGCCCCGTACAGTCGCCGGCCGCCGGACCACGATGCTGTGCCGGTACCCGGGATGACATCGCGGGCCATTCACCATCAGTATGAAGTGCGTCAGTAGTCCACAGCGAACCCAAGGGAGAAGCCGTTGTTCTCCTCGCTGAAATGCTGGCCGTACGGCGAACGTCCCGAGTAGTAGATCCCCTCGATCGTCACTCCCTTCCCCCGGACCGAACCAAGCTTCAGGCCCACGCGCAGCAGATGCTCCGCGAGCGTGCTCAGCTCCGTGTTCAGCCGCAGTTCATATCCCAGACGCAGCGCAACGGGCGAGCTTCCCGACGGTGCGGCCACCAGGTCCGCGCCGATATAGGGCGTGAAATGTCCCAGCGTATCGGGGATGGTGTGCGTGAGGGCGAGCAGGCCGAGGTAGGCGCGATACGTCAGATAGCCGCCGGCGCCGGGCGCGGCTCCATCCAGCGGCCTGCGCTCGATGCCCGCCATGAGATCGGCGAACTCGCGGCTGAAGGTGAAGTAGCGCTGGTCGGGATCGGTGAACGACGGATCGCCATCCACCAGGTGGGCGGAGATATGCGCCACGCGCAGGCGTGCGAACATGTCCCCGAGCGCGGAGGTCCGGAACCGGGCGGAGCCGTTGAGGCCGAAGTAATAGTCCACGGCCTCAACCGGAAACTTGAACGATGCGGTGGAACGGAGCCGGGTCCAGGTGAAGAAGTCGGCACCGAACGAGAGCGCCCCGCCGGATGCGGGCTCACCTATCGGAATGCGATACAGATCGGCCGAGGCTCCGATATCCAGGCGAAGCTTACCGCCGTTCAGCTCGCGCGAGCCGCCGATGCGGGCCTCGTACTTGCCGGCATAGGGAGCCGGCACCGTACGATCGGCCGGCAGGAACTCCCCCTGTGCGTGCAATACGCCGCAGAGAAGCAGACAGAGGAGCGAACGGATCGCAACGCGATACGATTTCGCCGGGAGGGCGGTCCGGCACCTCATCGATACTCCCTTCCCTTCCAGACGACGGTTCGGCTCATGAGGAGAAGCGGAATCATGGAGATCTGTACCACGAAGTAGAATTCGAATGCGGGAAACCATTTTAGCTGACCGGTCATTCTGAGGATACGGAAGCTGGGAACGAGCACCAGAAGATCGCAGAAGATCTTGACGCCCCAGACCACGGCCCACGCCGTCAGGGAAACGAACGGAGCCAGGGTGAAGGCGAACATGATCAGGACGGCAACGATGAAGAGCGTGTAGCCGGGAACGGTATTCTCCGTTCCCCCCCGCGCCCAGCGCTGCTTCTGCCGCATCACCTCCCCGAGGGAGGCGCAGGGGTTGGTATACACCAGCGCCTCGCGGCTGCATGGAAACACGGCGCCGGCTCCGTTGCGGGTCATCGCCTGATAGAGCGCGAAGTCCTCCGTCACCGTGAACGGCACCGCACGGTAGCCGCCAACGGCCTCGTATGCCGAGCGGCGGAAGGAAAAATTGTTGCCGATCACGCCAACCGGAAAGCCCAGCCCGAGCGCGGCGGAGCCCAGCGTCTGCAGGTGAACCCAGTCCAGCTGCTGCATGCTGCCGAGCAGATCGTGAGCGCTGATCACCGTGAAGCCGCCGCACACGGCCACATCGCCGTGGAAGTGTTCCACAACCGCACGCACCCATGTTGAAGCTGGGGTGCAGTCCGCATCGGTGAGGAGCACGATTTCTCCCGTTGCCACATCCATCCCCTGCGCGATCGCGCGAGCCTTGCCGCGCGCGTGGCTGTTCTCGGCAACGGTGCTCACGATCGTGAGCCTGCCCGGATTCGCATCGGCGTGCGCGCACATCAGCTCCAGCGTGCGATCCTCCGATTCGTCGTTCACGGCGATGATCTGCATTCGCTCCGGCGGATAGTCCTGCGCCAGCAATGCCTGGAGACAGGCCTCGATGTTCGCCTCCTCGTTGCGGGCCGCAACCAGCACCGTCACGCGCGGCCAGGTCTCCGGAACCACCCTCACGGCACGCCGCCGCATGCGGGCCTGGCCGATGCGCATTATGGTGTACTCCACCAGATAGAGTGCGGCGATTGCAAGGAGAATGGCTTCGATCATAAACGTGGCAAAGGTACGATGTTGGAGTGAAGAGTTTCGAACGGAATAACTACCCTGTAAATCGGCACCGATGGTGCGGCGGCACGTTGTACTTCCGGCTTTCCGCGTAGCTTTGCCGCATGGCCGTTGAATCGTTCATTGCGCGGCGCTACTTCCTCGGAATGGGGAAGATGAGCCTGCTTGCGATATTCATCCTCGTTATCATTCCAACACCTCTGGATGTACTCCTGGGGCTGATCGCCCTGATCGTTGCCATGGTCAGGGGACGGCGCATCAGCCTGGTCACCATCATCTCGGTTATCTCGCTTCTCGGCATCAAGGTTGGCGTGGGAGCCCTGATCTGCGTCCTCTCCGTGTTCAACGGATTCAACGGCATCGTTCGCGGGCTCTTCGTCGGCTTCGATCCGCACGTTCGGGTGACCCCCGTGGTTGAAACCACGTTCAGGCCGGACTCGCTGCTTCACATCATCTCCGCACAGCCGGAGGTGACGGCGGCCGCGCCGTTCGTCTCCGGACGCTCCGCCGTGATCCATCGGGAAGGGCTGAAGGTTGTGCAGATCCGCGGCATGCGGCCGGAGGACATCTCCACGGCCATCGGCCTCGGCAACAAGATCTACAACGGCTCGTTCCGCAAGCCGACGGCCGCGCAGCCGCACCCGATCGTGCTGGGAGCGATGCTCTCCTATGCGTTGAACGCCGCCGTTGGAGATACCATCTCCGTGCTGAGCCAGAGCGGCATCGAGGAGACCATGACGCAGCTTGCCCAGCCCACGATCGTTCAATGCATCGTCACCGGAACGTTCGAGAGCAACAACAAGGAGTACGACGAGAATTACGCCTACACGGACATCGCAACGGCGCGGGAGATCTTCGCGGTACCGGATGGTGCGATGGGAATCGAGATCCGGTTGAAGGACTTCGAGTCCGCCCCCGCGGTGCAGGCCCGGCTTCAACACATTGCCGGAGGCGGCTTCCGCGTGGAGACCTGGCAGGATCTGCATCGCGATCTTTTCGCGGTGATGGAACTGGAGCGATGGGCCGCCTTCATCATCCTCTCGCTCATCATCATCGTGGCGGTATTCAACGTGCTCGGCTCGCTGACGATGACGGTGATCGAGAAGCGCCGCGACATCGGCATCCTGAAGACGATGGGGGCGAGCGACCGCACGATCATGCGCACCTATCTGTTCGAGGGGGGACTCGTGGGCATCATCGGAACGCTTGGCGGTGTGTTCATCGGCATCGGCACATGCCTCATGCAGATCCACTTCGGGCTCTTCAAGCTGAACAATGCGGTCTACATCATCCCCGCCCTTCCGGTGGAGCTGCGCGGGGTGGATATCCTGGTGATCAGCACAACGTCCATGCTCCTCGCACTGGTTGCCGCGCTCTATCCGGCGCTCCGTGCCTCGCGGCTTCTGCCTGCCGACGCGGTGCGGTGGGAGTGATGCTGTGCAACAATGTGGAGGATGTCCGGTCCGTGAGAAGTGCCTCTCCCGCAGGGGGTGCACGGTATTCGATGCGCGCCGGGAGCGCCGGGAATGTCAAGCCGGAAGAGAACCATCCAACGCCGCGCTTTCAGATGTCACGCCGGTTCCGCAACTTTGAACCGTAATCAATCCGCTCCGGTAAACCGAACTACCCCATGCGTTACACTCTGGACCACGAGGATAACTCCGCCACGATGACCGTTCACGAAGAGCGGCTCGATATCACCAACAGCTCCAACTTCAAGGCGGAGGTGCTGTTGCATACGCGCTCCGGCATCGAGATCTTCTTTATCGATCTCTCCGAAGTGGTCTATTGCGATTCTACCGGACTCGGCGCCCTTCTCCTCGCCCACCGCGAGATGAAGGCCGCCGGCGGCGCAACGATATTCATCGGCCTGAGCGAACGGCTCCATTCCTTCATCAATGTCTCGCAGCTCGATCGCGTGCTCTACATCTACGATACGCGTGAGGAGGCGATGGCCGATCTCCAGAGCGACGACGAGGCGGACCACGATGAGCTTGGAGAGGAGTTCTGAGCTGCCGAAGCGATCCGCCGGCTCCGCAACACCTGACCGCGCCGAAAGCATCTCCCGGTACGGCCGCTCGATCGCAGCAATCGGCGGCCGGCCGCAGCCGGGATGATGGCCGCCGGAACAATCCGCACAACATCCGGCAGAACCCCGCGACCGCATACGCTCCGCATGCTTCCGGCAGCACGGCTGGACAGCACGCCCCGGGCCGGACCGTTGCCGTCAGTGGAAATTCGCCTTCTCGGCGCCGGGGCCGGTCAGCGCGATCTGATACACCTTCGCCCAGTACTTCCCGGTAACGAAGAGCCTGTTCCCCTTCGGATCGTACGCGATCCCGTTCAGCACATCCTCGCGTCCCGTGCGTTCGGACATCGGAAGCAGGCGGCTCAGATTGATCCACCCCAGCACATTCCCCGTCTTCGGATCGATGCGCACCAGGCTGTCCGTCTTCCAGACGTTCGCGTAGATCTCGCCGTTGATATATTCGAGCTCGTTGATATCGCTGAGCGGCGTGTTTCCCACGAACACCGGGATCTGCCGCTTCACCTGGAAGGTTGCCGGATCGATCACGCGAAGCGTGCTGGTGCCGTCGCTCATGTACAGGTCGGTTCCATCCGTTGTAAGGCCCCACCCCTCACCGTAGTACGATACCGTATCCACCGGCTCGAATGTCTTCGCATCGTAGACGAAGCCTCTGTTGGTGCGCCAGGTAAGCTGATACAGGCGGGAGCCCACCATCGCAAGCCCCTCGCCGAAGTAGAGGCTGTCCAGCTTGTGCAGCTTGACCACGTTCCCGGTGCTGATGTCCACACGCCGCAGCGTGGAGGAGTCCGGCATGCCGGTGCTCTCGTAGAACATTCCGTCGTGGACGAACAATCCCTCCGTGAACGCCAGCGGATCGTGCGGGTAGGTGTTCACCACGGTGTAGCCCCAGACCGGAAGGCCGCTGTTCTGCGGCGCTGCGACTGTGTGCGTGGTGTCCCCCCCTCCGCCGGGCAACGTGGGCTTCGGGCGTTCGCATCCGGCGATCACGACAAGGAAAAGAAGAACGGCGAGCGTTGAAACGAATCTCATGGCGGCTGAAACGTTTGGCGTATCGGTTGTGAGCGTGAATTTGCTGTGAGCGTGCGGCGCATGTGATCGGCGCCGCAGGAACGGAGGACGTGCCCGCAAGATACACGCACGAACGTTGACCAGCGTTACACAAACTGCACGGCACACGCGGAGCGCCGGGTTCGCACCAGCAACCCGGCACGGGCCGGCAGCCTGCCGAAGCCATCCCTTCGGATTGGACGGGCGCCTTCCGGACCCGTCGCCACGCACGGGCACCGGCTCAGAACTGATTCACCAGCCCGACGAATACCTTCCCCGTTGCGAACGTGTCGTCGCGGCTCAGGGCGTACGAGAGCTTCATCAGCCCGAGCGGCGTCTCGATCTGCGCGCTCACGCCATATCCCAGCAGCCATCCCGTCTGCTGCGATATCCCCTTGCGCAGGTCCTCCCGTCTGAGATAGTACCCATAGTCCGTGAAGAGCCCGACATACGACGTCGGCGCAAGGAGCATGCGGAACTCGGCATTCCCCCAGATGCGCTGCGATGCGAGAATGGCGTTCTCCAGGTAGCCGCGTACGGTGCTCTGGCCTCCCATGCGGAACAGGTCCGCCTCCTCCACAAGCGCACCGGTCACATCACCGTAGTGCGCCGCTCCCACGGCAACGAAGCGTTTGAACATCGGCACGTAGCACTCGAGATCCGCTTCCAGGCGTCCCCGCGTATCGCTGGCCGGATATCCGTCGGCGCAGCGCGACGGGCCGCGTACGGACTCCGCCCCCACGGCATACGACGTGTTGTAGCGAACGCCGGACATTGGGTTCACCGTGGAGGATCGTGTGTCGTAGACAATCCCCAGGCTGGTCTCGAGCGTGCTCGTGTTCAGAAGCTGCATCGTGCATGGCTGCGTGGAGTCGCTCTGCGGGATGGTGGTCTGGTAGGCCGCACCAAGCTTGACGGTGAAGGCATCGGTGAGACCGTAGTAGAGATTCCCGAAGAAGGAGCGCTGCACGTAGCTCAGGAGTACCGGAGTGGAGGCCTCCTGATTCTGACTGAAGCCGATGTCGAGATCGAGCGGCAGCGAAAAGAGGAACGGCTCGCCGTAACGGAGTTCGAGCTGCGACGCGGTCGTGGAAAGCTTCTGCCACCGCAGCGCAAGCCGGCGCCCCGTACCGAAGATGTTGCGGAACGATACATTCACCAGCCCGGTAAGCGTTACGCTCCCCCCGCTGTCCGCAGGCTGCAGCCCCACCACGCCGTCGAACGTGTTGGTGGTCCCCTCTTTCACGGCGATGAAGAGGCCGTACACTCCGGAATCGGATCGGAACAACTGCGGCTCCGAAACTTCGCTGAAGAGGTTGAGCCGCTCCAGCCGCCTGCGGACCTGTTGAGCGAGTTCGTCGCTGAAGAGCGCATCGTGCGGGACAGCGGCGGCGGTAAGGATCAGCGAGGTCTTCGTGGAGGTGTTGCCGCGAACGTCGACCTTCGAGATGCGGACGCGTTCGCCGGGAACCAGTTCAACCGTCATATCCACGGCGTGTGCGGAGTCATCGATGCGGACATCCAGCAGCCGAGCGGTGGCGAGCGGGTATCCCCTGCCGTTCAGTTCGTGAACGATGGTGAGCATCTCATCGTTCACATCGGCCTCGGCGAACGGGCGCCCCACAAACGGACGCCGTACGCCGCCGGTCTCCAGCATGAGGGCGAGCGAATCGGGGCGGTAGCTGACGGAGCGGACGGTGTAGACCGATCCCTCGGTGATCACGATGGCGCCGCTGGAATCGCGCTCCACGCTCGTGGCCAGCATCCCGGCCGATGCATAGAGTCGCTGGACGGCGATCACGGCGGAGTCGTACCGAAGCGACGTGAAGAGGGCGACGATGGTTGCCGCCGGCTGCCGGCTGACGCCGCGCACAACCGGAGCTCCGGGCTGCGCGGCCAGGCTGCCCGATGCGATCGAGAGGAGTACGAACAGCAGGATGAGAATTCGGTGAGGCACGTTATCAGGGGACTTCGATGTGATCCAGCCTGACCCAGCCGGCCCGTCCCTGCGACGCGTCGGTGAGCTCCGCGGCGAAGGGCTCCACCTGATCGCTCCGAATCACCATCACATAGTGCACCGCGTCCAGGTACTCCTCCTCGAACCGGATCGCGTAGCGCTCGACAAGGGGGCGTATCACGCGGATGTCCTCGTACGTGGTGTAGACACGCAGCCGGTCCGTCGGGAACTCCTCCAGCACCGTCGCAGCATCCAGCGCCGCGGCGGCCGTATCGCCGTAGGCCCGCACCAGCCCGCCAACGCCAAGCTTGGTGCCGCCGAAGTAGCGCGTTATCACCACCAGAACGTTGAGAAGCGATCGCTGCTGAAGCACGAAGAGGATCGGCTTCCCGGCGGAGCCGGACGGCTCCCCGTCATCCGAAAAACGATACTGGAGTCCGTCCGGAGCAAGACGAAAGGCGTAGCAGTTGTGGCTGGCGTCCCAGAACTCCTTCTGAATGCGCGCAACGGCCTCCATCGCCTCCTCGCGCGAACGGACCGGCATGGCCGTACCGATGAATCGCGAGTTGCGGATCTTCAGTTCGGTGCGGACGGGAGATGAAATTGTCGTGAACGATCCGTCGAATGCCATGGAACGGGGCGCTTGCTTTTCAGCATTCTCGTATGTTTGCAGCCATGAAAATAGGCATTACGTGCTTCCCCACCTATGGAGGAAGCGGTGTTGTGGCGACTGAGCTGGGAAAGGAGTTGGCCGCGCGAGGCCACGAAGTACACTTCATCTCGTACGCTCTTCCCTTTCGTCTCGATGGATTCCACCAGAACATTGTCTTCCACGAAGTCGAACTACCGGATTATCCCCTCTTCGAGGATAGTCTCTACTCCCTCTCGCTCACCAGCAAGATGGTGGACGTTGTCCTGTACGATGAACTGGATATCCTCCATGTTCACTACGCGATCCCTCATGCCAGCAGTGCATACAATGCGAAGCTGATCCTGAACGAGCAGGGGCGCGACATCAAGATCATCACGACGCTTCACGGCACGGATATCACGCTGATCGGCCTGGACCCGACGCTGCTTCCGCTCGTGCGCTTTTCGATCGACAAGTCGGACGGCGTAACCGCGGTCAGCCGCTTCCTTCGCGAAAAGACGCTCACGAATCTCGGGCTGGACCGGGAGGTGGAGGTGATCCCCAACTTCGTGAACGTGGACCACTGGAGGCCGCAGGACGCTACACGGCTGCGCGAGCAGTTCGCCCCGAACGGAGAGAAGGTGCTGGTGCACGCCAGCAACTTTCGCCCGGTAAAGCGGGTTGTGGACGTTGTGCGTGTCTTTGCACAGGTGCGCGAGAAGGTGCCTGCGAAGCTGGTGATGGTTGGCGACGGTCCGGATCGCGCCGAGGCCGAACGGCTTTGCCGCGAGCTGGAGATCGTTCCCGACGTCCGCTTCCTCGGCAAGCAGGATGCGCTCCCGGAGATCCTCTCGGCGAGCGACATCTTCCTGATGCCCAGCCAGTCCGAGAGCTTCGGCCTTTCGGCTCTGGAGGCGATGGCATGCGGCGTCCCGGTACTCTCCAGCTCGGTTGGCGGCCTTCCGGAAGTGAACGTGCACGGCACAACCGGCTACATCAGCGAGTTCGGCGATATCGACCGCATGGCACGATATGCGATCGAGCTGCTCACCGAGCCGAAGCGCTATGCGCGCTTCAGCGCCGCCGCACGCGATCGCGCTGTGAGGCACTTCTCCTCCGGCGACGTGGTGCCGATGTACGAGCGCTACTACGAAAAGATCCTCGCCGGCTGAGAAGCAGCCGATTCCGTGAGGGCCTTCCAATAACCGGCCGGGTTCTCGAAACGTTATCACGATCAACGGGGATGCGGAGGCAACCGGCATGCTGGTGTCGCATCCTCCTTCAATCGTGCCATCCCTGATCTCCCGCATTCGCGGCACAGCCTGCATCGATCAACATGACAGACAGCCCATCCGCCTCATCGCTCTCGCCGGCCGATCTCGATGCTCTTCTGGCCTCGGCAGCATATGCTGCACGCGAGGCCGGCACGCTTGTGCAGAACGCGCAGGGGAGCGACCTGGGAGTGGAGTACAAGGAGCAGGGAAAGAACAACCTGGTGACGGTGATGGACCGCGAGTCCGAGAACCTGATCCAGGCGATTCTTCGCGAGCGGCATCCCGACGTTCAGTTCCTCGCCGAGGAAGGGGGCGGCAACACCGATCTCTCCCGGCCGACCTGGGTTGTCGACCCGATCGACGGCACGGTGAATTACGCGCACGGCATTCCACTCTACTCGGTATCGATCGCGGCTGTGGCAGACGGCCGGCCGGTAGCCGGCGCGGTGTTCAATCCGAACACGGAGGAGATGTTCACGGCCGCCGCAGGACGCGGCGCCTTCCTGAACGGCCGGCGGCTCCAGGTTTCCGGCAACAACGATCTGGAGCATGCGATGCTCGTCACCGGCTTCCCGTACAACGTCGGCGAGAATCCGTTTCACTGTATCGATGCGTTCGTGGAGTTCGTGACGATGGGGATTCCGGTGCGGCGGCTGGGATCGGCGGCGCTCGATCTGGCCTATCTCGCGGCCGGGCGCTTCGATGCCTACTGGGAGGTTTCGCTGGGCCCGTGGGATGTGGCAGCCGGCGCGCTGCTGGTGACGGAGGCCGGCGGCATGGTTGGCACCTACTCCCCCGTTCCCAATCCGTCGCTCATCGTCACGGATCGCCTGCTTGCATCGAACGGCAGGATTCACGAGGCGATGCGCGAACGACTGTTGAAGATTGCCGAGGGAGCGGGCGGGCGGTAGACGAACGGCCGGCCTGAAGATGCAGCCGGGCATCCGGAGCCGTGAAAGGCCCGCGGATGCCCGATCGCGAACGTCAGGGAAGGCATCGCTCCCCCCTGCAAGCCCCGCCTGCACGCGGCTGCGCGCGCAGCAGATTCCGGTGCGGACGCCGACGGGCCTCACGGACAGCGCGGCCCGAGGCAGGGAATCTGAGTGATGGAGATCGTTGGACAGATGCCGATTGCCGGACATGCCTGCACACAACAGGTGGGTGCCAGGCGAAGATTGGTGCATGCGTTCAGATTGGTGATGTCCGCAGTGCTCCCGTCGCAGAGTTGAACGAGAATGGACTGCCCCTTGAAGCATGGGATCTTCACGTTGTCACCCGCACCGAACGTGGTGCAGATGATCGGGCCGTCCGGCGAGTTCGCCCAGCAGAGCCCGACCTTGCAGGTGACGTTGTTGTCGATCTGAACCACCAGGTGTCCGCATGGCGGGCAGCCGTTGTCGACCACCTGCGCACGAGCCGAGCCGGTTGACAGCATTGCCGTGATGGCAACCAGCGCCGCAACGATGAAGCCCCAACCATGCATGGCGCGGTGCGAGCCGTTCATACGCATCATGTGTACTGCTCCTCGATATTGATGAATAGGATGAAAACGAACGCGGCCCGTTGCCGGGCCACTCTTCGGGCCGGTTGTCAGCAGGGACAGGGGGCCGCTACGTTCGAGATATGGATTTCCGTACAGCCGTTCGGCGCTGCCTGAAGGCAGACGCGGACGCAACACCCAAGCACGATCGGCACCTTCAGGAAGCACTGCGGCCCCACATTCGTCCCGACCTTCATGAAGGTCACGCCTCCCTTGCAACCGTCGACGGTAACGTTGAGATCGTCCACGCAGCCAAGCGGCGTAACGCTTCCGGGCGTCACAACAACCGGGGCGAACCGGATGGTCGGCGCGCTCTGCAGTATCGTAATCGAACAGGCCACGTCCGGATCGACAACCACATAGTAGTTGTCGCACAGACACTGGGCATGGGCCGCGCGCGGCATGAAGCCGGCAATCGCAGCAGCGACCACCAGCAACAGCAACACCCGGCCTCCAACGTGAAAGCTCATGGTATCATCTCCTGTATGTTGTGGGGGGATTGATATTCGATTGCGGCAGCCCCTGCTTCGGCCATCCGAGCGCAGCATCCGGATGCGGAGTGCGAGACCGACAAGGACTACCCAAACCACCAACGGATGGCGCGGCCGTCGCACGGCGCGATCCGCACCACATTTTTCGGCTTCTCGTTCAACCATGTCCGAACGACACGCGCGGCACAGCTTCCCGCTTCAGGCTTCAGCAGGAGCGGCCCGCGCGTTCATACCGGCAATCCGAAGCATCCAGCAAGCGGCCGAACGACGCGAAAGGAGGAGAGTGCACGTCCGGCAGCGTTCGTGGTCAGGGGCAGACGCAATCCACCGGATCCTGCGTTATGGTGACGCTGTAGCAACCGGTTGGCAGCAACTGCAGGCATACGGTTACGCAGCATCCGTCGGTGATGTTCACTCCCTTTCTGCATCCGCCAAGCGGAACGGCAAGTTCGCGCCCGCGACAGTCGACAACGGAAACGGCGGGAACGCCTGTGCAGGGCGGCGAGGCAGTGCCATGAGCCGACACCGTGACAATCCCCTCGTTCTGGCATGCCACCACGAGCGAGACGGCACAGTCGGCGTTGTTGGTGATGCTGAGCGTTGTACATACGGGCTGCGCATGCAGCGAACTGGAGAGAGCGACGCAGGCCATGGCAATGAAAAGCCATGCGGTGAACCTCGCCGTTCCGGTGTGGGTCGTTATCATGATTTCTCCGTGGGACTTGGAGTTGCCGCGAAATTTCATGTCGTGGTATTCTCACGCGGCATGAGAACGTTCGCAACTTCGGCCATCGCAGGTTTGCATAGGAGTACATAATGTGGTACCCGTGCGTTCCATGCGCGACGTATGGGCAACGGAGGCGGCAGGATGATGGAAGGAAAAAATGCCGATCGAATTGTGTGATGGTGAACCGGCAGGGGAACGGTGCAGCCGCACGCTCGCGGTCACCGGCGCCGTGCGCCGCAAGGCTTCAAGGGATGAGGAAGGAAGGCGGCGGGAACCCGAAGGAACTCCCCGAAAAAGTCAGAGGGCGGAGGTTGTCCAGACCTCACGCCCTCTGTGAAAGTGTGCACCAGTTGTCCCTTCTGGTAACTTTCGATTAGTCAGATCAACGGCTTACGGGCATTTGCACGTGTTCGGGTCAGACGGGCCAATCTTCACGTAGAGGCAGCCGTCGGCATCAGTGCCGATGCATGCATCAACGCAACAGCCCGGTGCAACGCACACGCACGTCACGCAGTTCGTTTTACCATTATCGATCTGAACAAGGTTGCCTTTGCAGTCAACCAGATAGAACGAGGCCTGTTGATTGCATTTTACTTTGTATGTACCGCCGCCGGTCACACCAATGCAATTCAGCCCGTTCGCGTCTTTGACGCATACCTTAAAGTCACACGGGACTTTACCTACGGCGATCGTCGCGTAGTCGCATTTGCACGGGAGCTGCGCATGAGCAGTGTTCGGCGACAAAAGCGCCGTCAGCCCGAGCAGCGCCAGCACAAGCAACCACGAACGCAGAAGAACATCTCTTCTCGTCATAGTTTTCTCCATGTAGCTGGAACGGGAATGTGACTCCCCCTTGCACACCGGTCTTCTCGTTAACCTCACCACGCGATATGAAATGTCCCGACATATTGCGTCGTGCGGCAGCGGAGCGTTCCAGTGGCAGTCTGATAGGAGCCGTTAATTAGGGTAGGGTACGCTGTGGAGGACGCCGCGGCATTCACCGCGACATCGGATCCTGGCATACATGTCGGCGCTCCGGACTGCATGCGCAGCCGAAAAACGCTGACAGGCCAAGATGAACGCATTATCCGTGTTGTGGTAGTACATCATTGTGTACCCCCCCATTCACCCCGGAGGGAACGGGAACGGCGGCGCAATCCCGCAGCCGGTAACGGACCGGGTCACCAACGAACGGCCATGGATCGGATCGGCACATCAACGGCCAGGCTGAACGGCACGCGCCTCGGTTGTTCCGGCCGCCTCCAGCACCACGAAGTAGACGCCGCCGGCCAGCCTCTTGCCATCCGCTCCCTTCCCGTCCCACCAGGTGGTGTGGCGTCCGGCATCCAGCCCGCCTGCATTCAGGAGCCGTACCGTCTGCCCCAGAAGATCCACCACCGAGATCCTGGCGCTGCACGGGCGGGGTAGATCGAAATCCACGCGGAACCCGGTGCCGGAGGCGGACCGGCTCACACGTTCGAGAACGGCGCGCCGCGGCAGCATGTCGGCATCCGATGCCGGAACGGCCGAGGTCATGTCCACCGTGGTGGTCCAGACGGAGGTCCGCGATCCATCCATCCGGGTCCAGACCGGATAGGCCTTCCCACCGTACGCAGCGATGCCGATATAGTCGCCGAGGAACGTTCCGGTGTTCGGCACGAAGGAAGTATCGCTCACGCGCCGCTCGGTGAAGGTCTCGCCGCCATCGGCGGACCGGGCAACGTAGACATCCGTTGCAAGGCCGTTCCCGGTACGCCGGTCGTAATAGACCACATAGAGATCGCCGTTCACCGGATCGAGTGCCGCCCAGGTCATGAACTGCTGCGTACGCCCGGTATCGGCGTTCACGCGGCGTCGCGGGCTCCAGGTTCCCCCGCCGTCGGTGGATCGCATCATGAACACGTCCGTATTGTCCGTTCCATTCCGCTGGTCCGACCAGACAACGTAGATGGCGCCGCGGCGCGGGCCGGTGCCGATGTCGCAGAGCGTGATCGGGAACCCGTTGCAGCGTTGAAGCCCGGGGATGGAGTAGTCCCATCCTCCCGGCTGCGTTTCGATCAACGTATCGCGGCCGAAGGTTGCCCCGCCATCGAGCGATCGGTCGAACATCAAGCCCTTCCTGTCGGACCAGCACGTATACACTTCACCGTTCGGGCCCACCGCAGGGATTGCTCCCTGCACCGTGGAGTCGCTGTCGATACAGTCGCCGCCGGCATCGGAGATGCGGGAGGCCGGGCTCCACGTGTTTCCGCCGTCGGAGGAATAGGAACAGAGGATGAAGGAACTGTCCGTGGTTGCCGTACTTCCGTAGTGTGCGAACTGCGTCCAGGTGATATACAGCCTGCCGCGCCGCGGCCCGTTGGTGAAGTCCGCGGCCAGCCACTCCTTGTCCTGCTGCGTCGGCGGCGCAACGGCAAGCGATGCGCCGTTGGTCCACCCCGCGCCTCCATCGGTCGAGCGCTGCACCACGAGACGATCGAGCCAGTAACCGGTTGGCGGGTTGGAGAGGTGGGCGAAGTAGAGAACGCCGGAGGGATCGAAGGCAACGGAGGGGTCGCCCCAGACGCCGTACTGCGAGTCCATCTCCCGCTGCTCCCAGGTGCGGCCGCCGTCGGTGGAGTAGTAGGTGTAGTCCAGGTTGGCGCCCACCACGATGTTCAGCGGATTGGTCGGGTTCACCGCGATCGTGACCTCCTCCGGCTCGGTACCCGGAACGGAGATCTGAACGTTGCGGGTCTGCGCCTGCAGAACCGTGCCGCAGCAGAGGAGCGTGAGTGTCAACAGCAGGGCCGGCATGCTGAACGCATGCGGCGCGGTTCGGTGAGAGATGTGCATCGGCATGACGCGAAGCTATGGGAATGATCGATGCCGCGCCATGGCATATGCATCCGCCCGATCGATGATGCGACGTATCACGGCGAGGAGGTGCAGACCAGGTGGACCTGCAGCCCTACACGGAAACAGGTTGGGGAGCTACTGATCCGCAACTACTGAACGACTACGGCCGAGGGTGATTCCCTCGGCCGCTGTTCAAACTCTCGGAGTCTATGATGGGCGAATGCCGATCAACGAATCTTAATCTCCGCAGGCGTCACTATCGCCGGAGCAAATGGCTCGGTATACATGCGCACCTGCTCGTATCGGCCACCGCATTCGCGCATATGTACCCGAACGCCGAACTGACTAAGCTCAGGTTGCGGTGCTGCCTGTGACGGCGCATCGGGCTCGAACATCCAATAGTCGCCGTTGCAGTCACAGCCGCGACAATCCGTCTGTATGCCCCCTTCGGCGCGCGTCGTCACGGCGGACCACGTTCCCACATCACACGTACCCGTCTCGGTAGGAATGCCAGTCAACGGGCCATTGATACCCACTGCACGGCCGAAGGTGTGATACTCCTTGCCGTTGCAGTCCATACCCCATGTCTCGATCAGGCGCCCGTTGTCGAAGCGCTGGATGCTCCACCAGCCGACACTCGAATTATCACAGTCACCCGATGCCATTCGATACTCCGTCTTCGCGAACGCGGCTGAAGCCACGCACAGGAACAACAGTGTCCCCAATAGATAACGCATCATGATCTTACTCCAAACGATGATGAGAGAAAACTGGATTGCGCAATCAAGATAGCTTGGTCGCACCGAGGTTGCAATTGCCCCCAAAGGGTGCTACTTCCTGCGCGTGCTGGTATCGGGCATGAATACTACGCGACGGCATATCCCGACCCTCTGCGGAGGGGCAAAACGTAACCGTCACGCGTGCGGTAATTTGATAACCATGCCCTACGGTCGCGCTCCCATTGAAGCGAAAATATCTCGATAATGAAGATGGATTAGTTTGATAACGTACAATATGACCATGCAGGGTGAGAAGCGAGTCACCCGTCAGCGCTTTCCAGGTACGGACCGTGCTGTCGTAGGAAGTCGACACAAGCCGCATCCCCGTCTCGTCAAAGGCAACGGACCTGACCCAGTCTCGATGCCCCGGCAACGTCAGCACCGGATATGGGCCGGTGGATTCAACACCCCGGGGGGAAGCCACGGCGGTACGGCCTTCCTCAACCGGCTGGGCTTTCATGTGCGCGGCAACGGCGAGGCAGAGCAGTAGGGTGCATGACAGGAATATCTTCATCGATTCCACTCCAGGTTCGTTCCCCTCCCAACCCGCATCGGGCAGCAACGACGAACGTGCTGCTGTCGCATCGCCACACCGAACGAATCGCCACGTAGAGCTCATCGCACCAGCAGCCGCGACGTGGCCGTGCCGCCGCCGATGCGCACGAGCACCACGTACAGGCCGGATGCAAGCGATGATGCATCCATCCACACATTCAGCGATCCGCTCTCCGCCGATGCATCGATCGACCGAACCACAGTCCCGAGAAGATCGATCACCTCCACATGCGCAACCCCGCTCCCTGCTCCATGCAGACGCACCAGGAATGGCCCCGACGTCACGTTCGGAAGGCACTCCACTCCGACGCCCGCGCTCCGGACGCCGGCGACAGGCGCATCCACGCCCGACGCACTCACATCCCAGATCCGGATCGCTCGGTCCTTCCCGCCACTCGCAACCCGGTCACCCTGCGGATTGAACCGCGCGCAGATCGCCGCACCATCGTGCGCAACCGCGTAGAACACCTGCGCCCCGCTGGCGATATCCCACACGCGAACCGTCCGGTCCGCAGAGGCGGAGACCACACGGCGCCCCGCGCGATCGAATGAGACCGCGTAGACTTCCCCCAGATGTCCCTTGAAGCGCGCAACGATGCTGCGCGACGCGATGTCCCAGACCACGATGGATGTATCCTTCATCGCCATGCAGATCTGCGTGCCGGCGTGATTGAACTCGCCGAGGATGGCACCATCGATCCGAACCAGTATTGAATCGTTATCGAAACGCACCAGCGCGCCATGCCCTCCACCGTTGGTTGCGAACACGTACTGCCCGTCAGGGCTCAGATCCAGAGCTTCAAGATTTTCTACATCAATGTGAACTGAATCGATCCGGTCGCCGCTCAACGGGTGCCACAGCCGGATGTAGCCGCTTGAGGCCGTGAACACGATCGAATCATGATGCAGAAAACGAGCAGTGACGACCGGTGAGTAGTGCGGAATGAGTACCGCAACCACATGACCATCAGCCACTGACCAGATGCGAGCCGTATG